>NZ_JBFTSP010000026.1:0-69851 GCF_056400065.1 Cupriavidus sp. 01L415 | reverse complement strand
AACACCGGGGCGACGGCCGAGGGATCGGTCAGCAGCACGGCGCCGAGCGCGGCGATCGGCGCGAACAGGATCACGCTGAGTCCGCGATAGGCGGCAAACATCAGGAACGCCAGCGCGGCGAGCACGACAACAAAAGACATGAGGTCTCCTATGACGCAAACGATCGGCGCGCCGCGCAGGGCGGCCGCCGATCTTGTAACCGCGCTGACGACGACGGGCGCGGCAAGGCGGATGAGCCGCCGACTTTGCCATAGGTTCAGGGCATCGCGCATTGGGGTAGCGCAAGGACGCGACGTCTCGAATGCGTTCCTGCGCCTGCCCGGAAGACACGCGATGACATATCGCGATGACATTCCCTCAAAGGCATTCACCGATGCTGGTGACGAAACTCCTGCGTCTGCCCGCCATAGCCATAGGCGGCCGCACGCGCATCGATGACGTAGATATATGACACGGTATTCACATCGCCGATGACCTCTGACAGCGCAGCGAAGGCTTCCTTCAGAAACTGTGCCTTCTCCGCCTTGGTATTGGTCTCGTCGGTCACGCTGATATCAAGCTGGAACGCATTGCGCCCGGTGGTGTGCTCGGACAGCGGCTTGCCGGCGATGATCCATTGCTCGCGCGGCACATATTCCACGACGGTGGCGATCAAATTGGCGTCCTTGCCCAGGACGCGTTGCGTGAGTTCGGCCACGGTGGCGGCGGCGCGGCGGGTCAGTTCGGCATCGGGCTGACCGGAGATCTGCAGGGCGATGTGGGGCATGACGGGCTCCTTGATGACTGGAAGTTGTGGAACATGTTTGTGCTGCGGTGATGTCATCGTAGTACCCGGTCTTGCATCGGAAAAGCGGGAATTTGCGATACTATCCATCGGAAATACCGGATCATCTGTATCACGGTGCCGGGCATCCTGTTGGAAGACCAGACGCGGAGCATGTCATGCGTGGATTTGAGACCGATCAGCTGAAAACCTTTGTCACGGTGGCGGACAGTGGCAGTCTGTCCGCGGCGGCGCCTCGCCTGTTCCTGTCGCAGTCTTCCGTCAGCGAACAGTTGCGCAAGCTGGAGGAGCGCGCCGGTGTGCCATTGCTCACGCGTGGCAAGAAGGGCGCCGCCGTGACGCCTGCCGGGGCGCGGTTGCTGGAATACGCGCGGCGCATTCTGACGCTCAATGAACTGGCGATGCAGGAGTTGCGCGGACGGTCGCTGAATGGCGAGCTGCGGCTGGCCGTGACCGACTACTTTCGCCCGGGAGAGATCGCCGGCATGTTGCGCCGGCTGCGCGACCGCTATCCCTACCTGAAGCTGCACGTCACGGTCATGAAGAGCGCCGCCATCGAGGCGTCCGCGGAACTCGACGCCTTTGATATCGGCGTCAGCATGCGGCTGCTGGGTGTACGCGCTGGCGACAAGGCCGATCGATCGGAAAGGACGGCCGGGACGGTGCTGCGGCGGGAGGAACTGGCGTGGGTGGCCGCGCCGGAGATGGCCGATGCGCCGGCGTCTGCGCTGCCATTGGTGCTCTTGCCCGATACCTGCTCCATGCATCAGTTCGTGGTGCAACTGTTGATGCGCAGGAAGCGCGAATTCGAGATTGCGCATTCGGCATCGGGCGTGGCTGGCCTGCATCTGGCGCTGGCGGCGGGGCTGGGAATTTCGTGCCTCAATGCCTCGGCGGTCGGGCCGGGGGTGGCCCCGCTGGATGCCGCGGCGATTACGCGCTGGCGTCTGCCCGCGCTGCCGACCGCCGAGTTTTACCTGCTGCCCGCGCGCGCCGGCGAATCCGAATTCCTCGAGCAGGCGCGGCAAGCCCTGGCCGAGCAGTTTGGCTAAACCCTGACTCTGAAAAACTCCGAGAAATCGGGTGACGATTTTTGCGGCTTATTTGCCACTTTCAGCCAATATCCCTCGGCTGGGACGAGGATAAAGACGTGATGATTTGACCGCTCATGGCCCAGTAAATGATAATGCGTCGCGTTTGCACGAAATCATTACAACGCATTACAGGGAAAAATGAGCCAGAAGCCACACGCTGTGCGGACTGCCGTCATGGCATTGTTCGCCGCCCAAGCCTTGCCTGCCGGCATCGCCTACGCCCAGACCACGCCGCAGGATCTCCCGGCGGTAACCGTCAAGGCGGATATCAGTCGCGAACTCGGCGACGGTTACAACCCGCCCAACGCGGTCAGTGCGACCAAGACCGAAGCGCCGCTGCGCGATATTCCGCAGACCGTCAACGTGGTGACTAACGAGGTCATGCGTGATCAGCATGCCAATTCATTGCAGGACGCGCTGAAGAACGTGCCGGGCGTCTCCTTTTCCACCGGCGACGGGCAGCGAGACCAGGTGTCGATCCGGGGTTTCACGGCGATCGCCGACCAGTTTGTCGATGGTATTCGCGATGACGCGCTGTATTTCCGCGACCTGTCCAACGTGGATCGCGTGGAGGTCATCAAGGGCCCGGCCGCCGTACTGTATGGCCGTGGCTCCTCGGGTGGCCTGATCAACCGGGTAACCAAGAAGCCGGGCATCGACGTGGCCGATTTCAGCTTCAGCTACGGGTCCTGGGCGGACAAGCGCGCGGAGGTCGACGTGGGCAAGGTTCTCGGTAACGGTGCGGCCGCCTTCCGCGTGACCGGTGCCCTGGAGGATGCCGACAGCTACCGTTCCCAGCAATTCCTGCGCCGCTCGACCATCGCGCCGTCGGCGGAATTCCGTCTGGCCCCGCAGACCACGGTGCTGCTGCAGATGGACTACCTGGAAGACAAGCGAGTCACCGACTTCGGCATCCCGGCCTACAAGGGCCGCCCGGTCAACGTGCCCGTTTCCACGTACTACGGCGCGGCCAATGCGCGTGATGTCGATACCTCGGAGTCGCGCGTGTATTCCGGCACGGCGACGGTCAACCATCGCTTCAACGAGAACTGGTCGATCCGCAACGCCACGCGGTACTACCACTATTCGCTGAACCGCAATAACACGCTGACGGGTTCGGTCAACGAGGCCGCGCAGACGGCGTCGTTCAACCGGTCCAACGTGTATCGGGAGGAACACGGCTGGTTCAACCAGACCGACCTGACCCAGAAGGCCACGTTGTTCGGCATGCAGCACGAACTGCTTTACGGCGTGGAAGTCGGCCAGCAGAACAAGGACCTGGTCAATTACTCCCGCAACAACGTCGCCACGGTCAATCTGTTCAACCCGGTGCTGCCCGTGCTGCCGCTGCTGGTCGGCGGCGCGCCGGCGGCCAACAACCTCGGCATCTTCAAGACGCTGGGCCTGTACACGCAGGACATGATGACGCTGACCGAACACTGGAAGGCGCTGGTTGGCGTGCGGTACGACCGCTTCGAGCAGGAGACCATCGAGCGCCGGCCGGGGCAGCAGAATCTGTCGCGTACCGATAACACCTGGAGCCCGCGCGCGGGGCTGGTGTGGCAGCCGTCGAAGGCGCAGTCCTACTACGTGTCCTGGAGCCGCTCGTACCAGCCGTCCGGCGAGAACTTCTCGCTGGCCGCGAACAATGCGGAGCTGGAGCCCGAAACCACCAACAACGCCGAGGTGGGCGCCAAGTATGATTTCCTGGATGGCAAGGCCAGCACCACGGTGTCGGTATTCCGTCTGGAGCGCACCAATATCAAGGTGGCGAATGCCACCGGCACGGCACTGATCCCGATTGGCGAGCAGCGCACCGATGGCGTGGAACTGACCGCCGCAGCCGAACTGGGGCAGGGCTGGAAGGTGCTGGCCGGCTATGCGTACCTCGATGCCGAGGTCACCAAGTCCTCCGCGGCCTTCCAGGGCAAGCGCGCGACGCTCACGCCCCGCCATGCCGGCAATGTGTGGCTGACCAAGTCGCTGGGCCACGGATTCGGCGTCGGCGGTGGCCTGAACCTGGTGGGTGCGCGGATGGCCGATCCGGCCAACACCGTGACGCTGCCGGGCTATGTGACGGCGGACATGATGGCCTGGTATCGTCGCGGACCGTTCGAGGCCCAGTTGAACTTCTACAACATCTTCAACCAGGGCTATATCGTGTCCGCACACGGCTCCAACGCCAACCTGAACATGCCGGGTGCACCGCGCAGCGTGGTGGCCACGCTGCGGTATCGGATGTAACGGCGGAAAGGAAGGGCGCCCCCCCTGCGCAAGCACTATCCGGGGTGGCACCGCTGGCGTCACGAAACTCCGGACGCAAATGACAAAACGGCCGGCGGAGCAATCCGTCGGCCGTTTCCGTTTGGTGGGGCGGGCAGGCTTGCAGGCCTCAGGTCTCGCTCCACTGCCGCAGCAGGTTGTGATAGCAACCCACCAGGCTGCGGCGCGCCCGATCGTCCGCATTGGTCTGGTTCAGCGTCTGGATGGCGTTGTCCATGTCGAACAACAACGCGCGCTGGCCGTCATCCCGAATCAGGCTCTGGATCCAGAAGAAGCTGGCCAGCCGGGTCCCGCGCGTGATGGGCGTGACCTGATGCAGGCTCGTGGCGGGGTAGATCACCATGTCGCCAGCCGCCAGCTTGACCGAATGCATGCCGTAGGTGTCCTCCACCTGCAGTTCGCCACCGTCATAGCTGGCCGGGTCGGACAGGAAGAGCGTCGCGGAAATGTCCGTGCGCAGCTTGCGGCCGTTGTGGGGATGGATGCGTACGCTGCCGTCCACATGGGCGCCGAAGGTCATGCCCTCGCCGTAGCGGTTGAACATCGGCGGGTAGACGATGTTGGGCAGCGCCGCGCTAATAAATAGCGGGTTGCGTTCGAGCGCCGCCAGGATCAGGTGCTGGCATTGCACCGCCACTTCGGAGCGCTCGTCGATCTGCTGGTTGAACTTGACCGGCGCGCCGGAGTAGCCGGCCGTGACGCGGCCATCCACCCAGGCGTCGCCAGCGTGCTCCAGCTGCTGGACCAATGCGGCCAGCTGTTCGGCGTTGAGAACCTTCGGAATACAGACAAGCATGGATTCATCCTGAACGGGACCGCCGGCCAGCGGCGGCCCCGCCGGCGCTTACATGCGGTAGGTGACGGACAGCATGGCCGTGCGGCCCGTGCCCGGGACCGAACGACCGCCGTCCGACTGGATCAGCGCATCGTAATACTTCTTGTCGAAGATGTTGAACAGGTTCAGGCGTACATCGTACTTCGGCTGATGGTAGGCGATCATGCCATCCCAGCGGACGAAGCCTCCCACCTGCACCGTATTCGTGTTGTTGGCGAAGCGCTCCGACATATAGAAGGCGCCGCCGCCGACTTCCCAGCTCGGCAGGATCGAGTAGCTGGTCCACGCGGTGGCCGTGTGCTTGGGCGTGTTGGTGGGTACCTTGCCCTGCGTGCCGGCAGCGATGCCGTTCTTGATCTCGGCGTCCAGGTACGTGTAGCCGGCGAATACCTGCCACTTGGACGTGATCCGGCCAGTGACACCGGCGCGGAAGCCGTCGACCTGGATCTTGCCGGTCAGCGCGTAGGTGGTGGCATCGATCTGGCTGCGGGCGTTGTCCTTGGTGATGCGGAAGAGTGCCGACGTCACCGACAGGTTTCCGTCCATCAGATCCCACTTGGCGCCCGCTTCATACGCCTTGTTCTTTTCCGGATCCAGCGAGGTCTGCCCCACCGTGCCGACCAACTGCTCCAGCGACGGGTTGAACGACGTGCCATACGACACGTAGTAGGACTGCTGCTCCGTCGGCTGCCAGATGCCACCCAGGCGCACGCTGGTGTAGTTGACGGTCTGGTCGGCATTCGCCAGCGCCGTGTTGCCACGGGTATTCGTCGAATTCACCGAGTTGGTGATGCTGGCGATGTAGCGGTCATAGCGCACGCCGGCCACCGCTTTCCATTGCTTGGTGAACTCGATCGAATCGTTGGCGTAGACCGCGATCGTGTTGGCCGAACCGCCCTGCAGGTTGCCCACGCTCGTCGGCACGTTGGCGGGGGAGTCGCGATAGACCGGATCGACGACCGGCGTGCAGGCGACGTAGCCCGAGGTGCCGGCAGCGGCCGTAGCCGTCGCGGGCGGGTTCAGCGGCGTGTTGCCGCAGCTGCCATTCCGGTAGTAGTTCTGGTTGTTGTAGCCATCGTGGCCGAGTTCGACGCCTGTCAGCAGCGTGTGCTTGACCGGTCCCGTATCGAACTTCGCCGTCAGCTCGGTCTGGTTGAAGATCGAGTAGTCGCGGATGTTGCGATCGTGGCTCTGTTGGCGCACAAAGAGCTGCGACAGCGGCAGGTTGGTCGTCGTCAGCGGCGTGAAGGCCCCTGCGGCGTTGACCGACCCCACGGCGTTCGGCGCAGTCTCCCGGGCATTCGTTTCCACATAGTTGAATGCCGTCTGGTTGCGCAGGCGCAGGTTGGGCGAGAACTTGTGGTCGACGCCGGCCGACAGCGAAGCGATGTTCTGGCGCGTGCGGTCATTGTTGAAACCGTAGAACGTGTTGCGGTCGACATTGACCGGGTGGCCGTTGATGGCTGGCAGGCCGTAATCGGGCGAGTCTTCGTTGTGCTGGAGCAACGCGGACAACGTGATCTCGGTGGAGGTGCCGATGCCATAGCGCCACGACGGCGCGATGCCGAAGTCCTGCACCTGCATCTCGTCGCGCGTGCTCGGCTTGCCGTCTTGCGCCATGGCGGAAATGCGGAACGCCGAGGTGTCGCCGGTGGGCGTGTTGACGTCGGCGGTCGCGCGCACGAGGCCGTTGGTCGTCACGGAACCGGTGACTTCCGTGGCGGCCTTGAGCGACGGCTTCTTGCTGACCTGGTTGATCACGCCGCCGGTGGAGCCGCGGCCGAACAGCATCGACGACGGGCCCATCAGCACTTCCACCTGGTCCAGCGCGAAGGTGTCCCGGTAGTACTGGCCGCGGTCGCGGAAGCCGTCGAGGTAGATGTCGGTGCGCGCGGAAAAACCGTTCAAGTTGATGTTGTTGCCGATCTGCCCGCCTTCGGCGCCGCCGATCGTGATGCCGGGTACGTTGCGCAATGCATCGGCGAGCGAACTCACGCCCTGTGACGTCATCAAAGCCTTGTTCACGATGGTCACGGACTGCGGCACGTCGCGCAGGTCGGCCGGCAGCTTGGACAACTGACTGCCACTCGAATTGAAGTCCTCGCGTGACGCCGAGCCCTGGACCGTGATCTCGCGCAGCGTGGGCGGAGCGGCCTCCGCAGACGTGGCAACAGGCGTGGCAGGCGGCGTCGCAGACTGCGGAGCAGGTGCCTGCTGGGAGAAGGCTGCGGGGGCTGCAAACAGTGCCACCAGCGCGGTGGCCACGGGGGTGCGGCGAATCATTGTCAGGTCCAGTTCGCCCCTCGTGAGACGGGCCCGATCCGTCCTCTGCCGCCGGACGCGAAGCGATGCGCGGTCCGACGTGTGTGAGGGGCATGCATTTGGCGGGCGTGCCGGAATATAAATGCGAACGATTCGTGTTGCAATTCGCGTTGCGCGCCAAACACAGACAGCATATGGCGGCATTGAATGTTTCAATGCCCACACATGTGAAGTAAAAACAGCCTATTAAGGCGCTTAGTATCTGGATTTTGACCGAGTCGTTACTAAATCGGCACAAAAAAAGCCCGCACGTCGCAGGCCACCTTCCATACATTTGGTCACCCGACAGGGTGGCCTCATCCAAAATTCATTCTTTTTTATCTTTAATCGGCTGCCACGTTTGCATTCCTCGCGATACGGCCAAGGCGCTCCCGCCCGGGATTGAGGAATGCCACAAAGCGCTCCACGGAGCCGCGGCCGGCTCGATCCCGTTCGGCAGCAGGCGATCACGGACCTCCCGAGTCTGCGTACCGGCAGAGAGTTCAGCGTTCAGCTTCCCGATGGTCGCCGGGTCGGTGCCCTGGGGCGCGAAGATGCGGACTTCGGGCATCCTCTGATCCGCGGTGGTGGGGATATTGGGAGCGCCGCCACGCGCCAGTCCCACGTGGCACTCGGTGCCTTGAGCTGGCCCGCCTTGATCTGCGGCAGCACCACGACGCTTGCTTCAGAGGTTTCCGCCACCTGACCACCGATCACCGATCACTGCGGTGATGCTTTCCGATCTGCTCTTGTCCGGCACCACGATCTGTTGCGCGCCTTTCTCCTTGAGCATTTCTTTGACGAAGTGTGGCGTGCGGCCGCTGCCGGCGGTGACAAACGGCGCGCCAACTTGCTTCGTCGAGTACTCGATCAGTTCCTTGAGGTTGCTTACCGGCAACGACGGCGGCGCGACGATCAGCGACGGACTCACCGCGATCGGGCCAAGCGGGATCGGGTCGTCGGGTGCGTACGGCATCTTCAGGCGAATCAGGCTGCTTGTGACCCTGCCCACGCACCCACCAGAACGTGGCACGCGCGACGAGATCGTTGGCGCCGCTCGGGCGTGAATGGCACGACGAACTTGGTCACTTGATTCCACAAGGCGCCCGCAGCATGCGCCGTGGCAGTGAGCGGGGAGGGTGGCGAGTGCGATGGCCAGCGCGTGGCCGCAACGGAAGGTGCGCATGCATGTCTCCCGTACCTATTGTGAGAAGACGCGAAACCGATTTTGCCGACGGCGGCTGTCAAGTTTCTGAAACGGGATGGTGCAGCGGGGCTGGCGCCTGGCGGTCCACCGCAGCTGAGTGCCGGCGCCCGCCTTGCTGGAGCGTCGCGCCTCTCCGAAAGGAGCGGGAGCCGACGAGCTAGGCAACCACCAGCGCTTGTCGCACCCCACGTCTTCTCCACACGTGCTGTGCGGAAATCGTGCTGGGAGAGCGTGCCGTGCCGGCCGGTTCGGTTGCGCTCGCGGCCAGTCACAACAGCGTCGTCATCCAAACAGATGACCTATCAACGATCGCGTTCCCAGGTCTGCGTACGACCGATCAGGCTGATACCGATGAAGCCGCGCACGTTGAGCTTTTTGCCATCATCGGCCAGCGACATCTTGCACTTGTAGAGCTTGCCGCTCTCCGGATCCAGGATCTCGCCGCCGCTCCATTCGTTGTCGCCGGTCTTGCGCAGCCCGGTGAGCAGCGTCATGCCGATGATCGGCTGGTCCTTGCGAGCGTCGGTGCATTTGTCACAGACCTTGGCCGGGCCTTCGGTCTCGGTCAGGCTCTTCAGGAGCTTGCCACTGTAGACACCGTTCTTCTCGGTGATCTCGATCACGCCGCGCGGCTTGCCGGTGCTGTCGTCAATCGTCTTCCACATGCCCGCAGGCGACGCTTCTGCGAAGGCGACGGCACTGACGGCGAAGGCGGCCGCGAACACGGTCGCGCGCAGCAGGGTTCGGGGGGCGGTAATGCGCATGGAGCTCTCCAGTTCAGTGTCGCGATGGCAGGCTAGCCATTCGCGGCGCGTGTCTTGCCGGGCGGTGCGATCGCGACGTGGCCAGCGCGCGGTGGCGGCAGGCATGTCGCGTGGCGTCCGGATGTTTGCGAGGCGATGTCTCGCCCATCGATCGGCATTGGCGGCGCGCGATGCCAATCTACTGGCGGGCGCACCGCGCTGCAATCTCCAACGCTCGTTTGCGCACGCACCAGCCGGTACTGTACCGCGTGCCGCATTCGCCTGCGTGGCGCCGGTTTGCGGGGATTTTGTCATGCAGCATTTCGCACCTGTAACGAGACCCCGAAGCAATCCTCTAGCGGAACGGCGACTGGCGTGTCGGCACCACAGTCGACGAACGTCGCGTCACAGTCGAGGCGGAGCGGGGCGGCATCGGGATCGCTGTCGCCGCCGACCACACACCGGTTGTCGGCGCGCATCCGACAGGTGACGGTCGAATGGCGGTCGCCCGGCATCAGCTGCATCAGTGAGAACCCCAAGCCGACGATGCTGACGAGGTCGTGGTGCATCCGATGTCGACGGATCTCGATGTGCGACCGACGCGTGTGGTCACACGCGTGGGAGATCGCGGCGACCACCCCGAAGCAACGTCGTCATCGACGCCGGACAGACGCGCGCGCATCGAGATGACGACCATCGCGACGTCGATCGTCGTCGCGAATCGTGTCGAAGTTGGTCGATGCTGAAGGCGCGTCGTGACAAACCGTTGCGTTGACGCATCACTCTTTCGTCGCACTCGCGCAACTGTCTGATCGACGCACGCGGACAACATCGCAACACACGCGTCGTCATCGGCGATGCGCGTTCGTCGTCGTGCGTGAGCGGTGCGTGATGGCAGTGCGAGATGCCGTCCCGATGCGTGCGCGTGGTCTCGCACGAACGCAGCGTCACAACCGCGCGTGACAACGACGACTGCCGCGAAAGCCACGATACATGCGGGTTTCCGGGAGACGGATGTGCGCGCGATCGCGTGCGGCGGCGGTGCGCGATACGTACGTCGCGCCTGCCGCTGATGGTCGTGAAGAGGGGCGTGAATGCGTGTTGCCGAGGGGCGCGCGATCGCATCGAAACATGATGCGAAGCACCTCGCGATGGAGCTTCGACGGACGTGAGAATGTCGACGTGGAGGTGGGTGTCGATGGTGTTGTCATCGCGATGCGTGCGTGGAGTAGATCGACTCGCGCGCGCACGCAAGTTTTTTTGCACTTTTTTCTTAACATCATCGAACAAACGAATTATGATTCGCCTTGACAAGAGTCTCAGTTCATTGCATCGACGATTCGCAAGCAAGACGTCACGATGAGCGCGATGCTTCGATGCAGTGATTGGGGTAGCCGAGGAGCACCAGAACTTTGACGCAGACCGAGCCGAACCGGCTTCTTAAAACGCGTGCAGTCTCCTGTAGCCCAGTAACGG
Source organism: Cupriavidus sp. 01L415 (assembly GCF_056400065.1). Lineage (NCBI taxonomy): Bacteria > Pseudomonadati > Pseudomonadota > Betaproteobacteria > Burkholderiales > Burkholderiaceae > Cupriavidus > Cupriavidus sp. 01L415. The sequence goes on along the minus strand of NZ_JBFTSP010000026.1, from coordinate 59,128 downwards.
GATGGGCGAGCTACCTCCGAATGATTGCCGTCTGCCGTGCGCGAGGCCATGCCCGCACCGCAGGCCTGCTGTCTGATATCTCCTCTTTCCAGGTCGTGCGCCGACAAGACGGGCGGCGCGGGCCAATCGAATATTCCAGGGTGCGGCACGCCCCGGAAACCCGCCTGTGGGCTGGCTTTGCCGCCTGCGGGGGTGTTTCGCGCTGCCGCCTGCACACCGCGTATCGTGGTGTCCCTGCCACCGAATTCATTAGCGTGCGGACGAGGTTGTGCCGTGCGCCGATGAATCGCTCGCTCGACTGGGGTCATGCGGTATCGCACCTCGGGTCGGTCGGGTCGCCAACTTAGGTCATTCGATATTTCACGTTAGTGAAGGAGTTATCCATGGCAACTGCTGCAAAGAAAAAGCCGGCGGCTAAGAAAGCCGCCAAGCCGGCCGCCAAGAAGGCTGCTGTGAAGAAGGTCGCCGCCAAGAAGGCTGCTCCGGCCGCCAAGAAGGCTGCTGCCAAGAAGGTCGCCACCAAGAAGGTAGCTGCCAAGAAGGTAGCCGCCAAGAAGGCACCGGCCAAGAAGGCTGCTGTGAAGAAGGTTACCGCCAAGAAGGTTGCAACCAAGAAGGTAGCCGCCAAGAAGGCAGCACCGGCCAAGAAGGCCGCGGTGAAGAAGGTTGCAGCCAAGAAGGCCCCGGCCAAGAAGGCCGCTGCCAAGAAGGTTGTAGCCAAGAAGGCCGCACCGGCCAAGAAGGCTGCCGCCAAGAAGGCCGCACCGGCCAAGAAGGCTGCCGCCAAGAAGCCGGCTGCGAAGAAGGCTGCTGCGAAGAAGCCGGCTGCCAAGAAGCCGGCTGCCAAGAAGGCTGCCGCCAAGCCTGCCGCTGCGCCCGCCGTTGCGCCTGCTGCTGCTGCCAAGACTGCGCTGAACCCGGCTGCAGCCTGGCCGTTCCCGACGGGCAACCGTCCGTAATCGCTTCGCCTCGTGCGAACGATCACAACCGGGAATCGCCAGGGCACGCATCGCGTGCCGCACTGACCGGATACGCTGTATCCGGTCCGCAAGACGCCAGTCTTGCCGACCCGCCGATGGCATCTGCCCGGCGGGTTTTTTGTTGCCCGCGCCCAAAGAAAAACGCCGCGGCCTGGTGGCACGCGGCGTTTGTCCGGAAGCGGTCCGGCGGCTCAGTGGGTGACGCGGGTCACGCCTCCCGATGACAGCAGACGCACGCGCTCGCCGGGGCGGAATACCTCATCGGCTTCCTGCGTAATCGCGCGCATTTCGCCGTTGTCCAGGCGCACGGTGATCTCCAGCCCGCGACGCTGCTGGATGCGATTCTCGGTCGCACTGCCGGCAATGCCACCCAGCACGGCGCCCAGCAGGCCCGCCGCCACGGCACCGTTGCCGCCACCGATCGTGCTGCCCGCCGCGATGCCGCCAATCGCGCCGCCAGCCAGCGTACCCGCGCCGGTCTGGCCGCCCTGGATCAGGACCTCTCGTACGCCTTCGACCACGCCATAGCGCACGGTCTGCTCGCGCTGCGCCTGGCCTGTGGTGTACACGCTGTTGGAACTTGACTGGCTGGCGCAGCCGGCGACCAGCGTTGTAGCGGTCAGCAAGGCGATTCCGCCAATACGAAGAATGTTATTCATGACTTCTCCCGTAAAGAATCCGTACGCCAGCGGTGCTGGTGCGTGACGCACCAGATCCATCTTACGCGTAGCGGTACCCGAATGCGGACTGGAAGCGATTGCCGATCTCTTCGCGCGAGAGCCAGTGGTTCTGCGGACCTTGCTGCGCGATCTTGACGGCGCCCATCAGCGAGGCGAGACGGCCGGTGGTTTCCCAGTCCAACCCGTTTTCGATGCCGTAGAGCAGACCACCCCGGAAGGCGTCACCACAGCCGGTGGGGTCCACGACCCGTTCGGCAGGCACCGCGGGGATGGCATATTGCTGGCCATCGGCAAAGATGCTGGCGCCGCGCTCGCCGTGCGTCACGATGAACGCGCGGACCTTGGCGGCCACCTCGGCGCTGGTCCAGGCCGTGCGGGACAGCAGGACCTGCGCTTCGTAGTCATTGACCGTCACGTAGCTGGCCAGTTCAATGAACTGCCGCAGGTCCTCGCCGTTGAACAGGGGCATGGCCTGGCCGAGGTCGAAGATGAATGGGATGTCCGCCTCGGCGAACTGCCGAGCATGGTGCAGCATCCCTTCGCGGCTGTCCGGCGCGACGATGCCCAGCGCAGGGCGGCTGCCGCTGGCCAGCGTGTCCTGCACGCTATTTATCTGGGACTGGCTCATCGCGCCCGGGTGAAAGGCGGTGATCTGGTTGTTGTCCAGATCGGTCGTGATCATTGCCTGCGCCGTGAAGGCGTCGGCCAGCGTGCGGACATATTCCGTGCCGATGCCGAGGTTGCGCAGGTACTGCAGGTAAGGCTCGGCATCCTGGCCTACCGTGGCCATGACGATCGGGTCGCCGCCCAGCATCTTGAGCGTGAAGGCGATGTTGCCCGCGCAACCGCCAAACTCGCGGCGCATGCCGGGAACCAGGAACGAGACGTTCAGCATGTGAATCTGGTCCGGCAGGATGTGTTCGCGGAAGCGCCCGTCGAACGTCATGATGGTGTCGTAGGCGACGGAGCCACAGATCAGGCTGGCCATTCTCTCTCCAGGGGCCCGTTGTGCGGGCTGTAACAAAAACGATAAAAAATGCCGCCCGTGCATGACGGGCGGCGACAGCACGATGGCGCGCTTACTTCAGTGCGGCCAGTGCGGCTTCGTAGTTGGGTTCTTGCTTGATTTCGGCAACAAGCTCGCTGTACTTGACCGTGTCGTTCTCATCGACCACCACCACGGCACGCGCGCACACGCCGGCCAGCGGGCCGGTCTTGATATCCACGCCGTAGTTGCTCTTGAATTCGGCGCCGCGCATTGTCGACAGCGTGACGACATTCGCCAGGCCTTCGGCTGTGCAGAAGCGGCCCATCGCGAATGGCAGGTCGGCGGAAACGGTCAGCACGACGGTGTTGGCCAGGCCGCTGGCGGCCTCATTGAACTTGCGTGCGGAGGCCTGGCAGACCGGGGTATCCAGGCTCGGGACGATGTTGAGCACCTTGCGCTTGCCAGCGAAATCGCCCAGCTTGACGTCCTTCAGGTCCTTGCCCACGAGGGAAAAGTCCGGGGCCTTGTCGCCTGCCTTGGGAAACTTGCCACCAACTTCGATGGCGTTGCCGCCGAGGGTCACATTGCTCATGATCACTCCTGTTTGGGAAGGGAAATACGGCCTGCCGGCGGGACGTCAGTCCGACCGGCGTGGCGGGGGGCTTTGGAAATCAGGGGTAGAAAATCAGTACGCGGTAGTTGGCCGCTGCCTGCTGTGTCCGGAATCGTACCCGAACCGGCAGCTCGCTGCCCGCGCGCAAGCCCATGGTGGCAAACGCACGCTGTGCCGGCTCGAGGTACTCGCCCGGTTGCAGCACTCGCCGCAGCAGCAACTGGTCTTGCAGGTCCGTCATCACGAGCTCGATGGCGGGCAATGCGGTGGTGGCGCGGCCCTGATTGCGCATCGTGACGGCTAACTGGTAGACGTCGCCGGCCTCGTCCTGTTTCTGTAGCTGCGAGCTGTCGATGCGCAGCGCTTCCAGGTCGCGCCAGGGTGGCACGTCGCAGCCAAGCGGAGCGCAGGCGGCTTCAAGTACCGGACGCAGTACCGGCATGCTGCCGGCCAACTGGCTGCGGGCGAGGTAGGCGCCTTCCAGCAGCGCGCCCAGCGCGAGCACCACGACGGCGGCGCGCGCCCAGGTTCGGCCGCCCGGCAGGCTGACCCTCGCCTTGGGCGCGCGTGCCGGCTCGCGCTCACGCGAGTGGCGCAGGAAGTCTGGAGCGAAAACCGGGCCCGCCTGGGCATCGCGACGCAGCCAATGGCGAGTCGTGGTCTCGCGTGCGACGGCGTCCGGCGTGCCTTCGCGCAACGCATCGCCGGCTTCGCCGGGAATCGACGCCAGCGGGTCAAGTGTCCGCGCGAATTCTTCGGCGGGCGCGACCGTGGGGTCCGCTGCGCGCAGGTATTCGCTCGCGCTGCGCACCGGTTCGGTCGCGGGGAAGGGGGGCGGCGTGGGTAGCGATTCGGCCGATTCGGCTGTGGCAGCGAGGTTGTCGGCCGTATCTGCCACGCTGGCCGTCGCGCCGGACGACGCACCCGCCGACGGCACTGGAGGCCACGTAGCCTTGGCGTTGTAGGCGCCTGCGGGAGGCTGATTGGCCGCAGGCGCTGCTGTTGTTGCCGAGGCCAGTGCGGCGGCAGGGGCCAGCGACGAATGCCCGGGCACGGAATCGCCAAACGCGGAATGGTCGAGCGCAGGCCACGGCACGGGCGGCGACATGGGCGCTTCATCGGCAGGCTCGGGCTGCGCTAGCGTTGAAGGTGCCGAGGACAGCTCGGCCGCGGCTTCGCCCGTTGGTGCGCCTTCCGCGACGCTGTCTGCCGGCGCCGCGCTCGCCTCCACGCCGGCAACATCACCCGCAAATGCGGAGGCCGCTTCACGCGTCGGCTCAATCTCGGTTTCCGCCTGGGCCACGGCCTCGGCCACCGCTTCTGCCAGAGCTTCTGCCTCGGATTTCACTTCAGGATCGGCTTGGGCCCAGGCCTCGGCTTCGCGGCCCGCAGTCGTCTCCGGGTCCGGTTGAGGCGCGTCATTGGTCGCCGCGGCAGGTACCGCTTCCCCGGCCTCTGCAACGGCTGCAGCGTCGCTGCCTGGATCACTGTCCGGCGCGGCCCCGGAGGCCGCGGCTACATCGGCCTCCGCATCGCGCACCGGCCCGGCTTCCGCCTTGGCTTCGGTGGTGTCCTCTGCCGCCGCATCCACGTCCGGTTCGACGTTCTTGCCGGCTGGAGCGGTCTGCACAGGGACTTCAGCCCGCGTCTTGGCTGCCGCCTCGGCATCGGTATCCGACATCATCATCGTCGGCGAATCGAGGGCGGGCACATCGTAGCCCGGGTCGTAACCCGGGTCGAACGGCGCTTCATTACTGCGCGTGCGCGCCGTGGCCTGCGACTGCTCGGCATGAGCCAGCGCGGCTGCCACGGTCACCGGTGCCCGTGAATCGGGCTTCGATGCGGGCGCGGCGGCCGGCACAGGCATTTCGATCAGATGTTCGCGGGCGTCAAAGACGGTGTCGCACTGGCCACAACGGACCAGGCCCTGGCGCAGCCGCAACTGGTCCGCGACAAGCCGGAACGCGGTGCGACAGGCCGGGCAGCGCGTGACGAGCTTGGCGGCGGCCATGATGTGGAATCAGGAACGGTTGGCGGAAGCGGGGCGTGTGCCGTGCAGGCAGACCCAGCCTTCCTCGCTGCGCCAGACCGACATCGCGATCCACGGCGCATAGGCGGCGGCCACTTCGTCGGCCTGCCGCTCCAGTACGCCCGACAGGATCAGGCGGCCACCCGGGCGCACGCGCGCACTGAGCATCGCCGCCATCAGCTTGAGCGGATTGGAGAGAATATTGGCCACCACGAGGTCGTGGGTGGCATCCGAAACGGAATCCGGCAGGGCGAAGGTGGCCGCCACGCGGTTGCGCTCCGCGTTGTAGCGAGAGGCCTCCACGGCATTGGGGTCGATGTCGATGCCGAGCGTGTCGCCCGCCCCGAGCTTCTTCGCCACGATGGCCAGGATGCCGGAGCCGCAGCCGTAATCGAGCACGGTCTCGCCGGCGCGCACGTTCTGCTCCAGCCACTGCATGCACAGGCGGGTGGTCGGATGGCTGCCCGTGCCGAAAGCCAGGCCGGGGTCGAGTTCCAGCACCACGGCGTCCGGGTCCGGCGCATCGTGCCACGAAGGCACCACCCAGATCCGCTCGCCGATGCGGATCGGCTCGAACTGGGACTGCGTCAGACGTACCCAGTCCTGGTCTTCCACGGCGCGCAGCTCGTAGGCCGGCACCGGGTCGACGTTGAGCGTGTTCGCGGCCGCGGCCACCACCAGCGCAGGATCGGTCTCTTCATCGAAGAGCGCCACCACGCGCGAACGGTTCCACGCCAGCCGCGTCGGCTCCAGCCCAGGCTCTCCGAACAACGGCTGCTCGTCAGGCGTATCGGCATCGGCATCCTCCACCGAGACCGACAGCGCGCCGAGGTCGAACAATGCGTCGGACCAGGCCTCGGCCTGATCCTGCGCAATTTCGATCACACATTCCTGGAAAGCCACGGGATTCCTTACAGCTTCATTGCCGGCCAGAGGCGCGGCCTCAGGCCTTTTCGCCCTTGGCCACGGCCTTCTGGGCCAGGCGGTGTTCAAGATAGTGGATGCTGGTGCCGCCTTCCACGAAATTGGCGTCCAGCATCAGGTCGCGGTGCAGCGGCACGTTGGTCAGGATACCGTCCACCACCATCTCCGACAGCGCGATGCGCATGCGGGCGATGGCCTGGTCACGCGTGGCACCGTACGTGATGATCTTGCCGATCATCGAATCGTAGTTGGGCGGCACGAAGTAGCCATCATACGCGTGCGAGTCTACTCGCACGCCAGGGCCGCCGGGCATGTGCCAGGCGGTGATGCGGCCCGGCGACGGCGTGAACTTGAACGGGTCCTCGGCGTTGATCCGGCATTCGATGGCATGGCCGCGCAGCTCCACGTCCTTCTGGCGGAAGCGCAGCTTCTCGCCGTAGGCGATGCGGATCTGTTCCTGCACGATGTCGATGCCCGTGATCATCTCGGTGACCGGGTGCTCCACCTGCACGCGCGTGTTCATCTCGATGAAGTAGAACTCGTTGTTCTCGTACAGGAACTCGAACGTGCCGGCGCCACGGTAGCCGATCTTCTTGCAGGCCTCGGCGCAGCGGTCGCCGATGCGCTCGATCAGGCGGCGCGGGATGTGCGGTGCCGGCGCTTCCTCGATCACCTTCTGGTGGCGGCGCTGCATCGAGCAGTCACGCTCGCCCAGCCAGATGGCTTGCTTGTGCTGGTCCGCCAGGATCTGGATYTCCACGTGGCGCGGRTTCTCCAGGAACTTCTCCATGTAGACCTCGGGGTTGCCGAAGGCACGTCCCGCTTCCTCGCGCGTCATGTTGACGGCGTTGATCAGCGCGGCTTCGGTGTGCACCACGCGCATGCCGCGGCCACCACCGCCGCCGGCGGCCTTGATGATCACCGGATAGCCCACGCGGCGCGCGGTCGCCAGGATTTCCTTGGGGTCGTCGGGCAGGGCACCGTCGGAGCCCGGCACGCACGGCACGCCGGACTTGATCATCGACTGCTTGGCGGACACCTTGTCGCCCATCAGGCGGATGCTGTCGGAAGTCGGGCCGATGAAGACAAATCCGGACTTTTCCACGCGCTCCGCAAAGTCCGCGTTCTCGGACAGGAAGCCGTAGCCCGGGTGGATGGCCTGGGCGTCGGTCACCTCGGCGGCCGAGATGATGGCCGGCATGTTGAGATACGACAGCGGCGACGGAGCCGGGCCGATGCAGACGGCTTCGTCGGCCAGCTTGACGTACTTGGCTTCCTTGTCGGCTTCCGAGTACACCACCACGGTCTTGATGCCCAGCTCGCGGCAGGCGCGCTGGATGCGAAGGGCGATTTCACCGCGGTTCGCGATCAGAATTTTTTCAAACATGGTCTCTCTCTGCGAGAACAGGGGCGGGCCCGCGGGGTGCCGGCTTGGCACATCGGGCACGCAGCCGGCTGCCTGGGGCGCCGGCGCTGGGCCGGTATTGCAACGCCGGGTGCCGCGTTGCGGCAGCCCGCGAAGGCATGGGAAGCATGGACCGGTTCCGGCCTGTGCCGGCCCTCGTGCGTGCCCGGGACGGGCGTTCGCTGCGGGGGCTCGGCAGGCCGGGCCGCATCAGCCGATCACGAACAGCGGTTGGCCGTATTCCACGGCCTGGCCGTTCTCGACGAGGATTTCCTTGATCACGCCGGCCTTGTCGCACTCGATTTCATTGAGCAGCTTCATGGCTTCGATGATGCAGACGGTCTGGCCTTCCTTGACGGTATCGCCCACGTTGACGAACGGGGAGGCGCCCGGCGACGGGGCGCGATAGAAGGTGCCCACCATCGGCGACGTCACCACGTGGCCAGCCGGCAGCTGGGCGGCCTCGGGGACGACAGCGGCCGGGGCCATGCCGGCGGCCGGTGCGGCGGGCAGGGCCTGCATCTGCGGCATGACCATCGGGGCGGCCACGACCTGCGGGGGCGCCTTGACGATGCGCACCTTGCCGTCGCCCTCGGTCACTTCGAGTTCCGAGATGCCGGATTCGGCTACCAGGTCGATCAGCGTCTTAAGCTTGCGCAGGTCCATCTTCTTATCCTCCAGAATCGGGTTGTCCGGTCACCTTCCTATATGGACGGGACGGCGGCGGTGAGTCATTGAAAGGCCCGCCGCGCTGGCGCGTCCGCCATGCACGGGCGGGCGCGGGCCCTCGCGGCGGGCTCCGTGCTGTCTTGGTTCTGTGTGCGGGCGATTCAGCCGCCCGGCGCTGCCTGCTCCTGTGCGAGCGCATATTCCAGCGCCAACAGGTACCCCTGCCAGCCCAGGCCGCAGATCACCCCGATCGCCTGATCGGAAAAATATGAGTGATGGCGGAACGGCTCGCGGCGATGCACGTTCGACAGGTGCACCTCGACAAAGGGGATTGCCACGCCGGCCAGCGCGTCACGTATCGCCACACTGGTGTGCGTGAAGGCAGCCGGATTGATGATGATGAGGTCCACCCCTTCGCCACGCGCCGCATGGATGCGATCCACGAGGACACCCTCGTGGTTGGACTGGAACGTGTCCAGTGCCAGGCTCGCTTCCGCTGCGCGTTTGGTCAGCGCTTCGTTGATATCGGCCAGCGTGGTGTGCCCGTACGTCTGCGGTTCCCGCGTGCCCAGCAAATTCAGGTTTGGCCCATGCAGGACCAGCACTTTCTTGTACCGCGCGGAGCGGGAAACGATCGGGGTTGAAGACACGGTGGCTCGACCAGTTCAACGAAATTGCGCGGAGATTACCGTAGCTTAGAGGGATTTGTCTAGCACGCGATACAAGCCCGTATGTCGGCCCAAAGGCATTTCAGACAAATCTCATGCCTCTTGGATCACAAATGCGATTTCGATGCGGGTTTGTGCGTACGTTGGGCGGAGATCGAGACAAATTGAATCAAGTTCGATTCAATTCAACATCGATTTGCCCCTCGGCCCTCAGGCGCCTGGCAATGCAGCGCGCAGTTCGTCCGCGTGCACGCGGCCCATCTTGCGGTATTTCACCGAGCCGTCCGGGTTGATGACCACGGTATAGGGCAGCCCACCCTGCGTGTTGCCGAATCCGCGCGACAGTTCGGTGCCGGCAAAGCCCGCCACTGCCAGGGGGTAGGCCACCGGCACTTTCTGGAGGAACTGCTGGATGTTGCTGGCCGAATCGATGCCGATGCCGACGAATTGGACGTTGCGGGATACGTATTCGCCATGCAGCGCCGTCAGCTCGGGCATTTCCTCGACGCAGGGACCGCACCAGGGTGCCCAGAAATTGACCACCAGGGTCTTGCCGCGGAATTTGGACAGGTCGAGCTCGGCGCCAGTGGGATCGGGGAGTTTTGCCTGGAAGAACGTCTCCACCGCCTGATCCGCCACAGGTTTGGGCGAGAAAACAAAATGGCTGGCAATGGCGCCGGCCGCGGCGGCGACCACGGCGATGACGAGCCAGAGGCCCAGACGGGTACGGCGGATCGGTGCGGAACCGGGGGCGGATGCGGTCATGTTCTGAGGGGTTCTATATAAGAGGCGTATTCGGCAGGTTTGCGCCAGCACAGCGGCTTCTGGCAAGGGGCGTCAGGCTGCATCGTCAGGTCCGCCGGGTCCGGCGGCCAGCGCCCGGACAGCGTTCATGTCTGCGCGGGTGATCCGTCCGCTGGCATCGGTCTTGACTGCACCACGCTCGTCGTCCGCATCGTAAAGCGCCAGATGAATACCGACCGGCGATCCCAATTCCGCGCGCACCTCGCCCGCCAGGAGCCGGGCCTCGCGGGCTGCCGGCCATTGGCCGCGCCACAGGAAGCTCAGCGTTTCGACCTCGCCGCGGCCGGCAAAGTGCCGGGTTTCGGTGGTGTCGAAGTCCACACCGGCATTGAGCAGGTGCAGGGCGACGTCCTTGGGGCTGTCGCAGAAGCACTGCACGTAGACATCGGAATGCTCGGTCGCGGTGCCGTTCAGGACAGCGCCGACCAGATAGGGACGGAAGGCGGCCAGGTCTTCCATGGCCAGCAGGGCCAGACGCCGCAGCAGCGCAAGGATGCGCGGCTGGCTCTCGGCATGGAACAACGCCTGATAGGCGCGGACCTCTTCCTCGATCATGTCGTTGTCCGGCAGCCATTCGCCGGCCACGCGCACGTCCCCGAGCAACTGGCGCGCCGCCTTGCGCTTGGCAGTGGCGTAATCGGCGCCATCTTCGGCGATCATGCGGGCAGCAGCCTGGGCGATCTCCTCGCGCAGGCGGGTGGGGTCAGTGGCGATACGTCGGGACATGCCGCGATGATACCCGGATGGTCCGGCGCTGGCGCTGGCCGGCCCAGGGACCAAGAGTCGCACCCGATGCCGCACCGCCGCAACGTGCACTGACCGTCGGGTACAATCGAATGCTCTTCCTGTCCCGGACGGCAGGCACCACACGCCGGCCGGGCTCACGCATCTCCCGAAGCTCCCATGCATATTCACATCCTCGGCATCTGCGGTACGTTCATGGGCGGCCTGGCGGTCCTGGCCCGGCAGGCGGGTCACCGCGTGACCGGCTGCGACGCCAACGTCTACCCGCCCATGAGCACCCAGCTGGAAGCCCAGGGCATTGACCTGATCGAGGGCTTCGACCCCGCCCAGCTGGCTCTGGAACCCGATCTCTTCGTCATCGGCAATGTCGTTTCGCGCGGCAATCCGTTGATGGAGGCCATCCTGAACCGTAACCTGCCTTACGTCTCCGGCCCGCAGTGGCTGGGCGAGCACGTGCTGAACGGCAAGTGGGTACTGGCGGTGGCGGGCACGCATGGCAAGACCACCACCACGTCGATGCTCTCGTGGATCCTCGAGGACGCCGGCTATAACCCGGGCTTCCTGGTCGGCGGCGTGCCGCAAAACTTTGGCATCTCCGCCCGACTGACCGAATCTGACTTCTTCGTCATCGAAGCCGATGAGTACGACACGGCCTTCTTCGACAAGCGGAGCAAGTTTGTCCACTATCGCCCGCGTACGGCGATCCTGAACAACCTGGAATACGATCACGCAGACATCTTCCCGGATCTGACCGCCATCGAGACGCAATTCCACCACCTCGTGCGTACTGTGCCGGGGCAGGGCCGGATCTTGGTCAACGGTATCGAGCCGGCGCTCGCCCGGGTGTTGGAGCGCGGCTGCTGGAGCGAGCTGGAGCAGTTCGGCGTCGGCGACTGGCGCGAAGGCGATGCGAAGACTCCTGTGCCGGCGGGCAAGGATGCCTTCGACGTCTGGTTCGGCGATACCGTCCAGGGCACCGTGGTATGGGACCTGCAGGGGACCCATAACCGCATGAACGCGATTGCCGCGATCGCCGCCGCGCGCCACGTCGGCGTGCCGCCCGCGCAGGCTATCGAATCCCTCGGCCGCTTTGCCAATGTCAAGCGCCGCATGGAAGTGCGGGGCGTGGCCAATGGCGTGACGGTCTACGATGACTTTGCCCACCACCCGACCGCGATCCAGACCACGCTGGACGGCCTGCGTCGCCGCGTGGGCAATGCCCGGATCCTGGCCGTGCTGGAACCGCGCTCCAATACGATGAAACTCGGCGTGATGGCGGCGCAGCTGCCGGCGAGCCTCGAGGCCGCGGACCAGGTGTTTGGTTATGGCGCGCCCTCCGGCAAGGATGCACTGGGCTGGAATCTCGGCGAAGCACTGGCGCCGCTGGGCGACAAGGCCGCCGCGTTCCAGGACCTGCCGACCCTGGTCGAGGCGGTGCGCGCCGCCGCCAAGCCCGGCGACCATGTGCTGGTCATGAGCAACGGCGGCTTCGGTGGCGTCCACCAGAAGTTGCTCGATGCGCTGAAAGCCCCGGTCAACTGAGCGGACAACCAGGAAACGACGATGCTGTTGTACCTCCACGGTTTCCGTTCCTCGCCGCAATCGCTCAAGTCGCGGCTTGTCCAGGAACGGATGCGCGACTGGGGTGTGGGCAAGTATTTTGCCTGCCCCATGCTGAATGTCTCGCCGGCGCAGGCCATCGCCCAGGCCGAGGCTGCCATCCGCGGCGCGCGGGCGGGGGGCGACGCGGAGATCGCCATCATCGGCTCGTCGCTTGGCGGGTTCTATGCACGCTGGTTGGCGGAACGGCATGATTGCCGCGTCGTGCTGCTGAATCCGGCTATCCACCCGTGGACGGATCTCGAGAAGTACCTAGGCGAGCAGCCGCTGTATCACGGGGGCGGTTCAGTCACGGTGGAGCGTCACCACCTGCAGGAGCTGCTCGATCTGCGCGTCGACGCGATCTCTAGGCCCGAGCGCTATTACCTGCTGGCGACAACGGGCGATGAAGTGCTCGACTACCGCGACATGATCGATGCCTGCCCGGGCGCCCGTCTTCGACTTATCGAAGGCAGCGATCACGGCATCAGCGAATTCGAGGACTACGTCGACGACGTGCTGGCGTTCTGCGGCTTCGGGCCCGGCGGCAAGCTCCCCCGCGCGGCATGAGCGCGGCCGTGTTCCCTCCGCAGCCGCGCCGCGGCGCGTGGCATGCGCACTTGCCGTTCGATGCGGCGATCTCGCTGAATCTGCGCCGCTGGATCACCGGCGAGGGCTCGTTGACCGCACGGCTGATGTCCGCGTCGGACCATTTCCGGGTGGCGCGGCTGGCGCAGGCGCCGCGGCGCCCGTTTGCCGATGAATGGCAAGCACTCGGCCTGATCCGGCCGGTGCCGGCGATCACACGCGAAGTGCTGCTGATCTGTGACGACACGCCTGCCGTGTTCGCGCACACCATCGTCGATCCGTATCACGCGCGCCGCGATTGGCCATTCCTGCGCGGGCTTGGCAACCGCCCGCTGGGCGGTGCGCTGTTTGTCGATCCACGCGTGCGGCGCGATCCCTTCCAGTTTACGCGGCTGTCGCCGCACCATCCGCTGCGTCAGGCGCTGCAGCGGATTCTGCCGGCGCTGTCGTTGGTACCGATGCTGCCCGCGCGGCGATCGGTATTCCGGCGCGGCGGCGGCGCCATGCTCGTCACAGAGGTCTTCCTGCCGGACCTGCTGCGCCGGGCAGCGCCTGACAACACGGGAGCGGGCGGCACCAGACTGCCCCGCCGTATCGATACCCTCCACGCACCACAGAAGCCAGAAGAGAGACCAAGATCATGAAATTGCAGGGACGTGTAGCCATCATCACCGGCGCCGCCGCCGGTATCGGCTTTGCCACCGCCGAGCGCTTTGCCGCCGAGGGGGCAAAGCTGGTTCTGTGCGACGTCCAGGAAGCGCGCGTGCGCGAGGCCGCCGACCGGCTCGCCGCCACTGGCGCCGCTGTCGATGCATTCAAGGTCGACGTCACCAATCGCGAGGAAGTGGACGCGATGGTGGCTGCCGCGCTGGCGCGCCACGGCCGCATCGACATCCTCGTCAACAACGCCGGCATCACCAAGGATGCCCGCCTGACCAAGATGAGCGAGGCCCAGTTCGACGCCGTGATCGACGTCAACCTGAAGGGCGTGTTCCATTGCGCCCAGGCGGTGGCGGGCATCATGTCCGAGCAGGGGAAGGGCGTGATCCTGAACGCATCGAGCGTGGTCGGCCTGTATGGCAACTTCGGCCAGACCAACTACGCGGCCAGCAAGTTCGGCGTGATTGGCTTCACCAAGACCTGGGCGCGGGAGCTGGGCCCCAAGGGTGTGCGCGTGAACGCCGTGTGCCCGGGTTTCGTCGGCACCGAGATCCTGCAGACCGTGCCGGAGAAGGTGCTGGAGGGCATGAAGGAGCACTGCTGGCTGCGCCGCCTGGCCGAGCCGTCGGAGATCGCCAGCATCTACGCGTTCCTGGCCAGCGACGATGCCAGCTATGTCAACGGCACCACAATCGAAGCCAGCGGCGGCATGTCGCTCTGACCGCCTTCCTTTTCTCCCTGCCGCCCGCATCCCGCAACGGGCTTGCGGCGCGGCGGTGCGGTATCATCCCGGGTCTGGCCGGCACCTTGATAATGTGCGGCCCACGGCGCCCATCCATCCCAGGGCGACCCGTCGAATCTCTGCCCGGGAATCCGCTCCCATGCTCACGCTGCGGCGGTGCCCGGCATTTCTGAAAGTACCGATCCATGCAGTTGCTGTTCGAAGAAGGCGGCGAAATTCGCGCCGGCACCGTGCTCGCCCAACAGGGCGAGGCCTACCAGGTTGAGTTGCCCGCGGGCAAGCGCACCAAGGTCAAGGCAAAGGATGTGCTGCTGCAGTTTGCCCAGCCTTCGGCAATCGAAATGGTGCGGCAGACCGGCGAACTGACCGCCGATATCGACCTGGACTTCCTTTGGGAATGCGCGCCGGGCGAGGAATTCGGCTTTGCCGAGCTGGCGGCCGAGTACTACGGCGCCGACGCCGGGCCGGTGCAGCAGGCGGCGCTGGCCATGGCGCTGCATGGCAATCCTGTTTACTTCCGCCGCAAAGGGCGCGGTCGCTACCAGCGCGCGCCCGAGGACCAGCTCAAGGCGGCGCTGGCTGCGGTGGAACGCAAGAAACAACAGGCGTTGGTGCAGGCCGAGTACGAGAACCAGCTTAAGGCGCTGACGCTGCCGGAAGCATTCCGCGGCAAGGTGCTGCCGCTGCTGTTCAAGCCAGACAAGAACAGTCTGGAATTCAAGGCGATGGACGCCGCGTGCACGGCGCTGGGCATGACGCCGATGCGGCTGATGGTGGCGGTTGGCGGCGTTTCGAGCCCGCGCGCGCTGCACGAAGCCAAGTTCCTGGCCGAGTGCTTCCCGAAGGGCACCGGTTTCCCGGATGCGGCCGTTCCGGAGCCGACCGGCGACCTGCCGCTGGCAAACGTCCAGGCGTTTTCGATCGACGATGTCACCACGACTGAAATTGACGATGCGCTGTCCGTGACGCTGCTCGATGCCGGCAAGCTGCGCGTCGGCATCCACATCGCCGCGCCCGCACTGGGCATCCGCCGTGGCGAGGCGCTCGACGCCATCGCCCGCCAGCGCCTGTCCACCGTGTACTTTCCGGGCGACAAGATCACGATGCTGCCGGACGCCGTGGTGGACCGCTACACGCTGCAGGAAGGGCGCACCTGTCCCGCGCTGTCGCTGTATGTGACGGTCGATCCGGACGGGCCGGACGGGTTTGCGATCCTGGGCAGCGAAACACGGGCCGAGATGGTGCCGATCGCAGCCAACCTGCGCCACAATCTGCTGGAGGATGTGGTGACCGAGGCCGCGCTGGCCGCGGGCACCGGCGACTATCCGTTCCGCGGCGAACTGACCCACCTTTACCACTTGGCCAACCACCTGCACGACGAGCGCCAGCGCGCGCGTATCGCCAGCGGCCTGCGGCCGGAATCCCACAACCGCGCTGACTACAACTTCTATATCGACCAGATCGAAGGCGGTGGCGAGCGCGTGCGCATCGAGCAGCGTCGCCGCGGTTCGCCGCTGGACAAGATCGTGGCCGAGCTGATGATCCTGGCCAACAGCACGTGGGGCAAACTGCTGGCCGACCACGGCGTGCCGGGCATCTACCGCACGCAGAAGGCGTGGGGCATGCATCGGACGCGCATGCAAACCTACCCGGCGCCGCATGAAGGGTTGGGCGTGGCGCAATATGCGTGGAGCACGTCGCCGCTGCGCCGCTATGTTGACCTGGTCAACCAATGGCAGATCCTGACGGTGGCCCAGCACGGCGTGATGGCCAAGCTGGTGGCGCCGTTCAAGCCCAAGGACGCCGATCTGCTGGCGGCGGTGGCGGATTTCGAAGGCACCTACGCGGCCTATGCGGAGCACCAGTCGACGATGGAGCGCTACTGGTGCCTGCGCTGGCTGGCGCAGGAAGGCCGGGAAAAGATGATGGCCTCGGTGCTCAAGGAAGGCGCGGTGCGCTTTACCGAGATTCCGCTGGTCACACGTGTGCCGGAACTGGCCCAGGCCAACCGGGGTACGCAGGTGCTGCTGGAAGTGGCGTCGACGGACGAAATCTCGCTGGAAGTGTCGTGCCGCGTGCTGGAAGTATTTGCTGGCGAGGGCGAGGTCCCGGAAGAAGAGCTGGACACCGACGAGGAATCCGCGGAGGTTTCGGCGGAAGCCGCGGCCGAGGCGGCGGCGGAAGAGGTTGCCGAGGAGGCCGCTGCGGGGGTTGCCGCGGGCGGCCAGGAGGCGGCTGCGGAGACCGGTTCGGATGCTGGCGGGCAAGGCCCGGACGACGCGGCGTCGGCGGCACGCGACACCGATGCAAAGCCGGCAGGCTGAAACCTTCGGAAAAGCATTCCGCTCCCTTACAATCGAAGTCTGACCCGGCCATACCCACCTGCCGTGGGGTGGCCGTTTTTCCATTTCTGACGATCGCAGACCGTCCAAGCCCGCCCGTCCATCGTGAACGCCGTACTCGTTGCTCCCCGCCACTGGTGGCATACCAGCGGCACGCTGGCCAAGGCGCTGGCCGTCTCCGTGGTGATTCACGCACTGGTCCTGATGGTGCGGATTGCCGCCCCCGAGGTCTTCGAGATCAAGCGATCGGACCCGCAGCTGGACGTGGTGCTGGTCAATTCCAAGTCCGCCGAACGGCCGCGCAACCCGACAGTCCTGGCGCAGGCCAACCTGGACGGCGGCGGCGACCATGACGAGCAGCGCGCCACCACGCCGCTGCCGGCGCAGACCGAATCGAAGGAAGGCGACCTGGTACGCCTGACCCAACGCCGCATCGATCAGCTGGAGCAGGAACAACAGCGTCTGATGACGCAGTCGCGCGAGGCCGCGCCGTCGGTGCACAGCCAGCCGGTCAGGCCGGGCGAGCAGCGCCTGGACACGCCGACGCGCGGGCAGGACGAGCGCACCTCCACCGACGAGATGGCCAAGCTCGAGGCCGAGATCGGCCGCAATCTCGAGCACTACGCCAAGCGTCCCAAGCGCATGCAGCTGACTGCCACCAGCGCGCAGGGCGTGGACTATGCCCAGTATTACGACCGCCTGCGCCGCAGGATCGAGGCACGCGGCACCAGCGATTTCCCGCAGCGCAACGGCAAGCCCCTCTATGGACAGCTGATCCTGGTGATCAACGTCAATCGCCAGGGCAAGCTCGGCTATAACCGCGACGGCTACAACATCGATGCGATCGACGTGGCCAAGAGCTCGGGCGATCCCGCACTGGATCGCCAGGCCGTGGCCATCGTGCGTGCAGCCGCGCCGTTTGGCCCCTTTACCCCGGAAATGCAGGCTCGTCAGGACATCCTGGAAGTCATTTCCACGTTCAAGTTCACACGCAGCGGGCTCGACGTCCGCCTGCAAGGCCGTTGATGACCACAGACCAGACCTCCCAGCCCGACCGCTACGTCGTAGTGGGCAATCCGATTTCGCATAGCCGTTCGCCGGCCATTCACGCGGCGTTCTCGCGCCAGACTGGCGAGGCCGTGCACTACGACCGGCTGGAAGCGCCGCTCGATGCGTTTGCCGACACCATGCGAAAGTTCCTGGCCGAAGGTGGCCACGGTTTCAACGTGACCACGCCGTTCAAGCTGGAGGCGTACGACCTGGCCGACCGTCTGACGCCGCGCGCCGAAGCCGCGGGCGCGGTCAACACCATGTGGATCGAGGACGGCCTGATCCATGGCGACAACACCGACGGCGTGGGACTGGTGCGCGATATCCAGGACAACCTCGACGTGCTGCTGGAAGGCCGGCGCATCCTGCTGCTGGGCGCCGGCGGCGCGGCGATGGGCGCCATGCTGCCGCTGATCGAGTGCCGTCCGGCCCGGATCGTGGTGGCCAACCGCACCGCATCGCGCGCCAGCGACATGCTCGAGGAGTTCGTCGAGCATGCCGACCAGTACAACGTGGAGCTGTGGGGCGGCGGACTTGATTCGCTGGCCGGTTTGTCCGAGGACGAGGCCTGCGACGTGGTGATCAACGCCTCGGCCAGCAGCCTGCAAGGCGAGCTGCCACCGGTGCCGGAATACCTGCTGGGCAAGGGCGTGCTGGCCTACGACATGATGTACGGCGCAAAGCCGACCGTATTCCTGGCCTACGCCGCCAAATGTGGTGCGCGCACGAGCGACGGGCTCGGCATGCTGGTGGAGCAGGCCGCCGAGGCCTTCTACAACTGGCGTGGCGTGCGGCCGAACACCGCGCCGGTGCTGGCCGAACTGCGCACGGCGCTGCAGGCGGAAGCCGCACGCTGAAGCGGACCGCCTTGGCCCGCCACCCATCGTCCGCCAGATCGCGCCCCGCGGCAAGCGCCGGGGGCGCCGCCAATCCGTTGCGCTGGCTCGGCTACCTGGCCGGATGCCTGGTCGCCGGTGTGCTGGCGATGCAACTGTATTTCTTCCTGCAGATCGCCAGCTGGCAATACGTCAATCCGTCGTCCACGTCGTTCATGCGTGCGGAGCGTTGGCGCTTGTGCGGATTCAACATCTGGAGTTGTTCGGTCGACCGCCGGTGGGTGCGGTATGACGATATCTCACGCAGCCTTAAGCGCGCGGTCATTGCCAGCGAGGACGCCGATTTCGTCAATCATCCGGGCTACGAACTCGATGCGATGCTGGACGCCTGGGAGCGCAACAAGCAGCGCGGGCGCATCGTGCGCGGCGGTTCCACGATCACGCAGCAACTGGCCAAGAACCTGTTTCTGGCGTCGGAGCAGCATTACCTGCGCAAGGGCCAGGAGCTGGCGATCACGTGGATGCTCGAATTCTGGCTGGACAAGCAGCGGATCTTCGAGATTTACCTGAATTCGGTGGAGTGGGGCGAAGGGGTATTCGGCGCCGAGGCCGCCGCGCAGCACTACTTCCATACGTCCGCCGCGAAACTCGGCGTTGGCCAGGCCGCGCGCCTGGCGGCGGCGCTGCCGGCGCCGAAGTGCTTCGACAAGAAGTCCTACTGCGCCAACGTGCACATCAACTTCCGCGTGAAGGCATCGATCATCGCGCGGCGCATGGGCGCCGCCACGCTGCCCGACTAAGCTCTGATCGTGCCTGCCGGCTGCACCTTCTAGCTGAGCCAACCCTTGCGTCGGAAGTAGATCAGCGGAATTGCCGCCGACACCGCCATCAGCGCGATGGCCCATGGGTAGCCGGCCGCCCAGTCCAGCTCCGGCATGATCTTGAAGTTCATGCCGTAGATGCTGGCGATCAGCGTCGGCGGCATCAACGCCACCGACACCACCGAGAACAGTTTGATGATCTTGTTCTGGTTGATGTTGATGAAACCGACCGTCGCGTCCATCAGGAAGTTGATCTTGTCGAACAGGAACGCGGTGTGGTTCTCGATCGAGTCGATGTCGCGCAGGATCTGGCGCGCCTCGTCCTGCTGCTCGGCGGACAGCAACTGGCTGCGCATCAGGAATGACACCGCGCGGCGCGTATCCATCACGTTGCGGCGGATGCGGCCGTTCAAGTCTTCCTCGCGCGCGATGGTTTCCAGCACATCCGCGGCGGCGGCATCGGTCACGTTTTCGGCCAGCACGCGGCGGCTCGCTTCTTCCAGCCGTTCGTAGACTTCCTCGATGGAGTCCGCCGAATACTCGGCGTCCGTGGCGTACAGGTCCATCAGCACGTCCTTGGCGTTGCGCACCGAACCCGGGCGCATCCGTGCGCGCAGCCGGACCAGGCGGAACACCGGCAAGTCCTCGTCATGGATGGAGAAGAGCACGTCCCGCGTCAGCACGAAGGCCACGCGCACGTTGCGCGAGGCTTCGTCCTCGGCCAGCAGGAAGTCCGTGCGGATGTGGATGTTCTCGTCTTCGCCCTCGAAATAACGGGCGGACGCTTCGAGGTCGCCCAGGTCTTCCAGTTCCGGGAGGACCACGCCATAGGCCTCCTTGATCCAGGCCAGTTCCTCGTCGTCGGGGCTGACAACGTCGATCCAGATGGGCTTGTGCTGCAGCAGCTCATTGCGCTCGTCGACCTGCTCCTGGGCGAGCCGGCCTTTCTGCAGGACGAACAGATTGATCATCCCTGGGATTCCTTGTTACTGATTGCGCTGTTGTCGATGCATCGGAGACAGGCGCAGGCAAGGCTCGCCGGCAGTGTGACCATGGCGCGGCCACGGGCAAGCGTGATCGCGCTGCGTGCGGCCGGAACGAGCGGCTCGCTGCAAGGCGATGGCGTTTGCCTGGGTTTGGCTGGCAAGCCGGGAGAGGGAAGATCCGAAGCGCGACGCGGCAGTCGGGGCGACGGCCACTGGGGGAAACGGAAAGACACTCACCCGCAGGTGTCTGCGGGCAAGGACGCGATGAGCAAGGGCACGGCCCTCGCGGATCGGCGTTACGCAGCCCGCAGTGACATGGCATTCGTCGATGTCGCAGCGCAACTGCGGCAACACGAACACCCGATGCTACTGCCCACGTACTTTCTCCGGGATTCTGATGGCCGCGAGTGTAATCCAACGCAGGGGGGCTTGTTAAGCGAAATCTCTGCTGCGTTGCGCGCGCCGAACGCCGGCTACAGGCGCCGCCGCAGCAGCGGGGCGAGCATCACAGAAGACAGCGCCGCAAACATCAGCAGGATGGCCGCATAGTCCTGCCAGTGCGGTGTTTCGCCCAGCATCCACATGCCCGAGAAAACGCCCACCACGGGAATGAACATGATCGACAGGCTGGACACCACCGGGGGCAGGCTGCGCGCGAGTGCAAACCAGACCAGTTGGCAGTAGGCAAAGACGACCACGGCGTTGTAGACGATGGCAGCCCATTCGATGCCCGTGGGCATGCGCCAGCCGGACTCCAGCAACAGCGTGCCGATGCCGAGGAACGGCAGCGTGAGGGCCAGCATCCAGAACGTCAGTGTGCCAATGGGGATATCGATCTCGGTACGCTTCATCAACTGGGTCCCAAAGCCCCAGCCGGCCGCGGCCACCAGCATCAGCAGCGTGCCGGCGGGGCTGCCGGTCAGCGCGGTGATCTCGCCGGACAGCAGCAGGATCGTGCCCGCCAGCGCGCAGGCGATGCCGATCCAGGCGGAGACCGCTATGCGTTCGCGGTACAGCACCAGGCCCCAGACCACCGCCCAGATCGGCATGGTGTAGCCAAGGATGGCCGCCCGTCCGGACGACAGCATCTTGACCGCGCAGATGGCGAACAGGTGCCAGACGACCATGTTCGGGATGGCCAGCCGGATCACCGTGGGCCAGGCCGCACGTGGCACGCGCAGGGAATCGCCACGGATGCGCAGCGCCAGGCCCAGCGCCAGCAGCCCGCCGGCCATGCCCAGCAGCCGGAAGCCCATGGCGGGGAAATGCGCCACGCCGATCTTCATGATGGGCCAGTTGATGCCCCAGGCGATCGTAAGGATGACAAGGAGGATGAGACCTCGGCGGTCGAGTGTCATGGGCGCTGGCGACGTGCGATGCCGCTCTTTTTAATCGGAAGCGCAAAACGATAGCACGCAACGGTTAGAATTGACGCCAACGCCATATGCCGTGGCGGGGCTTGCCGGAGGCGCGCCCCGCGCGGCCAACCGGCCGGCCAGCGCGCGCGTTATGCTTGCAGAATGGCTTGCAGATCGCCAGGCCGCTCCGGCCTCATCCTCATACCGAGCACTCCATGACCTTCACCGAGCAGCTGTCCGCCGCGTGGCAGCGTAACGATTCCCTGCTGTGCGTCGGGCTCGATCCGGACCCGTCCAAGCTGCCTCTGTCCCTCACCAGCACCGGCGGCGCGATCTTTTCCTTTTGCCGCGAGATCGTCGACGCCACGGCCGACCTGGTCTGCGCCTTCAAGCCGCAGATCGCCTACTTCCACTCCCAGCGCGCCGAAGATCAGCTCGAACAGCTGATCGAGTACATCCACGACGCCCACCCGGGCATCCCCGTGATCCTGGACGCCAAGCGTGGCGACATCGGCTCCACGGCCGAGCACTACGCCGTCGAGGCCTTCGACCGCTACAAGGCCGATGCGGTGACGGTCAGCCCGTATATGGGTTTCGATTCGATGTCGCCGTACCTGGCGCATCCGGGCAAGGGTGTCATCGTGCTGTGCCGGACTTCGAATCCGGGCGGATCTGACGTGCAGTTCCTTCAGGTGGACGGCAAGCCGTTGTACCAGCTGGTCGCCGAGGCCGCGCGTGAGCGCTGGAATACCAACGGCCAGATGGGCCTGGTGGTGGGCGCGACCTTCCCGAACGAGATCGCCAAGGTGCGCCAGATCGTGGGGGACATGCCGCTGCTGATCCCTGGGATCGGCGCGCAGGGCGGGGATATCGAGGCCACCGTCAAGGCTGGCCGGACTGCCGACGGCAACGGCATGATGATCAATTCCTCGCGAGCCATCCTCTACGCCAGCCGCGACAAGGACTTTGCGGCTGCGGCGCGCAATGTGGCGTTGCAGACGCGCGAGACCATCAACCGCTACCGCCACGGCTGAACGCGGCTTCCCGGCACGGGGCCGCTCAGGCCCGTGCCGCCCAGGTTTTTTCAGGCATTTACGCGCCCATTTGCACGCTTTTGCGCGCTGATGGGCGCCAGGCCCTCACTCCTCGTTCCGAATCAGTTCCAGCAGACCGCGCATCGCGTGCTCGGCCGCCTGCCGGCGGATCTGGCCGCGGTCGCCCTTGAAACGCTGCGTTTCCGTCAGCGTGGTGATGCGGTTGCTCCAGCCAAAGCAGACCATACCGACTGGCTTCTCCGATGTGCCGCCGCCCGGGCCAGCCACGCCTGTGATCGACAGCGACACCTGCGCGCGGCTGTTCAGCAGCGCGCCTTCCGCCATGGCGTGAGCCACTTCCTCGCTGACCGCACCGTGGTCGCGGATCAGCTTGGCCGGTACGCCGATCATCGTCGTCTTGGCTTCGTTGGAATATGTGATGAAGCCACGCTCGAACCAGCCTGACGACCCGGACACATCGGTGATGGCGGCCGCGACGAGCCCGCCGGTACACGATTCGGCCGTGGCCAGCATGAGCGAACGTTCCGCAAGGGCGGCTCCGGCCTGGATGGCAAGCAGGTCGAGCAGGCGACTGACGGACATGAGAGGAGGGTCCTTAAGAAAAGAATCGGGGCGCGATCGGAAAGATTGGCGCGATCAGATCGAGCGCCACAGCGCGAAGACGAGCAGCGTGTAGAACGCGGCAAAGATGTCGTCGAACATCACGCCGAACGCGCCAAGCAGGCCGGGGCCCTTGAGCGTGCGGTCGTAGTAGGCGATCGGTGCGGGTTTGGCGATATCGAACAGCCGGAACCAGAGGAAGGCTGCGAACTGGCCCCAGAAGCCGGTCGGCGTGACAAACAGCAGCACCAGCCAGAACGCGACGATTTCGTCCCAGACCATGCTGCCGTGGTCGTACACGCCCATGTCACGCGCGGTGCGCTTGCAGGCCCAGATCCCGACCAGGAACGCGCCGGCGATGATCCACAGCCAGGTGATCGGCTCGATCCAGAGTGAAATCACCACGAACGACAACCAGCCGTACAGTGTGCCGACGGTGCCGGGGCTGACCGGCGACAGGCCGGAGCCAAAGCCCAGTGCGATGGCTCGGGCGGGGTGACCCAGCATGAAACGGGCGGTCGGGCGTGTGACCTTGACGGTCTGGCCGGCTTCCAGCGTGACGGTGGCAGCGGGGTCGCGTGGCGCGGCCCCGGGAGGGTTGGCGGACATCAAGGGTCTGGCTCGTCTGTTTTTATCGTCTGGCGCGTGGCAGTGGCTCCTGGCACGCGCATGGCGGCATCATGACATGGCTTGTGGGCGTCGTGTCAGGGTGCGGCGAAATGATCGAAACCCGCGCCCGCAAAGGCGCAGGGGTTGCCGTCGCGGTCCACGATGCGCAGCCCCGGTTCGGCTGTGATCGTTCCGGCACGCGTGACCGGCAGGCCAAGCTGGCGGCCGATCGCGGCGATGGCTTCGCGCGCGCCAGCAGGTGCTGTGAAGCAGAGTTCGTAGTCGTCGCCGCCGGCCAGAACGCACTCGTGCTGCCGGTCCAGTGGCTGGGCACCGAGGATTTCCGAGCGCGGCAAGCTATCCACGTCGACGATGGCGCCGACGGCGGACCGGGCGAGGATGTGGCCGAGGTCCCCGATCAAGCCATCGGAAATATCCAGCGCGGCATGGGCGATTCCCCGTAACGCCAGCCCCAGCGCCACGCGCGGGGTAGGGGTGTCCATGCGGGGACGGATAATGGTGAAATCGGGTTCGGGCAGCAGCCATTCGCCGCGACAGTCGCCCAGCGCCAGGCGGGCGTCGCCCAGCGTGCCGGAAATCCAGATATCGTCCCCGGGGCGGGCTGCGTCGCGGCGCAGGGCCTGGCGGGGCGGTACATCGCCAAATACCGTAATCGACAAGGTGAGCGGACCGCGCGTGGTATCGCCGCCAATCAGCTCGCATCCGTGGTCATCGGCCAGCGCCAGCATGCCCGCGGCCAGTTCTCCCAGCCAGTGAGGATCGGCCTCCGGCAATGCCAGCGCCAGCGTGAATGCGCGCGGTTCAGCGCCCATGGCGGCCAGATCGGAGAGGTTGACCGCCAATGCCTTGTGGCCGAGCGAGCGCGGCGGGACGTCGGGGAAGAAGTGCCGGCCACTGACCAGCATATCCGTGCTGATGGCCAACTGGTGGCCGGGCCGACCGTCGATCAGGGCGCAGTCATCGCCCACGCCAAGCGCGGCCTTGTGAACCGGGCGGGTAAAAAACCGGCGGATCAGGTCAAATTCGGATAGCGGGGCGCTGGGGGAGTCTGGCATGGCGGGCGATGTGCGCAGGGCGTGTGGAGGCCGGGAAATCCGTGGAGAATACGGCTGGTCAAGCCCTTCGGCATGCGGCATATTGTACCGAAACGCAAAGCTGCCCCGCGCAAAACGCTTATTGTGAAATAATATTTCACAATATAAAATGCGCAGTTCCAATGCAGAGAGAGCGCGGGTACGTGGAGCCGGCCCGTCTCGGTCCCCGCAATATTCAGTGCGGCTCCACCGATCGGAAGATGCGCAGATGACAAGCCCTCAGCAGTCCCCGTCCCAAGACGATCTGAAACAGCAGCAGCGTGAGGCGCTGCGCAAGGCCGCGCTCGAATATCACGAGTTTCCGACCCCCGGCAAGATCTCCGTCACCCCAACCAAGCCGCTGTCCAACCAGCGCGACCTGGCCCTGGCCTACTCGCCGGGCGTGGCGGCCGCTTGCGAGGAAATCGTCGCCAATCCCGCCAATTCCTTCCGCTACACCGCCCGCGGCAACCTGGTCGCCGTGATCACCAACGGCACCGCCGTGCTGGGGCTGGGCGACATCGGGGCAGCCGCCTCGAAGCCCGTGATGGAAGGCAAGGCTGGCCTGTTCAAGAAATTCGCCGGCATCGACGTCTTCGATATCGAAGTCGACGAGAAGGACCCCGAAAAGCTGGTCGACATCATCGCCTCGCTGGAGCCGACGTTCGGCGGCATCAACCTGGAAGACATCAAGGCACCGGAGTGCTTCTACGTGGAGCGCAAGCTGCGCGAACGGATGAAGATTCCTGTCTTCCACGACGACCAGCACGGCACCGCCATCGTGGTGGGTGCGGCGGTCATCAACGGCCTGAAGGTCGTGGGCAAGGACATTTCCAAGGTCAAGCTGGTGGCATCCGGCGCCGGCGCGGCCGCGCTGGCCTGCCTGGATCTGCTCGTGGACCTGGGGCTGCGTATCGAAAATATCTGGGTGACCGATCTGGCTGGCGTGGTCTATGAAGGCCGCACCGAGCTGATGGACCCGGAAAAGGCCCGCTTCTCGCAAAAAACCGACAAGCGCAAGCTGGCCGAAGTCATCGACGACGCGGACATCTTCCTGGGCCTCTCCGCCGCCGGCGTGCTCAAGCCGGAAATGGTCCAGCGCATGGCCGACAAGCCGCTGGTGCTGGCCCTGGCCAACCCGAACCCGGAAATCATGCCGGAGCTGGTCAAGGAAATCCGCCCGGACGCCGTGATGGCCACGGGCCGCACGGACTACCCGAACCAGGTCAACAACGTCCTCTGCTTCCCGTTCATCTTCCGCGGCGCGCTGGACTGTGGCGCGACCACGATCACGCGCGAAATGGAAATCGCCGCGGCCAACGCCGTGGCGGAACTGGCGCGCCAGGAGCAGAACGATATCGTGGCCACGGCCTACGGCATCCAGGATCTGTCGTTCGGTCCGGAATACCTGATCCCGAAGCCGTTTGATCCGCGCCTGATCGTCAAGATCGCCCCGGCCGTTGCCGAAGCCGCCGCCAAGTCCGGCGTGGCGTCGCGCCCGATCGAGGACATGGACGCTTACCGTCTGCAACTGCAGCAGTTCGTCTACCACTCGGGCACGCTGATGAAGCCGATCTACGCGGCCGCGCGCAAGGTGGAGATGGAGAAGAAGCGCATCGTCTTTGCCGAGGGCGAGGAAGAACGCGTGCTGCGCGCCGTGCAGGTCATCGTCGATGAAAAGCTGGCCAACCCGATCCTGATCGGCCGCCCGGCCGTGCTGACGCACCGCATCGAGCGATTCGGCCTGCGCCTGCGCATGGGCGTGGACTTCACCGTGGTCAATCCGGAACACGACGAGCGCTTCCGGGAGTATTCGGAATCGTATTACCGCTTGATGGCGCGCGAAGGCATCACGCCGCAGTACGCCAAGCTGGAAATGCGTCGGCGCACCACGCTGATCGGCGCCATGCTGCTCAAGAAGGGCGAAGCCGATGGCATGATTTGCGGCACGGTCAGCACCACGACCGCGCACCTGCGCTACATCGACCAGGTGCTGGGCGGCACCAATGACGTCTACGCCGCGATGAATGGCCTGGTATTGCCGGGTCGCCAGATTTTCTTGGTGGATACGCACGTCAACATCGATCCGACCGCGGAAGAACTGGCCGAAATCACGATCATGGCCGCCGAGGAACTCAAGCGCTTCGGCATCGAACCGAAGGTGGCCCTGCTGTCGCACTCGAACTTCGGTTCGTCCGACTCGCCGTCCTCGATCAAGATGCGCAAGACGCTGGCCATCCTGCGCGACCGTGCACCGGATCTCGAGGTGGATGGCGAAATGCACGGCGACAGCGCGCTTGATCAGAACGTGCGCGACGCGTTGGTGCCGGATGGCACGCTCAAGGGCGAAGCCAACCTGCTGGTGTGCCCGAACATCGACTCGGCCAACATTTCGTACAACCTGCTGAAGGCGGCGGCCGGCAACAACGTGGCCATCGGCCCGATCCTGCTGGGCGCCAAGGCACCGGTGCACATCCTGACGCCCTCGGCGACGGTGCGCCGCATCGTCAACATGACCTCGCTGGTCGTGGTGGACGCGGCGGCCAAGCGCTGATTCAGGTTCTCCTGGAAAGTGCCGTAAAGCCGGGTTCGCCCGGCTTTTTTCTTGTCCGCGTCTACGCTGTTAGTATGCGCACACATTCCAATAACATATTGAAACAATTGGGAAATTCTGGCGCACCGCTGGCCGGGGATTGATTAATGGTGGACATGCGCGTAACCTTACGCCTTTGAATGCAGGCGCTCGCCTTGGGCGCGCCGGTACCCGCGTGGGGTTTCGACGGGGCCGGAATGACCCCTCCAACCAATTTTCGATAACGTGGGTTCCCGGATTTCCCCGAGCCAGTCGCAGCGGCAGTCACTTTGGCAGTCTCTGAGCCTGGCACGAAGCCTGGGCCACGTGTTGGCGGGCGCGGCACTGTCGATGGCGCTGACGCTGGCGCCGCAAGGTGCCCTGGCAAGGCAGTCGCAGCAGGACATGCCGGGTGCGGAGGGAACCATCTCCGCACAGCAGTTGCCCAACGAGGCGCGGCAAACGCTGGAGCGCATCGAATCCGGCGGCCCGTTCCCGTATGACAAGGATGGTTCCCGGTTCGGCAACTACGAACGTATTCTGCCGCAGCAGCCCCGCGGGTATTACCGCGAATACACCGTTAAAAACAGCAAAAGCCGGAATCGGGGAGCCAAGCGGATCGTTTGCGGTGGTGATCAACGCGCCGCCAACGACTGCTATTACACGGAAGACCACTACAACAGTTTCAAACGGATAACCAAATGATGACTGACATTTTCGGATTGGGCGACGCCCTTGCCGCCCGCGAAGAGCGCGGCGCCGGAGATGGCTGGCAAAGGGCCCAGCTTCAGGCCCAGAACCTTTATGACAATGTGCTGATGATGCCCCGCCAGGAGCTGACGCACAAACTTCCGCCCGCATGCGCGCCCGCCATGGTGACCTGGGCTGACGACGGCACCAACGAGGGAGCCATGAACCTGTTCAAGACGGTGCGTCCGAACATCGTCCAGTCGATTCGCGCGTTTCGGGTGCCGGAACTGGCCCAGGCAGCCGCGGCCCTGAACCAGCATTTCCTCTATGCCAACTGCGCGGATTGCGCGAGCAAGGCGGAGATCCTGGAAAGAATCGCCACGGAATTCACCTTCCCGAAGCATTTCGGCAAGAATTTCGATGCCCTGTCAGATTGCCTGACGGACATGATCCACAAGGCCGGCCCGCAGCCGGGCTTCGTGATCGTGCTGGAAGGCCTGCCGATTGCGCAGAAGTTCGACAAGGAAGCCCGTGAGGTGCTGCTGGACGTCTTCCGCGACGCCGCCGAGTTCTGGGCCGAGCGCAAGGTGCAGTTCCGGGTGTTCTACTCGTTCGCCTGATCTGGCCGTTCCCGCCCCAATGAAAATGCCCGCTTACGACAAGCGGGCATTTTTGTTTTCCGGCGCCGGATCTGACTAGGCCGACGGGAGCTGTCCGTTCGGTGTGAGCCGGTCGATCAGTTCGGGCAGCCCCTCGCTGAGGCTGGCCGCGACGTCATCCTGGGACATCCCGGTCGTTTCCGCCAGGGACTGCAGTGCGCCGCTGCCACCCAGTGCGCTCGACAGGTCCGACGGGCTCACCGGCTGGTTGGCGCCGGCGCCGATCCAGGAATCTACCTGTTCGCCAAGGCCAGCCTGGGACAGCACGCTGCGCAGTGCGCCGATACCACCTGCGGCGGCTCCCATCGCCTGCGCGCTGCCGCCGGCTTCACCCTGTCCACCCAGCAGGCCACCGAGGAGGGAGCCGAGGTCCAGGCCGCCCGGCGCCGGGGCGCTGCCGCCACCAAGCATCCCGCCGAGCATGCCGCCGAGCCCTCCCAAGCCACCCAAGCCGCCAGAGGCCCCGGCGTTCGGATCGCTGGCGTCGACCGCCGCGACACTGCCATCCGCACCCATGCTCTTGTGCTTCATCGCCATCATGGCCAGCAGGCCAAGCGCCATCATCAGTTTGGGATTGAGGCCACCGCTTTGCTGGCCCCCTGGCTGTTGCCCGCCAAGCTGGCCGAGTACGCCACCCAGTACGCTATCAAGAATGCCCATGATCGACTCCTTTCCGGTCAGAACCCGCCAAGGATGGCGTTCAGCGTCGCCAGGCATGCCAGCCCGGCGGTTTCTGTTCTCAGAATACGCGGTCCGAGTGACACGGCCGTAAAACCAGCGCGCATAGCGAGATCTTCCTCGTCCGGCGCCAGTCCGCCCTCGGGGCCGATCAGCAAGGTCACGCCATCGGCCATCCAGTGGTCGTGCCGGGCTGCCGCCAACTCAGGCAACGATGCCGTGGCGCGCGGAGAGAGCAGTAGACGCGCACCCGTCGCCGGCGCGCTGGCCAGCCACCCTTCCAAGGTAGCCACCGGTGCCACGGCCGGCAAGCGGTTCCGGCCACATTGCTCGCACGCGGCTTCCACCAGCGCCTGCCAGTGCGCGTGGCGCTTGGCGGCGCGTTCACCGGACAGGCGTACCACCGAGCGCGCCGCCTGCAATGGCTGGATTGCCGTGACGCCGAGTTCGACGGCTTTTTCGATCAGCCAGTCCATCTTGTCGCCACCGGCCAGGCCTTGCGCCAGGGTGACGGAGAAGGGCAACTCGGCCTCGCTGGTGTCACGGGCGCCAACCTGCGCCACGGCGTGGCGCTTGCCGATCTCCATCAACGTGGCGGCATGGCTGCCGCCGCGGCCGTCGAACAATGTGATGGCATCGCCGGGAGACAGGCGCAGCACCTGAACGTGGCGCACGACCGCATCGGGCAAATCAAGTACCGCATCGGCGGTCAGCGCCGATTCAATAAAGAAACGAGGAGGCATCAGGGAGTCTGAATCTTGTCCGGGTCAACGGGCTTGCCGAAGCCCCAGCGATAACCATCCGGGTCCTGGACCATGCAGTATCGGTCGCCCCAGAACTGGTCCGCCGGCGGCATCAGGCTGATGGCACCGGCGGCAATGGCCTGCACATACATGGCGTCGACGTCGCCGCAATAGACGTAGAACGTCTGTGAGGCCTCCACGCCGAGCGAGCGCGGCGTGCGGGCCGTGCTGCCCCATGCGCCCTCGGGCGCGAACATGATGACGAGTTCGCCTTGGTAATGCATCTCGGCGTGCGTCGGGACGCCGTTCTCATCGAGGACATGCCCGGGCGTGAAGCCAAATGCGCGATGATAGAAATCCAATGCGGCGCGACCGCTGGCGACCGTCAGGTAAGGGGTGAGCCATGGCGTCTTGGGCGGTCTGGACATGATGATCTCCGGATGGCACGAAATCCCGTGGGCCTGAGGATAGTCAGGCTGCCACGGGGCGCGGGACGCATGTGCATGTTACGCGGGACGGTCGGTGCTGTCGAAGATCGTCTGCAGATGGCGGGGATGCGTGAACAGCGCCGCGTGGAGGTCAGCGTGGTAGCAACGCAGGGCGTCGTCCAGCTTCCATTGGCGCAGCCGCGTCGCGATCTGGCTGGCGGGGTGACCGGCGATATCGAGCGTGTCGCTGGCCAGCGCGATGCCCCACAGCGCGCCGTACGCTGGTATGAACGCCGTCAGCGGCGCCACGCGCGCGAAGACCTGGCGGAGCCGTGCCAACAGCAATCGGGTGGTATCGGGCCGGTGCAGCGGCGGACCCAGGTGAACCGACATCGCTCCGCCTGGTGCCAGGCATCGGCGCGCCGTTTGCAGGCCGTGCAGGGAGAAGAGGGCGGCGGCTGGACTGCCGTCGTCGGCTTCGGTCAGGTCGAAGACAATCAGGTCGAAGTGCCGTCCGGTGCGGGCGAACGCTTCCATCAGCCCGAGCCCGTCGCCAATGACCACGTGCAGGCGTGGATCGCCGGGTTTGTCGAAGACGCCCTGGTGGATGCCGGGCAGCCATTTGCGCGCCAGCCCGACCACTTCGCCGTCAAGTTCGGCGATCACGACCTCGCGAATGGTCGGCAGCCGCAGCAGTTCGAAGGCAGATCCACCGTCGCCACCTCCTACCACCAGCGCGGTCCGTGGCGCTCCGTGTACGGCCGCCATCGGATGAACCATCAGCTCGTGCTGGATCCAGGCGTCGCCTTCCGTGCTCATCACGCGCCCATCGAGCCGGAAGATGCGTCCAAAATGTGGATTTTCGCCGATTTCGACTTGCTGGTAAGGCGTACGGGCGGCCGCCAGCACGGAAATTTCCCCCAAAGTGGTGCCGACGCCGGGCGCCAGCCACTCGGTCCAGGTTTGATGACCCCTTCGGACCGTGTCCGAGCGCCCGGATTTGCCGGCTGCTTCTGCTAAAATTGCGGTTTTCCCGCCGTCAGGTTCTCGCCGCATGTCTGCCCTCGCCCATCCCGCCACAAGCCCTTACGCTTCCCAACCCGCCAAGCTGATGGCCGATGCCATTCGCGTGCTTGCCATGGACGCCGTCCAGCAAGCCAATTCCGGTCACCCCGGCGCGCCGATGGGTATGGCGGATATCGCCGTGGCGCTGTGGGGCCGGCATCTGAAGCATAACCCGACCAATCCGCACTGGGCGGACCGCGACCGCTTCGTGCTGTCCAACGGCCACGGCTCGATGCTGATCTATTCGTTGCTGCATCTGAGCGGCTACGACCTGCCGATCGGCGAACTCAAGAACTTCCGGCAGCTCCACAGCAAGACCGCTGGCCATCCCGAATATGGCATCACGCCGGGCGTGGAAACCACCACCGGCCCGCTGGGCCAGGGCATCACCAACGCCGTCGGCATGGCGCTGGCCGAACGTCTTCTGGGCGAGGAATTCAACCGCCCGGGTTTCGATATCGTCAACCACCATACCTATGTTTTCCTGGGCGATGGCTGCCTGATGGAAGGCATCAGCCACGAAGCCTGCTCGCTGGCCGGCACGCTCAAGCTGAACAAGCTGATCGCGCTGTGGGATGACAACGGCATCTCCATCGATGGCGACGTGGTGCACTGGTTTGCCGACGACACGCCGAAGCGCTTCGAGGCCTATGGCTGGAACGTGATCCGTGGCGTGGATGGCCACGACGTGGTAGCCGTCGACAACGCCATCGCACAGGCCAAGGCCAGCGACAAGCCGACGCTGATCTGCTGCCGCACGATCATCGGCAAGGGCGCACCGAACAAGGAGGGCGGCCACGATGTGCACGGCGCCCCGCTGGGCGGTGCCGAAGTACTGGCCACGCGCGAGGCACTGGGCTGGGCCCACGCCCCGTTCGAACTGCCGCAAGACGCCTACGCGGCCTGGGACGCCAAGGCGACCGGCCACGCCCTGGAAAAGGCCTGGAACGCACTGTTCGACGCCTATGCCGAAGTCCACCCGTATGAAGCGGGCGAGTTCACGCGCCGCATGCGCGGCGAGCTGCCCGGCGCGTTCGACGCCGCCGTGGATGCCTTCATCGCCAAGTGCGAGGAAAAGGCCGAAACCATCGCCACCCGCAAGGCTAGCCAGAACACGATCGAAGCCTTCGGCCCGGTCCTGCCGGAGTTCCTGGGCGGCTCGGCCGACCTGACCGGCTCGAACCTGACCAACTGGTCCGGCAGCAAGGCCGTGCGCGCGGACGCCTGGGGCAACCACATCAACTACGGTGTGCGCGAGTTCGGCATGAGCGCCATCATGAACGGCATCACGCTGCACGGCGGGTTCATCCCCTACGGCGGCACGTTCCTGACGTTCTCGGACTACAGCCGCAACGCGCTGCGCATGGCCGCGCTGATGAAGATCCGTACGCTGTTCGTGTTCACGCACGACTCCATCGGTCTGGGCGAAGACGGCCCGACCCACCAGTCGATCGAACACGTGGCCAGCCTGCGCCTGATCCCGAACATGGATGTCTGGCGCACCGCCGACACCACCGAGACCGCCGTGGCCTGGGCCGAGGCGATCCGCCGCGAGAACGGTCCGAGCTGCCTGATCTTCAGCCGCCAGAACCTGCCGTTCCAGCGCCGTGACGACGTGACGCGCGCCAATATCGCGCGTGGCGGCTACGTGCTGCGCGCAGGCAACAACCCGCGCACCAAGCGTCCGGACGCCGTGATCATCGCCACCGGCTCGGAAGTCGGCCTGGCCGTGGGTGCCGCCGACGCACTGGCCGTCGACGGCGTGCACGTGCGCGTGGTATCCGTTCCGGCCACCACTGTGTTCGACAAGCAGGACGCCGCATACAAGGCCAGCGTACTGCCGGCCGGCGTGCCGCGTATCGCGGTGGAAGCGGGCATCACCGATTTCTGGTGGAAGTACCAGGTCCAGGCAGTTGTCGGCATCGACACCTTCGGCGAATCGGCGCCAGCCGGCGTGCTGTTCAAGCACTTCGGCTTCACCGTGGAAAACGTTGCAGATACGGTGCGCGCCACGCTCGCCCAGTAATTCCCGCCCGCGCGGCAGCCGGTGCGACGCGCCGGCTGCCGGCGCCGGCCATCGGCTTCATCGATCGCACTCTAGGAGATAAACATGACCATCAAGATCGGCATCAACGGCTTCGGCCGCATCGGGCGCATGGTGTTCCGCGCCGCCGTCGCGAACTTCAAGGACGTTGAAGTCGTCGCCATCAACGACCTGCTGGAGCCGGACTACCTGGCCTACATGCTGAAGTACGACTCGGTCCATGGCCGCTTTGACGGCGAAGTGGCGGTCGACGGCAACACGCTGGTCGTGAATGGCAAGAAGATCCGCCTGACCGCCGTGAAGGACCCGGCCGAACTGAAGTGGGGCGAAGTCGGCGCCGATGTGGTCATCGAATCGACCGGCATCTTC
Organism: Cupriavidus sp. 01L415; assembly: GCF_056400065.1. Classification (NCBI taxonomy): domain Bacteria; kingdom Pseudomonadati; phylum Pseudomonadota; class Betaproteobacteria; order Burkholderiales; family Burkholderiaceae; genus Cupriavidus; species Cupriavidus sp. 01L415. Next base: position 25,036 of record NZ_JBFTSP010000026.1, on the reverse strand, counting down.
CTGACCAAGGAAGGCGCGCAGAAGCACATCGACGCGGGCGCCAAGAAGGTGATCATGTCGGCCCCGTCGAAGGACGACACCCCGATGTTCGTGTATGGCGTGAACCACGACTCGTACAAGGGCGAGGCGATCATCTCGAACGCCAGCTGCACGACGAACTGCCTGGCCCCGGTGGCCAAGGTGCTGAACGACAAGTGGGGCATCAAGCGCGGCCTGATGACGACCGTGCACGCTGCCACCGCTACGCAGAAGACCGTTGACGGCCCGTCGAACAAGGACTGGCGCGGCGGCCGCGGCATCCTGGAAAACATCATCCCGTCGTCGACTGGTGCCGCCAAGGCTGTTGGCGTGGTGATTCCCCAGCTGAACAAGAAGCTGACCGGCATGTCGTTCCGCGTGCCGACCTCGGACGTGTCCGTGGTCGACCTGACCGTCGAGCTGGAAAATCCGGCCAAGTACGAGGAAATCTGCGCCGAAATGAAGGCCCAGAGCCAGGGTGCGCTGAAGGGCGTGCTGGGCTACACCGAAGACAAGGTTGTGGCGACGGACTTCCGTGGCGACGCTCGCACCTCGATCTTCGACGCCGAAGCCGGCATCGCGCTGGACGGTACCTTCATCAAGGTCGTGAGCTGGTACGACAACGAGTGGGGCTACTCGAACAAGTGCCTGGAAATGGCACGCGTGGTGGCCAAGTAAGCCTTCGCTGGCTGACGAAAAACGCGCCCTCGGGCGCGTTTTTTATTGGCGAATTCGATTTACGTTCCGTCGGGTCATGGGGTGGCCGGCTTCAGCGGCCGCGCATCGACGGCGTCGCCATCGGCCAGGAAATGGCCGCCGGCGACATGATGGATGGTCCGCAGCGCATCGTGGCCGGCAAAGTGCCAACGCCCATCGCTGAAGACGCGGCTGTCGGCCTGGGCGGCCACCACCTCGCCCAGAAAGAGGTCGTAGCTGTTCTGGATGTTCGGCTCCGGCAACAGGCGACATTCGAGCCACGCAGCGCAGCCGTCCAGCAGCGGGGCGCTCACGACGCTGCCGGCAAATGTTGTCAGGCCATAGGCTGCAAACTTGTCGATGCCCTGTTGTTCGCTCAGCGTGAGCCCGGAGCTGGAACCCAACGCCTGGGTCACGTCGACCTGGCTGACTGTGGGCACCTGCAGCGCGAATTCGCCACTGGCTTCCAGCAACTGGCGGGTCCAGGTGGCCTTGTCCAGCACCACGGCCACCTTGGGCGGGGAGAAGTCCAGGGGCATGGCCCACGCCGCAGCCATGATATTGCGTTGGCCGCCGTGCGCGGCACTGACCAGTACGGTGGGTCCGTGGTTGAGCAGGCGGTAGGCTTTGGCGAGATCGACGGGAAGACGGTAGGAAGACATGGGGTGTCCGGCAACGGGAGTTTGAAGCGCTCGGCGGTCGGCGAATCCGCTCATCCAATTCACTATACGCCGCGCGTCAATCCTCCAAGCGCCCGATTTTTGACATTATCTGGCGCCATATTGCCAAAATGACGCACTTCCCATGATTTCATAGTGCGAGAAATGATGAATTTGCTTTTCGAGGTAGTTTTTTTCTCTTACACTCGGAAGAATCTGTTGATATCTGATGTGCAGCCAGTGAAAGTGGTGGGGCCATCGAAGCGCAGGAAATAACAAACCGGGCCTGATCATGGTGAACGTGGATACCAAGCTGCTGGTGATTTTCACCGAGCTGCTGAGCAAGCGAAACGCCACATATGTGGCAGAGAAGATGCACATGACGGCGCCCGCCGTCTCCCATTCGCTCGGTCGCCTGCGTGAAATCTTTGACGATCCCCTTTTCATCCGCGTGCCCCATGGGCTGACGCCTACGCCCCGGGCACTCGAGCTGGGCCCCAAGATCCGGGACATGCTTGACCTTTGGTCGTCCATCAATGAAGGCGATGCGGACAATTTCGATCCCGCCGTCGCCACCGGTACGCTGAACATCGGCTTTGCCGCCGAACTGGGCGATACGGTCTTCAACCGCTATATTCTCCGCATCAAGCAACTGGCACCGGATCTTCATATCCGGCTGGTCGAATCGCATTCGTGGGAGTCCGATGTGGCTTCGATGCGTGCGAACGAGCTTGACGTGGCGTTCTCGCCGTTCCCGACCCGACATCCGGAAATCGTCGAGGAGATGGTGACGTCGCTGAGCCTGTGGGTATGCGCGCGTAAGAATCATCCGGTATTGAAGGGCGATTGCACGCTCGAACAATACCTCGACTGCAGCCACATCTTCATGGCCCATTCGGGCGGCTCGGGCCGTCCGGCGCCGTCGCTGATTCCGCTGGACTACGCACTGCAGCAGCGCGGCCTCAAGCGCAATGCCACCCTGACGGTGCACTCGTGGCGGGCTCAGGCAGAGCTGGCAGCGCAGACCGACATGATTTTCACGGTCAATGCGCTGACCAAGGACATGGCCTGCGAAACCTACGGGCTGAAGGCATATCCGCTGCCGGCTGAACTGAACACGATGCTGGGCCTGAATATGTTCTGGCACCGCAGCCGCAACACGCATCCGATGCTGGTCTGGGCGCGTGGCCTGTTCCGTCAGGTGGTGGGCGAATTCGTTGGCCTGCCACGGCGCCGCGCAATCTGCGCGTGGTGGCCGAACAGGATCTGCAGCAGGATTAACGGCATCACCCGGCAATAAAAAACCGGCGCACCAGGCGCCGGTTTTTTATTGCGCGCTCGCCGGGCCAAAGGCCCGCTCGCGGCTTATCGTTTGGGTTTGTGGGGACACTCGTTCTTGGTGCAGTTGCCATATAGCGACAACGCATGTTCCTGCAGCGCAAAACCACGCTCGCGCGCAATGCTCTGCTGGCGGTGCTCGATTTCGGAATCGAAGAATTCCTCAACGCGACCGCAATCGAGGCACACCAAGTGGTCGTGGTGCTTGCCTTCGTTCAACTCGAAAATCGCCTTGCCCGATTCGAAGTTGTTGCGCGACAGTAGTCCCGCTTGTTCGAATTGGGTCAAAACGCGATAGACCGTGGCGAGACCGATATCCATATGCTCGTTGAGCAGGATGCGGTACACGTCTTCGGCGCTCAAGTGGCGCTGTTCACTGGTCTGGAAGATCTCGAGGATCTTCAGGCGGGGGACAGTCGCCTTGAGGCCGATATTTTTGAGGTCCGCCGGACTCGGCATGGGCGTGACTCCCTAGAGTACAATGTCTGGATAGTTGAATCATAAGGGTTTTGGCGACAAAAGTCGCCCCGGTGCCATGGCGCCCCGGCGCTGCTTGCGTGGCGTTGCCCGTGATGCGCCTGGCCGTGCCGGCCCCAGCCGCCCGCGGGCGCGCGCCGGATCCGGCACTCATCCATTCCCGTCTGGAAGCGAGATACATGCGTTCATTCCGTTCGTCCGCCATGCGCCCGTCGCTGGTGTTTTCCCTGTTGGCGGCCTCCCTGTTGGCGGGTGCCTGCTCGACCTACGACAACACCTCGCGCAAGCTGGCCGATGCCATCACGCCGTACCGGATCAACATCGTACAGGGCAATTTTGTGTCGCGTGAAGCCGTGTCGCAGCTGCGTGAAGGCATGACGCGCGATCAGGTCCGATTCCTGCTCGGCACGCCGCTGCTGACCGATGTTTTCCACGCCAACCGCTGGGACTACGTGTTTTCCTTCCGCCGGGGCAGCAAGCCAGTAGTGCAGCAGCGCCGCTACACCGTATTTTTCGAGGATGACAAGCTGGTCAAGTTTGGCGGCGATGAGCTGCCGTCCGAGTACGAGCTGATCGCCGAAATCGATGGCTTCAAGGCTGCCCAGCGCAATCAGACGTCTGGCAAGCCCGTGACGAATTCAAGCACCGCCGCCACGACGCCGCCGGCTACGACCGAGGCTGCCGCGACGGCAGCGCCGAACGAGGCCACGACCACGCCGCCGGCCGCGGAATCGGCCGCGCCGGCGACCACCGCGCCGCAACCCGCCGCGAGCCCCGCGCCGGACGCGTCCGGCAAGCCTGCCAGCTGACATCCTGCGACCCCGCACCGGGGTCGCGCCAAGACGCCCAGCGCCGCCCACGCCGGCGGCGGCCAAACACCCGATACCGCACATACCATCATGAATATCGCCATCGCAGGCGCATCCGGCCGCATGGGCCGCATGCTGATCGAATACGTTCTCGACACCGACGGCGTCTCGCTGTCCGGGGCGCTGGACGTGCCGGGCGCGGCGGCGCTGGGCCAGGACGCCGGCCTCTTCCTGGGGCGCACCACCGGCGTGAAGATCACGTCGGACGTGGAAGCCGCCCTGGCCGGTGCCGATTGCCTGATCGACTTCACCCGCCCCGAGGGCACGCTGGCCCACCTGGCCGTGGCCAGGCGGCTGGGCGTGAAGATGGTGGTCGGCACGACGGGCTTCGATGCCGCAGGCAAGCAGGCGCTGGCCGACGCCGCCAAGTCGATCGGCGTGGTCTTTGCCGCCAACATGAGCGTTGGCGTGAACGCCACGTTCAAGTTGCTGGAAGTGGCGGCAAAGCTGCTTTCCACCGGCTACGACATCGAGATCATCGAGGCCCACCACCGCCACAAGGTCGATGCGCCGTCCGGCACCGCCCTGAAAATGGGCGAGGTTATCGCCGACGCGATTGGCCGCAACCTGGACGAGTGCGCCGTCTATGCGCGGGAAGGCCACACGGGCCCGCGCGATCCCAGCTCCATCGGCTTTGCCACGGTCCGTGGCGGCGACATCGTCGGTGACCACACCGTGATGTTTGCCGGCGTGGGCGAGCGCATCGAGATCAGCCACAAATCGTCGAGCCGCCAGTCCTACGCCGAAGGCGCGTTGCGCGCCGCACGCTACCTGGCCGACAAGCCGAGCGGCCTGTTCGACATGCAGGACGTGTTGGGTCTGAAGTAAGCCTGATTCACACGATGAAACAGCCCGGCACGCGGGCTGTTTTCAGACTTTTCGCCGCCCGTGGCGGGTGTCCGCCACGGTTATAATCGGGTCTTTCGCAAATCCGATCCCCCGGCCACGCGGCGCGCCAGTACCGCGCGGACCGTTGTCCAGACCGTCGTCCCGACCATGCAAGACAAATATCTTCCTTCCGCAGTTGAACAAGCCGCCCAGCAGCACTGGCAGGCCACCGATGCCTACAAGGTGGCCGAGCACGCTGCCGGGCCCGACGGCAAGGAAAAGTCCAAGTTCTACGCCTGCTCGATGCTGCCGTATCCGTCGGGCAAGCTCCACATGGGGCACGTGCGCAACTACACGATCAACGACGTGATGGCGCGCTACCTGCGCATGAACGGGCACAACGTGCTGATGCCGATGGGCTGGGACGCCTTCGGCATGCCGGCGGAAAACGCCGCGCTCAACAACGGCGTGGCCCCGGCCGCCTGGACCTACGACAACATCGCTTACATGAAGAAGCAGATGCAGTCGATGGGCCTGGCGATCGACTGGTCGCGTGAAGTCGCTACCTGCAGCCCGGACTACTATCGCTGGAACCAGTGGTTGTTCCTGAAGATGCTGGAAAAGGGTATCGCCTACCGCAAGACCGGCACCGTGAACTGGGACCCGGTGGACCAGACGGTGCTTGCCAACGAGCAGGTGATCGACGGCCGCGGCTGGCGTTCGGGCGCCATCGTGGAAAAGCGCGAAATCCCGATGTACTACCTGCGCATCACCGAGTACGCAGAGGAACTGCTGGGCGACCTGGACGGCCTGGGCTGGCCGGAGCGCGTCAAGGTGATGCAACAGAACTGGATCGGCAAGAGCGTGGGCGTGCGCTTCGCCTTCCCGCACCAGATCCAGGATGCCGAAGGCAAGCTGATCAACGACGGCAAGCTCTACGTGTTCACGACGCGTGCCGACACCATCATGGGTGTGACGTTCTGCGCCGTGGCCGCCGAGCACCCGCTGGCCACGCATGCGGCGGCCGGCAACCCGGCGCTGGCTGCGTTCATCGACGAATGCAAGCACGGTTCGGTCATGGAAGCCGACATGGCGACCATGGAGAAGAAGGGCATGCCGACCGGCCTCAAGGTCACGCATCCGCTGACCGGCGAGGAAGTGGAAGTGTGGGTCGGCAACTACGTGCTGATGACCTACGGCGACGGCGCGGTAATGGGCGTACCGGCACATGACGAACGCGACTTCGCGTTCGCGCGCAAATACGATCTGCCGATCCGGCAGGTCATCGACGTCAAGGGCCAGGCCTTTTCGACCGACGCCTGGCAAGAGTGGTACGGCGACAAGGAAGCCGGCAAATGCACCCACAGTGGCAAGTATGACGGCCTGGGCTATCAGGCGGCCGTGGATGCCATCGCCGCCGACCTCGCCGCCAAGGGCCTGGGCGAGAAGAAGGTGACCTGGCGCCTGCGCGACTGGGGTATCTCGCGCCAGCGCTACTGGGGCACGCCAATCCCGCTGATCCACTGCGACGCCTGCGGCGTGGTGCCGGTCCCGGAAAAGGACCTGCCCGTGGTGCTGCCCGAGGACCTGGTGCCGGATGGCACCGGCAACCCGCTGGCCAAGGACCCGCGCTTCCTGGAGTGCACTTGCCCCTCGTGCGGCAAGCCGGCGCGCCGCGAGACGGACACGATGGACACGTTCATCGACTCGTGCTGGTACTACATGCGCTACACGTGCCCGGACGCGACCACGATGGTGGATGCCCGCAACGACTACTGGATGCCGATGGACCAGTACATCGGCGGCATCGAGCACGCGATCCTGCACCTCTTGTATGCGCGCTTCTGGACCAAGGTCATGCGTGATCTGGGTCTGGTGAAATTCGACGAGCCATTCACCAACCTGCTGACGCAGGGCATGGTGCTCAATGAGACGTTTTATCGCGAAGACGGTGCCGGCAAGAAGACGTGGTACAACCCGGCCGACGTCGACGTGCGGACCGACGACCGCGGTCGTCCGCTGGGCGCCACGCTCAAGACCGATGGCCAGCCCGTGGTGATCGGCGGCGTGGAAAAGATGTCGAAGTCCAAGAACAACGGCATCGACCCGCAAGCGCTGATCGACCAGTACGGTGCGGATACCGCGCGCCTGTTCGTGATGTTCGCCGCCCCGCCGGAGCAGCAGCTCGAGTGGAGCGGTTCGGGCGTGGAGGGCGCTTCGCGCTTTCTGCGTCGCGTGTGGAACTATGCTTTCGCCAATGCACAGGCAGTCCGTGACGGTGCTGGCACGTCGACGACGGCTGACGATGCTGCGCTGCGTCGCGAGCTTTACGGCGTGCTGAAGCAGGCCAACTACGACTACCAGCGGATCCAGTACAACACCGTGGTGTCCGCCACGATGAAGATGCTGAATGCGCTGGAAGATGCCAAGGGTGCATCGCCGGCCGCCCGCCGCGAAGGTTTGGGTGTCCTGCTGCGCGTGCTGTACCCGGTGGTGCCGCATATCGCTCACGCCCTGTGGCAGGAACTCGGCTATGCCGCCGAGGCAGGTGACATCCTGGACGCGGCCTGGCCGCAGGTCGACGAGTCCGCATTGGTACGCAGCGAGATCGATCTGGTGCTGCAGGTCAACGGCAAGGTCCGCGGCAGCCTGACGGTGCCGGCCGACGCCGACCGCGCCGCCATCGAGGCGATGGCGGCTGCCAGTGAGACCGTGGCGAAGTATGCCGCGGGCGCCGCGCCGAAGAAGATCGTGGTCGTCCCCGGCCGCCTGGTCAACGTGGTGCTTTGACGCCGCAGACCCCACCAAGGGAAACAAAGGAATCGCCTGGTATGGACCAACCGAACATGCAACGCCGCAGGGTGCTCGCAGCAATGGCGGCGGCCGGCTTGCTGGCAGGCTGCGGCTTTCACATGCGCGGCAACGCCGATTTCGCGTTCAAGCGGCTCTATATCGGCCTTCCGGAAAATTCGCTGATGGGCGCGGATTTGCGGCGGAATATCCGAAACGGCTCCGACACCCAGATCGTCAATAATCCCAAGGAAGCGGACGCACTGCTGGACGTGCTGAGCGACACCCGCGCCAAGTCGATCCTGTCGATCACGACCGAGGGCGTGGTGCGTGAATACCGGCTGACCCAGCGGTTCAGCTTCCGCTTGCGCGATGCGGCCGGCAAGGAGTTGATTCCGCCGTCGCAACTGGTGCTGACGCGCGACCTGACCTACAACGAAGCCAACACCTTGGCCAAGGACTATGAGGAGCAGCAGCTCTATCGCGACATGCAGCGCGATATCGTGCAGCAGCTGTTGCGCCGCCTGGCCTCGGTCAAGGCCATCTGAACGCCGCCGCGGCGACGATGCAACTCAAGCTCGACGGACTCGATGCCCACCTGAAGCAGGCCCAGGCCAAGGGCCTGGCGCCGCTGTACGTGGTGCACGGTGACGAACACCTGCTGGTTCTGGAAGCCGTGGACCGGCTGCGTCGCACCGCACGCGAGGCCGGCTTTTCCGAGCGCGACGTGCTGGTGGCCGAGCGCGGCTTCCACTGGGGGCAACTGGTCGAGGCGCAACAGTCGATGTCCCTGTTTGGCGATCGCAAGATCGTCGAAATTCGCATCCCCTCCGGCAAGCCCGGCAAGGATGGCGGCGAAGCGCTGCGTGCCGTGGCGGCCCAGCCGTCGCCGGACGTCGTGATGCTGGTGACGCTGCCGAGGCTGGATTTTGCCACCTCCAAGTCGGCCTGGTTCCAGGCGCTTGAGTCTGCCGGGGTGTCGATCAAGGTCGATGCCGTGGACCGGACCCGCCTGCCGGCCTGGGTCGGTGATCGCCTGGCCTTACAGCAGCAACGCGTGGAACCCGGGGAGCCTGGCCGCCGGGCGCTGCAGTTCATTGCCGACAAGGTCGAAGGTAATCTGCTGGCCGCGCACCAGGAAATCCAGAAGCTCGGGCTGCTCTACCCACCGGGTGTCCTGACGTTCGACCAGATTCACGATGCGGTGCTCAATGTGGCCCGCTATGACGTATTCAAGCTGTCCGAGGCGATGCTCGGCGGCGATGTTCCCCGCCTGACCCGCATGCTCGAAGGGCTGCGCGGCGAGGGGGAGGCCACGGTGCTGGTGCTGTGGGCGCTGACCGAGGAAATTCGCGTATTATCCAAGGTCCGGCAAGGGCTGGCGGCCGGCAAGCCGGCGGGCGTGCTGATGCGCGAACTGCGCGTCTGGGGCCCGCGCGAGCGGCTGGTGCCGCAGGCTGCGCAACGGCTGTCGATGCCGCAACTGGAAGCTGCACTGGCGACGGCTGCGCGGCTGGATCGGCAGGTCAAGGGCCTCGCCGACCTGCCAGGTGCCGGCGGCCTGGGCGGCAGCCTGCCAGCCGAGCCATGGGACGGGCTGCAGCAACTCGCATTGATGATCGCCAAGCCGGCCTGAACCCAGACAGCGTACCCATCCGGCAGCCGCGCCGGACACCCCCGCGGCACAACACACGCAGCAGAGCCGGGCACCGCCTGGACACCATCATGACCGAGTTCGATCTCAACCAATACATGGACCGCGTCGGCCAGCAGGCCCGCGCGGCGTCGCGCGCGATGGCCCGGGCTTCCACGGCCGACAAGAACCGCGCGCTGCTGACCATCGCCGCCGCCATCCGCCGCGATGCGGACAAGCTCAAGGCCGTCAATGCCCGCGATGTGGAACGTGCCCGCGCCAATGGCCAGGACGCTGCCTTCGTGGATCGCCTGACGCTGTCGGACAAGGCCATCGCCACGATGTCCGCCGGCCTCGAGCAGATCGCGGCGCTGGCAGACCCGATCGGCGAGATTTCGAACATGAAGTACCGTCCGACCGGCATCCAGGTGGGCCAGATGCGGGTGCCGCTGGGCGTGATCGGCATCATCTATGAGTCCCGTCCGAACGTGACCATCGACGCTGCGGCGCTGTGCCTGAAATCCGGCAATGCGACGATCCTGCGTGGCGGCTCGGAGGCGATCGAATCCAATACGGCACTGGCCGCACTGGTGGCCGAGGGCCTGGCTGCCGCCGGCCTGCCGTCGGAGGCCGTACAGGTGATTGAAACCACCGACCGCGCCGCCGTGGGCCGCCTGATCACGATGACCGGATACGTGGATGTGATCGTTCCGCGCGGCGGCAAGAGCCTGATCGCGCGACTGATGGACGAGGCGCGCGTGCCGATGATCAAGCACCTGGATGGTATCTGCCACGTCTATATCGACGACGATGCCGATGTGGAGAAGGCGGTGCGCGTCGCGGACAACGCCAAGACCCAGCGCTACGCGCCTTGCAACACCATGGAAACGCTGCTGGTGTCGCGCAATATCGCCACCACCGTGCTGCCGCCGCTGTGCCGCATCTACCAGGATAAGGGTGTCGAATTGCGCGTATGTCCGACGACGCGCGCCACGCTGGAAGCCGCGGGGTTCACGGGGCTGGTCGATGCCACGGAGGAGGACTGGCGCCTGGAATACCTGGCCCCGGTGCTTGCCATCCGCACGGTAGGCGGGCTGGATGACGCCATCGCGCACATCAACACATATGGCTCGGCCCATACCGACTCCATCGTGACCGAGAACTACAGCGCCGGCATGCGGTTCCTGCGCGAGGTGGATTCGGCCAGCGTCATGATCAACGCTTCCACGCGTTTCGCGGATGGCTTCGAGTACGGCCTGGGCGCGGAGATCGGCATCTCGAACGACAAGCTGCACGCGCGCGGCCCGGTGGGGCTGGAAGGCCTGACGTCCCTGAAATACGTGGTGTTCGGGCACGGCGAGATTCGGACCTGACGCCGCGACGATCGACAGCCATCCGACAACAACAAGCGTTTTCCACGCGATCTCCAATGCTCTGGGTCAAGTCGTTTCATATCGTCTTTGTCATATCGTGGTTCGCCGGTTTGTTCTACCTGCCGCGCATCTTCGTCAACCTGGCGATGGAGACCGATCCGGCAGGTGTCCAGCGCCTGTTGCTGATGGCGCGCAAGCTGTTCCGTTTCATGACGATGCTGGCTGTGCCGGCCGTCATCTTCGGGCTGTGGCTGTACCTGGGCTATGGCATCGGGCGCGGTGCGGGGCAGGGCTGGATGCACGCCAAGCTGGCGCTGGTGCTGGTGCTGATCGGGTATCACCACGGCTGTGGTGTGCTGCTGCGCAAATTCGAGGCGGGCGCCAACACGCGTTCGCACAAGTTTTATCGCTGGTTCAACGAGCTGCCGGTGCTGGTCCTGCTGGCGATCGTGATTCTCGTTGTGGTCAAGCCGTTCTGAATTTCCGAGTATTTCCTAGCCGTCCACAGTTGTCCCCAAAACGCCTTTCATGAGGTCATGATGAGCAAGCAGGTCGAGTATTTCCTGGCGCCACAGTCCCCGTTCGTGTACCTGGGCCACGCGCGCTTTGTCGAAATTGCCAACCGGCACGAGGCCCAGGTCTTGCTGAAGCCGTGCGATCTCGGCAAGGTGTTCTCGGTGTCCGGCGGCCTGCCGCTGGCCCAGCGTCCGCCGCAGCGCCAGGCCTACCGGCTGGTGGAAATAGAGCGCTGGAGCCAGTTCCTCGGCCTTCCGATGCACCTGAACCCGACGTTTTTCCCGGTGTCCGGCGATGCTGCGGCAAAGCTGATCATTGCCGCGCAACTGGCGCACGGCACGCAGCGCGCGCTGGAACTGACCGGTGCGATCTGCCGCGCGATATGGGCCGAGCAACGCAATATCGCCGATGCCGCCACGCTTGCCAGGATCGCCGATGAAGTCGGCCTGGAAGGCGCCGGCCTGCTCAAGGCCAGCGAAGCCCAGGCGGTGCAGGCCGCCTATGCGCAGAACACGCAGGATGCGATTTCCGCGAACGTGTTCGGTGCGCCCTGGTATGTCCACGATGGCCAGCCGTACTGGGGCCAGGACCGGCTGGAGTTCCTCGACCGCGCGCTGGCGGCTGGCTGAGCGATCCGCTAGGCTAGTCTCACACCCCGTCCGCCACGGCGGACGTTTTTGTTTGCAGGATGTTCTACCCATGACCCAAGCCTTTTTTGCTCCCTGCCCGCGTGGCCTGGAATCCGCCCTGGCCGAGGAACTGCAGGAAATCGCGCAGTATCCGGCCGTGGTGGCCACAGCGCCGTTCCAGGTGCATCGCGAGGTGCCGGGCGGGGTGCCGTTCTCCGGCGACATGGCCGCCGCATACGCGGTCAACCTGCATTCGCGCATCGCCAGCCGCGTGCTGCTGCGGGTGGCTCAGCGCGGCTACCGGCATGAGGACGATATCTACGCGCTGGCGCGGCAGCAGCGCTGGGACCAGTGGTTCTCGCCGGATGAGTGCATCCGCGTGGATATCACGTCCCACAAGTCGCCGCTGCGCAGCCTCAATTTCACGGCGCTGCGGGTCAAGGATGGCGTCTGCGATGCCATGCGCGAGCGCCTGGGTGCGCGGCCTAGCGTCGATACGGTCAGTCCCGATGTGCGGATTTATGCGCACCTGACCGAATTCGACTGCACGCTGTATCTCGACACCACGGGCGAGCCGCTGTTCAAGCGCGGCTGGCGGATGGAAAAGGGTGAGGCGCCGCTCAAGGAAAACCTCGCCGCCGGCATCCTGCGACTGGCCGGCTGGGTGCAGGGCCAGACGGACCGCCCGTTCTTCGACCCGATGTGCGGCAGCGGCACGTTCCTCGTGGAGGCCGCGCAGGTGGCGCTGGGCCTGGCACCCGGGGGCGGGAGGACATTTGCGTTCGAATGGCTGAAGGGGGCCGACAACAAGGCGTGGCAGGCGCTGCGTGCAGACGCCCAGCAAGCCCGCGAGCAGGTTGCCGCCAGGAATGCGGGGCTGCAGATAGCCGGTTCGGATATTTCCACGGACATGTTGTCGATGGCGCAGGCCAACTGGCAGCGCGCGGGGCTCCCCGCCGATGCCAGGCTCAAGCAGGTGGATGCCCGCTTCGTCCAGCCACCTTTCGAGGCACCCGGCCTGATGCTGATGAACCCGCCGTACGGCGAGCGGATTGCGGTACGCGGCGATCGCCGGAATCCGGAGCAGGAAGCGCCGCGCGACGAGGCCGAGGAAGCCGCCGCCAACCAGTTCGCCACCGCCTTCGCGACCACGCTCAAGCAGCATTTCGCGGGCTGGCAGGCCTGGGTGTTCACCGGGGATCTCACGTTCCCGAAGCGCCTGCGACTCAAGGAGTCGCGCCGCACGCCGCTCTTCAACGGCAATATCGAGTGCCGGTTGTTCCGGTTCGATATGGTGCGCGGCGGGAATCGCGCGGAAGCGAAAAAAGACTGAACGACTGAAGGGGTCTGAAGGATTGAAGGTGGCGCCTCGCTCGGCGGCGAGCGCGGCGCCACGCAGTCACGGCGTGACGTGTCAGGCGTGCTTGTTGCGCCCCGTCATCGTCTCCGGGCTGCGTGCGAAATCGGCCAGGAAACCCTGCAAGCTGATGACCGGCTCCTGCAGCAGGTGACGCGGCAGATCGAACAACGCGTAGAAATATTCCTCGCGCCCTTCGCAACGCTCGGCTGGCAGGCAGTATTGCTCCCAGTCCGCACAGGCCGGTGTGTACATGCCGTTGCCGGGCCAGAAAAACGGCACGATGCGGCCTTCACGCAATCCTTCGATCAGCGCGGCAGGTGCCTCGTAGGCTTCCGCCGACTCCACCTGGTTCATCAGCCCCGCGCGGGTTTCGATCACCATCAACGTCGCATGTCCCTGCGCGGTCAGCAGCAGGATGCCCACCGGATTCGGGTAAAGGTAGTACTCGACAAAGCCGTACCGCGCGGCGGTCTGCCGCACGCGGTCCGCCATGGCCGGGTCCGACAGGAACGAATACGAATGCCGCGTCAGCAGGTCGCGCAGCGTGCGCGAAATCGACGTGAAGTACTGCTGTTGCAGCGCGTCGATCTCCTGGTCCAGCCGTGCCACCATGTTCGGATCGTGCTTCTTCACATAGCGGTCGATCAGGCCGTGGTTGAAGCCTTGCACAGCGATGCTTTCGTCGGCCGTGCCGGTCAGCAGGATTGTCTTGCACGGCAGGTCCTGCAGCGCCTGGCAAAACTCCAGCCCGTCCATCTGCGGCATCGAGTAGTCCACTACGATCACGCCCGGCTGCAGGAAGCGGTGGATGTCGTGGATCTGGCGATGGATGCGGTCAACATCCAGCTGCACCGTGCGGCGCTCGCTCAGGAAGGTGAGGTCGTCGTGCGTGACACGCACCGGCAGGAAGGCCGGATGCCGTGTGGCGTAGGCCTCGCGAATCCACGCCAGCGCCTCGCGCGGGTCGGTAAAGCTCACCACCGCGCGCGATGCATCCATCTGGAACGCCAGGCTGTCGATGAACGATTTGCTATCGTCCACCAGCACCGTCAACACGGGGTGATGGAAGACCGACAGGTTCCTGTCATGCGGGCTGAATGTCATGGTGCGATCAAATCTGCTGCCGACAGCAGGCGATGGAATCGGTGATTGCTGGGCCGTGGCAGGCCAGTATAACGCGCCACTGTGGCCGCGCAACTGTGCCGCCAAAAAGCAAACGGCCGGCGTTGGTTGCCGGCCGCACGTCTTCGATTTCGTTGATTTCAGGTCTTCGCGCCGCTTTATTCAGGGGCCGGACGAGACGCGGCCGCCTCGTCCCGGATTAACGGCATCCTGGACCGTTCCTTAAGCGGCGAGACGTCCCCTGAGCGATGCCTTAGTCGACGGCCTTGAACATATCCTCGACCACTTTCTTGGCGTCGCCAAACACCATCATGGTCTTGTCCATGTAGAACAGCTCGTTGTCCAGGCCCGCGTAGCCGGCCGCCATCGAGCGCTTGTTCACGATGATGGTCTTGGCCTTGTACGCCTCCAGGATCGGCATGCCGGCGATCGGCGACTGCGGATCGGTCTTGGCCGCCGGATTCACCACATCGTTGGCGCCCAGCACCAGCACCACATCGGCCTGGCCGAACTCGCTGTTGATGTCTTCCATCTCGAAGACCTGGTCGTAGGGCACTTCGGCCTCGGCCAGCAGCACGTTCATGTGGCCCGGCATGCGGCCCGCCACCGGGTGGATCGCGTACTTCACGGTCACGCCCTTTTCGGCCAGCTTTTCCGTCAGTTCCTTCAGTGCGTGCTGCGCGCGCGCCACGGCCAGGCCGTAGCCGGGCACGATGATCACGGTTTCGGCATTGCCCATCAGGAAGGCCGCGTCGTCGGCGGAGCCCGACTTCACGTTGCGTTGCGCCTGCGCGCCCGCCGCCGTCGCCGCCGTCGCGCCGCCGAAGCCGCCCAGCAGCACGTTGAAGAACGACCGGTTCATCGCCTTGCACATGATGTACGAGAGGATGGCACCGGACGAGCCCACCAGCGAGCCGGCGATGATCAGCATCGGGTTGTTCAGCGAGAAGCCGATGCCCGCCGCCGCCCAGCCCGAGTACGAGTTCAGCATCGACACCACGACCGGCATGTCCGCGCCACCGATCGGGATGATGATCAGCACACCCAGCACGAAGGCGATGGCCAGCATGATCAGGAACGGAAGCCAGTCCTGCGACATGAAGAAGATCACGCCGAAGCCCAGCATGGCCACGGCCAGCAGCAGGTTGAGCCAGTGCTGGCCGGCAAACACCACCGGCGCGCCCTGGAACAGGCGGAATTTGTAGCGTCCGGCCAGCTTGCCGAACGCGATCACCGAGCCCGAGAACGTGATGGCACCCACGAAGCAGCCGATGAACAGCTCGATCCGGTTGCCGGTCGGGATCAGGTGCGAACCCGCCGGCGTGATGCCGAACGCCGCCGGCTCCGCCACCGCGGCCACCGCGATGAACACAGCCGCCAGACCGATCAGCGAGTGCATGGCCGCCACCAGTTCGGGCATCTTGGTCATTTCGACCTTGCGCGCCACGTAGGCGCCGATGCCACCGCCGACGACCAGCGCGCCGAAGATCAAGGCCAGGCCCGTGCCCACCGACGACTGCGCCGCGCCGGCCGCGAGGAATTCGTTCTTGAGCTTGACGATCAGCGCCAGCGTGGTCACCACGGCAATCGCCATGCCGATCATGCCGAACGCATTGCCCTTGCGGGCCGAGGCCGGGTGGGACAGGCCCTTCAGGGCCTGGATGAAGCAGACGGAAGCCACCAGGTAGAGCAGGGTGACGAGGTTCATGCTGACGAGTTCAGTCATCACTTGCCCTCCTTGTGCTCGATCCTGGCCTTGGGTTCCTTCTTCTTGAACATCTCCAGCATGCGCTGGGTCACGAGGAAGCCGCCGAACACGTTCACTGCGGCCAGTGCCACGGCCAGCGTGCCCATGATGCGGCCCACGCCGCCTTCGGTGAGGCCGGCCGCCAGCATGGCGCCGACGATGATGATGGCCGAGATCGCATTGGTCACGGCCATCAGCGGGGTGTGCAGCGCGGGCGTTACCGTCCAGACCACGTGGTATCCCACGTAGATTGCCAGCACAAAGATGATCAGGTTGATCACCGTGTGGTTCACCATCTCCATCGACTTCTCCTCCGTTGCTTTCGAATTCCTGCGGCTGTATGTCGTGTCGACTTGAACTGCAAAAAGCGGGACCGCCGTTGGCGCCGTGCTGGCTGCGGCGCGGCCACGCCCGGATGGCTCCCCGGCGCGTGGCGGTGTCAGCGGGAAGATCAGTCGATCTTCTTGATTTCCTTGATGCGGTTCTTCTCGTCGACCAGGATGACGCGCGGCTTGTACGTCTTGATTTCCTCGTCGCTCATCGGTGCATAGGTGCAGATGATCAGATGGTCGCCCAGGTGTGCGCGGCGCGCGGCGGCGCCGTTCAGCGAGATCTCGCCGGTGCCACGGGCACCCTTGATGATGTAGGTGGAAAAG
Organism: Cupriavidus sp. 01L415; assembly: GCF_056400065.1. Classification (NCBI taxonomy): domain Bacteria; kingdom Pseudomonadati; phylum Pseudomonadota; class Betaproteobacteria; order Burkholderiales; family Burkholderiaceae; genus Cupriavidus; species Cupriavidus sp. 01L415. The sequence continues at coordinate 8,325 of NZ_JBFTSP010000026.1, read as the reverse complement.
CGCTCGCCATTCTGCACGTTGTACAGGTCGATCTTTTCGAACTCCTTCATGTCGGCAGCGTCGAGGAGATCCTCGTCGATGCCGCACGAGCCCTCATAGTTGAGGTCCGCCTGCGTCACGGTGACACGGTGGAGCTTGGCGCGGAGCATGATGCGTTGCATGGGAAATACGTCCTTGATTGAGGCAGGTTGGCGCCGGCCGGAACCGGCGCCGGTTGAGAATCAGGCGGCCTGTCGGACGAGCTGGCCATCCTTGCACATCAGGCAGGCGGCGACGATGTCGTCTTCCAGGTTGAGCGTGAAGCGAGCGTCCTTGTCGACGATCAGTTTCAGGAAGTCCAGCACGTTGCGCGCGTACAGCGCCGAGGCGTCCGCGGCGACCATGCCGGCCAGGTTGGTATGGCCGATCACGATGACGCCGTGGCGCTCCACCACCTCATCGGGCACGGTCAGCGGGCAGTTGCCGCCTTGCGCGGCGGCCAGGTCCACCACCACCGAACCCGGCTTCATCTGCCTGACGGTGTCTTCCTGCAGCAGCACAGGCGCCTTGCGGCCCGGGATCAGCGCGGTGGTGATGACGATGTCGGCCTGCTTCGCGCGTTCGTGTACAAGCTCCGCCTGGCGACGCATCCAGTCCGGCGGCATCGGCCGCGCGTAGCCGCCCACGCCCTGAGCGATCTCGCGTTCCTCATCGGTCAGGAACGGCACATCGACGAACTTGGCGCCCAGCGATTCGATCTGCTCCTTCACGGCGGGACGCACATCCGAGGCCTCGATCACGGCGCCAAGGCGCTTGGCGGTGGCGATGGCTTGCAGGCCCGCCACGCCGGCGCCGAGGATCAGCACGCGGGCGGCCTTCACCGTGCCGGCGGCCGTCATCAGCATCGGCATGAAGCGCTGGTAGTGGTGAGCGGCGACCAGCACGGCCTTGTAGCCGGCGATGTTGGCCTGCGACGACAGCACGTCCATGCTTTGCGCGCGCGTGGTGCGCGGCGCGGCCTCCAGCGCGAACGCCGTGATGGCGGCGCTGGCCATGCGCGCGTTGTTTTCGATATCAAAGGGATTGAGCATGCCGACCAGCACGGAACCCGGCTTGATCTGGGCGCGTTCCGCGTCGTCCGGCGCGCGCACCTTGAGCACGAGCTCGGCGCCCAGCGCCTCGGCGGCGGTGCCGATGCGGGCGCCCACGGCCTCGAACGCGGCGTCGGGAATGCTCGCGCGTACGCCAGCTCCAGCCTGCACCGTGACCTGGTGTCCCTGTGCGACGTACTTCTTGACGGTCTCCGGGGTGGCGGCAACGCGCGCCTCACCTGCCCGCGTTTCCTGCGGGATGCCGATATGCATCGTCAATTTCTCCTTTTGCTGGCGTCGTATCTGATGGACGGGCAGACGTCCTGACCCGTTGGCTCCGCGGCGCGGCGCACCATTTTTTGCGCAGCTTACCCGAAACTTACGTTCGGTGGTGACCGGTCGGTCGGCGATTTGTGCGGTCGCCGTGACTCATTTTTGCGACTCATGAAACGACTCGTTTTATGCAGCCCGGATTACCTCTTGATTCAAACATAGCGCGGCAAGGTCCAATCTTGATGCCGATTTAACGCGGCACTCCGTATCGTGGCGGCCACGTCTCTTTTAGACGTTTTCCCAAAAACTGACCTCAACGCCATGATCGTGACTCGTCTGATGACCTCGGTGCCAGCCATGCTGTCCGCCGCCGTGCTCCTTGCTGCCCCGTTTTCGTCCGCCCTCGCCCAGGAGGCGCAGGCTTCCGCCGAACCTGCGTCGCCCCATACCTTTACCGCCAACGTCACGCTCGCCAGCGAATATCGCTACCGCGGCATCATGCAGACCAACCGTCGCCCCGCCATCCAGGGCGGATTCGACTACGCGCACGAAAGCGGTTTCTATCTCGGCAACTGGAATTCGAACATCAGCTGGCTTTCGGACAGCAATACGGAAGTGTCCGCGCCGATCGAGATGGATTTCTACGGCGGTTTCAAGAACAGCTTCAAGGTGGCCGACTTGGACTTCAACTATGACGTCGGCGTACTCGAGTACTACCACCCCGGTGACTATCCGGCCGGATTCACGCGCCCGTACACGACCGAACTGTACGCCGGCATCGGCTACGGGCCCGTTTTCCTCAAGTATTCGCATGCGGTGACCAACCTGTTCGGATTCGCCGACAGCAAGAACAGCTACTACATCGACCTCACGGCCAATGTGCCGCTGAACGTGTGGGACCTGACCGTCAACGCGCACGTGGGTTACCAGGGCGTGCAGCATTTCAGCGATGCCTCGTACACGGACTGGAAGATCGGCCTGACCAAGGACTTCGGCAAGGGGCTGACCGTCGCGGTGGCATACATCGACACGAACGCGAAGCGCGGCGTCTATACGAACTCGCACGGCCGCTACATGGGCAAGGCGACGGCGTTCGCTTCGATCACCAAGGCGTTCTGATCGTTGACGTCTTTACGTGATGTTGATGCGGCGGGCCGCGATTGCTGCATCAAATTGAGGCGCGCATCCCTAGCATAAAGCCATGTTCAACAGACGATCCGCCGCGCGCGGATCCGCGCTTTATGCGACAGACCTCCAGCCTGGCCGTAGCCTTCGCGACCGTTCCCCGCCGCCGTATCGCCCGCGACGCCTTGCCTTGCGCCGCGAGCGACGGACACTGGATCCGCTTGCGGCTGGCGGTGCCGTCGGCGCAGGTGTTCATGCTGCGGCAAACGCTGCATCGTGCGCTCGGCAGCCAGGCCCGCGTCTATGTGGTCGAAGTCGATCATCGCCACGACGAGACCACGCTGCATGTGGAAGTGGAACGCGGCGGCCGCGATGCGGCGATGCACGCGATCATGACCGCGCTGCCGGCCGCCGAGTTCGGCGTGACGACGCTGCTCGGGAGCGATCATGCGGCGCACTGACGGATCGCGCGGCGCGATGACCGATGGGTTGTGGCTGCCGATGGTGACGCCGCTGCGCAGCGGCCAGCCCGACCTCCCTGGCGCGCAGCGGCTGGCGTCCTTCTATGCGGCCGCTGGCGTGGATGGCCTGATCATCCTGGGCACGACAGGCGAGGGCGGCCTGCTGTCGGAACCGGAGCGGCTGATGGTCGCCGCCGCGACGCTGGAAGCCGTGCAAGGCACGGTGCCGGTGATGGCCGGCGTCGGCGGGGTGGATACGCGATCGGTGTGCGAGCAGGTCCGCCGGCTCGATCGGTTCGAACTTGCCGGCTACCTCGTGCCGCCACCGTACTACCTGCGCGTGTCCGACGAAGGCATCGCCTGGCACGTGGGCCGGGTGGCCAGCCAGACGGCTCGTCCGCTGATGCTCTACAACGTGCCGAAGCGCACCGGTTGCACGATTTCACCAGACCTCGCGCGGCGCCTGGCCGCGCATCCGCAGGTCGTCGCCATCAAGGAATGCGATCCGGCCGGATTGCGCGCGCTGGCAGGCCAGGCGCCGTTGGGGGCATCCCTGGCGACGCATCCGGCATTGCCGTTGGCGGCCCCGCTGGCGGTGTTTTGCGGCGAAGACGCTGCGATGCTCGACCACCTGCTGGCCGGTGGCGCGGGCGTGGTGCCGGCGACCGCGCACATCCGGCCAGACCTGTTCGTGCGCCTGCTTCAGCTGGTGCGGACCGGCCGGGAAGAGGCGGCACGCGCGCTGTTCCGCCAGCTGGCCCCGCTGATCGGCCTGATGTTCGCCGAGCCTAATCCCGCGCCGGTCAAGGCCGCGCTTGCCTTGTGCAGTCTGGCGCGCGCCGAAGTGCGCCGCCCCCTCACGCCGGCCACGCGCGCGCTGGTGGCTCGTATCGAGGCGGCCATCGCGTTGCTGCCACCGCCGCACGCATCCATGAGCGCGACTTCCATGGCGCAGCCCGCCTGACGCCAGGCCAGGCGCGACGGCATTCCCGGCTGGCGATGCACGATCCACCGGCAACCGGTAAAATGCCGGATTGCTTAAAAAATGTGCATCATGCCACGTGACTGGAACGCCAGCGTCACGGTTGCCGCGGTCATCGAACGCGGCGGCCGATTCCTGCTGGTTGAAGAGGAAACCGCGGACGGCTTGCGGCTGAACCAGCCGGCCGGCCACCTCGAAGCGGGTGAGAGCCTGATCCGCGCCGTCATCCGCGAAACGCTGGAGGAGACGGCGCACACCTTCGAGCCGCGCGCCTTGCTCGGCTGCTATATGAGCCGCGGGCGTTCGTCGCGCGACCAGGGCGATACCACCTACGTGCGCTTTGCCTTTACCGGCGACCTGGGTTCGCTCGACAGCGGCCGTCAGCTCGATACCGGCATCGTTCGCACGGTGTGGATGAGCGCTGAGGAACTGCGCGGCTGCCCGGAGCGCCATCGTACGCCGCTGCTGATGGCCTGCGTCGACGACTACCTGGCTGGCAAGCGGTTTGCGCTGGACGTGCTCTATACGCATCCGACGTCCGTCGCGGGCTCGGATGCCGCGGACGCCGCGGACGCTTCGGCGGGAGCCTTGTCATGAGCGGCAAGCGTGTTGTCGTCGGCATGTCGGGCGGGGTGGACTCGTCCGTCACCGCATGGCTGCTCAAGCAGCAGGGCTACGAGGTCATCGGCCTGTTCATGAAGAACTGGGAGGACGATGACGACAGCGAGTATTGCTCGACGCGGCAGGACTGGCTGGACGTGGTTTCCGTGGCGGACCTGATCGGCGTGGATGTGGAAGCCGTCAACTTCGCGGCCGAATACAAGGACCGCGTGTTTGCCGATTTCCTGCGCGAGTACTCGGCCGGCCGCACGCCGAACCCGGACGTGCTCTGCAATGCGGAGATCAAGTTCAAGGCGTTCCTGGACCATGCCATGTCGCTGGGTGCCGAGACCATTGCCACGGGTCACTATGCGCGCGTGCGGCAGGCGGCGAATGGCCGCTTCGAACTGCTCAAGGCGTTCGACCATACCAAGGATCAAAGCTACTTCCTGCATCGGCTGAACCAGGCGCAGCTGTCGCGCACGTTGTTCCCGCTGGGCGAAATCCCGAAGACCCGCGTGCGTGAGATTGCCGCGGAGATCGGCCTGCCCAATGCGAGGAAGAAGGATTCCACCGGCATCTGCTTTATCGGCGAACGGCCGTTCCGCGATTTCCTGAACCGCTACCTGCCGACCAAGCCGGGCCCCATGAAGACTCCGGAAGGCAAGCTGGTGGGCGAGCACATCGGGCTGGCGTTTTATACGCTGGGCCAGCGCAAGGGCATCGGCCTGGGCGGCAGCCGCGAGGGCAATGGCGACGCGTGGTATGTGGCGCGCAAGGACATGGCCGGCAACACGCTGTACGTGGTGCAGGGGCATGACCATCCGTGGCTGCTGACGCCAACGCTGGATGCGGCGGACCTGTCCTGGGTGGCAGGGGAGGCGCCCGCGGAGGGTGCGGCGATGGCCGCGAAGACGCGCTATCGGCAGAGCGATGCGCCGTGCAAGGTCGAGGTGGCGGCGGGCGACGCGCTGAAGCTGTCGTTCGGCGAAGCCCAATGGGCGGTGACGCCGGGGCAGTCGGCGGTGCTGTACGACGGGGAAGTGTGCCTCGGCGGCGGGATCATTCAGTAGGGAACGATCCCGCCGCCGGTGGTGTTGAGGCCTTAAGGCACCAAGGCGTTAAGGCCGACGCCAGCGCCGTGAAGCGGCCTTGAATCGGCCTTCAGGCGGGCGGCAGCGGGGTCGAGGCGGGGGAGCGTGAATTGCGCGTGAGATCCGCGCGAACCCTGCGCGAAATCAGGCGCTCGGCGGAGCGGTGTCGATAAACGACTGCCGCTTGCCAACCTTCTCCTCGAAGGCCACGAGGTTTGGATACTGCTCGCGCCAGGCGATGTCGGGAAAGCGGAAGTCGAGATAAGACAGCGCGCAGCCCACGGCCACGTCTGCCAGCGTGTAGTGAATGCCCGTGCACCACGGCTTGTCGGCCAGGCCCGAGGACATCGCGGCCAGGGCGGCGTCGATCTTGCCGCGCTGGCGCTGCACCCAGCGTTCGCTGCGTTCACCGGCCTCGCGCTGCGTGCCTTCCAGGCGCACCAGCAGTGCCGCGTCCAGCAGGCCGTCGGCCAGCGCTTCCCAGCAGCGCACTTCCAGGCGCTCGCGGCCGCCTTGGGGAATCAGCCGGCTGACCGGCGACAGCGTGTCCGCATATTCGGCGATGACGCGCGAATCGAAGACCGCGCCGCCGTCCTCCATGACCAGGCAAGGCACCTTGCCCAGCGGGTTGAACTGGCCGATGGTGGTGTCGGGCGACCAGACGTTTTCTTCGATCATCTGGTAATCAATCTTCTTTTCCGCCAGCACCACGCGCACCTTGCGCGCGTACGGGCTGGTCTGGGACGCATACAGCTTCATGTTCTCCCCTTGAGCTTGTTATGAAGTGCATCGGCGTTCTCTGGCACGAGGGATGCGCGTATGGCAGTTGCGTCCCTGCAGGCGCGTCCCTGCATGCCCAATGCACTTCATAACAGGCTACCGGATGGGCGAGCGCGAGTATACCCGCGCCCGCCTGCAAATGCCGGGCCAATGCGGCCCTGCGCACGCATGGCGGCACCGGATTCGTGGCGTGCCGCACAGGCATGGTGGCCGATGGTAAAATCCCGCGTTGCGCGATGCCGGCCGGCCCTCGCGGCACGCCGCCCGCGGCCTGCCGGATGCGGCGGATCGGTCATTTTGAAGTCGCCCCATTTGGGTTTGCGCCCCCGCACGACCTCCCGTCCTCTCTCATTTCTCCCGGTTGCCAGCATGTCCACCTCTTCCCTTTCGCCGCTCACCGCCCTGTCTCCCATCGATGGCCGCTATGCCGCCAAGGCCGATGCATTGCGCGAGTGGCTGTCCGAAGCGGCCTTCATGCGCAATCGCGTCAAGGTCGAGGTCAACTGGCTGATCGCGCTGGCGCAGGCCGGCCTGCCCGACGTGCCAAAGTTCTCGGCGCAGTCCGAAGCCAGGCTGCAGTCGCTGGTGGACAACTTTACGGAAGCCGACGCCGCCCGCATCAAGGAAATCGAGGCCGTGACCAACCACGACGTCAAGGCCGTGGAGTACTGGCTCAAGGAACAGGTCAAGGGCAACGCCGAACTGGAAGCCGCCAGCGAGTTCATCCATTTCGCCTGCACCTCGGAAGACATCAACAACACGTCGCACGGCATGATGCTCAAGGGCGCCCGTGACGGCGTGATCGTGCCGGCGCTCAAGCGCGTGCACGCCCGCCTGGTGGAACTGGCCAGGCTGAACGCCGCGCAGCCGATGCTGTCGCGCACGCACGGCCAGCCGGCCAGCCCGACCACGCTCGGCAAGGAAATGGCCAATGTGGCGGCGCGCCTCGCGCGTGCCCTGGAGCGCATCGAGCGCGTGGAGCTGCTGGGCAAGATGAACGGTGCCGTGGGTAACTACAACGCGCACCTGTCGGCCTATCCGACGTTCGACTGGGAGTCGTTCTCGAAGCAGGTGATCGAGTCGCGCCTGGGCCTGACGTTCAATCCGTACACGATCCAGATCGAGCCGCACGACTACATGGCGGAGCTGTTCGACGCCATCGCGCGCGCCAATACGATCCTGCTGGATCTGAACCGCGACGTCTGGGGCTACATCTCGCTGGGTTACTTCAAGCAGAAGACCAAGGCCGGGGAGATCGGCTCGTCGACGATGCCGCACAAGGTCAATCCGATCGACTTCGAAAACTCCGAAGGCAACCTGGGCCTGGCCAACGCGGTGCTGCGCCACCTCTCGGAAAAGCTGCCGCTCTCGCGCTGGCAGCGTGACCTGACGGACTCCACCGTGCTGCGCAACATGGGCGTGGCGTTCGGCTATAGCCTGCTGGCCTACGAAGCTTGCCTGCGCGGCCTGGGCAAGCTGGAAACCAACCCGGAACGCCTGAACGAAGACCTCGACAACTGCTGGGAAGTGCTGGCCGAGCCCGTGCAGACCGTGATGCGCCGCTTTGGCGTGCCCAATCCCTACGAGCAGCTCAAGGAACTCACGCGAGGCAAGGGCATTTCCCGTGAAGCGCTGCAGACCTTCGTGTCGGGCCTGGCGATTCCCGAGGATGCCAGGAAGCTGCTGCTTGAGATGACCCCGGCCACCTACATCGGCAAGGCCGTGGAACTGGCCAACAAGATCTGAGCGGCTTTCCTGTCGTTCACGTCGTTCAAGGAAGAGGGCTGGCAATGAACTGCACCCCAAAAGTTGGACATACATCCAACCTTTGGGGTGTTTTTCATGACGAAGTACGATGAGGCGTTCAAACGTCAAGTGGTCCAGGAGTATTTGTCCGGCTTTGGAGGGGTCATGTCGCTGAGTCGGAAGCACAGTATCAG
>NZ_JBFTSP010000025.1:0-76552 GCF_056400065.1 Cupriavidus sp. 01L415 | reverse complement strand
CCAACTGCGACGCAGCATTGCCGAATACATCCGGTATTACAATCACGACCGCATCAAGCTAAAGCTAAATGGGCTGAGCCCTGTGCAATACAGGACTCAGCCCTTGGCCGCATAACTTACCCGTCCAACTTTACGGGGTCAGTTCACCGTGGTGCTCCTTTTTCGTTTTCAGGCACGCAGAAACGGGTACGCCCGCGCGCTGGCGGGCGCCATGGTTATGGCTTTAGCGCCAATCGGTATGCCACCGCATAGGGCAGCTTGCCGGGCTTGGCGGCGCCGACCGGCTGGGACAGCGCGGTGAACTCGGTCTCGTTCAGCGTTTCGAGCCTGCCCAGCGCGGCAGCGGTCTTGCCGTTGCTGACGGTCGCATCCGGTGCCAGCGCCACCATCGCGCCAGCGGCTGTGTGCACGGCAGCCAGATGGCTGGCGTTGTCATCCAGGTTCACGGTCTTCAGGTCGACCACCGTACGCAGCCAGTCGCCCCAGTAGAACTCCGTAAACTCGGTGGCGTCCGCCAGCTGCGTGTAGCCGATATCGCGGGTGAAATACACCAGCGCACGGTACGGGTCGTTGCCCAGGCCGTTCTTCAGGCCAAGGGAGCGCGGCAGGTCGGCCGGATAGGCCGGGCGGTCGCCATCCCGGGACCAGATCAGCTTGCGCTCGTGCAGCGTGCGGAAGAACGTGGCGCGGTTCAGATTGGACAGGTTGTCCTGCACGCGTACCCACATCTTCGCCTGCGGGCCGCCGCTGCTGGCTTCCCAGATCGACGTGAGCGTGTGGTGGCCATCGGTCAGGTACGGCTCGCCGTAGGGGCCCACCACCAGCGTCTTCATGTCCGCCGGCTTCTCGGCGACGGCCTTCGTGCACGTGAATGTGGAAAGGTCGTCCAGGCGGGAGTTGGCATCCGATGTCTTGGTCTTGTTCTGACCGTTCGCCTCGCAGGCATCGTCGAATCGCTTGGCCGGATCGGCGGCGTAGCGGCCCAGCTTGTAGTAGATCTGGTCGCGGCCGATGGCCGGCTGCGCGCCGTATGCGGCACATGGCCGCGCGCCGGTCTAGGCAGGGTCCATGACCGGTCTGTGACAAGCTGCTTGCGGCGCGACTCCGCTGAAGGGGGGCGGGGGAGTGGGAGGATGGGGCCAGAAGGGGGCGCCGCGTGGCCGCCGTGTGTGTGGATTTCGCCTAGAGTGACTAGATCGGAACAGTCGGAGGCAGACCATGGGGCAGATACGCGATGACTTTCGCTTTTGCCAGGCTCGGCGTCGGGTGCTGGTGATGGGGGCCATTGGCGCCCTGGGAGCAATGGCCGGGATGCCGGCGCTGGCGCAGAAGGCTGGCGGGGGCAAATCCAGAATCGGCGTGATCGGGTCGGGACGCATTGGCGGCACGATTGGCGGCCTGTGGGTGAAGGCGGGCCATCCGGTGATGTTCTCGTCGCGCCATCCGGAATCCCTCAAGCCGATGATCGACCCGCTCGGCCCGCTTGCGCAGGCAGGCACCGTGGCGCAGGCGCTGGCGTTTGCCGATGTGCTGTTGCTGGCCGTGCCCTATGGCGCGGTGCCCGACGTCGGCAAGCAAGGCACGTGGCAGGGCAAGATCGTGCTCGACGCCACCAATGCGGTGTCACCGCGCGATGGCGCGATCGTCGAAGAGGTCAAGGCCAACGGCATCGGTGCCACCACGGCCAAGTACCTGCCGGGCGCGCGCATCGTGCGTGTGTTCAATTTCACCAGCGCCGGGGATTTTGCGCGCGAGAGCCATCGCAAGGGTGCGCCGATGGCCGTGCCGATGGCAGGCAATGACGCCGCCGCGCTGACGGTGGCCGCGCAACTGGTGCGCGATGCGGGGTTCGAACCGGTGGTGGTGGGTGGGCTGTCCAGCGCGGAGCGCTTCGCGCCCGGTGGCAAGCTGTTCCATCAGGTCGGCACAGCCGACGAGTTCCGGCGCGCCATGGCGCAGTAGCTGCCTCGGGGTCGTCGTCGTTCGTTGTCGACGCCCGTTGTCGCGCTATCTGCGGCGCCACTCCATCGCCACCATCGATGGCGTGAAGCCAAGCTGGCCGAAGAACGCGGCCTCGGAAGACCGGGTCGCGCGGAGCACCCAGGTGATGTCGGGGTCGTTGCCCATGACGTGGCGCAGCAGCGCGCGGCCGATGCCTCGGCGCCGGTGCATCGGCGCGACGGCGACCACGGAGATGTAGCCGTTGGAGATATCGTCGCAGAGCGCGCGTGCGAAACCGATGACTTCACCGTTTTCCACCGCTACCGCCACGCGTTGCGAGTTGGCAATCAGTTGCGCGAAGCGTTCCGGATTGCCGACCCGTTGTTCCCACCCGTTGGCGGCCAACAGACGCCTGGCCGCCTCGATGTCTGCGGGCAACGGGTTACGGATTTCCATCGACGACTCCTCCTGCCAATTCCAGGGGCGCATGTCGGCGACCCCCGCCGAAAGTGGGGGATACGCGACGACTACGCCACGAACACGCGATGTGCCGCGCGATTGGCGACAGAGTGTAGCGAAGCCGATGCAGCGGCGTCAAACAATCGTGCCTGTTCATCACGAGCGTGAGTCCGCGCACACTGCATCGTGCTCATCGCCGCAACATCGCAATCGGGAAACGCCACGCGCATGGAGCGCGCGGTATGATGACTGCCATGAACGCCTCGATCTTCTCTTCCGCCCACCCGGCCGATCAGTTGGCCGAGTTCTCCGACGCGGACAGCGCGCTGGCCCGCATTCGCGAGATTTACGACAGCTCGGTTGCCGCCATACGTACGCGCTTCGATGCGTTTGCGAAAGGCAAACCGCTGCCTTCGGCCGCGCATGCGTGCTACCCGTACCTTGGCATTTCGGTCAATCTGGAAACCATGGTGACGGACAGCCGGCCCTCCTGGGGCACGGTGGCCTACCCCGGTGTCTATGGCACTACCGTCACGCGACCGGACCTGCTGTGGGACTACTACCGCGATCAGATCGAACGCCTGATGCGCTATCACCGCGTGCCTGTCGTGGTGGGACTCTCGCGCCGGCCGATTCCGCTGCCGTTCGTGATCGAAGCCTCGACGACGGACATCAGCTACACGCAGGCCCGCGAGCTCGAGGCATCGTTCGTGTTGCCGGAGCTGAGCCGCATCGACGACTCCATCGCCAACGGCACCTACGAGCCAACGCCCGGCGAGGCGTGGCCGCTCTCGCTGTTCTCGGCGGAGCGCGTGGACCTGGCGCTGCAGCGGCTCTACCACTACACCGGCACGGCGCCGCAGCACTTCCAGCGTTTCGTGTTGTTCACGAACTATCAGCGTTATGTCGATGAGTTCGTCACGCTGGGCCGGTCGCTGATGGCGGCCGATGGTGGCGACGGCTACGTGCAGTTTGTCGAGCCCGGCGACGTGACGCAGGAAGTCGGCGGGCCCGAACCCGACGAGGGCGCTCATCCGCGCGCGCTGCCGCAGATGCCGGCTTATCACCTGGTACGCGAGGACAAGCTTGGCGTGACGCTGGTCAACATCGGCGTGGGGCCGTCCAACGCCAAGACGATGACGGACCACCTGGCCGTGCTGCGGCCGCATTGCTGGCTGATGGTGGGCCACTGCGGTGGTCTGCGCCGGTCCCAGCAGCTGGGCGACTATGTGCTGGCGCACGCCTATGTGCGGGACGATCACGTGCTCGACCACGACCTGCCGCCATGGGTGCCCGTGCCGCCGATCGCCGAAATCCAGGTGGCGCTGCAAGAGGCCGTGGCGCGCGTGACCGGACTGTCCGGCAACGAAATGAAGACCCGCATGCGCACCGGCACCGTAGTGTCGACGGACGACCGCAACTGGGAGCTGAAATCCAAGGCGCTGTATGCGCGCTTCAACCAGTCGCGCGCCATCGCCATCGATATGGAAAGCGCGGCGGTGGCCGCCAACGGGTTCCGGCTGCGGGTGCCATACGGGACGCTGCTGTGCGTATCGGACAAGCCGCTACACGGCGAACTCAAGCTGCGCGGCATGGCCAATGCCTTCTATCGGCAGCGCGTCAGCCAGCATATGACGATCGGCCTCGAGGCGATACGCATCCTGCGTGAGAACGGGGTGGAGGAGCTGCATTCGCGCAAGTTGCGCAGCTTCGACGAGCCCGCGTTCCGCTGAGCAGAATTCAAAAGCAAGCGGCGGAGTGCGCGGACCGCGCGGCGGCGCTACCGTGGAGGCCAGATCAAGCCAACAAGGAGCCCGCCGTGAAGACGCCGGAAGCCGCCGCCCGTATCGCGCGGATTGATTGGCGCGCCGTCGGCCGCGAACTCGACGCGCACGGATGCGCCATCCTGGATCGCCTGCTGGAGCCGTCCGAGTGCGGCCGGCTGGCCAGTCTCTACGGGGAACCGGGAGAGGCCGTACCCAACGCGCGGTTTCGCAGCCGCGTGGTGATGTCTCGCCACGGCTTCGGTCAGGGCGAGTATCAGTACTTCGCCTACCCGCTGCCGCCGATGATCGAGGCGCTACGCACGACGTTGTATCCGATGCTGGCCCCGGTAGCCAATCGCTGGAACATGGCGATGGGTATCGACGTCCGCTATCCGTCATCGCACGATGCCTACCTGTCGCGCTGCCACGCCGCCGGCCAGATCCGGCCGACGCCGCTGATGCTGCGCTATGGCAAGGACGACTACAACTGCCTGCACCAGGATCTTTACGGCGAGCACGTGTTTCCGCTGCAGGTAGCCATCCTGCTGTCGGAGCCGGGGCGCGACTTCACGGGCGGAGAGTTCGTGATGACGGAGCAGCGCCCGCGCATGCAGTCGCGTGCGGAGGTGGTGCCGTTGCGGCAAGGAGACGCGGTGGTCTTCGCGGTTCACCATCGACCCGTGCAAGGCACGCGAGGTATCTATCGCGTCAACATGCGTCATGGCGTCAGCCGCTTGCGTTCAGGCCGGCGCTATACGTTGGGGGTGATATTTCATGATGCGGCGTGATGCCGGGGCTGCGCACTGGCAACGATACCCGCATCGTCCTGTTGCGTTCTCTGCGTTCTCTGCGTTCCCTGCGTTCTCTGCGTTCAAGGCCGCCACGCTCCTCCAGACCCTGCTGATTCACCCATAAAAAAACGCGCGGCATTGCCGCGCGAAACAAGAGCGCAAAGAGAGGTGGAGCTTCGCGACTTGCGAGTGAATCAGAAGCGGTAGCCGACGCCCGCGCTGAACAGCCACGGATCAAGCTTGGCCGTCGATACCTTGGTGCCGTTGGCGTAGACGTTGCTGGTAAGCCAGATCTTCTTGGCGTCGATGTTCAGGAACCAGTTCCTGGTGATCCTGTAGTCCATGCCGATCTGCAGTGCAGGCCCCACGCTCCATCGATCCAGGTTCAGCGTGTTGCCAGCGAGGTCGGTGCCATAGATACGGGTAGCGTTGACGCCCGCGCCGACATACGGACGGAACGTGCCGTTGGGAAGGAAGTGGTATTGCAGCAGCAGGCTGGGCGGCAGGTGCTTGAACGAGCCGATGTTCTGGCCGTCGAGCGTGACATTCTGCTTTTGCGGAATCGTCAGCACCAGTTCGGCGGCGATGTGCGGCACGATGAAGTAGGTGATGTCGACTTCCGGAATCCACTTGTTGTTGACGTGGATGCGGTCCGATGCGCCGACGCCGCCGATCGGGTCCGACTTGTTGGCCATGTCGAGGAAGGTGCCGCGCAGGCGGATCATCCAGTCGCCCTGGGTATCGTCGGCGGCCATGGCCGGTGCCGAAAACGCGCCGGCGGCTGCGATGGTCGCGAGCGCGCCGCAGAGCGTGGCAGCGAGGGGTTTGCGGCGCGGCGAGGCGCGGCGGGCGGAGATTTGGGTGGCGGATGCAGAGCGAGTGAAGCGCTTGGAGAGAGTGGCAGTGGTCATGTCGATCGCACATCAACTAAGAAATTTGTGCGACCAGTGTGTCGTGCACACTGCACCTCGGCCTTGACTCAACGCAAGCCCATGCCAGCCACGCGGATATTCGAGCGGAGCCGTCGCACGTGTGCCACAGCGGCTCCGGCCTGTGTCGCGCGGACGTGTTTATCTTCATGCGGATTTATTCGTGGCGCCGCGACGGCTCGGCCCGTACGCTGTGCGCACGTGGTTTGTGAACCGCGCATGTCGTGGGCGTCCGCAAGGACGTCTTTCCGGGTGTGCCCCGTGGGGGCGGGGCACACCGGTTTTCTCCCGGCAGCGCGGGGTCAGGCCGCCTCAGCCTCTCCCGTCGCCGCCGTGGCCATCGCCTGCAGGTGGCGGTTGACACCGGACACCACCGCGCGCAGCGACGCCGTCACGATGCTGGCATCCACGCCAGCGCCGAAGCCCGTGCCGGAGTCTCCCACGCGGACCTCGACATAGCAGGCCGCGCGCGCATCGGCGCCGGCCGACAGCGCGTGCTCGTGGTAGTCCATGACCCGTACCGGTACGCCCAGCCCGCGAGAGAACGCGTCCACCACTGCGTCGATCGGTCCGTTCCCCGCGCCTCGCACGCGCACGGCGCGGCCTTCGCGTACGACTTCCATCTCGATCTCCACCGCGTCATCGGCGGTCGATACCATGCGATGCGAGACATAGCGCAGCGGCGCATCGACATCCAGATACTCGCGGCGGAACAGCGCGTAGAGATCGTCGGCGCTGGCTTCCAGGCCGGTGTCGTCGGTCATGGTCTGCACCGCACGGCTGAACTCGATCTGCAGCCGGCGCGGCATGTAGATGCCGTGGGCCTGTTCCAGCAGGTAAGCCATGCCGCCCTTGCCGGACTGGCTGTTGACGCGGATCACGGCGTCGTAGCTGCGACCGAGGTCGGCCGGGTCGATCGGCAGGTACGGCACCTCCCAGATGGCATCGGCCCGCTGCTGCGCGAAGCCCTTGCGGATGGCATCCTGGTGAGAGCCCGAGAACGCCGTGAACACGAGGTCGCCCACATACGGATGGCGCGGATGCACTGGCAACTGGTTGCAATGCTCCACGCACTGGCGCACTTCGTCGATATCGGAAAAGTCCAGTTCCGGCGCCACGCCTTGCGTGTAGAGATTGAGTGCCAGCGTGACCAGGTCCACGTTGCCGGTGCGTTCGCCGTTGCCGAACAGGCAGCCTTCCACGCGATCGGCACCGGCCATCACGGCCAGTTCCGCCGCCGCCACCGCGGTGCCGCGATCGTTGTGCGGATGCACCGACAGCACGATGTGTTCGCGCCGGGCCAGATGACGATGCATCCATTCGATCTGGTCGGCGAACACATTGGGCGTGCTGCATTCCACCGTGGTCGGCAGGTTCAGGATCATCGGCCGCGTGGCGTCGGGTTGCCATACGGCCGAGACGGCATCGGACACTTCCAGCGAGAAATCGAGCTCGGCCAGGCTGAACGTCTCGGGCGAGTACTCGTAGGACCAGGCTGTCTCCGGCATGGCATCGCTCAGTTCGCGGATCAGGCGTGTGCCCGACACGGCCACTTCCCGGATCTCTTCTCGCGAGGCGTTGAATACGATGCGACGCCACGCGGGTGCGATCGGGTTGTAGAGATGCACCGTCGCGCGCCGCGCGCCACGCACCGATTCCACCGTGCGGCGAATCAGGTCGTCGCGCGCCTGCGTCAGCACGACGATGTTCACGTCGTCGGGAATGCGGTCCTCCTCGATCAGCATGCGGACGAAGTCGAAGTCGGTCTGCGATGCGGACGGGAATGCGACTTCGATCTCCTTCAGGCCAATCTTCACCAGCTGTTCGAAGAAGCGCAGCTTGCGCGCGGGGTTCATCGGCTCGATCAGGGCCTGGTTGCCATCGCGCAAGTCGGTGCTCATCCAGCGCGGGGCGCGGGTGATCTGGCGCGACGGCCAGGTGCGGTCAGGCAAGTTGACGGGGGTGGCGGGGCGGTACTTGGCGGCGGGATTGCGCAACATGGGTGATCTCCTTCCTCGCGGGAAGATGCGTCAAACAGAAAAACACGGAAAAGGGTGGCGAGACGGCTGCCGAACTGCCACGGGGCCCTAGGCCCGGCAACCGGTCGGTAGGTCTAGCAGTAGCGAGGAAGCGCGCAGGGCGCGGCACGACAGCAGGCCAGCCCGTGCAACGCACGCGCGCACGTCGGCGGCGATGCGGATGGCATCGGCGGCGTGGCGGAGGTTGAGGGTCGTGGCGGTCATCGGGCTGAGAGGGATATCGCCCGCGAGATATCGGGCGACCGGAGGAGCGTAGACCACAACGCGGTGGCGCGTCAACCGCGCCAACCGCGAAAACACGGTCGTCGCATCGCCCGAATGTCCGGTGAAACCGGCTTGTCGCTGGGCGGCGACATATGGCGAAGGGATGACCTCCACCTGTTGTGTGGTGTGCCGCTCAGTCGTCTGGCTGGTACAGCGTGCACCGCATCGCGCCTAGGCTGGTTAGCAGGGGAAGCGGGGCGATAACGAAGGGGGAGACAAACCATGCGCACACGTCGTTGGATGACTTGGCTCGCGTGCACGGCGAGCGTGATGCTGATGGTGGCTTGTGGCGGCGGGGGTAGCGGCTCGGGTTCGGGGGGCGCATCGCCGGCCGATACAACGGGAAATGGCGGCAACGCCAGTACGCCTGCGGCCAAGACATACAGCGTGGTGCTGAACCAGGTCTCCGGCGAGGTGACGGTGGGCGGCACGATGCCGCTGGCGGCCTCGGTTGTTGACAACGATGGCAATGACGTCACCGGGTCTGCTGCATTCTCCTGGACCACATCGAGCGCATCGGTGGCGGCGGTCGGCGCTGGCAGCGCGGCGGGCAGCGCCGTGGTGACGGGCGTGGGCACCGGCACCGCCACGATCGGCGTGCGGGCCACCGTCGTGGGCACCAACAATGTGACGATCGTGCTCCCGCAGGTCACGGCCACGATCACCGTGGTGGCGGCGGGGACCACGACCTACACATTGGCGCTGCCGTATCCGGTCTTGTCGATGACGGACGGCCAGACGCTGCCAGTAAAGGCGTCGCTGATCGACAGCGACGGCGCGGACCGCTCCGCGGCCGCCAGCGGCTGGACCTGGGCCAGCAGCACGTCGGCGGTGCAGGTCACCGGCGCGGCCAACGTGGGCACGTTGCGCGGCGTGAACGCGACCGATACCGTCGCGCAATCGGTGGTCAGCGTGTCCGTCACTGCGCCCAACAACAGCGTGCTGAAGGGCTCGTTCCTGGTGTCGGTGGTCAAGTCCAGTGTGGCGAGCTATCGGCTGGTGCTGTCGCAGAACGGTGCGCAGATCAACGCGCTGAATGTCCTCAACGGCTATCCGCAGACCTATGCCTCGCGCGTGGTCCGCAATGACGAAGCGGATGCGACGGCTGACTTCACGGGGCTCTGGACCTTCACGACGACCTCGCCTTCGCTGACCGTGTCGCCGGATACCGCAAGCCGGCTCACCACGCTCAGCACCAGCCGCGCGAATGGTGTGTCGCCGCTGCAGGGCATCCTTTCGGAGACGGCGAGCAGCCTGACGCTGACGCCGAAACCGCGCGCCAATCTGCTGGTGACCGAGCAGCCGACCTGGGCCTTGATCTACAGCGGTCCGAATCCGCTGGTAGTGCCAGGCGTGGGCGCCACGATTGCGGTGCGCCTGATGCATCGCGGGATCGACGAGGGCATCACGGCGTGCGGGGGAAGCTGGGCATGGACGTCGCCGAGCAGCAACGTCGTCGTGATTCAGTCGCCGATCGCGCCCAACTCCGTGTCGATCATGCCGATCAGCGCCGGGCCGTTCACGGTCACCGCAAGCTGCACGGCGGGAACCGAGGCCATGCCGCTATCGATCACGATCCCGGGCACTGCCCAATAGCCGTACGGCCTCAGGCCAAAGCCCGCCGCGTGTCATGCGCGGCGGGCTTTTTTCATTGCCGCGCGGGACAGGGCGTACCCGTTTCTGCGTGCCTCGATGCGCCGGCAGCGGACAGGGCAAAGTCGCTGTGGAGAGCGCAGACAGTCGGGTGCCGAAACAAGAAGCGGAGAGCCCAGAGCTACCCGAAATCGGCAAAGCGTACCCGTTTCTGCGCGAGCCGGAATGCCGGCACCAAAGAAAAACGGCAGCCATTCAGGCCGCCGTTTTTTATGAATCCGCAGTGAGTTCCTCAGGGCTTTCGCACCAGCCGGACGATGTGTTCGTTGGCCGGGCCATCGTTGCCACCGGCCGACGGGCTCGAGGTGTTCGACCCGCAGGTGCTGCATCCGCTGTTGGTGTCACAGCCCGTGGCGCAGCCTGCCGCCTCTTGCGGCGCCAGCCGTTTGGCCAGCCAGCCGCGCCAACCCGTGGCCGATACGCCGCCCAGCGATGCCGCCAGCCTCGCCTTCACCCGCTCGCGCGTGCGCGGCATGTAGCGAGCCGCCACGTGTACGGCACAGGCCACCACGATCAGGGGGACCACTAGGGTTTCGAAGGCGTGATAGAGCGTCATGGCCGTTTGACTGCGAGGGATACCGCCGGTTTCAACTGAACGCCAGGGCCACGCGGTACGTGATGAGCGACGCCACGTAGGCCAGTCCCGTCAGGTACGCGGCGGACGCCGCCATCACCTTCCAGGAGTTGGTCTCGCGCCGGATCACGGCCAGCGTGGAAATGCACTGCGGCGCAAACACGTACCAGGCCAGCAGCGACAGCGCCGTGGCCAGCGGCCATTGCGCGGCGATCATCGGTGCGAGCTGCGTGGCCACCGCGTCGTCGCTGCCGGAGAGCGCATACACGGTCGCCAGTGCACCCACCGCCACCTCGCGCGCGGCCAGGCCCGGCACCAGCGCGATGCAGATCTGCCAGTTGAAGCCGATCGGCGCGAAGACGTGTTCGAGCGCGCGGCCGATCATGCCGGCAAAGCTGTAGTCGATCGGGGGCATCGTCGCACCTGCCGGCGGCGACGGGAACGTGGCCAGGAACCAGAGCAGCACGGTCAGCGTCAGGATCACCTTGCCCACGCGCGACAGGAAGATTCGGGCACGCTCCCACAGGCCGATGGCGATGTCGCGCGGATTCGGGATGCGGTACGACGGCAGTTCCATCAGCAGCGGATGGTCGGTGCGGTCGCGGCGGAAGAACTTCAGCACATAGGCGACGACCAGCGCGCTGACGATGCCGGCCACGTACAGCGTGAACAGCACCAGCCCCTGCAGATTGAACAGGCCAGCCACGGTGCGTTCGGGGATAAATGCGCCGATCAGCAGCGCATAGACCGGCAGGCGGGCCGAGCAGGTCATCAGCGGCGCCACCAGGATCGTGGTGAGGCGATCGCGCGGATCCTGGATCGTGCGCGTGGCCATGATGCCGGGAATCGCGCAGGCAAAGCTGGACAGCAGCGGAATGAACGACCGGCCGGAGAGTCCCGCGCCCATCATCAGCCGGTCGAGCAGGAACGCCGCGCGCGGCAGGTAGCCCGATTCCTCGAGCGTCAGGATGAACAGGAACAGGATCAGGATCTGCGGCAGGAATACCACCACGCTGCCCAGGCCCGCGATCATGCCGTCGACGATCAGGCTCTTGAGCATGCCGTCGGGCATCCAGGTGCCGACGATCTCGCCGGCCCAGTGCACGCCTGCCTCGATGCCGTCCATCGCCGGAGCGGCCCACGAAAACACCGCCTGGAACATCAGGAACAGCAGCACGGCCAGGATGGCCAGGCCGAACACCGGGTGCAGGACCACACGATCGAGGCGGTCGTCGAGCCGCGCGGTGCGGGCCGGCATGGTGACGGCGGCGTCCAGCAGGCGCTTGACCTCGGCGTGGGTGTCGAGCTCGGACACCGACTCGACGGGCACCGCGGGCGGGGCTGGCGGCAGGGCGCCGTCGAGCAGGCCGATCAGGTCCGCGGCGCCATTGCGCTTCACGGCCACGGTCTGCACCACGGGCACGCCCAGCGCCTGCGACAGCGCCTCGCGGGCGATCAGGATGCCGCGGCGCGCGGCTGCATCGCTCATATTGAGCACGACCACCATCGGCAGGCCCAGCCGGCGCAGCTCCAGTACAAAGCGCAGGTGCAGGCGCAGGTTGGTGGCGTCCACCACGGAGACGATCAGGTCCGGGCGCGCCTCGCCCGGGCGCTGGCCCATGCAGACCTCGCGCGTGATGGCCTCGTCCAGGCTGGCCGCGTGCAGGCTATAGGCGCCCGGCAGGTCCAGGATGCGAACCACGCGGCCGGCTGGCGACGTGAACTGGCCTTCCTTGCGCTCGACGGTCACGCCGGCGTAGTTGGCCACCTTCTGGCGACTGCCAGTCAGGCGGTTGAACAGCGCGGTCTTGCCGCAATTGGGGTTGCCTACCAGCGCAATGCGCAGGGCGGAGGGAGTCTGTACGACGGACATGATATGCAGGGGATCCTGGGCGGCAGCGGGCGACGCCCTCAGGCGGTACGCTGGGCTGCGGGCGCGTCGGGCTGGCTGGCCGGCGCGATGCTGGAGATGGTGGCGGTGGCCACTTCCACGGTGATGCGTGCCGCTTCCGAGCGGCGCAGCGCAAAGCGCGTATAGCCAACCTGCGCGACAAGCGGATCCTTGCCGAACGGACCGAACGCGATGATCTGCACCGCCTCGCCCGGCACGAAGCCGAGATCGCGCAGGCGGCGCGCGACGGGGTCGTTCGGGGTGGCATCGTCCACCGATTTCACAACGGCGGCCGTGCGCCGGGGCAGTTCAGACAACCGCATATGCTTCCAGTCCGGGGGGCGGAATCACCGCCGCGCGACAAGCGGCAGGGCAATGAACCCTGCCGGCTACGTAAATAAAAATCGTTCTCGATTGTATAGCATTCGCGCCACTTCGGTGCCGTAGCCGGGGGGCATCGGCGCCGAAGCTGGCCATTTCATGCGTCTGGCATCGGAACAGGGCTTCCCGGCCATTCAGGGATGGCACCGATACTGGCATTAATCGGTGCGTTCCATGCCGCGTTTCTATTGATTAACACATTTGTGGTATTGGTCCGGCGAGGCTTCCGGCGATAAGCTCCAAGCACGCTGAACACCCCGTTCCACGCGTACTTCACAAGCCACATGCCCCTGGGCAGGTGGCTTTTTCTTCTGGCGCGCCGGGATGTC
The DNA here is from genome assembly GCF_056400065.1 of Cupriavidus sp. 01L415. Lineage (NCBI taxonomy): Bacteria > Pseudomonadati > Pseudomonadota > Betaproteobacteria > Burkholderiales > Burkholderiaceae > Cupriavidus > Cupriavidus sp. 01L415. Next base: position 63,535 of record NZ_JBFTSP010000025.1, on the reverse strand, counting down.
CGTCGGGCCACATTCTAGTAGTCAGCCTGGGCTGCCGCCAGCCGGACCGTCTCGACGAAATGGTCGCGTGCAGGATGGTCCGGCGCCTGCTTCCAGACGCAATACACCTCGGATGGCACGGTGGAATCCGCCAGCGGCCGGAATGCCGCGCCGGCCATGCCTGACCGGGCCAGCGCGGCCGGCACCACGGCCACCCCCATGCCCTGCGAGACCAGCGACACCACGGACAGCCAGTGCCGCATCTCGTGCCGGACCTGGGGATAAAAGCCATGCGCAGCGCACATGTCGAAGATGCGGCTGTAGTAGTCGGGCGACGCCTTGCGCGAGAACAGTACGAAGGGCTCGCCGCGCAGGTCGGTGAGCGCCACCACCTCCCGGGCCGTCAGCGGATGATCGGCCGGCATGCAGCACACAAAGGCCTCGCGATGCGCCAGCGTGGCCGCCAGTTCGTCCGGCACGCGGCTGGTGTGGACGAAGCCGGCGTCCAGCTCGCCGTGGAGCAGGGCGTCGATCTGCTCCTGGGAATTGAGTTCGGTCAGCGCCACCTGGATGCCCGGATAGCGCGCCTGGAATTCCCGCAGGCGCTGCGGCAGCCCCCGGTACAGCATCGATCCGACAAAACCCACGCGCAGGCGCCCCACGGCGCCGGCTTCGATCTCGCGCGCCAGCAGCCGTGCCGATTCGGCCTGCGCCAGCAGCGCCGTGGCTGACTCCCGGAACGCCCGCCCAGCGGCGGTCAGCCGCACGCCGCGACTATCGCGCTCGAACAGCCGGGCCCCGACGGATGCCTCGAGCTGCTGGATATTGAGCGACAGCGGGGGCTGCGAGATCGACAGCCGCCGCGCCGCACGGCCGAAATGCAGTTCCTCGGCGAGAACCAGGAAGTAGCGCAGGTGACGGAATTCCATGGCGATATGAATTTTGTATGGATCGAGCCAATTTTAGAATTAGACACGAATCGCCGGGGTTTGAATAATGGATCCCAAACCGCCCCACCTGATGTCCACCACAGGGGCCGACAGGAGACGATTCATGCCCACCAGCGCCGCGCGCCACACCGCGTCTGCCACCGCCGCCCACCCCGCCGCTCACCCTGAAATCGCCGCGCACCCGGTCCCCGATCGCCACGGCGCCAGCCTGTTTGCCGCCGACCCGGACCTGCGCGCGCTGCTGCCGCTCTATCTGCCGGCGGACCTGTTCAACCACCTGCTGCCGCACCTGGAGCGCATGGGCGCGCTGGCCGGCGGCGTGCTGGACGAGCTGGCCAATGTGGCCGATCACGAGCCGCCCACGCTGTCGCACCGCACCCGCACCGGGCTGGACGCCCAGCGCATCCACAAGCATCCGGCCTACGTCGAACTGGAGCGCGTGGCGTTTTCCGAGTTTGGCCTGGCCGCGGCGTCGCACCGTGCTGGCGTGCTCGGCTGGGACAAGCCGATGCCGCCCGCCGCCAAGTACGCGCTGACCTACCTGTTCGTGCAGGCAGAGTTCGGCCTGTGCTGCCCGCTGTCGATGACGGACTCGCTGACGCGCACGCTGCGCAAGTTCGGGGACCCGGCACTGGTCGATCGCTTCCTGCCCAACCTGACCACGCAAGTCTTCGACGACCTCTACCAGGGCGCGATGTTCATGACCGAGCAAGGCGCCGGTTCCGACGTCGCCGCCACGGCCACGCGCGCAATCCGCGACGAGCGTGCCGAAGGTGGCTGGCGTCTGGTTGGCGACAAGTGGTTCTGCTCCAACCCCGATGCCGCGCTGGCGATGGTGCTGGCGCGCATGGAAGAAGCCGACGGCACGGCCGTGGCCGGCATCAAGGGCGTGTCGCTGTTCCTGCTGCCGCGCACGCTGGCGGACGGCAGCGCCAACCACTACCGGATCATCCGGCTCAAGGACAAGCTCGGCACGCGGTCGATGGCCAGCGGCGAGATCCGGCTCGAAGGCGCGCACGCCTGGCTCGTCGGCGAACCGGGTCGCGGTTTTGTGCAGATGGCCGACATGATCAACAACTCGCGGCTCTCCAACGGCGTCCGCGCGGCCGGGCTGATGCGCCGCGCGCTGACCGAAGGCCAGTTCATCGCCCGCGAGCGCCAGGCTTTCGGCAAGCGGCTGGCCGACATGCCGCTGATGCGCCGCCAGTTGCTCAAGCTGACGCTGCCCACCGAGCAGGCGCGCACGATGGTGTTCCAGACCGCCGAGGCGCTGCGTCGGGCGGACGCGGGCGAGGCCGACGCCTACCCGCTGATGCGCATCCTGACGCCGCTGATCAAGTTCCGCGCGTGCCGCGACGCCCGCAAGGTGACCGGCGATGCCATGGAAATCCGCGGCGGCTGCGGCTATATCGAGGAATGGAGCGATCCGCGACTGGTGCGCGATGCGCACCTGGGGTCGATCTGGGAAGGCACGAGCAATATCGTCGCGCTGGATGTGCTGCGCGCGATCCGCCGCGAGGGCTCGCTGCCCGTGCTTCAAGGTCACCTGCAGGCGCTGTTGCAGGACACGCCGATGCACGCCACCGCGCGCGCCACATTTGCGCTGGCCATCGCCAATGCCGTGGCCCTTGCCGGTCGCGCCGCCGAGGCGGGTGCCGATGGCGACGTGCTGGCCCGCCAGGCTGCGTCGGCGCTGTATCACGTCACCAGCGCAGTGGCGATGGCGTGGGAGGCGGGCCGGATCGGTTCCGTCCGCCGCATGCGCCTGGCGCAACTGGTGCTCGTGCATCGCGTGCTGCCGCAGGACCCGCTGGCCGGCAACGCCGAGCCCGCGTGGCTGGCCGATGCCGTGACGCCGCCCGCCGATGGCGCCGTGCGTCCCGCCGGCGACGTCGACCAGGTCAACGCGTTCTGACGCCATCCGGATCGCTAACGTTTTTCCCCAGCTCCCGCAAGCGGGAGAAGGGCCGGAGGAGAGGGCCGGCGCATCAGACAGCCGTCTTCTCCTTCCATGACTACAAGATTCATCGGAGACAACCATCATGCCCCAATGGCACCGCCGCGCGGCCCTTGCCGCCATCGCCGCCTGCTCGTTCTGCGTCGCCACCGCACCCGCCTTCGCCCAGAAGGAATTCCCTAGCAAGCCGATCATGCTGGTGGTGACCTACCCGCCGGGCGGCCCCACCGATGCGATGGCCCGTACGCTGGCTGCGGCGCTCAAGACCAGCCTGGGCCAGCCCGTGGTCGTGGAGAACCGCGCCGGCGCGGGCGGCAATATCGGGGCCGAAGTCGTGGCGCGCGCGGAGCCCGACGGCTACACGCTGATGTTCGGCACGTCCGCGCCGCTGGCAATCAACGTCAGCCTGTATCGCAAGATCAACTACGACCCGGTCAAGAGCTTTGCGCCGGTAATCCAGATCGGCCAGCTGCCGAACGTGCTCGTGGTCAATCCGAGCGTGCCGGCGAAGAACGTGCAGGAGCTGATTGCCTACGGCCGCGCCCATCCGGGCAAGCTGAGCTATGCGTCATCCGGCAATGGCGCGTCGTCGCATCTGGCTGGCGTGCTGTTCAACAACCTGGCCGGCACGGATTTCCAGCACGTGCCCTACAAGGGTACTGGCCCGGCGCTCAACGATCTGCTGGGCGGGCAGGTCAGCATGACCTTCACCGACGTGCTGACCGCGCTGCCGTTCATCAAGAGCGGCAAGGTGCGCGCGCTGGGCGTGACCACGCGCAGCCGGTCGCAGGCGCTGCCTGAGGTGCCGACCGTCGCCGAGCAGGGTGTCGCGGGATTCGATGTTTCGGTATTCTTTGGCGTGGTCGCGCCGGCCGGTACGCCGCCGGAAGTCATCCGCAAGCTCAACCGTGCGTTTGCCGATGCGCTGCAGCAGCCCGAGGTCCGCAAGACGCTGCTGGGCCAGGGCCTGGAATTTGCGCCCGCCACCACGCCCGAGCAGCTTGGCGGCTTCGTGAAGTCCGAGGTCAGCAAGTGGCGTAGCGTGGTGCAGAAGTCCGGCGCGCAGCTCGACTGACCCGGTACACAAGAACAGAGAAGCGAGGTAGACAACATGACGTCATCCCACCCCGGCGCGCTGGCCGGCATCCGCGTGGTCGATTTGTCCCGAATCCTGGGCGGTCCGTTCTGCGGCCAGATCCTGGGCGACCACGGTGCCGACGTGCTCAAGATCGAACCGCCGCAGGGCGACGACACCCGCACCTGGGGCCCTCCGTTCCGCGATGGCGTGGCGTCGTACTACTTCGGCCTGAACCGCAACAAGCGCGTGATGCGGCTGGACCTGACCGCCGATGCGGACCGCGAGGTCCTGTTCTCGCTGCTGGCGGAAGCCGATGTGATGGTCGAGAACTTCAAGACCGGCACGCTCGAGAAATGGGGCCTGGGCTACGACGTGCTGTCGCAGCGCTTTCCGCGCCTCGTGCATTGCCGCGTGTCGGGGTTTGGCGCCGATGGTCCGCTCGGTGGCCTGCCCGGCTACGACGCGGCGATCCAGGCCATGGCCGGCATCATGAGCATCAATGGCGAGGCCGACGGCGATCCGCTGCGCGCGGGGCTGCCGGTGGTCGACATGGTGACGGGGCTGAACGCGGCGCTCGGCGTGCTGCTGGCGCTGCAGGAGCGCGAGCGCAGCGGGCGCGGCCAGTTCGTCGAGGCGGCGTTGTATGACTCGGGCCTGTCGTTGCTGCATCCGCATGCGGCCAACTGGTTCATGAGCGGCAAGACGCCCACGCGCACCGGCAACGCGCACCCGAACATCTATCCGTACGACACCGTGGCCACGGCCACCGACCCGATCTTCCTGGCCGTCGGCAACGACCGCCAGTTCCGCATCTTGTGCGAACACCTGGGCGCGCCGGCACTGGCCGACGATGAACGCTACGCCACGGCGGGCGGGCGCTCGGTCAACCGGGCATTGCTGAAGGGGGAACTCGAGTCGCGCATGGCGCAGCACGACGGTAAGGTGCTGGCCGATGCGCTGATCGCCGCCGGGGTGCCGTGCGCGCCGGTGCTGTCGGTGCCGGACGCGCTCAACCATCCGCACACCGCGCATCGCGAGATGGTGGTGGAGATGCCGGGCGGCTACAAGGGGCTGGGCGCGCCGGTCAAGCTGAGCCGCACGCCAGCCACCTATCGGTACGCGCCCCTCGCGGAAGGCAATCAGTTCCTGCCGCGAGAGGCCGCGAACGAGGGCTGATCAGCCCGGGATCATTCCCGTGAAGACGTAGGCCTGCAGCATCGTGATGACGCCCACGATGGCGGCAAACAGCAGGCTGTGCTTCACGGTGAAGCGGAACAGCTCCGATTCCTTGCCGACGAGACCGGTGGCGGCACATGCCACCGCGATCGACTGCGGCGAGATCATCTTGCCCGTCACGCCGCCGGTGGTGTTGGCGGCCACCAGCAGCGTGTCCGACACGCCGATCTGATGCGCGGTGGTGTGCTGCAGCGAGCAGAACAGCGCATTGGACGACGTGTCCGAACCCGTCAGGAACACCCCCAGCCAGCCCAGCAGCGGCGAGAAGAACGGGAACGCGGCGCCCGTGCCGGCCAGCAGCAGCGCCAGCGTCGACGACATGCCCGAGTAGTTGGCCACGAACGCGAAAGCCAGCACCAGGCCGATCGAGAGGATCGGCCGGCGCAGTTCCAGCAGCGTCTCGCCGAACGTCACGAGGGCATCGCGCGGCTTCATGCGCAGCAGTGCCATCGAGATCAGCGCCGTCAGCAGGATAGCGGTCCCCACGGCGGACAGCAGGTCCAGCTTCAACACGGCCTCATACGGCTTGGGCGATGCGACGATCGGCGCGGCCTTGATGACCAGCTGGTCCAGCAGCGGCACCTTGAACTTCAGCACCGTGCCTGCCAGCGCGCCTTTGGCGGCGAACAGGGCCTTGAACGGCGGCAGGCTCCACACGGTGACGATGGCCGTCAGGATGCCGAACGGCGCCCATGCGCGGACAGTCTGGCCCAGCGTGTACGGCGAAGGCTTGCGGCGTACCGGCGCACCCATGCCGCCGCCAAAGCCGGCCATCGCGATCGTGCCGCCTGCGGCCACCGCGCCGCCGGCAGGCCGCGAGGCGGTGCGCGGTTGCCACACGCGCAGGAATGCGGACAGCGAGATCAGGCTGACCAGCGCCGAGGTGATGTCCGGCAGTTCCGGTCCGATGTGGTTGGCGGTGAAGTACTGCGTCACGGCAAAGCTGCCGCCCGTGACCAGCGCGGCCGGCCACGTTTCGCGCACGCCCTTGACGCCATCCATCATGAACACGAGCCAGAACGGCACCGCCAGCGACAGCAGCGGCAGCTGCCGGCCGGCCATCGCTCCGATATGCATGGGGTCGATGCCCGTGACCTGCCCGGCCACGATGATGGGGATGCCCATGGCACCGAAGGCCACCGGCGCGGTGTTGGCGATCAGGCAGAGCCCGGCCGCGTAGAGCGGATTGAAACCCAGACCCACCAGCAGCGCGGCGGTGATGGCCACCGGCGCGCCAAAGCCGGCGGCGCCCTCCAGGAAGGCACCGAATGCAAAGCCGATCAGCAGCATCTGCAGGCGCTGGTCGTCCGTGATCGACAGCACGGAGGCACGAATGATGTCGAACTGGCCAGTCTTCACGACGATCTTGTAGAGGAACACCGCGGTCACGATGATCCACGCGATCGGCCACAGGCCATAGGCAAAGCCGAAGCCTGCAGCGGCCAGCGCCTGCGGCGCGGGCATGCCATACGCAAAGATGGCCACGACGAGCGACAGGATGAGCGTGACGGCGGCGGCGGCATGGCCCTTCATGCGCAGCACGGCCAGCGCGACGAAGAAGAACAGGATGGGTACGGCCGCCGCGAGCGCGGACAGCCACAGGCTGCCGAGCGGCGTGTAGATCTGGGTCCAGGGTTGCACTGGGAGTCTCCTAGTTGATGTGTTGTTGAATAGTTGTTGTTGTCGACGATGCGCCGTGGCGCTATTCCGGCTGCCCGCGCGCGTTTAGCAGATCCGTCAGGCTTTTCGGCGCGGGGGTCAGCGGCTTGCGGTGCTGCGTCCAGCCCATCTGCCGCGATGGCGTCAGCGCACGCAGGCGCGTGGCGGCCCAGCGGAACAGCCGGTACGTCGCCGGATGCGCAAACGCGCCGCTCCAGAAACGCCAGACCAGGTGCTCGCGCCGGCTGAACTTCGCGCCTTGCCCCTTCAGGGGATGTGGCACGGCTTCATCGGGATCGCGATTGGCCTCGGTACGCAGGCGCACCAGCAGTTGCGGGATAGGGATGCGTACCGGGCAGACTTCGCCGCACGCACCGCACAGGCTCGAGGCCGTGGCGAGGTCCGCAGTGGCGTCGAGCCCCAGCAGATGCGGCGAGATGATCTTGCCGATCGGCCCCGGGTAGGTCGTGCCGTAGGCGTGGCCGCCGATGCGCGTGTAGACCGGGCAGTGGTTCATGCACGCGCCGCAGCGGATGCACTGCAACGTGGCGCGCAACTGCTCGTCGGCGTAGGCCTGGCTGCGGCCGTTGTCGAGCAGCACCAGGTGCACTTCGCGCGGACCGTCCTGCTCGTCGCCCTTGCGCGGTCCGGAGATCAGGTTGAAGTAGGTGGTGATGGCCTGGCCCGTGGCGGAGCGCGTCAGCAGGCTGGAAAGCGGCACGATGTGCGACAGCTTTGCCACCACCTTTTCCATGCCCATCACCGCGATGTGTACGTCCGGCACTGTGGTGGAAAGCCGCCCGTTGCCCTCGTTTTCCACGAGCCACAGCGTGCCGGTGTCGGCCGCCGCGAAGTTCACGCCGGAGAGCCCGATGTCGGCGTCCACGAACGCCTGCCGCAGCGCCCGGCGGCCAGTCTGGATCAGGCTGTCGACGTCTTCCGTGTACGTCGTGTCGGGGATGTGCGCCTCGAACAGCGCGCCGATGTCGGCCTTGGTCTTGTGGATGGCGGGCATCACGATATGGGACGGCTTCTCCCCGGCCAGCTGGACGATGTATTCGCCCATGTCCGATTCGATGCAGTCCACGCCGCGCGCCGCGAGGTAATGGTTCAGCTCCATTTCCTCGCTGGCCATCGACTTGCCCTTGATGACTCGCGTCGCGGCATGGGCCTGCGCGATGCCGTGGATGACCGCGTTGGCCTCGTCGGCGGTCTCCGCCCAGTGCACGTGCACGCCGGCGGTGGTGAGGCGCGCCTCGAGCTGCACCAGCAGGTCCGGCAGGTTGGCCAGTGCATGCTGGCGCGCCGCCTCGCCGAGGTCGCGCAGGTGCTCCAGCTCGTCGCCGTCCGGAAACTGGACCGCGCGTTTCTGCTGAAGGAAGTCCATCGCACCGCGAAAGCTCTTGCGCAACTTGGGATCATCCAGCGCCGCGCGAGCGCGCGTGCGAAAGTCCTCGGTCGGGACGAAATGCAGGGTCTGCTGGCTCATTGCGCGGCGTCTCCGGTGTCGGTCACGATCACGACCCACAGGCGGCGCGGGCCATGTGCGCCGTAGGCCAGCGTTTGCTGGATGTCAGAGGTTTTGGAGGGGCCCGACACCATCACCAGGTTGGTGGGCATGCCGTCTCCCCAGCGTTCCGCGCGCGCGGCGCTGTGCAGGTCGGGGTGCAGTGTCCGGGCATGGACCAGGGCGATGTGCGTTGGCGGCACCAGCGACATCGTGCGCGGCGAGCCCCTGTCCGGTGCTAGCACCAGCGTGCCGGTGGCCGCCAGGCCGGAGCGCGCCACCGTGAAGCCGGCATCGACGGTATCGAACATTTCAGCCTTCCAGGTTTCGAGGGGGCGATCAAAGCCCACCGTGGCGACGCTTGCGGGCAGCGCAGCGGCCAGCGCCGCCCCTTCGGGACGGTTGCGGTCCAGCAGCAGCCGGCGCACGCCTTCGGCGGCCAGCCGGTCCGCGATCAACGCCGGCCAGGTGGCGGCATTGGTGCACCACACTTCGGCGTGCGAGGCGGTGAGCGCGGCCTGCATCGACGCCACCATCGCGGCGATGTCGGGTGGGCTGCCACGTCGGCTGTCGAAGTGGATGTCGATGCGGTGGTCGAGCGCGGCGGTCTCGGCGGCGAGCGAGGCACCGGAGGTCGGCACGGCGGCGCGCAGCCGGCCGAGCATGCGGTCACGTGCGGTCATTGTGCTCATTCGGCACCTCCGGTACGGCGCCACAGGAAGGACGCCAGGTGCTCCACGGGCAGCGACGCGCCCGCATGCGCGGCGGCGTGACCGATGTTCAGCAGGCAGCCGCAATCGGCGGAAACCAGCCGGTCGCAACCCGTGGCGCACGCGGAGGCCACCTTGTCGCGCACCATCGCGCCGGAAATATCGGCGTGCTTGAGCGAGAACGTACCGCCAAAGCCGCAGCATTCGGATTCGCGTTCGTGCTCCACCCGGGTCACCCCCGGCAGCGCATCCACCAGTGCCACGCCATGCGCCCGCGTACCCATTTCTCGACGGGCGGCGCACGACGTGTGCAGCACCACGCGCTCGTGCGGCGCGCCGGCCGGCAAGTCGTCAAAGCGCACGTGCATCACATTCAGGAGAAATTCGGCAAGCTCGTAGACGCGGCCGGCCAGTTCGGTGGCCCGGGCCGCGGCGTCGGGATCGTCGGCGAACAGGGCGGGCCAGTGGTGGCGCATCATGCCCGCGCACGAGCCGGACGGCACGATGATCGGCCACGGCTCGCGGAACAGGTCCAGCTGGGCGCGCGCCACAGTGCGGGCCTGCTCCGGATTGCCGCTGCTATAGGCGGGCTGGCCGCAGCAACTCTGGCCGCGCGGGAAGTGCACGGTCAGGCCTTCGCGTTCGAGCAGCCGGACGGCGTCAAGGCCGGCCTGCGGGACGAACAGGTCGACGAGACAGGTGCCGAACAGGTAGACCTGTGTCGGGGCGGTGGGGTACTGCCTGGGTTGCATTGTCTGCCTCCGGATGACGGCGCGCCGTGCGCACCGGGCCGCGCCTGCTGGCACGGCCTCTGCGACATTTTTGGGGGCATAATTCCGGCTCTCGCACCGGAATACAAATTGGTTGGACCACCGGGCGTCTGGAACAGGGGATGACCATGGCGTCAGGCAATGCGGCGCGCAACCGGGTGGAAGGCATCATGCGCAAGATGGAGACCGCGCTGCTGGATGGCACGTGGCCGGTTGGTACGCGGCTGCCGGCCGAACGTGCGCTGGCGGAGCAGTATGGCGTGGCGCGCAACACCATCCGCGAGGCCATCCAGCGCCTGGCGGCGCGCGGCTTGCTGCAGAGCCGGCGCGGTGCGGGCGTATACGTCACCGACCAGCTGCGTACCGGTATCGCATCGCCGTGGGGCCAGCTCGTGGCCGATCACCCGGCGTTGCGCGACGACATCCTCGAGTTTCGCCGCGTGCTGGAGGGGGCTACCGCGTACTTCGCGGCGCTGCGCGCGGACGCGTCTGACCTGCGTCGTATACGCGGGCTGATGAAGGAACTGGATCGCGCGCGCCTGGTGGATGACAAGGCCGGCGAGGCCGATGCCGATGCCCGGTTGCATGACGCCATCGCGCAGGCATCGCACAACACGATGTTCCTGCACCTGCATACCAGCGTCATCGGCATGCTGCGCGAGCACATCACGATCAATGGCACGGGTCTGCGCGAGGCGGATGAGGAGGCGTCAGGCCTGCTGCTACTCCAGCACCGGACGCTGTGCGAGGCGATCCTGGCGCGGCGGCCGGAAGAGGCGCGCACGGCCATGCAGACCCATATTGATTTTGTACGCAGCCGCGTCGAGCAAGACAGCGAATAGGCGGATACGTCGCCCACGGCGCAGCATTGGTCGTACCAGTTGCTGCGTACCTAAGATCAATGGATTCAACAAGTTAACAAAGCGCCTTGCAATCGCATTGCAAGGGGCGCGTCGCGCTCACACGAGCTCGGCGGTGCTCAGTTCGCGCTTCACGTACGCGTAGATGATGGGCCCCGCGATCACGCCGGGTATACCGTAGAGCGTCTCCATCACCAGCATCACCGTCAGCAGTTCCCACGCAGCGGCTTGTATACGCGCGCCGATGATGCGCGCATTCAGGAAATACTCGAACTTGTGGATGATCACGAGATAGAGCAGCGACACCACCGCGATGGGTAGCGACACCGCCAGCGACGCCACCACGATGGCGGTGTTGGAGATCAGGTTGCCCAGCACCGGCAGCAGCCCCGCGATGAAGGTGATCGCCACCAGCGTCTTGGACAGCGGCAGGTGCTGTTGGAACAGCGGCAGGACCACCAGCAGGTAGATGGCCGTCAGGGCCGTGTTGATCGAGGAGATCTGGATCTGCGCGAAGATGAACTGCGAGAACGCCGTCTGCAGCGTGCGGGCGCGCGCCACCAGCGCCGCGGCCAGCGGCCGACGGCTGGGGCGCGATACTGCCCGGTACAGCGCCACCATCGCGCCGATCACCAGCCCGATCAGGATATGGAGCAGGGCGCGCAGGATGTCCGTGCCGAGCTTCTGCGCCATCTGGGCGTGCTCGCGCATCGCTGCGATCAGCGCCGTGGCCAGCTCCTCGACGCCGTTGGGTAGGTAATCGCTCAGCCAGCCCGGCATCTGGCTGCGGGACTGGTCAATGATGTCCGCAGCATGGTCCAGCAGGCGCTCCAGTGTGTTGCCGTCGCCGCTGATAAAGCGTACCAGCGCCCAGATGCCGCCGGTCAGGGCCAGCAGGATGATGGCCGAAAGGATGGCCACGGCCAGCGCGTCGTGCCGCGGGTGCAGGCGCGTGAGGCGCGGCGCCAGGACATCCACCAGCGAATAGAGCAACAGGCCGGCCAGCAGTGCCGGAACCAGGTTGGCCTGCATCACCAGCAGCAAGGCCGCGCCCGTCAGCGCGTAGGACGCCGCGGTGACGCTGAACCAGCTGGCGGGCGTCAGGCGGCGGTTGGAGGGGGCGGTATCCGGCGTGGCGCCACTGGCCTGGGGGCGGCCTGTCGTACGTTCTTGTTCCACCTGCGGCATGGCTTGGATGTTGCGCGTGAGCGTTGTCGTTGAAAGGGTTGGCGTTCGATTGTCGGTGCGGCGCCTGACAATGGCAAGTCAGGATGACCAGACATGCGGCGCGGGCGTGAAACTTGCATTTCCGGTCGCTATATTGATGGACAGGCAGCGCGAAAATCCCCACAGGAGCCCGTACGACATGGCCTTCACCTGCACCGTCGGCGCCAGCCGGCATGTCTTCGCGGACCTGCGCACGCTGCTGGCCAAGGCCAGCCCGGCGAGATCGGGCGATGCGCTGGCCGGCATCGCCGCGGCGAGCGAGGAGGAGCGCATGGCGGCGCGGATGGCGCTGGCCGACTTGCCGCTGACCCATTTTCTCTCGGAAGCCCTGATCCCCTATGAGGACGACGAGGTCACGCGCCTGATCGTCGATGGGCACGACGCGCAGGCTTTCTCCGCGATTGCCGCGCTGACGGTGGGCGACTTCCGCAACTGGCTGCTGCGTCATGAGACCGACGAGGCCGTGCTGGCGCGCGTGGCGCCCGGCATCACGCCGGAGATGGCCGCCGCCGTCAGCAAGCTCATGCGCAACCAGGACTTGGTGGCCGTGGCGCGCAAGTGCCGGGTGGTGACCCGCTTTCGCGGCACCATCGGCCTCGCTGGCAGGCTGGCGGTACGCCTGCAGCCCAATCATCCGACCGACGACCCGCGCGGCATTGCGGCATCCATCATCGACGGCCTGCTGTATGGCTGCGGCGACGCGACGATTGGCGTCAACCCGGCCAGCGACAATCTTGGCGCCATCGTCACGCTGCTGAAGCTGATTGATGATGTGCGCGCGCGTTATGACGTGCCGACGCAGTCGTGCGTGCTCACGCACGTCACCAACACGCTGCGTGCGATCGAACTGGGCGCGCCGGTCGACCTCGTATTCCAGTCGGTGGCCGGCAGCCAGCGTGCCAACGAGGCCTTCGGCATTTCGCTGGCGCTGCTTGGCGAGGCGCGGCAGGCGGCGCTGGCGCTGAACCGGGGAACGGTGGGCCACAACGTGATGTATTTCGAGACCGGGCAGGGCAGCGCGCTGTCCGCCAACGCACATCACGGCGTGGACCAGCAGACCATGGAAGCGCGCGCGTACGGCGTGGCGCGCGTGTTCGAGCCACTGCTGGTGAATACGGTCGTCGGCTTTATCGGCCCCGAGTATCTTTACGACGGCAAGCAGATCATCCGCGCCGGGCTGGAAGACCACTTCTGCGGCAAGCTGCTGGGCGTGCCGATGGGGTGCGATGTCTGCTACACCAATCACGCCGAGGCGGACCAGGACGACATGGATACGCTGCTCACGCTGTTCGGCGTGGCCGGCATCAACTTCATCATGGGCGTGCCCGGCGCGGACGACATCATGCTGAACTACCAGAGCACCTCGTTCCACGATGCCTTGTATCTGCGGGAAGTCCTCGGCGTGCGTCCGGCGCCCGAGTTCGAGGCGTGGTTGCAGCGGATGGGGATCCTCGACCCATCGGGCCGCCTGCTGGAGCCAGCCGCGCGCCAGCCGCTCCTCGACATGGCGCGGTCACTCTGATACCGGGACCCCGTCATGCCCAAGCCTCCCGCATCGCCCCGCGTGTCTCCCACGTCTCCCTCCCCGGACCCCTGGGCGCAGTTGCGCCAGTACACGCGTGCGCGCATTGCGCTGGGCCGCGCCGGTCACGCGCAGAAGACCGAGTCCGTGCTCGCCTTCGGTCTGGCGCATGCGCAGGCGCGCGATGCCGTGCATTTGCCACTCGACGCCGGCGCGCTGGAAGCCGATCTGCGCGACGATGGCCTGACGGTGCTGCATGTCCATAGCGCCGCGCCGGATCGTGATCACTACCTGCGCCGCCCGGACCTCGGACGTCAGCTGGACGCCGACAGCCGCAGCCGGCTGGACGAGGCCCGGTCGGCGGCTCCCGATCGCCGCCCGGATGTGGTCTTCGTCATCGCGGATGGGCTTTCCGCGCTGGCCGCGCAGCGTCACGGCGTGCCGTTGCTGCGCGCCGTGCTGGCGCGGCTGCATGCGTGGCAGGTGGGGCCAGTGGTCATCGCGCGGCAATCGCGCGTGGCGCTGGGCGATGACATCGGCGAGCGGCTTGGCGCGCGCCAGGTGGTGATGCTGATCGGGGAGCGGCCGGGACTCAGTTCGCCCGACAGTCTCGGCATCTACCTGACCTACGATCCGCACCCGGGCCGGACCGATGCGCAGCGCAATTGCATCTCGAACGTGCGGCCGGAGGGACTGCCGTATGCCCAGGCGGCGGACCGGCTGGTGTTCCTGCTGCGTGGCGCGGTGGCGCTGGGGCGATCGGGGGTGGACCTGAAGGACGATAGTGCGGACGTCGCGCCCGCGCTGCCGCGTGAATGACTGCGGCCGGCCCGAGGGCCGGCCGCACAGGGTGTCGCGAGGACACGTGTCGACTACATCATGCGATGCGAAAAATGTCCGCGTTCGGCATCGGCCATCAGGGTCATGAACTGGTCGCGGCTCATATGCACCAGTTCCTGGTGGTCACCGGCCTCGAACCACACTTCGGGTTCCTCAAGCAGGCTTTCATCCACGAAGGTCTGCATGCCATACGACATGGCACACGGCGGAATGGCACCGAGGTCGCAATCCTTGAACACTTCGCGGATCTCGTCCTCATGGGCCAGCACCAGCTTGCGGCCGGTCTTTTCGCAGATGGCAGCCATCTGCAAGTGATGGCTCGAAGGGATCACAGCGGCCACGTAGCCGTCCGCATCCTCCAGCAACAGGGTTTTGGCCAGACGGTTTCCTGGTACATGGGCGGCCTGAGCAGTGGCCATGCTGCTTAGGCTGTACGGGTGACGAATGATGTCGAACTGGCTGTTCATGCGGCTAAGTCTGCCAGCCAGGGTGCCTGCCATTGCCATGATCGCCTTCCTCCGCGCCAGCACGCGCGGTTAGTCCTTGGTGTTCTCACTATAGGCTCTGGCGGCCCGCACGCGAGGCCAGATTGCCTGCAGCTCGGCCTTCAGGAACGTCAGCAGGTAGCGGGTGGCCATCGTCTGGTAGCGGTTGGGCATGGTCAGCATATAGAGCTTGCTGCCGAACACGCTGATGCGGTAGTCGCCCAGCAACGGCTGCAGCGCGCCTTGCTCCAGTTCCGGCCCGATGGCGTAGAGCGGGAAGATGCCGATGCCCAGGCCACTGACCACGGCGTCCTTCAGGAAGGCAAAGTTCTCGGAGCTCAGTGTGGGCGCCAGCACCACTTGTTCCCGCGTGTCGCCGCTCCCGGCGCGCGTGCCGGATGCCTTCAGCTTCTGGCCGATCGGCGACGCGCAGACGATGGCGTGCGCGGTCAGGTCCGCCAGTACCGTGGGCGCCACCTTGCCCGCCAGGTACGACGGCGCGGCGCAGACCACCCAGTCGACCTCGCCGATCTCGGTGGCAACCACCGAGTCGGGCGGCGTGGAAATGATGCGCAACGCCACCTCCACATCCTCGGAGACGAGGTTGTGGATGCGATTGTCGAAGACCACGTCCAGCGTGATGTCCGGGTAGCGCTGCTTGAACTGCACCAGCAGCGGCGACAGCAGCGCGTGGCCCAACCCGGTGGGCACCGACAACCGCACATGCCCCTGCAGGCTCTTGCCCATGTTGCTGATCAGCGCGTTGGCGGCGGCCACTTCGCCCAGGATGTTGCGGCCGTGTTCGTACAGGCCGGCACCCACGGGCGTGGGCTCCACATGCCGGGTGGTCCGCCGCAGCAGCTGCACGCCAAGTTCCTCCTCCAGCGCCTTCAGGTGGTAGCTGACGTTGGCGCGCGTCATCTTGAGCTTGCGGGCGGCGGCGCTGAGGTTGCCGGCATCGACGATGTCGACGAACAGTCGCAGGGCGTTGAGGTCCATGGCGGAGGCGAAGGGTGCGCCGGTCTCGGCGGCGCGTAACAAAAAAGGGGCCCGAAGGCCCCTTAGTGTGCCACGGGCGCCGTGGCGCCCAGGCATTCGACCGATCCGGCGGATCAGTGCTCGTGATGCAGGTACTTAGCCTGGCGCGGCAGACGCAGGCTGACGAAGAAGGCCAGCACCATCATCCCCGTGACATACCAGTAGAACGTGCTTTCATGGCCGACGGACTTCAGGCCAAGCGCCACATACTCGGCGGACCCGCCGAAGATGGCGTTGGCCACCGCATAGGCCAGGCCCACGCCCAGCGCGCGCACTTCCGGCGGGAACATTTCCGCCTTCACGATGCCGCTGATCGAGGTGTAGAAGCTGACCACGGCCAGCGCGATGGCGATCAGCACGAACGCGAGCTCCGGGCTCGTCACACTCTGGAGCGCGGTCAGGACCGGCACCGTGATCAGGGCGCCCAGCGCGCCAAACAGCAGCATGTTGTTGCGGCGGCCAATGCGGTCGGACAACGCGCCAAACACCGGCTGCATGCACATGTACAGGAACAGGCAACCCGTCATCACATAGCTGGCCGTCTTGATCGACATGCCGGCCGAGTTGACCAGGTACTTCTGCATGTACGTGGTGAACGTATAGAAGATCAGCGAACCGCCGGCCGTATAGCCCAGCACCGTGAAAAACGCGGCCTTGTGGTTGCGGAACAATTCGGCCACGCTGCCGGCTTCCTTGCTGTTGCGGGTCTGGGCCGTGGAGGTTTCATGCAGCGTGCGGCGCAGCAGCAGCGCGACGACCGCCGTGATGGCACCCACCACGAACGGGATGCGCCAGCCCCAAGCCTTCAGTTCGGCCTCGTTGAGCAATTGCTGCAGGATCACCACCACCAGCACGGCCAGCAACTGGCCGCCGATCAGCGTGACGTACTGGAACGACGAGAAGAACCCGCGACGTCCCTTGAGCGCCACCTCGCTCATATAGGTGGCCGTGGTGCCGTATTCGCCGCCGACCGACAGGCCTTGCAGCAGGCGCGCCAGCAGGAGCAGCGCCGGGGCAAGGTTGCCGATGGTGGCATAGGTCGGCAGGCACGCGATCATCAGCGAGCCGAAGCACATCATGATCACCGAGATCACCATCGAGTTCTTGCGCCCGTTGCGGTCCGCGATGCGGCCAAACAGCCAGCCGCCGATCGGTCGCATCAGGAAACCGGCGGCAAACACGCCCGCGGTGTTCAGCAGCTGCGCGGTGGGGTCGGATTTCGGGAAGAACGACGGCGCGAAGTAGATGGCGCAGAACGCATAGATGTAGAAGTCGAACCATTCGACCAGATTGCCGGACGACGCGGCGACGATGGCGAAAACGCGCTTCCTGGTTTCCTCGGGGGAGGGTGCTGCGGAGGGGGGTGCCACGGAGGGGGTGGCGGTTGGGGCGATATCTGTCATGGGACCTTCTTGATCTTGGCGGCGCGGGCGCCGCCTGGAAAGGGCTCGGGCGCTGGTGGGCGGGCGGGGCTGGCGGGAGGTGCCAGGCGGGCGTCGTACACCGGACCCGGGTGCCCGGCTAGCGTACCCCGGATGTCCCGCACTGCCCACCCGGGCGCGGCACGGCGCCAAGGCATCGATCGGGGCAGGTCTTGCCAGCATTGGGCTGGCAGGGAATTGTCCCGTCTTGTGGACAGTGTTTTCACGATAGACACATGGGATGCGCGGGGCATATGCCGGGGTCAGTCGGGAGAGGTGCGGGACGGATTCGGGATGCTGCGCGGGCGGGGTTCGCTAACGGCGTCTGCTAACGCCGTTTGCAAACGGTGTTCACCGTTGCTCGGGCGCGCATCGCGTCCTGTGCATGCCGTTCGTACGGCTGGCTTGCCTGACGCACGGCACTGGGCAATGATGCAGAGC
Source organism: Cupriavidus sp. 01L415 (assembly GCF_056400065.1). Classification (NCBI taxonomy): domain Bacteria; kingdom Pseudomonadati; phylum Pseudomonadota; class Betaproteobacteria; order Burkholderiales; family Burkholderiaceae; genus Cupriavidus; species Cupriavidus sp. 01L415. The sequence goes on along the minus strand of NZ_JBFTSP010000025.1, from coordinate 45,855 downwards.
GAATGATGAACCTCGTACCTTTCAAAAGCCTTGTCGATGTCCGTGTCGCGCTATCTGCTGAGTCTTCTGCTGCTGTCACCTCTCATGGCCTGGGCCCAACCCGACCTCGTGGAGTGCCAGCGCATGGACCAGGTACAACTGCGGGCGGCGTCCGAGGAGACGCTGCTGTTCCTGCGCTGCCGCGCGCGGCGCATTTCCTATGAGGCACCTCGACTGAAGGGTGTCTCGCAAAAGGTGCGTGATGACCTGGTATTCGCGTGTCTCGATCAGGCGGACGCCGCGGAGCACCAACTGCGCGTCAGCCACGGCTACACGCGCGAATCCCTCGCTCGCAAGAAATGCGACGAGTAGTGCCCTCGTGATGGATTGTCAAGTTTGATTATCCATTCTGTCCAAGCGACCGTGGATTGTCAAAACTCGTGGCCGGCGTACCATGGCGGCACATTGTGTTGTGCTGGATTTGAACGGAGACTCCCATGGCCCTCGACGCCGAATCGTTTTCCCTGCTGCGCGCCTCGGTGCAGCGTTTCATCGACGAACGCCTGAAGCCGGCCGAAGACACGCTGGAGGAACTGGACGACGTGCCGGCCGACATCGTTGCCGACATGAAGGAAATGGGCCTGTTCGGCATCTCCATTCCTGAGAACTACGGTGGCATCGGTCTGTCGATGTCGCAGGAATGCGATGTGGTCTATGACCTCGGCCACACCGCATTTGCGTTCCGCTCGGTGTTCGGCACCAACGTGGGCATTGGCTCGCAGGGCATCCTGATGGACGGCACCGAGGAGCAGAAACAGACCTACCTGCCGAAAATCGCCAGCGGCGAGCTGGTCATCTCGTTCGCCCTGACCGAGCCGAACGCCGGCTCCGACGCGGCATCGCTGCAGACCCGCGCGGAACTCGACGGCGACCACTACGTGATCAACGGCACCAAGCGCTTCATCACCAATGCCCCGCGCGCGGGCGCCTTCACGCTGATGGCGCGTACGGGCGGCCCCGGCGCATCGGGCATCTCGTCGTTCATCGTGCCCGCGGACACCCCGGGCATTTCGCTGGGCAAGCCGGACAAGAAGATGGGCCAGCGCGGCACCAAGACCTGTGACGTGGTGCTGGAAAACGTGCGCGTGCCGGCCGCCAACATCATCGGCGGCGTACCCGGCGTGGGCTTCAAGACGGCCATGAAGGTGCTGGACCGCGGCCGCCTGCATATCTCGGCGCTGGCCTGCGGCATGGCGCATCGGCTGATCACGGACGCCGTCGCGTATGCAAAGGAGCGCAAGCAATTCGGCCAGCCCATCGGCGACTTCCAGCTGATCCAGGGCATGCTGGCCGACAGCCAGGCCGAGCTGTACGCGGGCCTGTCGATGGTGCGCGATTGCGCGCAGCGCTACGACGCCAAGCCGGCCGGCAAGAGCGACCCCGAGGTCAGCATGCTGGCGTCCTGCACCAAGATGTTCTGTACCGAGATGGTAGGCCGCGTGGCCGACCGTGCCGTGCAGATTCACGGCGGCGCCGGTTACATCGCCGAATACAAGGCCGAGCGTTTCTATCGCGACGTGCGCCTGCTGCGCCTGTATGAAGGCACGACGCAGATCCAGCAGTTGATCATCGCCAAGCAACTGCTGCGCGATTGAGGTAGCGACTCGAGGATGGCTGGGCTCGGATGGCGGACTGACAGATCGCCATCCGAGAGCTCGCGAACTGAGATAGCGGACTGAGTCGGCGTTTGCATGCGCTACTCGCGCATGGCGCATGAGGGAGGCAGGATGAGCAAGTTCCAGGTAGCGGCCCCGGCGGGGCTGGCCACAACGGGGCCGCAGTCGTCGTCCCCGGACAAGTCGCGCACCACGCACCGGCTACGCGCCGTGGTGGCGACGTATCGCGCGGCACTGCAGGCCTACACGCTGGTGGTGTCGCCCGACGAGCTGATGCTGCTGTCCAATGGGCCCGAGCCGGCCCATTCGGCGCGCGACTATCGGGCGCAGGCACACCTGGACCGTCTGCGCGACACCGTGCGCGAGAGCGGCCTGGCTTTGCCTAGTGCGATCGTCGTGGCGGTCTCCGGTGGCCGCATGCAGTGCGAATGCGACCATCTGTACGCGCTGGAACTGCGCCCGCAGGCCGGCGACAGCCTGATCGTGCTGGACGGCCATGCGCATCTGGCCGCGCTGGCGGGCACCGAGCGCGGGCATATCAAGACGCTGGTCACGGCGGTGCTGTGCCGGACCGCGATCCAAACCGGACAGGAAACGAAGGCGCCCGTCTCTGAGGCGGAATGCACCGTGATGCACGCTTCCGCCGCAGCCCGCTGGGCCGGCGCGACGCGCATATGGCAGTGATCGTCAACCGCTAAAGCCGAGGTCGCCTGCGCCGGCTGATCGACTGGGGCCAGCCCAGTCGATTGACCCCGTTCCGTCTGCGCGCAGCGCAGCCTGAATGCCCCGCGTCGCTACGATGCGGGTTGGGGCCAGATGCCGTCGACGTCGCGCAGCAGATGACCCGCGAGGATGTAGTCGCCCAGGCGACTCGCCTTGGCTTCCAGATCCAGCAACTCGTGATCGGCCAACGTGCCGAGATCGAACTGGCAGTACAAATTGCGCTGCCGGAACGTTGTCTTGGGTTTGCAAAGCCCTTCGATCAGGGCTTCGCGGGAACGGACGGCGATGCTTTCCTGTCCGCGATACTGCACCTTGATTCCGCGCTTTTCTCCGAGCCGACCGAGTTCCACGGCATCCTGCCATCCGGTCTCGTAATCCAGCTCAAGCGCCAGCACCTGCTCCGAGGCCAGAAGCCGAAGCGCTTCCGCCTTGCTGCCAGCTCGCACGATTGACATCCACACCTCTTGTCTCAACGAATACTGTACGAATATACAGTGATTGCCGACCCGTCACAAGGACACTGACGGGGTAGGCCGGGGCGCCCGATGGCTCCGCCGGACGTGCTGGCGGAAGCATCGGGTGCTCCGCCCAAGGCCGGTCTCGCCTTAAATTCGCGTTCCTCCCTTATACCAGCTTCCTAAGGCTTTGATACCTCCGCCGGAGCGATTGCCGCGGACGGCCCCGCCGCGCCAGCGGGCACCGTCGCGGCGTCTCCGGTGGCGTTGAAGTCACCCGCGTACACCTGGGACAGGCCGGCTGGCCGCAGGTATCGCCGGATGGCATCGTTGACCGCCGACGGCGTGGCCGTGCGGATCCGTTCCTCGATCTCCGCCGTGTGGGCCATGGTCCGGCCCAGGTAGAGCTGGTTGGCGAGCGTGCCGGCCAGCGCCCCGTCGCGGGTCCGGCTGACCAGACCTTGCTGCAGCAGGCCGCTGACCGCCTCGGACAGTTCGCTGGCGGAGACGCCATCGCGCACGAAGCGCGCCATCTCCTCATCGACGGCCCGGCGCAGGCGCGCCTGGTTCTGGGGCGCATAGACCGCCCACAGTCCGAAGCGGCCCGCACGGTCCAGCGCGCCGACGGTCATCGAGCTGGATACCCCGTAGCTGATGCCCTCCTGTTGCCGCAGCCTGTCCGCTAGACGACTGCGCATGCCGGTGCCACCCAGCACGCGGTTGGCAATGAGCAGCAACGGGTAGTCGGGTGAATCGCTGACGAGGTCGATTGGCTGGGAAGCCAGGTAGACCGCGTTGGCCTTGCCCGGCGTGTCCAGCGTAAAGCTGGCGGCCGGAATGTCGATGAAGGGGCGGTCCACGCGCTCGAACGGCACCTGCGCGCGCCAGTCGCCAAACAGGAGCGCGGCCTGACGGGTGGCGTCGTCGGCATCGAAGTCGCCGATGATGGCCAGTTGCGCGTGCTCGGCCCCATAGAAGCGTGCATGGAAATCGCGCACGTCGGCGGCGGATACCGCCTTCAGTTCGGCCAGGCTCTCGTCGAAGGTGGGCGTATAGCGCGGATCCTCGGCGGGGTAGGGGTTGCCATGGCGGCCCAGCGCGTTGGGCGCCAGCGCATTGGGCTGGCGCTGCTGGCTTTCGATGCCCGCGATGCTGCCGGCGCGTAGCGTTTCGAATTCGCTGGCCGGGAATGTCGGCATGCGCAGCACGGTACGCAGCAATGCCATCAGGTCAGGCAAATAGGCGCGACGCGTTTCAAAGCGCACCGTGAGTCGTTCGGAGCTGCCGGAAAACGAGACATTGGCCTTCAACACCTCCAGGCGATCGGCAATCTGCTGGCGGCTGAATGCGCCCGCACCACGTTCCAGCATGCCGCCCGTCAGGCTTCCCACGGAGGATTTGCCTTGCAGCGCCTGCGTGTTGCCAAAGCGCAGGATCAGGGTGCCATTGACGGATTCTCCACGCGTGGGCTTGGGCAGCAGCGCCAGTTGCATCCCGTTGGGCAGCGTTTGCCGGACGGTGTGCGCGTCGATATTGGCCGGGCTCGTGTCGAATGTGGCGACGGGCCGGGCGGCCGGCTTGCCTGCGTAGTCGTGCACCAGGGCGGTCACGTCCGGCATCGCGGGAATGTTTGCAAGCTGGGGCTTGTCGCCCGGCAGGAACTGGCCCACCGTGCGGTTGGCCGGGCGGAGGTAGTTCTCGGCCACACGCTGCACGTCTTGCAACGTGGTGGTTTCCACGCGATCGCGGGCAATGAACAACAGTCGCCAGTCACCCTTGGCGATGGCCTCCGACAACGCGACCCCATAGCGCGTCGGATCGTTGAGAATCTTCTCGTAGGAATTGCGTATGCGGACGCGCGCGCGCTCCAGTTCGTCCTCGGTGGCCGGCCGGCTGGCCAGGCCTTCCACCTCGGCCAGCAGCGCGGCGCGCACGGCGTCGATCGAGCGATCCTTGCTGGTGCCCGCGGCAAAGACGATCACGCCCGGGTCCCGCATCGCGTTGAGCATGCCGGACTGCCAGGCCGCCTTGTGCGTGTCGACGAGCGCACGCTCCAGTCGCCCGCCCGGCGTGTCGGACAGGATGACCGACAGCAGCGCCAGTGCCGTGCTGTCGGGATGCGCCCCCGGCCCGACGTGATACTGCGCGGCGACGATGCTGCTGTCGCCCGGCCGCGTCAGCGTCAGGTCACGCGAGCCTTCCTGCGGCGGCTCCACGGTGTGCTCGGGCGCCAGCACGCGCGTCGGGCGCGCGATGGGCCCGAAGGCCTGCTCGATGCGCGCCAGCGTCCGCGCCGGATCGAATTGCCCGGTCACCACCAGCACTGCGTTGTCAGGCTGGTAATAGCGCCGGTAGAACGCCTGCAGGTTCTCGATGCCGACCTGCTCCACGTCGCTGCGCGCGCCGATCGGCGCCTTGGCGTAGTTGTGCCAGCGATACGCCGCCGCGGACATCTGCTGCAGCAGCATGCGCATCGGATTGTTCTCGCCGATCTCCATCTCGTTGCGCACGACCGTCATCTCGCTGTCGAGGTCGGCGCGCGCCACGAAGCTGTTGACCATGCGGTCCGCTTCCATGCTCAGCGCCCAGTCGAGGTTGTCTTCGCTGCCCGAGAATGTCTCGAAGAAATTGGTCCTGTCCTGCGACGTGGTGCCGTTGTACTGCATGCCGCGCCGCGCGAACTCGGTGACGATCGTCTTTCCCGGCAGGCGCGGTGTGCCCTTGAACAGCAGGTGCTCCAGCAGGTGCGCCATGCCGGTCTCGCCGTAGTTCTCGTGACGGCTGCCGACGAGGTACGTCATGTTGACGGTCGTGGTTGGCTGCGCATCGTCGGGCGCCAGCAGGATGCGCAGGCCGTTGGCCAGCCGGTATTCGGTGATGCCTTCCACGGTCGTCACGCGCGTCGCGGGGGCGATTGGCGCTGCCGCCGGTACAGTCGTGGCGGGCCGGGCGGCCAGCACCGGCAGCGTGAGGAAAAACGAGGCGGCCAGCATGATGCTGGCAACAAGACGGCGCATGAGGTCTCCGTGAGCAGCCGGATTCGGCCGCTGCTGTGGCGATTCTATCCGCACCGGGGGCCGCGCAAACGGGTCCCACCGCACTTTCAGATCCGGGGACACCCGCCAGGCCGGGCGGGTGGAGGAGAATGTCCGAATCCAGCGTATTTTTTATCGTGCGAAGCGCTACGATGCACGGCATGCACCTCGATCCAGACACCTGCTACAAGGCCATCGCCTCCCACGACCGACGCTTCGACGGGCGCTTTTTCGTCGGGGTGTCGTCCACGGGCGTCTACTGCCGGCCGGTCTGCGCGGTGCGCACGCCCAAGCGGGAGAATTGCACGTTCTACGAGACCGCCGCGGCCGCGGAAAAGCATGGCTTCCGCCCCTGCCTGCGTTGCCGGCCGGAACTGGCGCCCGGTCACGGCCTGGCCGATATTTCCGGGCGGCTGGCACAGGCCGCGGCCACCCTGATCGACGAAGGCTTCATGGCCGAGGCCGGCGTGGCGCAACTGGCCGCGCGCATCGGCGTGACTGAGCGGCATCTGCGGCGCCTGTTCGACGCGCAGTTCGGCGTCACAGTGCTGGAATATGCGCAGACACAGCGGCTGCTGCTGGCCAAGCGCCTGCTGACCGACACCACGCTGCCCGTGTCGGAGGTGGCGCTGGCCGCCGGATTCGGCAGCGTGCGGCGCTTCAACGATGTCCTGAAGGAACGCTATGGCCTCACGCCGCTGGCGATGCGCAAGCGCGCGGCAGACGGCATGGCGGACCGGCTCGTATTCGAGCTCGGCTACCGGCCACCGCTGGCGTGGGCGGCGTTGCTGGTGTTCCTTGGCACGCGCGCCGTGGATGGCATCGAGCAGGTGCACGGCGAGACCTGCACGCGCACGCTGGCGATGGATGCCGGCGGCCAACGCCACATCGGCTGGGTACGGCTGGAGCACGTCCCGAGGCGCACGGTGCTGCGCGTGACCCTGTCCGGCACGCTGGCTCACGTGATTCCGCAGGCGCTTGGCAAGGTGCGGCGGCTATGCGATCTCGGTTGCCGTCCCGACGTCGTCGACCGGCACCTGGGCGACCTCGCCGCGCCGGTTCCGGGCATGCGTCTGCCGGGGACGTTCGATGGCTTCGAGATCGCCGTGCGCGCGATCATCGGGCAGCTGATTTCGGTCGTGCACGCGCGACGCATCCTCGCGCGGCTTGTGCGGATCGCGGGGGAGCCGCTTCCCGAGGCCGCGCTCTCCGGCCTGGCCTGCCCGGAGGGACTGGCACCGCTCACGCATGCGTTTCCCACCGCGCGGGCCCTGGCGGATTTATCGGACGATTCATATCGCGAAGCCGGCGTGCCAGCGGGCAAGATTCGCGCGATCCGCGGGCTGGCGGCGCGTGTGGCGGCGCGCGAGATCCAGCTTGATCCGCTTGCGCCGCCCGAAGGCACTGTGGCGCAGTTGCGCGCCATCGACGGCATTGGCGACTGGACCGCGAAGTACATCGCCATGCGCGCATTGGGCTGGCCCGATGCTTTTCCGGCGACCGACTATGTCTTGCGCAAGGTGCTCGACGTCAGCACCGTTCGCGCGATGAACGCCAGGACCGCACAGTGGGCGCCGTGGCGCGCCTATGCGGCCATTCACCTCTGGTATCGCCACGATGCGCTGCGCGTGCCGGGCGGCCAGGTCGAGGAGCAAGCGGCATGACCAGCTACCAGATCATCGACAGCCCGCTGGGCGACATCCTGCTGCGCGGTCAGGACGGGGCGCTGACGGGGCTGTTTTTCGTGGGCCAGAAGTACTACCCGGCGGATGTCCGCCAACTGCCGGCTGCACCGGCTGCCGATTCGCGCTTGTTCGAACAGGCGTCCGAGGAAATGGATGCGTACTTCGCCGGGAGTCTGCAGGCATTCACGGTGCCGATTCGCTTTGGCGGCAGCGCGTTCCAGCAAGACATATGGCAGGCCTTATGCGCGATCGAGTTTGGCGATACGACGACGTATGGGCAACTCGCGGCCCGGCTGGGCCTGCCGTCGGGTCATGCGCGCGCCGTCGGGGGCGCGGTGGGCCGCAATCCGTTGTCGGTCATCGTGCCGTGTCATCGCGTGTTGGGCGCGTCGGGGGACCTGACCGGCTATGCAGGGGGTGTGGATCGCAAGCGCGCGCTGCTGAAACTGGAAGGCGTGGCCAGCGCACACGCCCTACCAGTCGTCCGACAGGCCATGCTGGCGTTCGGCTGACCTGTTGCACGACAGCGGCGTGGCAAGGCTCTTCATCGCCATCGAGACACCCGTCGGGGTGGCGGAGACCTTGTTGCGCACGCTGCCAGCGCATCGCGGCATCCGGCCGGTGCCGCCCGGGCAGTTGCATCTGACATTGCGCTTTCTCGGCGATCAGGACGAGGATGCCGCCGCGCGGATCGACGCCGCCCTGCGCGAAGTGCCTGCGCCCGCGATGTCGATGGCGTTGCAGGGCGTAGGCCGCTTTCGTGGCCGCCAGGGCGCGATCCTGTGGGCGGGCCTGGCAGCCGACCCCGCGCTGGCCACGTTATTTGATGACATCCAGTGCAGCCTCGCCACGGTCGGCATCGCTCCCGAGCGGCGCCAGTTTCGTCCCCACCTGACCGTCGCGCGATGCCGGGCCACCGTGCCGGAAGGAGTGCTGCGCGACTGGCTGGCGGCCTGTCGCGATCTGTCGACGCCGCCGTGGCGCGTCGAGCGCTTCGTCCTCTTTGAGAGTTTTCTGAGTCAGCAGGGCGCGCGCCACGTGCCGCGCGCCGTTTATCCGATGGCGGCGCTCAACCGAGGTTGCTGAAGCCGAGCGCCACGCCCAGCCCGCACAGGGCCGAGCCGATCGTCTTGTCGAGCAGGCCCTGGCGCCGCAGCATCGCCGCGCGCAACGCGGCGGCGCCGAAGCACCACGCCACCAGGCTGAACCACGCCCAGTGCGCCAGCGACATGAACAGCCCGTAGCCGAACTGCACCGTCAGTGGCGTGTGAACGTTGACCACCTGCGTGTAGGTACTCACCACGAACAGCGTGGTCTTGGGGTTGAGCGCATTGGTCAGGAATCCCATCCGCAGCGCGGCCAAACCGGACATGACCGGTGCCGCGCGGGTATCCACGGTCAGCCGGGTGCGGTTGCGAAGCGTCTGGATGCCGATCCATATCAGGTAGGCGGCACCCAGCAGCTTGACCACGGTCAGCAGCCCATGGGCGTGCCGCATCAGCACCGAGACTCCGAACATCGTATAGAAGACGTGGACCTGCACGCCCAGGGCGATGCCCAGCGCACAAGCCACGCCTGTGCGGCGGCCAGACAGGTAGCTGTTGCGGGTGACCATGGCGAAGTCCGGCCCGGGGCTGATGACGGCGAGAAGGGTAATGGTGGCGACGGCCAGCAGTTCGGCGAGTGGGGTCATTTCCAGTCAGTTTTCGTGAAGGAACGGGCAGGGAGTCGGCGCCATTCTGTCCCGCAGAAATGGGTACGACAACCGATATATACTCGCGGGTATCAGTGAGAAAACCTGACTTATATTCATGCAATCGATGCACTGGCTGGGCTGGATCCGGTTCTTCGAAGCCGCCGCGCGGCACGAGAGTTTCGTGCGCGCGGCTGACGAACTCCACCTGACCCACGGTGCCGTCAGCCGCCAGATCCGCCAGTTGGAGGACACGCTGGGCGTCGCCCTCTTCGAGCGGCGCAACCGCGCCGTCTTCCTGACCGAGGCCGGCCGCACCTTGCACGCGGCTGCGACCCAGTCGATGGACCTGCTGGCCGCGGCAGCGGAGAAGATCCGTGCGCCGGCGCCCCAGGCGGCGCTGGTGCTGTCCTGCGAGCCGACGATTGCCATGCGTTGGCTGATACCCCGACTGCCACGCTTTGCGGCGGCGCACCCGGACATCCCGCTGCACCTGATGGCTGCAGGCGGTCCGATCGATTTCTCCCGTAGCGGCGTGGATGTGGCGCTGCGGCGCAATGACTTTGCGTTCGATGCCGGCTGGCATGCGCGGGAACTGGCGCCCGAGCGCGTCGGCCCGGTCTGCCGGCCCGACCGGTCCGGGGAGGCGCCCGCTACCGCGACGCGGCTCCATACACGGACGCGGCCCGATGCGTGGCAACGCTGGGCGCGTGCGACGGGCGCCGCGCCCGCCGCCGGCGGCGACGCGTGGTACGAGCATTTCTACCTGTGCCTGCAGGCTGCGGCGGCCGGCCTGGGCTGGGCGATGGCTTCGCAGCTGATGGCGGCGGATGAAATCGCCGATGGCCGCCTGGCCGCGCCGCTGGGGTTTGTGGCCGACGGCTCGTCATACCATCTGTTGTCGCCGGTGTCGTTCGATGCGGATCCGCGTCGCCTCGCCCTGTTCGACTGGCTGCGCGCCCAAGCGCAGACGTCGCTGGCCGGTTAGCCGGGCACAACCGCCCGCCAGTCCGGCCGGGTGCAGTCCACGTCATTGCCAAGGCGGAAAGCGAAGCCGACGCTACCCCCCGGAAGTCGGTCGCTCAAGTTACGTCGTATTTTGCCGAAGGCCATGGCATGTGCTTGCGCCACCCCGGCGGCGGCGCTTACCATGCGGCGCTGGCGCCGCCAGCCTCTTTTTTGTGTCGCTTCCCCCGGGCGAGGCGCGGCGCAACCACCTTTCGACGTAGCGTATTTCATGAGTCTCCACGATTCCCGTGGGCCCCAGCAGGCCCAAACCCAGCCCCAGGTCGAGGGCGAGCAAGACGAGCAGGAAGGCACGCGGTCGGACGAACGCTATCGGCTCACCCACAGCTCGCAGATCGGCACGGTGCTGCGCGACATGGCCTGGCAGAAATGCCTGCTGAACGTGCGTTCGAAGGGCGGCTCGGAAATCGTGACGTCGATCCTGCACGTCGATCCGGCCAACAAGACCTTCATCTTCGATTGGTGCCGCGTCGACGGCGAGCGCCAGGCGCTGATGGCCTCCGAGCAGAATGCGTTCTCGGGCCTGCTGCGCGGCGTGCCGGTCAACTTCATGGTCGGTGCGCCCGGCGCCACGCGCTTTGAGGGGGGCCCGGCCTTCATCGCCGATTTCCCGGACAAGCTCTATCACTTCCAGCGCCGCCGCCATTTCCGTGCGCGCACGCTGCTGACTAAAGGCTATCGCTGCGAGATCCGCATGCCGGATTCCGCGGACAAGAGCGTGCTGCAACTCGATATCGCTGACTTGTCGCTGTCGGGCGTGGGGCTGCGTTCTCGCGCCGTGGGCGCGGACCGGCTCCCGGTGGGCACGGTGGCTAGGAAATGTTTGCTCGATTTCGGCGAACTGGGCCGGCTGGAACTCGACATGCAGGTGGTGGGGCACTGGATGGTCGGCTTCGACGACAACACCGTGCACCACTACGGCTGCGCATTCCTGAACCCGGACGGCCGCATGGAGAACTTCCTGCAACGGCTGGTGTTCCAGCTGGAGCTGGCGCACCGGGGCTGATCCCGGAGCTGCGGAGCTACTGGGGCGGCATTGCGGCGATCCCGCAGGCGCCCCGATCCCCCGGGGCGTGGATCAGACCACGATCAGGCCCCGATCAGTTTCCCGATCGCGGCGGCCGCCTCGCGCATCGGCGCGAGCAGGCGCGCAACCATTTCCCCCTCCGACACCTTGTTGGCCTTCACGCTGACGCTGATGGCCGCCAGCACCACGCCGGACAGCGACCGCACCGGTACGGCAATTGCCCGCAGGCCGGGCTCCAGTTCTTCGTCGATCAGCACGTAGTCCAGCTCGCGCGCGCGCTGGAAGGCGCCTTCCAGTTCCGGGCGGGAGATCTTGGTCTGCAGCGTGCGCGGACGCAGTTCGGCGTGCTCGAAAAACGCTTCGAGCACCGCGGCGGGCTGGTGGGCCAGCAGCAGCCGGCCGGTGGAGGTGCAATAGGCCGGCAGCCGGCTACCCATGCCGAGCGAGTGGGTCAGCACCCGCTGCACTTCGGACCGCACCAGGTAGAGGATGTCCGTGCCATCCAGGATCGCCAGCGCCGAGGTCTCGTGAATACGCGTGCTCAGGTTATCCAGGATCGGCTGGGCCAGCGAGACCAGCGACGTCGACGAGAAGTAGGCATGGCCCAGGTGCAGCACGCGTGGGCGCAGCGCAAAGTGTCCGTCCTGCTGGCTGACGTAACCCAGTTGCTCCAGGGTATAGAGGCATCGCCGTACCGAAGCACGCGACAGCTGCGTGCGTTGCGCGACCTGCGAGATCGTCAGCGGGCGTTTCCGTTCGGAGAATGCCTCGAGCACCGTCAACCCCCGCGCCAGCGACAGCATGAAATTGGGGTCGCCTGCAAAGCTGCTCAGGATGTCCGAGGGCGGCCGGGCGGCGCGGACGGTATCGGCTTGCGCCGGCTTGATACTGAGGGGGCTGGGGGCGTCCATTGGGCAGGAGGAGCGGATGCGGGCTGTTCGATAATCGCGCATCTTAACGCCCCGCACGCCTGCCTGCCGGCATTCGGGCAAAAAAATGTCGCCGATTGGGGCGGCGACGGGGAAGGGGTGTGTCAGTCAAGACGGGGGTCTTAACGACGAAACCCAGTATAGGCAGGCGCACATAGACATTACATACAACTTCGGTGGGGGTTGGGCGTAACGCACTTTGCGCTACGCGCGCCCTGCGCGATCAGGGTTTGCCGAGGAACAGATAGAAGGCATAGCTGCCGCCTGACGCCCTGCCATACGCCAGGTAGAGCGGGCCGATCGGACTGTCCAGGCCCAGGAATGCGGAGGCGGATTTCAGCAAGCCCGTCGGGCTGCCCGGCACCAGCGGAGAACCCATGTGGCCGGCTTCCAGCGAGAAGCCGGCGTAGACGCCTTCCAGGAAGGTCTGCCGGACCAGCTTGTTGTAATAGACAAGCCGCGCGAACTCCAAGTTGCCGCCAATCAGTTGCCCGGTGCTGTAGCCGGACTGCTGCAGGAAGCCGCCCCACTGGAACAGGTCATAGCGCGGCAACCCCGGCCCACCCAGGTTGCTGCCAGCCTTGATACCCAGGGCCAGGGTGTTGTTGCCGATCGAATAGGCGAACGTCGCAGTGATGTCGCCCTTGGTATAGGTATCGGTGGCCCCCATGCCGGCTTGCGACGCGTAGATATTCAGTGTCGCCCCATAGCCGGAGCGCGGGAAATTGATGCTGTCGAGCTGGTCGACCAGTATCCGGCCCTCGATGGCACGCCGGTCGACGCCTTCGGCCGGAGGGGCCAGGGTTGCCGGCCCGGTGGAAAGCGACGCGTTCTGGTGCCCGAACAGGACGCCCACGCGTGCCTCGCCGTACTTGGTGACCTGGCTGCCGACGTCCAGTGCCACGTCGATGCGGCGCAGGTCGTACTGGGCGAAGCGGGTGTTGCCATTGAAGATGTTCACGGGCCGGCGCTGCAATTCCACGCGCGGCGCGATGAAGAAATACTGGTGTGCGTCGAGCGGCTGGTAGAACTCGCTGATCAGACCCGACGTCTGCCCGACCTGTACATCCGTGCGCCACTCGGCGCCGAGCGAGTTGAGCCACGTACGGCGGTAGCTGGCCAGCACGTTGAAGTAGGCGTCACCGCGAAAGTCCGAACTCAGCCCCAACCCGAAGCGCAGGTAGCCCGGCCCATACGATTTTTCGATGGCATCGACGGACAGGATGCGCTTGCCGGGTTCTTCGAGGAAACGATAGTTCACATGCTCGAAATCGCCGGTGCCGAACAGCCGGCGCATGTCGCGGTCCAGCGTTTCCTGGCTGATGGGCGTATGCGGCTTGGTTTCCATCGTCGCGGCGGCAAAGTCCCGGTTCACGCGCTTCATCGGCGCGAAGCGGATTTCGTCCGCGGGGCGCAGGTCGGGCGGCGGCAGCGACTGCTGGGCGTTGCGCAGGCGGGCGTAGTCGGCCGGCGGCAGGGACAGTGCGGCCAGGCGGCCTTGTTCGCGGCGGGCGGCGGCTTCGCCGATCGGAATGGTCTTGACCAGGTTGTCGAAGTCGCCGGCGGAGAAGTCGCCCAGCTCCGGCAGGATCAGGATGTCCGCGGGCCGCAGCGATGCCAGCGATGTGCGGACGTTCTGTTCGGTCAGAATATTCAGCATCTGGCTGGTTACGCCGATCAAGGACGTCAGGTTCTCCCGCTTCATCAGCGGGGTGCCCAGGTTGACAGCGATGATGACGTCCGCGCCCATCTCACGTGCCACGTCGACGGGCAGGTTGTCCGTCAGGCCGCCATCCACCAGCAGCTTGCCCTGGTATTCGGTGGGTGCCACCGCGCCCGGCACCGACATGCTGGCGCGCATCACGTTGGCCAGCTCGCCCTGGCTGAAGACTACGGCGGTGCCGGAAACCAGGTCCGTGGCGACGGCGCGATAGGGGATCGGCAACGCGTCGAAATCCCGGTAGCCGGGCGCGTTGGCCAGCCGGCGCAGGACCGTTTCCAGCTGCACACCTGACACCGCGCCCTTGGGCAGCAGCAGGCCGTCCTTGCGCACACCGATCTCCGGCGTGAACAGGTTGGTCTGGTCGTCGATCTTGCGGCGGATGGCCAGGTCCTGGCGCGGCGGGCGTTCCTTGAAGATCTCCGCCGTGGTCAGGGTGCCGACGAGCTTTTCCATGTCGGCCGTGCTCATCCCGCTGGCATAGGCGCCCCCCACCAGGGAACCCATGCTGGTGCCGGCGATGCAGTCGACCGGCACACGCAGTTCCTCCAGGACCTTGAGCACGCCGATATGCGCGGCGCCGCGTGCGCCGCCGCCCGACAGGACCAGGCAGATCCTGGGGCGCCCAAGGGGAGGCGCGGCAGCGGCGGTGGCAACCGGTACGGGCGGGGCTGTCGAGCCCGTTGCGTCGGCCGAGCCGGCTGAACCGGCTGAACCGGCTGATCCGGGCGTTGGCGCCGGCGGCCCGGCCGGAACGAGGATGGGGGGCGCCGCGGCCGGAGGATTGGGCGCGGGCGAGATGTTGTCAGCCGGCGGCCCGGGCGGGGCCATGGGGGTGGGCGCCGCCGCCAGCGCCTGCCACGGCGCGGCAATCGCCCACGCGAGGAGTGGCAAAACGGAGGTGAGGCGCGACGCAACAGTCATGGCAGAGAGACGTCCGCTGTCGGCCGGCAGGCGGCCATCGTGCCACAAGGCTAGCAGCCCATCTCCAGACCAGTGCGGGCGGCATCCAACATTCGAAACAATTCATCATGGCGCGCAGAAGCATTCAGATCGGAGGACCGGACGCCGGCGCCGTTGGCGGCGTCCGGCCGGAATCGCCGGGGCGGCATATACTGGCGCCGTAACATTCCTTTCAGGCTTTGCCGTGCCTTCCCCCGTGACCGATGATCCACGCCCGCTGCCGCCCGAGCGGCCCGGTGACAATGAGTGCTGCCAGAGCGGATGCGACCCGTGCATCTTCGACTACTACAACGACGAGATGGACCGCTATCGGCAGGAGCTGAAAGCGTGGGAGGCCCGCCAGGCGGCCCGCGCGGAAGCCACCTCGCCGTCGTCGTAATCTCCGCTGGCCAGTGAGCGATCTTCTCGATTTCGTCCGCCGCCATCCTCGCCTGTTCGTACTGACCGGAGCGGGCGTCAGCACGGACTCCGGCATTCCCGGCTACCGCGACGAGCACGGCCAGTGGCAGCGCGCGGCACCCATGACCATCCGTGGTTTCCTGAGCGGCCATGCCGCGCGACAGCGCTATTGGGCGCGCAGCATGGTCGGCTGGCCCGTGGCGGCTGGGGCCCAGCCGAATATCAGTCACCACGTGGTGGCCCGGCTTGGCGAAGCCGGCCGGGTTTCGGCGCTGGTCACGCAGAACGTGGACGGCCTGCACCAGCGTGCCGGCAGCCGTGGTGTCATCGAACTGCACGGCAGCATCGGCAAGGTTATCTGCCTGTCCTGCCACACGCGCTACGAACGGTCCGACCTGCAGCGCTGGCTGTGGCAACACAATCCCGAGTTCCGTGATGTATCGGCCCTGCCGGCGGCCGATGGCGACGCCCACCTGGAATCGCCCTTGTTCGACAACTTCGAGGTGCCCGTTTGCGAGCGCTGCGAGGGTTTGCTCAAGCCCGACGTGGTGTTCTTCGGCGAATCGGTGCCGCGCGAGCGCGTGGAGGCCGGGCGGCAGGCGTTGGAACTGTCGGACGCATTGCTGGTGATCGGCTCATCCCTGACGGTCTTCTCCGGCTATCGATTCTGCCTGTGGGCCAGGGAGCGCGGCGTGCCGGTCGCGGCGCTCAACCTGGGCACGACGCGCGCCGATCCGTTGCTGTCGCTCAAGGTGGCCGAGCCGATCGGCCCCACGCTGGCGGGGCTGTCCGAGGCGCTGGGACTGCATGCCGGTTGACCGGCTGGCCGGCCGCGGCTAGCATCGTCCAACCGGTTGCCGGCGCGCTTTGACACCGCCACCGACCTCGACCCGCTATCCCTTCGATCATGCCCGCTTCTTCCGCCCTTGCCATTGTTGCTGCCGCGTTCGCCGGCATGCCGATGCGCGCGCGCGGCCTGCGCGGCATCACATCTGTCGCGCCGCCACGCGGCTGACTCCAGCCGTCTTGTTTCTCCGGCCGTTCTGACCGAACCCCGCACCGGGCGATATCCCGCCGTGCGCGCCGGAGCCTGCGTGGTTTTCGACAGGTGACAACTCATGACTTTCGACAAGAACGCCACGGCGGAAGATGCCGCCGTGGACGGGCGTATGCATACCCTCGCGGCGCATGGCGCCACCACACTGTTCGTGCTGCTGTGGAGCGGCGGTGCGATCTTCAGCCGATGGGGGCTCGCGCACGCCTCCCCGTTCGCCTTCCTGACCTTGCGTTTCGTGATCGCGCTGGCCGTGCTGGTGGCCATCGGGCTGGTGCGCCGGCGTCTGTTGCCAGCGCGCGGCACGCGATGTCGCGTGGCCATGACGGGCCTGCTGATGATTGGCGGCTATTCGATCTGCTATCTGCTGGCGCTGGATCGCGGCATGACGCCGGGCGTGCTGGCCACCGTGCTCGGCGTGCAGCCGATCCTTACGCTGTTGTGGATGGAGCGGCGCGTCTCGGTGGGCCGGCTGGCGGGGCTGGGCCTTGCGCTCGGCGGGCTGGCGATGATCGTCGCCAACAGCCTGGTGGCCGCGAAGCTGTCGGCGGCGGGTTTGCTTTGCGCGCTGGCCGCGCTGGCTTGCATGACCGTTGGCGCGATCCTGCAGAAGCGCATCCGGCAGGCGCCGGTGGAGATCCTGCCGTTGCAATACACGGTGGCGCTGGGGATGTGCCTCCTGTGCCTGCCGTTCCAGCCGTTCACCTTCGAGCGCACGCTCGGCTTCCTGATCCCGCTACTGTGGATGGGGCTGGTGATTTCGGTGGTGGCAACGCTGCTGTTCTACCGCCTGATCCGGGCCGGCAATCTCGTCAACGTCACCAGCCTGTTCTACCTGGTGCCGCCAGGCACGGCGATGCTGGACTACCTGGTGCTGGGCAACCGGCTGGCACCGTCGTCGCTGCTGGGCATGGCAGGGATCCTCGGGGGGCTGGCGCTGGTCTTCCGCGTGGAGAAGGACCGCCAGCGGCAGTCGACTAGCGCAGGTTGACCTGCACGCGGATACCGTCGGGCGCTACGGTGATGGCGCCCGGCTCGACGTCCTTGCCGTTGAAGCGCAGCTCGTCCGGCTTGAAGGTGTAGAGCGGATAGTCCTTGAGCAACTGCTGCGCCACGACCGCACCAATGGCGTTGAGCTGCTCGCTGTACTGACTCATTCCCTGGACCTGCACCTGCTGCACCGTGGGATTGTCGAGCACCACGGCGCGGCGCGTGGCGTCGTAGCGAATGCCGCTGTTCAGGGCCAGCGTGCCATTGATCGGCGGCGACGGCAGCACGGTGTTGGTGAGGGCCGCGTCCATCTGCGTGATGACGCGGTTGCCGGCCTCGTCCAGGACCAGGCGCGGGTGGGTCAGTTTTACGCTGACCAGTTCGCCGTAGCGCAGCGTGGTCGGGAAGCGCTTGTCCACCGCGCTCTGCAGTTCCGCTTTCGTGAAGGTGTACTCGCCGGTCCAGACGTTGTAGCCAGCATGGGCGAGGGCAGTGGTGCCGATGGCCGCGACGGCAGCCATCGCCAGCATCAGGCGACGCGTTCGGAAAAATGTGGAAAACAGGTGTCGGGGCATAGGCTCAGGGCGAGTCGGCACTTGGCAAGTGTGACCGGGCACGCGAGGGGATCGTTCCGGAGGTCGGACGAGGGTGATGTGCCCGTCGCATGGGCGCGGGCTTGTGGCCTGATCAGTAGTGCGGCGGGATTTCCTGCCGCGGATCGGTCTCGGCGCCAGTGGGGGCGCTCGCGCGCACCTGCTGGTAAAGCGCCCTGAACTGCGCCTGCAGCAGGTCAATCTGTTGCTGCTGGCGCGCGACCGCAAGGTTCAAGGTCTCGATCAGGTCTTCCTGGAAGGCAACCTTGATCTCGAGGTCGGTCAGGCGGGATTCCATGGTGTTTCTCCGGTTGGCCGCGCATTTTACGGCACGGCCTGACCGGACCTGTCGCGAGGATGCCGCCCGCAAGGGTTCCGGGCGCGATGTTGGGCGCGATTCGAGCGCGCTTTGGGTGCGCTTTCGGCGCTAAGCGGGCGTCATCCCAGGTGTCACCCGGACACGTTGCTTGCGTTGCCTTGCACGCGTTATTTCGGGGCGACCAGCACCATCCACGTCACGCCGAACTTGTCCGCCACCATGCCGAAGCGTTCGCTGAAGAACGTCTTCGCCGCCGGCATGACCACCTTGCCGCCGTTGGCCAGCGCATTAAGCGCCTTGTCGCACGCGGCCACGTCCGGCACGGTCAGCGACAGGCCGAAGCCCTGAAACGTTGCCTGCCCCTTGCATTCCCCGTCGGAGCCCATGACGACCGTATCGCCGATCCGGATCTCCATGTGCATGACCTTGTCCTCGTTGCCGGCGCCAGGCCCGCAGCCCGGCCCGGCTTCGGGGGCGTCACGGAATCGCATCAATGTTTCCACTTTGGCACCCAGAGCGGACTTGTAGAACTCGGCCGCTTCCTCGCTGCGGCCGTCAAAAAACAGATAAGACTGCACTTGCGTTGCCATCGATATCTCCTGGTGAGCGGCTGGCCGGGATTCCGGCGCCGCATTGGACAGCGGTTTGTGTACGCCGTCCACAAAAGCCTAGCAAACGAACTGGACATCGTCCACATCGAATTCTTTTCAGGCCGTAACAGACGGACAAGTTTTTGGGGACGATGCATGGCTAGGATAGCCCGCTCGTGCCGGGGTGACCGATCACCGAACGTGCCGACTGAGCCTCGTCCGGGGCCGGTCTGGCCGGCCTGTTTGGCGCGGGCGCCCGGGCGTGTCACAATTCACGGTTACGAGTTCGGGCGCCAAATACGGCTGGCCGCGTTGTCCTTCCCCCGCGGGGCGCCCCAAGAGCCGACAAATTCACCTAGATTTCTGGCGATGACTACCATCCTGCAGCACATTCCTTCCGGCCAGCGCGTCGGAATCGCCTTCTCGGGCGGACTCGACACCAGCGCCGCGCTCCTCTGGATGCGCCAGAAGGGCGCCATCCCCTACGCCTACACGGCCAACCTGGGCCAGCCGGACGAGCCGGACTACGAAGACATTCCGCGCCGCGCCAAGGCCTATGGTGCCGAGGCGGCACGCCTGGTGGACTGCCGCACCCAACTGGTGGCCGAAGGCATCGCGGCCCTGCAATGCGGTGCGTTCCATATCTCGACCGCCGGCGTGACCTACTTCAACACGACCCCGATCGGCCGCGCCGTGACCGGCACGATGCTGGTGGCCGCGATGAAGGACGACGGCGTCAACATCTGGGGCGATGGCAGCACGTTCAAGGGCAACGACATCGAGCGCTTCTACCGCTACGGCCTGCTGACCAACCCGGGTCTGCAGATCTACAAGCCGTGGCTGGACCAGCAGTTCATCGACGAACTGGGCGGCCGTGCCGAGATGTCCGAGTTCATGCGCCAGAGCGGCCACGACTACAAGATGTCGGCGGAGAAGGCTTACTCGACGGACTCCAACATGCTGGGCGCCACGCACGAGGCCAAGGATCTGGAGCAACTGGACTCCGGCATCCGCATCGTCCAGCCGATCATGGGCGTGCAGTTCTGGCGCGATGACGTGGAAGTGAAGCGCGAGGAAGTGACCGTGCGCTTCGAGGAAGGCCAGCCCGTGGCGCTGAATGGCAAGACGTTCGCCAACAGCGTGGACCTGTTCATGGAAGCCAATGTCATCGGCGGCCGTCATGGCCTGGGCATGAGCGACCAGATCGAGAACCGGATCATCGAGGCCAAGAGCCGCGGCATCTACGAAGCCCCGGGCCTGGCGCTGCTGTTCATCGCCTACGAGCGCCTGATCACCGGCATCCATAACGAAGACACCATCGAGCAGTACCGCGACAACGGCCGCCGCCTGGGCCGCCTGCTGTACCAGGGCCGCTGGTTCGATCCGCAGGCCATCATGCTGCGCGAAACCGCCCAGCGCTGGGTGGCTGGCGCCGTGACGGGCGAGGTGACGATCGAACTGCGTCGTGGCAACGACTACTCGATCCTGAACACCACGTCGCCGAACCTGACGTACAAGCCGGAACGCCTGACGATGGAAAAGGGCGAGTCGATGTTCACGCCGCTGGACCGCATCGGCCAGCTGACGATGCGCACGCTGGACATCGTGGATACCCGCGAGAAGCTGCAGACGTATGCCAAGAGCGGCCTGCTGTCGAGCAAGACCAGCGCCGCCCTGCCGAAGCTGGAAGACTGAGCGGCGGCACGCGTCAAACAGAAAAGAGAAAAGCCGGCACGAGCGATCGTGCCGGCTTTTTCTATTGCTGGCCGTCTGCCGATGGCGTCGCCATCAGCCTGCCCGCACGCGCGCTGACGGGCTTCCAGGGGGATCGGCTCCCCGTGCTGCCGGGATTCCAGCCAGCGGAATCGCAGGCTTTCCAGCCGGTGGTGTGTCATGCAAGGCGCGCGCCGACACGGCACAATGCGCGATGGCGGTCATCGGGGCCGCCAATTCCTTTCTTTTGCCTTCGGCATCGATCATCCGGGAATTTCGCCATGCCAGATTTCTCCATGCAGTACCGCCGCCTCGGCGCCAGCAACCTGAACGTGTCGGCACTGTGCCTCGGCACCATGATGTTCGCCGACCAGACCGACGAGGCCGAAGCCACCCGCATCGTCGCCAGCGCCCGGGATCACGGCGTCAACTTCATCGACACCGCCGACGTCTACAGCAAGGGCGGCTCCKAGCAGATGGTTGGCCGCCTGCTGACGGGCCATCGCCACGACTGGGTGCTGGCCACCAAGCTTGGCAATCCGATGGGCAGCGGTCCGAACCAGTCGCACTATTCGCGTACCTGGATCCTGCGTGAGGTGGAAGACAGCCTGCGCCGGCTGGCCACCGACTTTGTGGACATCCTCTACCTGCACCGTGATTTCACCGGCGCCAACCTGGAGGAACCGGTACGTGCGATGGGCGACCTGATCCGCGCCGGCAAGATCCGCTACTGGGCAGTCTCCAACTTCCGCGGCTGGCGTATCGCCGAGATCGCCAGCCTGTGCGATCGCCTGGGCGTGCCGCGCCCGGTGGCCTGCCAGCCGTACTACAACCTGCTGAATCGCATGCCGGAAGTGGAGATCTTGCCCGCATGCGAGCACTTTGGCCTGGGCGTGGTGCCTTACAGCCCCATCGCCCGCGGCGTGCTGACCGGCAAGTACCTGCCCGGCCAGCAGCCGGAAGCCGGCTCGCGCGCCGGCCGTGCCGACCGCCGCATGATGGAGACGGAGTTCCGCGACGAGTCGCTCGTCATCGCCCAGCAACTGAAGGCCCATGCCGAAGCGCGTGGCCTGACGCCGGGGCAGTTCGCCACGGCATGGGTGCTGGCCAATCCGGTCATCAGTTCGGTGATTGCCGGTCCACGCACGCTGGCGCAGTTCGAGGACTATTTTGGTGCAGTCGGCGTTGCGATCTCGCCGGAGGAAGAAGCGATGGTGGATGCGATGGTGCCGCGCGGGCATGCCTCCACGCACGGCTACAACGATCCCAACTATCCGTTTGCCGGCCGTCCCGTGGCGGAAGCGTAAGAAGTACACGATCCGCATACATGGACGTGTGCCGACGTGTGACGCGGAAGCTGCCTGTTGCGCAACGCGCACGGGCAGCTGTTTGTTTCCGTGCGTCAGGGCACTTGCGCGCGCCAAACCGGCACCGATACTAGTAATATCAAATACAGGTAGTGACCATCGGATGATGGTCACCTAGCCCGGGGCTGGAGCTGGTGATGCCTGCCGAAACGGCGGGCATCGGCGCAACTGGATGCCGTAACGTGTCTCGTCGTGGCTGGATACTCGCTGGCATGGCGGTCGCCGTATGTGGCGGCGCCTACATTGTCGTGAGCCTCGTGTCGAACGAGGTACGCACGTCGCAGTGGCAGGCTCGTTATATGAGCCGCCTTGGCAAGACATTGACGTTCGAAATCCAGCCGGGCCCCAGCGACAGCATTCGCTATCCCCATTCCGGCCCCTACGACGAACGCCTCGGCTACGAGCGCCTGCCCGAGTTTGGCGAGCGGCTGCAGAAGCGCGGCTTCGTCACGCTGGCCCAGGCCCGCATGTCGCCCGAGATGGTCCAGCTGATGGACGAGGGCATCTTCCCGCCCTATCGCGAGAAGAACCAGGCCGGTCTGCTCGTGCGGGACTGCAATGCGCTGACCCTCGCGTTCGAGCGCTATCCGCAGCGCCAGTATGACAATTTCGAGGCAATTCCCAAGGTGCTGGTGTCGGCATTGCTGTATGTCGAGAACCAGAACCTGCTGAATCCCGAGTATCCGATGATGAATCCGGCGGTGGACTGGCGCCGGCTGTCGCGCGCCGTGCTCGACCAGGCGGTGCGGCTGGCCGACAAACACCACGAATCGCCCGGGGGCAGCACGCTGGCCACGCAGATCGAGAAATTCCGGCATTCCCCGCAAGGCAAGACACAGTCGATTCCGGAGAAATTCCGGCAGATGACCTCGGCTTCACTGCGCGCGTACATGGCGGGCCCCGATACGCAACGTGCGCGCGAGAACATCGTGGTCGACTACCTGAACACCGTGCCGCTGTCGGCGCGCGTGGGCTATGGCGAGATCAACGGCATCGGTGACGGCCTGTGGGTCTGGTACGGCGAGGACTTCAGCGAGGTCAATGCGCTGATGCGCCACCTGGACCCGCGCCATCCCACACCGCGCGAGGCGCAGGCGTTCAAGCGCGCCCTGTCGCTGATCATTTCGCAGCGCCGGCCGTCGTATCACCTGCGTCGCGACGACACCAACCTCGACGCGCTGACCGGCAGCTATCTGCGCCTGCTGGCCGCGGCCAACGCGATCACGCCGGAACTGCGCGACGCCGCGCTGGAACAGCCGCTGGACAAGGCCGCGGCGCCGGAGCGCCCGGAGCAGGCGCCGTGGGTCACGCGCAAGGCGGTCAACCAGGTGCGCAACGATATCGCCCACCTGACGGGCACCGACAGCCGCTATGACCTGGACCGCCTGGACCTGACCGTGGACAGCAGCATCAACCGCGAAGCGCAGCGTATGGTCACGGACACGCTGCTGCGCATCCGCAACAAGACCGATGCGCACGAAATGGGCCTGTATGGCAAGAACCTGCTCCGCGAGGGCGACGATCCGTCGCGCCTGGTCGCCAGCTTCACGTTGTTCGAGCGCGTGGGCAACACCAGCCTGGTGCGCGTGCAGGCCGACAACGTTGACCAGCCTTTCGACATCAACAGCGGGGCACGGCTGAACCTGGGATCGACCGCCAAGCTGCGCACGCTCGTCACGTACCTGGAAATCATCAACGAGCTGCACGATCGATATGCCGGCATGGATCGCGCCGATCTCACCGCGCTGCAGGTGCCGCGCCAGGATGTGCTGACGCGCTGGGCCGTCGACTACCTGATCAAGGCGAAGACGCCGGCGGAGCGGGAGCGGGGTGCGATGCTGGATGCGGCCATGGAGCGCAAATACTCCGGCAACGCGGGCGAGGCGTTCTACACCGGCGGTGGCATGCAGAGTTTCACCAACTTCGAGAAGTGGGAAGGTGAGCGGCAGATGACGGTGCGCGTAGGCTTCCAGCACTCGGTGAACCTGGTCTTCGTCCGCATGATGCGCGACATCGTGCGCTATGAAGTCTCCCAGGCGCACCCGGAGGCCAGCACCTTGCTGGAGGACCGCTACGCGCCCGGCCGGCGCGAGTACCTGGAACGATTCGCCGACCAGGAAGGCAGCGCGTTCATGACGGCGTTCTACCAGCGGTATCGCGGCAAGAGCTCGGACGAGCGGCTCAGGATCCTGCTGGACCGCGTCAAGCTGCCGACGCCGCACCTGGCGGCGGTGCGGCTTTCGGTGACCCTGCTGAGCGCCCGCCCGAACACGGACTACGACACGTTCGCCAGCATTCTGCGCGCGCGGCTGCCCAAGCAGAAGCAGCCGTCCGACGAAGACCTGCGCAAGCTCTACGCAAAATACGGCCACGACAAGTTCAACCTCAACGACCGGGGCTACCTGTCGCGCATCCATCCGCTGGAGTTGTGGATGGTCGAGTACCTTGGCGATCATCCGGACGCCTCGCTCAATGACCTGCTCAAGGCCAGCGCGCCCGACCGCCAGTACGTCTATGGGTGGCTCTTCAAGACGCGCAGCAAGCTCGGGCAGGACGGGCGCATCCGCACGCTGCTGGAGCGCGAAGCGTTCGACAAGATTGCCCACCGCTGGCAACGGCTGGGGTATCCGTTCGATTCGCTGACGCCTTCGTACGCGACGGCCATCGGCGCTTCGGGCGATCGTCCCGCGGCACTGGCCGAACTGGCCGGCATCATCCTGGGCAACGGCGTGGACGCCCAGCCGGCCACGGTGCGCACGATGGCATTCGCCGCGGATACGCCCTACGCCACGACGTACGGCTTGCAGCCGGGGCCGGGCAAGGCGCTCATTGCGCCGGAAATCGCCGCGCTGGTCCGGCGGTCGATGCTGGATGTGGTGGAAAACGGCACCGCGAAATCGATTCGCGGCGCATTCGTGCCGACATACAAGAAAGGGCAGGGGCCGGGCACGCCGTTGCTGATCGCAGGCAAGACCGGCACGGGCGACCAGCGCTTCCAAACCTACGGCCCGGGCGGACGCGTGATTTCGTCGAGGTCGGTGAATCGGTCGGCGACGTTTGTCTTCCTGCTCGGCGACCGCTACTTTGGCACCGTGACGATTCACGTGCGTGAACCGTATGCCGCGCGCTACGTGTTCACGAGCGCGCTGGCGGTGCGCGTGCTGCGATCGCTGGCGCCGCAGGTCACGGCCATGGCCGCGCCGGGTGGCGACGCGCCGTTGCTACGCTGCCGCAATTGAGCCGCGGTAGCGCGGGCGGGTATCAATGCGCCCCGATTATCAGGTCTTGCGGCGCACCATGTCGTAGATCACCAGCAGCACGATGGCGCCGATGACGGACGCGATCCAGCCGGCGGCTTGCCCGGGCTGGTACAGCCCCATCGCGCGGCCGACGTAGCTGGCGGCGACCGCGCCGAGAACGCCAAGGACGATCGTCATGATCCAGCCCATCTTGTCATCGCCGGGCTTGATGGCGCGGGCGATAAGTCCCACGACAAGGCCAACTAACACGGTACCGAGGAATGCCATCATGGTGCGCTCCCGTTGGTGTGGATCGGGCGGCGCTTGACCGCCGCGGGACCCATCATGCCACGAATCGCCGCCCTGGCAACAGGGGGTTTGCGGGTATCGGAGTGTGGCAGGACACGCAGGCCCGCGCCGCCCGCCATCGGGGCAAGGCATGCGGCGGCCCCGGGTTCGGCGCGCGCCTTGCCCGGGGTGATCGTCAGGCCGGCATCCGGTGGGAAGCGCCGGCCGACATTCAGGTGGCTGGCAATCAGTTCGCCTTGCGCGAACTGATCACGGCCTCCGCCACGTTCGCGGGGGCCTCCGCGTAGTGCTTGAACTCCATCGTGAACGTGGCACGGCCCTGCGTCAGGGAGCGCAGCGACGTGGAGTAGCCGAACATGGTGGCCAGCGGCACCTCGGCGCGCACGATCTTGCCGCCACCGCCCGCGATGTCCTCCATGCCGTGCACCATGCCGCGCCGCGACGACAGGTCACCCATCACGTTGCCGGTGAACTCCTCGGGTGTCTCCACCTCCACGGACATCATCGGCTCCAGCAGCACGGGTTTGGCGCGACGCATGCCTTCCTTGAAGGCCATCGATCCGGCCATGCGGAACGCATTCTCGTTCGAGTCCACGTCGTGGTACGAGCCGAACACCAGCGTGGCCTTGACGTCGACCACCGGGTAGCCGGCCAGCACGCCGGATTCCAGCGTCTCCTTGATGCCCTTGTCGACCGCCGGGATGAACTCGCGCGGCACCACGCCACCCTTGATCGCATCCACGAACTCGTAGCCGCCGCCCTGCGGCATCGGCTCCACGTTCAGCACCACGTGGCCGTACTGGCCGCGTCCGCCGGACTGCTTGATGAACTTGCCTTCGACGTCCTTGGCCACTGCCTTGATCGTCTCGCGGTAGGCCACCTGCGGCTTGCCGACGGACGCCTCCACGCCAAACTCGCGCCTCATGCGGTCCACCAGGATTTCCAGGTGAAGCTCGCCCATGCCGGAGATGATGGTCTGGCCCGATTCCTCGTCGGTTGCCACGCGGAACGACGGGTCCTCCTGTGCCAGCCGGTTCAGTGCGATGCCCATCTTTTCCTGGTCGGCCTTGGTCCTGGGCTCCACGGCCTGCGAGATCACGGGTTCGGGGAAGCTCATGCGTTCCAGGATGATGACCTTGTCCGGATCACACAGCGTGTCGCCGGTGGTGGCTTCCTTCAGGCCCACCGCGGCGGCGATGTCGCCTGCCCGCACTTCCTTGATTTCGTTGCGCACGTTGGCGTGCATCTGCAGGATCCGGCCCAGCCGCTCGCGCTTGGACTTGACCGGGTTGTAGACGGTGTCGCCGGAGTTGACCACGCCCGAATACACGCGGAAGAAGATCAGCTGGCCGACAAACGGGTCGGTCATGATCTTGAAGGCCAGTGCGGAGAACGGCTCGTCGTCGTTCGGGTGGCGCTCGGCTTCCTTGTCGTCCTCGGTGTGGCCGAGGATGGCGGGCACATCGGCCGGCGAAGGCAGGTAGTCGATCACGGCGTCCAGCATGGCCTGCACGCCCTTGTTCTTGAACGCGCTGCCGCACAGCATCGGCACGATCTCGCCGGCGATGGTGCGCTTGCGCAGGCCGGTCTTGATCTCTTCCTCGGTCAGCGGCTCGCCGCTCAGGTAGCGTTCGAGCAGGTCTTCGCTGGCCTCCGCGGCCGCCTCGACCATCTTCTCGCGCCACTCCTCGGCGGTGGCCCGCAGTGCGGTAGGGATGTCGGTGTACTCGAAGCGCACGCCCTGGCTTTCATCGTCCCAGACGATGGCGCGCATCTTGACCAGGTCCACCACACCCTGGAAATGATCCTCGGCGCCGACGGGAATCTGGATCAGCACGGCGTTGCCTTTCAGGCGGTCCGCGATCTGCGTCTGCACGCGGAAGAAGTCCGCGCCCACGCGGTCCATCTTGTTGACGAACGCAATGCGCGGCACCTTGTACTTGTTGGCCTGGCGCCAGACAGTTTCCGACTGCGGCTGCACGCCGCCCACGGCGTCATAGACCATGCAGGCGCCGTCCAGCACACGCATCGAACGCTCCACCTCGATGGTGAAGTCGACGTGGCCCGGCGTGTCGATGATGTTGATGCGGTGTTCGGGATAGTTGCCGGCCATGCCTTTCCAGAACGCCGTGGTGGCGGCCGACGTGATGGTAATGCCGCGTTCCTGCTCCTGCTCCATCCAGTCCATGGTGGCGGCCCCGTCATGAACCTCGCCCAGCTTATGGTTGACGCCGGTGTAGAACAGAATGCGCTCCGTCGTCGTCGTCTTGCCGGCGTCGATGTGCGCGCTGATGCCGATGTTGCGATAGCGTTCGATGGGGGTCTTGCGGGGCACGGTGTTTCTCCTGGTTAGGGCACCACGGGCGGATAGCGTAGCACTTCCGCGCCAAACCTGTATGGCCCCGTGCGCGTCAGGGGATGCCCATCGCTCAGGGCCAGCTCTCGCGTGCATAGACCCCGCCCCTGGCACGCACCAAAGCGGCGCGTTCGGCGGCGCGGGTGTCCGTGTAGAACGGCGGATTGGCCAGTGGCAAGCCATTTTCGCGCGCGGCATCGACGAGGATCTGCAGATACTCGGTCATGTGCGACGCCGTGAAGTCGTTGGTGTCGTGAAAACTCACCACCACTGGGATCACGCCGTTCACCGGCTGAAGCCGATGGGTGCCGATGGCCTGACCCACCTGCTCGAGTTCGCTGACCATATGGGAGCGCCGTCGCAGGCTGATATGCCAGCCGTAGATCTTGCCGTCACGCGCATTGGCGTCCGACATCAGCATGCCCAGGCCAAGCTGCCGGTACACGGACTCGGTTTCCTCGTTGTAGGCCCAGTTGGGCGGTCGCACCAGTTGCGCGACGTGACGGCACTGCGCGGCGATGTCGGTCTCGCCCGAGCGCAGCGACGCGGCCAGCTCCGACGGTGACAGCTTCGTATGCGAGACATGGCCGCTGGCCAGCCCGCTGTGGACGGCCAGCAGGTGGCCGGCCGCGCAGGTGTCGCGCATCTGCGCCTGACCATCGGCCCCGCCGCCGCGGCGGGGATGGGCGGTCTGCACGAAGAAGATCGCCTTGATCCCGGGTGCGACGGGGTTGTCGGCCAGCTGGCGCAGAATCAGGGGCGTGCTACCGTCGGGGCCGCTGTCCGGGCCATCGTCGAACGTCAGCAGAAAGCGCAGAGGCGGGATCCTGGGGACGGCGTCCGGCACCCTCGCCAGCGCGACCGGGCGGATGCCCGCGAACGGGTCGCTGGCCTGGCCGATGGCCGTGACAGGCCCTTCGGCAAAGGCGGGTGTGGCAACCACGGAGGTTGCCAGGACAACAGCAGCGGCCAGCATGGCGCGCACCGCGCCGATAATCGGTCGATCAGGGGGATAAAGCATGCAGTAAGCGGGGGCGACGAAAGGACTTGCGGGCGGCCCTGTCTGCCGGACCGGCCACGCGAGGCAGCACCTTACCATCGGCACGCATCGATGCCGTGCCCTAGTTGTAAGCAACTGTGCGAAGTGATGTTGGATTAACCTGACACCGAGGCCGGTGACGTCTTCAGTGCGTGGCCCACCAGAACGTCAGCGCAATCGCCGCGATGGTGAACAGCAACCCCGCCAGCGCCACGTACTCGGCATCGACCACGCTCTCCAGCCCGCGCCATGGCCCCGGATGGCGACCCAGCGTGATGGCCTTGATCACCGCCCAGCCGATCGCGTAGAACAGCCCGTAGAAGATCAGCTCGACGACCAGCCAGCCGATTGCGCCCAGCAGCACGTCCATACCCGTTTCCCGTTCCTGAAGATCTTCCGCTTGTCAGTGCCCGTCTGAATGGGCTTTCGGCCGACGCCTCACGGCGCGCGCGGGATCGGCTTCCTACAATGGTGCAGTTGACACATCCGCAGACATCCACAAGGAAGCCAGCCACCATGCCGGTCACCCTGCTTCGCCCGCAATGTCGCCCTGAACGCCGCGGCTGGTTGCCGCGCCCCGCGTCCGGTTTTCTTGCCGGAATCCTGTCCTGTGCGATGGCGCTGGCCGGCATGCCCGCGCAGGCGGCCGACCCTGGCGTCGCGTTTTCCGCAGGCAAGCCCGGCGGCCCGTTGCCGGCTGGCTGGGAGAACAAGCCCGTGGTCCACGGCAAGGCGCTCACCGTCTATACGCTGGTGGCCGACCAAGGTAACACGGTGCTGCAGGCCGACGCCAACGGCGCGGCGTCCGGCCTGATCCACGAAGGCGACGTCGACCTGGCCAGGACGCCCGTCGTCAAATGGCGCTGGAAGGTCGCCGCGTCGATTCCCAATGCCGACAATCGCGTCGGCGACCGCGAGGACGCGCCGGCGCGGCTGGTGTTCTTCTTCGAGGGCGAAAGCAGCAACCTTTCCTTTGGCGATCGTGCCGAAAGTCTGGCCGCCAGTGCGGTAGGCGAGAAGCTGCCCTATGCCACGCTGATGTATATCTGGACCGACAGTGCCCCGCCGGGGACGGTCATCGCCAATCCGCATACCAGCCGCGTGCAGATGATCGTGGTGTCCGGAGCGTCCGGCGATGCCGGCAAGTGGCAGACCTTGCGTCGCAATGTGAGCGCGGACTTCCAGCGCGTGTTCCACGAAAAGCCTGGCAAGCTGGTGGGCTATGGCCTGATGACCGATACGGACAACACTGGCGCGATCGCCCGCGCCTGGTACGGCGATCTTCGTTTCAAGCCCGCGCAGTAGGAGGCACTATCAAAATGATGCTGGCGTCGTTGCCGGGG
The DNA here is from genome assembly GCF_056400065.1 of Cupriavidus sp. 01L415. Classification (NCBI taxonomy): domain Bacteria; kingdom Pseudomonadati; phylum Pseudomonadota; class Betaproteobacteria; order Burkholderiales; family Burkholderiaceae; genus Cupriavidus; species Cupriavidus sp. 01L415. The sequence goes on along the minus strand of NZ_JBFTSP010000025.1, from coordinate 15,633 downwards.
TTGCCTCGACTTCGGCCTTCAAAGGCCGGGCGGCGGAGTCCGTGATACGGCGTCGCGGAGCGCCGCGATGACGCGGCGCGTGAGGTCGGGGTCGTTGTCGATGCCCGCCGCCTCGCTGACGCTGACCACCTTGGCCGGGTCATAGTGGCGGCCGCTGCCGATGGCGGCCTCGAACGCGTTGGCGCGCGCGTTGATCTCGACCGGATCCGCGCTGACCAGCAGGATCGCGTGCGCCAGCACCAGATGCCGCTGACCGTCCGGTGTCTGCACGGCAGCCGGTGCGCGGCGCCAGTACTGGGCGGTGCCCGCGATCTTGCGCGCCGCATCGGCCGGGCCCCAGGCCAGGTTGTAGCGCCCGTCGCAGAACGATCCTTCCACGGCCTGCCAATGCGTATCCACGCCGACCTGGCGCAGGCCGTCGGCCAGCACCTCGCACAGGTGCAGGTAGACGGGTTCCATCCACGTGGCCGCGCCCTTCGGCACCGCATAGGCCAGGCTGACGTTGAGGATGCCGGGCCCCTGTGGAACCAGCCCGCCGCCCGACATGCGCAGCCACACCGGACAGCCCCTGGCCGCGAAATCGGCCCGTACGGCCTCGATGCCGGGCTGGCGCAGGTAGCTGCGCGGAATGACCAGCGACAGCGGCGCTTCCCACAACTGCGCTACGGGCCCGGTGTTGGCCGCGTGGTCCAGCAGCGCCAGTTCGCCCTGCAGCGGATCGGCTTCGCCGGGATCGGGGTCGATGAAGGTAAAGGGCATGGTGGCTTGGCTCAGCTTGAGCCTCGTGCCGGCGTCCGGCGGATCCCGGTATTCTCCACGCATTCTCCGCGCGGATCACGTGTTTCCGCGCTCGCCGTGCAGATCCGCATCCGGGCCGGCGCCCCGCGCTTGGCGCGGCGCCGGCGCTCCCGCTCAGCCGTCGATATGCCGCTTCAGCAGCGCGTTGACGTCACCGGCTTTCTCCATCTGGCTCATGTGGCCTGCGGCGTCGAACACCTGCACCGTGGCGCCTGGCGGCGCATGGGCAGCGTGCGCGCTCGGGATGATCTGGTCCTGCTTGCCCCAGATCACCAGCACGCGCTTGGCGGTCTCCGCCAGCCGCTGCCCGGGTTGCTCGCGCTGGCGGCCGTCGGCGAACAGGCTGGTGCCCAGCGATGTCAGCGCCTCCGGCACGCCGTCCAGCCGCTTGTAGCGCAACAGGTCGTCCAGCATCTGCCGGCTGACCAGTCCGCTGTCGGCGAACAGCAGCTCCACGACGGGCTTCAGGTCGCGCCGCGACTGCGCGCTGACAAAGCCCTCGGTGTAGGCGTTGTTCACCTCGTCACCGAACCCCACCGGGGAGATCAGCGCCACCGACAGCACGCGATCCGGCGCGTCCACCGCGAGTTGCGCCGCGATGCCGCCGCCCATCGAATGGCCGACGACGTGCGCGGCGCCGATGTCCGTCGCATCCATGAAGCGGGCGACGAATGCGGCTAGCTGCGCGAGCGTCGTCCCGGCCAGCCTGGGCGAGGACTGCCCATGCGCGGGCAGGTCCAGCGCGACGACGGTGTGATGGTCCGCCAGCGCGTCGAGGTTGAACAGCCAGTTGTCCAGATCGCCGCCAAATCCGTGCAGGAACAGCACGGTCGGCCCATCGGGATTGCCCCGGCGCGCGTAGCGGATGCGAAGCCCGTCCACGTCGACGAACTGGTAGGCCGGCGCCGCCTCCGCGCCATCGTCCTCGTCGGCCGGCGTCTGATAGGACGAGACATAGGCATCGATCTCCGCATCGCTGACTCCCGCTGGCGCCAGCACACCCAGCAAGGCCTTCACGGGCAGCACGTCGCCCGCATCGGCCACCTTGCGCCGCAGCGTGCCGGCGTCCGGCGCTTCCACCGCATTGGCGATCTTGTCGGTCTCCACGTCCAGGATCGGCATGCCGACGGCAATCTCGGAACCTTCGTCCACCAGCCACGCGTTGACGGTGCCTTCTTTCATCGACAAGCCCCACTTGGGCATGACGATCGGGGTAATGGCCGTGGTCATCAGTGCTTTCCTCCCTTCATGGTCTTGCGCGCGGCGTCGGCAATCTGCGCGGCGCTGGGGATGTAGAGGTCTTCCAGCGCCGGCGAAAACGGCACCGGCGTGTGCGGCGGGCAGACCATCTCGATGCCTGCCTTCAGGGCGCCGAACGCCTGCTGTGCTACCTGCGCGGCGATGTCGGTGGCGATATTGCAGCGCGGGCTGGCTTCGTCCACCACCACCAGCCGGCCCGTGTTTTCGACAGTTTCCAGCACGGTCTCCATGTCCAGCGGCGACAGCGTGCGCAGATCCACCACTTCGGCCTCGATGCCCTCCTTGGCCAGCGTGGCTGCGGCGTCCATCGCGCGATGCACCATCAGGCCATAGGTCACGATCGACACGTCCTTGCCGTCGCGCAGGATGTTGGCTTCGCCGAACGGAATCGCGTAGGGGCTCTCCGGCACCTCGCCCTCCAGGCCGTACAGGTTCTTGTGCTCGCAGAAGATCACGGGATCGTTGTCGCGGATCGCCTGGATCAGCAGGCCCTTGGTGTCGTACGGCGATGAGGGACACACCACCTTGAGCCCCGGGATGTGCGTGAACAGCGGCGTGAGCATCTGGCTGTGTTGCGCGGCCGCGCGGAAGCCCGCGCCGACCATCGCGCGGATGACCACGGGCGTCTCGGCCTTGCCGCCGAACATGTAGCGGAACTTGGCCGCCTGGTTGAAGATCTGGTCGAAGCACACGCCCATGAAGTCGATGAACATGAGTTCGGCGATCGGCCGCATGCCGCATGCGGCGGCGCCAATCGCCGCGCCGACGTAGGCGGACTCGGATAACGGGGTGTCCAGCAGCCGGTCGCCATGCTTGGCATAGAGGCCCTTCGTCACGCCCAGCACACCGCCCCAGGCGTCTTTCTCGCCGTCGGCACCGGCGCCGCCGACGATGTCCTCGCCCAGCATGATCACGGTGGGGTCGCGGGTCATTTCCTGATCGATCGCCTCGTTGATCGCCAGCTTGATGCTCAGTTTGCGCGCCATGGTTGTCTCCTTGTCTGTAGGGTGGGGCGGCCGATCAATAGCTCACGTAGACGTCGGTCAGAAGGTCTTCGGGGCCGGGCAGCGGCGCGGCCTTGGCTTCCTGCACCGCGTGCTCGATGAGCGCGGCGACTTCGCGGTCGATGGCATCGAGTTCCTCGCGCGAGACCACGCCGGCCTGGGTGACGGTGCGCGCGAACTGCTTCAGGCAATCCTTGTTGGCGCGGATGTCATCGAGTTCTCCCGCCGCGCGATACGTCTGCGCATCGCCCTCGAAGTGGCCATAGAAGCGGATCATCTTGCATTCCAGCAGCGAGGGGCCGCCGCCTTCCCGCGCGCGGCGGATGACCTCGCCGGCCGCTTCGTGGACGGCAAAGAAGTCGGTGCCGTCCACCGTGACACCGGGAATGCCGAAGCCGGCCGCGCGGTCCACGTAGCTGTCCACGGCGGTGCCGTACTCGCGCGCGGTGGACTCGGCGTAGCCGTTGTTCTCGATGACGAAGATCACGGGCAGGTTCCACACGGCCGCCAGGTTCAGGCTTTCCAGGAACGTGCCCTGGTTGGACGCGCCATCGCCGACGAAGGTAATGCCGATCTCGCCCTTGCCGCGGAACTTGGCGGCCAGCGCCGCGCCGCAGATCAGCGGTGCGCCGGCGCCCAGGATGCCGTTGGCGCCCATCATGCCCTTGGACAGGTCGGCGATATGCATCGACCCACCCTTGCCGTTGCACGATCCGCCCTTGCGGCCGTAGATCTCCTTCATCATCGCCACCGGGTCCACACCCTTGGCGATGCAGTGTCCGTGACCGCGGTGCGTGCTGGCGATGCGATCGCCATCACCCAGGTGGTGCAGGATGCCAACGCCGGCCGCTTCCTCGCCGGCATACAGGTGGACGAAGCCGGGGATGTCGCCGCGCCCGAAGTCGACATGCAGGCGCTCTTCGAAATCGCGGATCGTGCGCATCTTGCGGTAGACGCTGAGCAGCGTTTCCTTGTCGAGCGGCAGTGCGCCCGGGGTCTGTGACGAGGGGGCTGTCATGGTGATCTCCTTGATGGACGGGTGAGGCTACGGGTAGCTACGGGTGGAGCAATACTTGGCCGGCGGGCGCGGTTACGGGGGTGGCGGTATGCGCATCAGGCGGTGCCGCGCGGCGTGGCGCATGCAGGCGGCCACGTCGATGCTGGGAAAGGCGCGCTCGCGCAGCGTGACGGTGACGGTGTCGCCGGCGTCGAAGGCAAGCTCGCGTTCGCCGTCCAGCGCGACGATGCCGCTGCGCTGGCCCACGCGATGTGGCTGGCCGTGCGAGAGCCGGTGCCAGCCGGCGACCGGCACCGTGGCCATCAGTCCCGGGGCGATCGGCGCGCGCAGATCGAATTCGCCCGCGCCCGGCGCGGCGATTTCCACGGCCAGCCCGCCGGCTTCATGCCGGCCGACCGGCTCCAGCAGTCCGGCAATCGACGACAGCCCGATGGCTTGGGGATCGGCAAAGGCCACATAGAGCGCGGCGAGGGTGTCGGTCTTCCAGACTGCGCGGGCGCCGACGAAGTGCTCGCGCGAAATGACGGCATCGACCAGCGCGATGTCGCGCCGCGCGGCGCCATCGGCGCGGTCGATGGCGATGTCGAGCCGCTTGTTCCACTGGAGCGCCTCGTCGCGCGGCACGCGGCCGGTGGCGTAGAGGCCGACGGCGAGCCCGGTGATCGTCGGCTCGCGCATTTCGGGAAAGGCGTTGTTGGTGCCGGTGGACAGGCCGGCCACCGGCACGGCGCCGCATTCGCGTACGACGGCGCGGTGCGTGCCGTCGCCACCCAGCACGACGATGGCGGACACGCCTGCCTCGGCCATGCGGCGCGCGGCAAGGAAGGTATCGTCGACGCGCGCGGTGACGGGCATGTCGAGGTAGGTGACGGCGGGCAGCGCCGCGTCCGGTCCCTGGCGCCGCGACAGGTGCCGCGCCAGCATGACGCGCAGGCCCTCGCGGTCCGGCATCATCAGCACCTCGGCAATGCCGCATGCGGCCAGCGCCGCCAGCACGCGCAACACGATATTGACGCGATCCGCCAGCTGCAGGCTGTTGGCATTGGCGATGATGCGGCGGATATCGCGCGCGGAGATCGGATTGGCGATGATGCCGACGCGCGGCGGGCCAGCGTGGGCGGCGTCTGCCATGCGTGTCTCCTGTCGTGGTTGTCGACAGGGGTATTGCAACGGCTGTGCCAGTGCCCGGCGCGCGGTCAGGCGGGGAAAACGTCAGGGCTAACCCGCGGAAATTCCACGTCCGACGCCGGTTGGCGGGCATTGCCTGTGACAGGTGTCACAGGTCAGCTGTATCGGAGCGTGGACAGTCGTATCGCAGATCGCTCGGTGGTGGCTCGGTGATGACTCAGTGGTGCGTATCGCGCTGGTTTGGCGACGCGATGCCGTAGCGCGCCATGCGGCGGTACAGCGTCATGCGACTGATGCCGATTTGCCGTGCCACGGCGCTCAGGTTCCAGCCCGACGCGCGCAGGTACTGCATCAGCAGCATGCCCTCCGGCGGCAGGTGGTGAGGGTCGAACGCCGGCTGGCGGGGTTGCGCGGGCGCTGTCGCTGCCGGGGATTCGCCCGGGTCCGCCAATACCGGCGCCGGTCCGGCAAATCCATCGGGAAGATCCGGCAGGTCGATGCAGCCATCGCGGCAGACCGCGCGGGCGTACTCGAGCACGTTGCGCAGCTCGCGCAGGTTGCCGGGCCAGCGGTGCCGATGCATTTGCACCCGTGCGGCAGGGGACAGCATTACGGCCGGATCGCCGAGCAGCTTGTCGACCATCCAGTCGAGGTCGCGACGTTCGCGCAGCGGCGGCAGCGTAAAGCGCGCGCCGTTGAGGCGATAGAACAGGTCCTCGCGGAAGCGTCCCTCGGCCACCAGTTGCTCCAGCCGCTGGTGTGTGGCGGAGATCACGCGCAGCCGCACCGGCACGGGACGCGCGGCGCCGACCGGCAGCACCTCGCCCTCGGCCAGCACCCGCAGCAGGCGCGATTGCAGTTCGCGCGGCATGTCGCCGATTTCGTCGAGGAACAACGTGCCGCCGTCGGCTTCCTGGATCAGTCCGCGACGGCCACGCGGCCCCGCGCCGGAGAAGCTGTTCGGCAGATGCCCGAACAGCTCGGATTCGATCAGCGTCTCGGGGATCGCCGCGCAGTTGACGGCCACGAAGGGCTGGTCGCGGCGGGCGCTGGCCTGATGCAGTGCCTTGGCGAAGAACTCCTTGCCACTGCCGGTTTCGCCCTGGATCAGCAGGTGCAGCGGGGAGTCCGCCAGCCGCGCCGCGCGATCGAGTTGCTGCCGCAACGCCGGATCGCCGCCGCACAGCGCCGCCAGCGGTGCGGGCAGCAGCGCGGGCGCCTCGGCATCGACCGTGGCCCCGACGGGCCATCGCATGGCCGGCGGCAGCACGCTGAGGTAGAGCAGGGCGCCCGTGCGATTGAGCGCCAGCCGCCGTTGCTCGCTCGGGCGCGAATAGATGAAGCGGCCAAGGTCTTCCAGCCGCGCGCCGAACAGTGCCTCGAATGGCTGGCCGAGGACTGGCACATCGCGCCGCATCGCCTGCAGTTCGGCGGCGAGCAGCCGTTGCGCGGGACGATTGTGGCCGACGATCTGCCCGCCCGCGTCGAGTGCGACCAGGTATTCCGGATCGACGTCCACGAACTCCGGCGATGCATTGAGGCGCAGGATCCAGTCCCGATGGTGCACGCGCAGGAAGTTGGCGTTCTCGATATGGGCCGCGTAGATCCTGACGAGCTGCAGCGCCATGCCCTGGCTGGCCTTTGCCACCGGCGACGTCAGGGCCGAGATGTCCAGGATGGCGTGCAGCGTGCCGTGTGAATCGAACAATGGGGCGGCGGTGCAGGTCAGCGGAATATGCGTGGCGTCGAAGTGATCCGCCTGATGCACGGTCAGCGCTTCCCCCGTCGCCAGCGCGGTGCCGACCGCACAGGTGCCGGCGCCGGCTTCGCTCCACTCGGCGCCCAGGTACAGGCCAGCGCGCCGCAGGCTGGCGTCAGTGTTGGCATCGCCCAGGTAGTCGACGGTGACGCCTTGCGCGTCGGTCAGCAGGACCACGTAGCCCATGCTGGCGACCTGCCCGTGCAGGGTTTCCAGGCCGTGCCGGGCGATGCGCGCGAAGTCGTCGATGCGTTGCTGATGTTCGCGCAGCCGCATCTGCGGCAGGATGCGCGCCGCCTGCATGCGGGACGGGTCCAGTCCGTACTGGTGCACGCAGCGGCGCCAGGAGCTCTGGATGATGGCATCGTGCGCCACGCCGGGCGCGGCGAGCGGGGCGATGCCGGTGGCCTGGAATACGGTGTCGATGTGCGCACGTTGCCGCAGGTCCATCGCTGTCTCCTAGTCAGCGCGCACCGGTCCGTACATTGCGGGTGGCGTCGCGGGCTTTCTAATGTATCCGAGCCGCCGGCGATTGGTAAGGCGCGTCTGCGCGCGAAGGCACTGCTGCGACGCAGCGATGTGGTGGGCCCGGCACCCGATGCTGCCTGGGCGCACGGGCAGCCCGTCCGGCACTGTGCTATCGGCAGAAAGCAAAAAGCCGCGGCGATGGCCGCGGCTGGTTGGTGACGCCCACGTTGGCGCGGGATGTCGACGCCAGATGCCGACGTCCGATGTCGACACCTGTCTGCGCCGTGACGCGCTCAGGCCAGTTGCGTCGGTGACAGCGACAAGGCGCGCACCGCCTTGGCCGCGATCTCGAACGATCGCAGCCGTGCCGCATGGTCGTAGATCTGGCCGGTCAGCATCAGTTCGTCCGGACGCAGGTCGTCGACGAAACGCTGGATGCCATCGCGCACCGCGGCGGGATCGCCCACCACGGAGCAGGCCAGTGAACGGCGGATGTGATCGGCCTCGCTGGCATCCCACAGCAGCGAGATGTCATCCACCGGCGGCTTGAGCTGACCCGGCGAGCCGCGCACCAGCGCCAGGAACTGTTGCTGCAGGGAGCTGAACAGGCGACGGGCTTCCTCGCCGGTGTCGGCCGCGAACACGTTGAGCCCGAGCATCACGTGCGGGCGGTCCAGCTGTTCGGACGGACGGAAGGTGCGGCGATACAGGTCGACGGCCTGACGCATGAAGCCCGGCGCGAAATGCGAGGCGAACGCAAACGGCAGGCCCATCGCCGCCGCCAGCTGCGCGCTGAACAGGCTGGAGCCCAGCAGCCACAGCGGCACCTTGAGCCCGGCGCCGGGCACCGCGCGCAAGCGCTGGCCGGGCCGCACATCGTCAAAGTAGGCCTGCAGTTCTTCCACGTCCTGCGGGAAGGTATCGGCCGAATCCTGGCTCAGCTGGCGCCGCAGCGCACGTGCGGTGGACTGGTCGCTGCCGGGCGCGCGGCCCAGGCCCAGGTCGATGCGGCCCGGGTAGAGCGAGGCCAGCGTGCCGAACTGCTCGGCCACCACGAGCGGCGAGTGGTTGGGCAGCATGATGCCGCCCGAGCCAACGCGGATCGTCGACGTGCCATTGGCGACGTAGCCGATCAGCACGGCCGTGGCCGCGCTGGCGATGCCCGGCATGTTGTGGTGCTCGGCCAGCCAGAAGCGGCGATAGCCGAGCTGTTCCGCGTGTCGGGCCAGGTCCAGCGTGTTGCGCATGGCCTGGCCGGCATCGCTGCCTTCCACGATCGGTGAAAGGTCGAGCAGGGAATAGGGAATCATCGGGTGCGATGCGCGGGCTGGGCCGCGCGGAATGTGGCTACGGGGACGGGCTATAGTAGTGACCCCCGTCGAATCGTGCTGACGGCCGCACAGTAGCCATGACGCGCGTGGGGACTCCGGCGCGCCAGGGCACTAGGCGAACAGGCGCTGCGCCACGGCACCGCTGGCCACGCGGCGGCCGATGGTGAACCCCAGCGCGCGATAGCTTTCCCACTGGGCTTCGTCGAAGCACTGGTCGGCGGTGCCCTCCTGCGGGAAATCCGGATGCACGGCGCCATACTGCCGGACGTCCGCGGGGGCGGACGGCGTCAGACGCGGCTTCAGCAGCACGATGCGCGTCACCGGCGGGCCATCCGGCGCGCCAGCCTGGCCGGCCTCGTAGACGTTCAGCAGCAGCCCGACCTTTTCGCGGCTTTCGGCGTCTGCGTCCGCCGCGAAATCGTCGGACGTGCCGAAGACGGCACCGAGCACCGGGTCGAGCGCGGCTGCGGTGTCGACGGCGATCTCGAGTCCGAAGTCGATGCGCGCCAGCCGGATCAGGTTGGCAAGATCGCCGAAGCGATAGTCGGTGTCGCAGCCGCAATCGCACAGTACGATCAGGGCAACGCGGCGCTCCGGACGCAGGAGTTCATAGACGCCGGTGTTCTCGAAATGGCCGCCGTCGGACAGGTATTGCCAGCCGCGGCGCGTGCCGTGGAAGCGCGCGGAGAGTTCGCAGGCGAGGTAGTACTGGGTGCGGAAGATCTCCGCGATGGCACTCGTGGCCGGACGGCTGCGGCGCTCGGTGCCGACGGGGCCGCGCAGGCGTCCGCGTCCGGCGTTGGCGGTGCCACAGGGGATGCCGTCCGCCATGCACGACGGCCACCAGACGCCGAGGCGCAAGTTGGCCAGACCCAGCAGCAAGGACGTGCCCAGCGTGGAGGCGCGTCCGAGACCCGTGGAAATCGCCGCGCCGGAGATCGCCATCCAGTCGCCGACGGTGCGTGCCTGCGCCATCTCGCCAGCGCGGCGTGGCGCGCCGGTCTGGCCCTGGGACATCGCGCAGCAGAGCTGTCCATCGACGGTGAAGCGCGCGTAGGTATCGGCCGGTAGCTGTTGCGCGGTACCCGGCTGCACGAGCGCCGCGCCCGGCGACAAGCAAAGCGGCTTGCCCTTGCGGTCGCGCTGGACCAGTTGCTCGGCCGGGTCGACGGTCAGGTTGAGCGTGACGTTGATCAAGTGCAGGGGCGCGAGCACGCGGGGATCGTAGTAGTCGTTGAGGCTCAGTTGGTCATCCGGCGCGGGCTCGGCCACGCTGAAGCGCTGCGGGATTTCGCGCGCGCCCGGCGGCGTGCTGAACCGGTTGCCGTTGGATGCACCCAGGTAGGCACGCGTCAGCCGCGACGCGTAAAAAGACTGCAGCGTCGACAAATTGAGAAAGCCCGCGAATCGCCCGACCACGACCGCCATCATCAGGGTCAGCAGGGTGAGCGTGGCCAGTGCCGGGGTGGTCCAGGCCTTGCCGAAGACCAGCCAGTCCACCGGCTCGCCACCATCCCAGCGCACCCACAGGACGATCCACGACCACAGTACAAACACCAGCAGGGCCAGCAGCGCCGCCAGCACGCCGGCCAGCAGCGAGATCGGCAGCCGCGACAGCAGGGCGCGCAACGGGGAATCGACGGCGCCTTTGTGGCCGTCGTCGAGCAGCGTCGCGCCGTAGCGCACCAGCCAGACGAGGCCGCCGAGCGCCCCCGCCGGGCCGATCGCGGCCCACGGATGCGTCGTGACGTGACTGTAGAGATAGCAGGTGCGTGCCGCGGAATCGGCAATGCCCAGGGCGGCCAGCGCTGCCGTGACGGTCATCGCGCCACGCAGCGCACGCGTCGCGCGGACCCGATACATCGCCACCGTGCGCGGTGCAGGCATCAGCATGACCAGGCAGGTTGCCACACCGGTCCACGCGAGCAAGCCGACCGCCAGGCACGCGTAGGCCAGGTGCAGGGAGGGCTCCAGCCGCTGGAACCACCAGGCCGCGGCCAGGAAGGCGGCGCCGATCAGTGCGGCCAGCAGGACGGCGTTGTTGAGCACGCGCGCGGGCTGGCGTGGATCGTCCGAGCGCGGGTAGACCAGCCAGTACGCGATGCCCGGAGGCACGGCCAGCAGCAGCGCCGACGCGACGGGAAGCCACAGCAATTCGCTCCACCAGACCGCCAGCTGGCCTTCATTGAAAGCCTGGCGGGCGTCATGCAGCAGATCCATCTCGCTTCGGCCCAGGTCGGGCCAGGTGCCGGTGGCCAGGTGCAGCCCCAGCGCCAGCGCCGCCAGCAGGACCAGCAGTGCGCTGCCGATGACGTATTGCATGGCCAGCCAGTTGCGGACGACGATGGCGGCGGCATAAAGGTTGTCACCCGCGCCGGTGGGTGTCAGGTAGCGGCCGTTTTCGCGGAGCCAGGCGACGGCGGCCCGGCCGGGCGCATCGGCATAGGACACGGCGGTGCGGATGCGCCCAGGCGGTTCGTACTGGAGCGTGCGATAGGCGTCCTGCGCCGCCTGAACCGGACTGGTGCCTCGGCGCAGCCGGCCGGGGATGAACAGGCTGACGAAAAACGCACCGAGGTAGCCGCCGCCACTGACGGTGGACAGGTAGTCGAATTGCGCGAGCAGCGATTGCGTGCCCGGGATGGGGGCTGGCGGTGTGGGGGTGGGTGTGGGGGCGGGTGGTTCGGCGGCGGGCGCCAGGTGCGCTTCCGCCAGCGCCTGCATCACGCCAAGGCAGAAGGTGGCGCTGCGGATGCCGCCGCCCGACAGGGCGATCGCCCAGTTGCCGGTGCGACCGCCCGGTTGCGCGGGAATCTCCAGCGCACGGCGCCGGTGCGCCACGCGCAGGGCCTCGTCTTCCCAACCATGGTCTTCGCCTGACATGCAGCCCTCCGCGCACAAACGGTCTGGGCCAAGTATAGGAAGCGGCGGTTGATAGGGAAGGGCCGTGTGCGCCGCGCGCAATGGCCCGGCGGTGCTCCTGCTAGTGCGCGGCGGCCCGTTTCGGGGCGTCAGCCGATGGCGGCGCGTCCGTCAGCGCGCCTTGCAGGCGTTTCCATTCGTCGAATCCGCCCGCCAGCGCCCAGGTCTTGGGATAGCCGGCCTTGCGCAGCCGTTCGGCCAGCACGGCCGCCGACATTTCGTGCGGGCAGGCGCAATAGATGACGATGTCGTCGGAGGCGGGGTGCTCGCCGAGGGTTTCCAGTGGCGCATGCAGTTCCATCACCACGGCCCCGGGAATGCGTTCGAACGGGGTGTCTCCGTGCGCGCGGACGTCCACCACCAGCGGCAGGGTGCCCGCGACGCGGCGCTGTTCCAGTTCCATGACCGTCATGCGCGGAATCCGGCCCGTGCGGCGCAGCAGGCGCCAACGCAGCCAGAAGCGCCAGGCGATGAACAGCGCGAACGCGCCAATCACGACCAGGACGGCGATATGGCCGTAGGTGCTGAACGCCGCCAGGATCGTGTCGACGAAATCGCTGAACACCACGCCGGCGAGCAGTGCGCCGCCGGCCCAGACCAGGGAGCCGAGGGTGTCGTAGAACAGGAAGGTGGGCAACGGCGTGGCGGTCATGCCGGCCATCGCCGTCGACAGGGCGCCGGCACCCGGCAGCAGCTTGGCAAACACCAGCGAGCGCGGACCGACCCGCAGGTACAGCGATTGCGTCTGGCGAATGCAGGTATCGGGCGAAATGGAAACGCGGCAGATGGTGCGCAGCATTGGCTGTCCCAGCCGCTTGCCGGTGAAGTACCAGGCTGTGTCTGCAATCAGGCAGGCGCTGACGACGGCAAACAGCACCGCGCCAATGGACGGGCCGGACTCCTGCATCGACAGCGCGCCGGCGAGAAACAACATTGGATAGGCCGGCACCGGGAGCCCGGCCTGTTCGGCCAGCACGCTCAGGAACACGAGCATCAGTCCATGGCCGTCCAGCAAGCCCTGCAAATCACCCACGACAAATCTCCAGCCAGTAGTTGTTGGTCCTGCGGCGGCGAATTTGGGGGCGCTGCCGGGATAGACGTACAGTGTGCCAGTGGCAAGCTGGCAGTGCACGTTCCCGGTCCGGACAGCATCTTCAAAATCCTTGAATGTGGTGGGGGCGAGACGTCGGTTTGGGGGGGAACGCCGCTCACGCGCCGCTGCCCTTGAGCCGGTGCACGCTGCGTTGCACACCCGCCCTGTCCCGGAGGGCGGCGGCACGGCGCAAGTCGGTGAGATCGGCGGCGTTGGTGTCCATCAGGCGCGTCAGCAGCAGGCGGTACAGCAGGACGTCGTCGCGTGCCGCGTTGACCAGCGCGGGTCCCATTGCCGCAGCGCTCCGCTGCGGTCAGCATCGACGGGGCGCCACGTGGCGTCATGGAATCAGCCGGTACCGCCGCGCGAAATCGACCAGGTCCACGAGCCCCGTTGCGATGCGATGACGGCATGGATGGCGCCGTGGAAGCGCCATCGGGGATGACCTGGGTCCTACATGACCCGGCAGTATAGGGAGACAACGACGCGCCAATAATGCGACGCTTCCGCAATGCTTGTGGGAAATTTCCGCAGTTGCGGTGGAGGTGGCCTGAATCGGTTCCGAGCGCACAAAAAAATCGCGGCCCTCCGCGCACAACGGGGGCCGCAAATCGGGAATGCGAGGAGGTCAGATCCTCAAGGAGAGTTATCGGCGCACCGCTACGCTGCTCATCCCCTCTTAGGTGGGGTTTGCCGCACTTTCTAGTGTGGCCTGGCGATCAGGCGGTCAGGCGATCCGGGTGGTTGGCTGGCGAGGGCGGCGTGCGCAGGCGCCGGACGCCGGCTTCCATTTCCTCGTGGGCGGCATCGAGCCAGGCAATGCGATGCCGCACCGGATCGTTGGGGGACAGGTCGCGCTCCGTAATCTCCCGCAGGAAGTAGCGCACCATGCTGCCTGCCTTCGCAGGGACCGGCATCATGCCCAGCAACTGGAGCCGGTCGAGCAACCCCAGGCCGGCCGCATGCCGCAGGCCAGCCCAGGCGGTGCGGCCGAGTCCTATGTACAGGGCGTCCGGCCGGCACTGCGCGAGTCGGTCGAGGAAGTGCGCGTCGAAGATCGCGCGCAGCATGGGTACGTCGATCAACTCATCCAGCAGGCCATTGAAGGCCAGGCCGTGCCGGGTCGTCGCAAATGGCAGCAAGGCAAGGGGTTGGATCAGGTCAAAGCCGTCGTTCCATAACGCGGCGGCGTGGGGCTGACCAATCAGTTCCGGCACTCGGAAGTGGTCAAGCATCCGTATTAGGTTTGGCCGCACGAGCCGTCCGCCCAGTTCGACACGCCGCTTGTTTTCCCGCTGGATCGTCCGGCCGGGCGCGCGCGCGCGAATCAGTTCCTCGGTCACGGACGCGGCCAGCGCAACATGCGTGTGACCAGGTGTCGTACTCACCAGCACCAGGCGGGCATTGTCATTCCGGTGTTCGAACGGTACGTAGGTCATCGTGTAGGTACCGTCCTGATCTACCGCCACGGGCTTGTCCGTCACGCCCCGCGCGCCGCCTCGCCGAATGCGCGCGCAATACTCTTCGAAGTAATTCGCCAAGATGTCCCCGCTCCAATGCGATCCCTGCTTTTGCTGCCAATGTTTTCTTTTGGCTTCATGGTAAGCCGCGTCAGACGTGCCAACAAAGCGTGCGAGTGGCGTTTGGTTCCCCTTGCCACATGACGTTCGTGGGCCAGCGAACAAAGCCGGAAGTCGCCCCAAATGGATTGCGGATGCGAATCTGGGCTATTTCTGGTGCGCGCTGTCGAAGGATGTTGCGGGAGTACGTTGCGCGCGCAGTGGGGCAGGATGATGACGGCGATGCGTCTGGCGGAAAGGCCTGGGGAGTGAGGGGGCGGGAGGGCGCGAACGACAGAAGGAAAAAAGGCCGGACACGTGAAGTGTCCGGAAACCCATTTGCTGACTCAGGTCGTGTCTAAACCCGAGAATCAAACGATAACGATTATCATTTGCCGAGTCAATGGACCGATGCGATCAGACCAGCGTCGTCTCGATGGAGATCTGGGCGGACAAGGATTTGTGCACCGGACATTTGTTGGCAACGCGGAGCAAGTCTTCGCGCACTTCAGGTGCAAGTTCGCCGCGAAGCTCCACCGTGCGCATCAACTTGTAGCTACCGGTGGCTTCTTCGTGCTGAACGGTCACCCGGACCTCCTGCAGATCGTAGCCCCTGCGTTTGGCGTAGACCTGCAGGGTGAGCGTCGTACACGCGGCTAGCGCGGAGTCGAGCAGATCGTGCGGATTAGGCAGGGAGGCGTCGCCCGCGGGCGCGTCGAGGTCGGCTCGCCAATGGGCGGTGCCATTGCGGAGGTCGCAAACACTGGAGCCGGAATTGGCGAGCCACGTCGCTTCAATAGTCATAGGGATGCTTTCCTTGCATAGATGGGCGGAATCGGCCCGGGAAACCTGATTCTATACAGATGGGTTTGAAGCGATGGGTGATGTGCCGAAATCGGCTCTCTCATAAAATCTTAAAGGTTTGATGACAAAAGGCTTGCCAGTCGTGGAAGAGTCCCTTAATATCCGCCCCCTCGCAACACAAACCGCCGCTGCAAGGCAGCACTGGCAAGGGTTGCGGGGTCGATGGGGGGTCGGAGTCGCGAAGGAATGCGGCGCTGACCGAAGCGAAAAAAACTTCGCTGCCCTGTTGACGAAACGCAGGTTGTTCTTCATAATCTCGTTTCTCTGCTGCTGACGCAAACGACGCAGCGACGCAGACGGCAAAGCCGGMTGCGCAAGTTCTTTAACAACCAAACAACCGATAAGTGTGGGCGCTTGATGGCGAACGCGCCGGAGGCTTCGGTCTTCGGAATGCTTCAAAAGTTATCAGTGCTCGCACAGTAAAACATG
>NZ_JBFTSP010000024.1:0-82152 GCF_056400065.1 Cupriavidus sp. 01L415 | reverse complement strand
CCTTCACTGCACAACCGCCGGATTTACGTCACCGCCCCTTGATCACAAGAACTTCGCGGTCCTTTGCCCGCTCGTCCTGGTCGGCACCGCCTTCTATCCGGTTCGTGTCCCTCGGCTCGCAGCTTCGCTCCACGCTTCCTCCCCACGATYGGTCACCCTTTCGCAGTTGCGYTTCGCTTCGTTCGCKGTGATCAACTTACGGTGGGACTTKCACCCACAAGAGTGCGCCCATGCTGGGCGCACAAAGAAAACGGCCCGCAGTGTGAACTGCGGGCCGTATTGCCTTCTGGCGGTGTCTCGGATCAGACGATCTCGCGCGTTTCCAGGAACTGCAGGTTCGGGAAGCGCTCCTGCGTCAGGCGCAGGTTCACCATGCTCGGCGCCAGGTACACGTGGTCGCCCGCGCCATCCAGCGCGACGTTGTGGCCGGCCTTTTCGATCAGTTTCTCGATCTCGGCCGAATCGCCCTTCAGCCAGCGGGCCGTGGCGCATTCGTGCGATTCGAAAATGGCGTCCACGCCGTATTCATGCTCCAGCCGGTGGGCCACCACATCGAACTGCAGGATACCCACGGCGCCCAGCACCAGGTCGTTGGACGCGAGGGGACGGAACATCTGCGTGGCGCCCTCTTCCGCCAGCTGCTGCAAACCCTTCTGCAGCTGCTTGACCTTGAGCGGGTTGTTCAGGCGTGCGCGGCGGAAAAACTCGGGCGCGAATGACGGAATGCCCGTGAACTTGAGCGATTCGCCTTCGGTAAAGACATCGCCCAGGCGGATCGTGCCGTGGTTGGGCACGCCGATGATGTCCCCGGCGTACGCCTCTTCGGTCGTGTTGCGGTCCTGCGCCATGAAGGTGATGGCGTTGTTGATCGCCACGGTCTTGCCGGCCGACACGTGCAGCAGCTTCATGCCGCGGTCGAACTTGCCGGAGCACACGCGCACGAACGCAATGCGGTCACGGTGGCGCGGGTCCATATTGGCCTGGATCTTGAACACGAAACCCGTGAACTTGGGCTCCTGCGGCTCCACCACGCGCGTATCCGTTTGTCGTGCCAGCGGCGGCGGCGACAGCTCGCACAGCGCGTCGAGCATCGACTGCACACCGAAGTTGTTGATGGCCGAGCCGAAGTAGACCGGCGTCTGCTTGCCGGACAGGAACGCCTCCTTGTCGAACGTATGCGAGGCGCCACGCACGAGTTCGATCTCCACGCGCAGCTCGTCGGCCTGGCTGCCCAGCATGCGGTCGAGCTCCGGGTTGTCCAGCCCGTCGAGGATGGCGGCCGTGCCCTTCTCGCCCTTCGGGTCGAACAGCTGCACCTTGTCGTCGATCAGGTGGTACACGCCGCGGAACGCCTTGCCCATGCCGATCGGCCACGTCATCGGCGCGCACTGGATCTTCAGCACGTCCTCGATTTCATCGAGCAACTCGATTGGCGAGCGGCCTTCGCGGTCCAGCTTGTTGATGAACGTCAGGATCGGCGTGTCGCGCAGGCGGCACACGTTCAGCAGCTTGATGGTTTGCGCTTCCACGCCGTTGACGGAGTCGATCACCATCACCGCGGAGTCCACGGCCGTCAGCGTTCGGTACGTATCCTCGGAAAAGTCCTCGTGGCCCGGTGTGTCGAGCAGGTTGACGATGTTCTCGGGGACGTCCGGGCGCCGGCGGTACGGGAACTGCATCACCGACGACGTCACCGAAATGCCGCGCTGCTTTTCCAGCTCCATCCAATCGGACGTGGCGTGGCGGTCGGCCTTGCGCGCGCGGACTTCGCCGGCAACCTGGATCGCGCCGCCGAACCACAGCAGCTTTTCGGTCAGGGTGGTCTTACCCGCGTCGGGGTGGGAGATGATGGCGAAGGTGCGACGACGCGAAATTTCGGAAACGAGCGAGCTCACGGCAGCGGGATCTGGTGTCTGACAGGCAGGAACTGTGGATGGGGCCCGGCGCTACAACAGCCGCAAACCGGCACCGGCGCCGGGTTGGGCGGGCGCCGCAACGGCGGGCACAGGGGAATGGGCGGCTATTTTACCGGTTCGCGGCCGCCGGCGGGGTGCCGGCAGCGGCGGCCTGGTTCTCTTTGGCGGGATCGTGGCCACGCAGGCTGCCGAACTGCAGGGCGTATTGGCGCGTCAGCTCGGCGCCGAAGAAGAAAATCTGCGCCGAGTAATACACCCAGAGCATCAGCGCCACCAGCGATCCGGCCGCGCCGTACGACGACGCCACGGCACTGTTGCCCAGATAGAGGCCGATCAGCCGCTTGCCCACGGCAAACAGCAGCGCGGTAATGACCGCGCCCATCGTCACATCGCGCCAGGCGATGCGAGCGTTGGGCAGCATCTTGAAGATCACGGCAAACAGGGCCGTGACGACCGCAAACGAAAACGCGGTGGAGAGAATGTCCGCCACGGGCGCGAACCAGGACGCGGTCCAGAGCCGCCCCCAGAAGCGGTCCACCACGGCCAGCGCGGCGTTGACGATCAGCGACACCAGCAGCATGAACGCCAGGACCAGCACGAGGCTGAACGACAGCAACCGGGCACGCAACAGCTGTTGCCAGCCTGCGCCCGCCGGTGGCGGCGCGTGCCAGATATCGTCCAGACTGCTCTTGAGTTCGGCGAACGCGCTCGTCGCGCCGAGGAAGAGGATGCCGGTGGCGATCGCAGCGGCCATGCCGCTGCCGCCCGCGCGGTGCGTGGCTGCCAGGATCTGCTGGATGGCCGCGGCGCCCTTCTCGCCAACCAGTCCGTTCAACTGAGCGAAGATTTCGCCGCGCGCCGCCTCGGCGCCGAAGAAAATGCCGGCGATGGAAATCACCAGCACCAGGATCGGCGCCATCGAGAAGAGCATGTAGAAGGAAAGTGCCGCGCCCTTGCTGGCCGCGCGATGGTCCAGCCAGGACTGGAGGGCGGCCGATAACACGCGCGCGGTGCGCGCCGCGGTGTGGCGGTCGGGCAACCAGCGGCCGCGCGGAGGTCGCGGCGGGGCGTTGTCGGTAGGTCCCGGGACGTGTTCGGATGGCATGCCGGTCAGTCTTCCTTCAATGCGTCCTTGATGCGATCCGCACTGCGCGGATCGGCAGGAGCGCCCCTGCGCGCAAGTGTCGGATTCGACACTGTCAGAGCATGGCGATGGCCTGGCGCGCTGTCTGTCGGCCTGCGTCTGACGCCTGCCGTTCATGATAGTGCGCATTTCCGGCGGCGCCGGGGCGACCTGCTACAGTAAATTGAGGCACACCTGCCGGGGCGGGCACCCGACGCGCCGGACGGAAAGGAGGCTTGTCGTGATCCGCACCTCGCTCGGGCGGCCCATCGCCGCATTCTGTCTTTGCCTGATGGCCCTGGCCGGCTGCGAACGCAGCCAACCCGGCCCCAAGCCGATCTCTGGCGGCACCTCCGCGCCGGGCTCACCCAACGCAGCCACCACCGCGCCAGCCACCGCCGGCGCCTCCGGCACGGCGGGCACGCCGCGCTGATTCCGCACGCTACCGGCGCACACTGGGCGTACCCGTTTCTGCGTTCGATGTCGCGTGCGACGTTGCGTCGATGAGTGGCGTCCGTTGTCGCGCGCGGCTCACGGGTGCGCTTTCCACCCGCCATCCCCTGGCAGGCGGGAATCGCTGTTTCAGTCATGCAACCGGGTGCAGCGGTTGCATAATTCGCCGTCGACCGCATGCACAGCGCCACCTGGGCAGCCGATCGCGGCGCTTCCCCACCTTGTTTCCGCCAGCGTGATGCGGGTCCGCCATTCGGGCACGATCCGGGCGGTGACCTCCCACCTGCCACGCGAGCCCGTCAGGACGGGACAACTTGCTTGCCTTGTCACGAATTGTCTGACTACGCGCGTTTCCGTCCGCTTGCGTTACAGCGGCGAAACCGATTGATGCCGCCTGGCCGGATCGCGACACTCGCGGTGACTGACGTAACAGGTGCAACCCGCGTAAAACAAGCGTTTGCGGACCATTGGCACGCTTGTCGCTCTGATCCAGTCAGGGAGAAAGCTGAATCAATGTCTACAACATTATTAGAACGCAGGAGAGGACACAGCCATGCGTCATCCGCCAGCGAGAATGACGGCACGCAGGCGATCCTATCGACTGGCGGGCCCCGCACCGTCAGTGAAGGATCTGCTGTCGCCGCCCCTGCTTCCGTCTCCACGACGGCCTGCTCGACCCGCCTCCTATTGCGCAGCGTCCAGTCGCGCCCTGGCCGTGTCGGCCAGCCGGCAACGCGCCGGGCATCCGGGACGCTGATCCCCGAACGCCCCCGGAGAGGGTCTTCGCCTGTTGCGTTCGGGCGCACGCAGGCGTAAACCGGTTTTATGTGCTCCGTCCCCCGGCGGGCACCTTTTTCCAGAGAAGGGAGGGAGCCACCCATGTACGCCAGAGTCTTCACCACCATCGCGCTGGCCCTGCTCTCGACCGTTGCCTCCAGCGCGTTCGCCGGCAACTACGCTTATTTCGACCGACCCGACGACTGCAACCTGATCAACCACGCGGCCGTCAGCAACGATATTTACGTGCGCAACTTTGGCTGGGCATGGGGCGATGTCCGCTTCAAGCCGGACCAAAGCCCCCCGCAGCAGAACGAACGCCAGGCGCGCGACAACGCCGCCGATCCGCGCGACGCGCTGCCCGGGCCCATCCACGATGGCGTGACGCCGCAGCGCGGCCGGCGCGGCAAGATCAGCATGTCGTAAGCGTTGCGTTGAACGCGCGAGCCAAGGCGCGCTAGCCTGCCGCCGCTGTCCGGGCGACAGGACAAAGGGGAGCTGGCGAGCGGACGTCGCCTGCTCCCCCTTGGCGCCGAAGCGTTGGTTGCGCGGTATGTCCGGGGACGGCTATTCGGCCGCAGCCCCCGGCTGTGGATCGACGCGGATGTTGTGCTTGTGCATGAGCCGGTACAAGGTCACCCGCGACACATTCAGTTCGCGCGCTGCCGGCACCACGTGAAAGCCGTGGCTGGCCATCACGGTGCGGATGGCTTCCCGCTCCGCTTCCTCGCGGATCGCGTCGAGCGTCTTGCGTGGCACTTCCGCCCCACCATGCAGTTGCAGGTCCTCCGCCGTGATCTTGCGGTTATCCGTCATCACGATGGCGCGGCGCACACGATTGATCAGTTCGCGCACGTTGCCCGGCCATGTGTACTGCATCATCGCCTGGGTGGCGCACGGCGAGAACCCGCGTATCCGGCGATGGGCTTCGTGGCCATGCTCGGCCAGTACGGCGTTGGCCAGTTGCAGGATGTCTTCGCCCCGCTCCCGCAGCGGCGGGATGGTCAGCGTCAGCACGCAAAGCCGGTGGAACAGGTCCGAGCGGAACCGGCCGTCGGTCTGCGCCACGATCAGGTCCACGTGCGTGGCGGAGATAATGCGCAGGTCGAGCGGGATGGACTGATGACCGCCCAGCCTCGTGATCGTGCCCTGCTGGAGGAAGCGCAGCAGCGCCACCTGGCTTTCCAGCGGCAGGTCGCCGATTTCATCGAGGAACAGCGTGCCGCACTGGGCCTGTTCGATCCAGCCGATCTTGCGCTGGTTTGCGCCGGTGAATGCGCCTTTCTCGTAGCCGAACAGCTCGGACTGCACGAGATGGGAAGGAATCGCGCCGCAGTTGATGGCGATGAACGGGCCCTTGCGACGGCTGGAGGCTTCGTGGATAGCCTGCGCGGCCAGTTCCTTGCCGGTGCCGGATTCGCCCGAGATGAACACGGGCGCTTCGTTGTGGGCCACCTTGGCGAGCGAACGGAACATCGTCCGCATGGCCGCGCATTCGCCGATCATCGGGCCATGCGACGCCTGTTCCTGCACGCGCGCCCCATGCAGAGACGCCATGCCGTGCGCGTGCTTGAGCGTGTAGAGCAGTTCGTCGAACGAAAACGGCGTGCGTACGTAGTCGACGCAGTAGTCGCGAATCAGCCGCCGCACACGTTCGTCTTCCAGCATGGCGGTAGACGTGATGGCCACCCACATCACATGCAGATATTGCAGGCCCTGTTCCAGCTGGGTCAGTTCTGCATCGCTGTAGGGGGTCTGCAAGTCGATGATCCCCGCCATCGGCGCGCTGGCGCGCACCACGCGTTCCAGGTCGCGCACCTGTTGCACGCGCCGGATCTCCCATCCCGACCCGAACTGGTTCGCACTGAATCCAAAATCTTCATAACGCGACACGAGCACGATCTGTGCGGAGCGTGCCGGCGCCTTGCACAGTCGGTCCATGACGTTCTCCCTGACGTTGGGCTTCTTGTTTGTAACGGAACTTCCGGGCACATTGCCGGAGACGGACCACACGGCCCGGTCGGGTTCCGCTGGCTGCGGGGATGCTCCCGCGCGCAACGTCGGTATCACGGTCTGGACAGACTGCGAGATTGTTCGTCAAGCACGCTGAGGTAGTCGCGTCCCGCGTGCAGTTGCTCGCGGATGCGTCGGCGCACCATGTCCTTTTCGCGCATCAGCTCCACGCTCGGCGCTTCCGGTGTCTGGCCGGAGTACTGGAGATACAGCGCCTTGTAGGTGAGCTGGCTCAGGATCCATTCCTGCAGCAGCTTGCGCTGGCGCGACAACTCGTCAGCCAGCAGCCGATGGCGTTGCAGGAGTCCTTCGACGGCATGGCGTGTGCGTGGCGACACATCGCGGTCTTCGGCAAGCAGTGCGGCGACATCCGTGATGGCGTAATCCTCGTGCCCCTCCTCGCGAAGCACGACGTCGGCCGTGGCGTCACTCGTGGAAGGCCGGGCGCGATGTATCGATCGGTTGGCGGATTCGCTGTTGGGCCCGATGTCGGTACGCCGGATTTCTCCTGCGGTCATGATCTGTTCCCCGTTGCACAACACCCCCGGCACTACACGTTCGCGATTACCACTTAGTCTGTTTTTGGATTGAGCTGTCTTGTATGGCACGCGTATGTCCGCGCGCTCGTTCTTTCGTGGTGGCGAAGCCGTCCTTGGTCTGACGGTCTTTTCGATTTCCGGGCCCCTCTTCGGGCGGGCCTTCTTGACTGCGGAAACTGCCGAAAGCGTGATGCCGGAAACAATCCGGCAACTCCTCTGATACCGGAGTCAATAAAGGGCGCTCTTGCGCGCCCTGGGTTGTTGCCACGCCTCTAGTTCAGTGCATTTGGACCGGTTTGTCCAGCCCGGAGTGATCGGTTTCAGCCTTATCTCATACTTTTGTATGAGACGCGAACGCCGCCCCACGCGCCATTCCCAAGGTTAATTAGCACTCACATAGCCCGCAGAATCGGGTACGCCGTGACGTCTGATGTCGTGCATCTTGCGCGCAGAAACGGGTACGCATCGGTCAAATACCGGCGCCCGATGGCGACGTTTTCATTGCTGCCGCGCGATCTCGAGCAATGAATGCCAAGAAGGGCGGTCCATGCCGCCCCTCTTGGATTTCCGACGATCGCAGGCGATCAATGCCCCGGCAAGTAATAGAACTTGAACAGGAAGACAGCGGCGATGATCCAGGCCATCACGGGCACATCCCTGGCGCGGCCGGTCAGGAGCTTCAGTCCGGCATAGGTAATGAACCCGAAGGCCACGCCGTTGGCGACCGAGTAGGTGAAAGGCATGCCGAGCGCGGTGAGCACGGCTGGCACGACCTCGGTCACGTCGGACCAGTCGATATCGATCAACTCGCGCAACATCAGGCACGAGACGTAGAGCAGCGCGGGTGCCGTCGCGTAGGCGGGGACCGTACCGGCCAGCGGCGCAATGAACAGGCAGGCGAGGAACAGAACCGCCACGGTCACCGCGGTCAGGCCGGTGCGCCCGCCCGCCTGGACGCCGGACGCGCTCTCGATATATGCCGTAGTGGACGATGTGCCGAGCAGCGAGCCGGCCATGATCGCCGTGCTATCCGCCATCAGCGCCTTGTTCAGGCGGTGCATCTTGCCGGCCTTGAGCAATCCGGCACGGTTGGCCACGCCCATCAACGTCCCGGTGGCATCGAACAGTTCCACGAGGAAGAACACCAGCACGACGTTGACGATGCCGATCGACAGGGCCGCGCTGACGTCAAGCTTGAGGAAGGTCGGGGCAATCGACGGCGGCGCGGAAAACACGCCGTGGAAGGTGTTGCCGCCAAACAGGAAGCTCAGGACGGTGGTCAGCAGGATGCCGATCAGGATGGCGCCCTTTACCTTGAGCCGGTCGAGCGCGACGATCGCGAAGAAGCCGATGATCGCCATGACGGCGGGCGGCTGGTGCAGGTCACCAATCGTCACCAGCGTCGCCGGGCTGGCCGCCACGATGCCTGCATTCTTGAGCGCAATGATGGCCAGGAACAGGCCAATGCCCGCGGTAATCGCCACGCGGATCGCGTGCGGGATGCCGTTGACGATCATCTCGCGCACGCGGAACAGGGTCACGAGCAGGAACAGGCAGCCAGAGATGAAGACGGCTCCAAGCGCGGCCTCCCACGGCAGTCCCATGCCCTTCACCACGGTATAGGCGAAGTACGCGTTCAGGCCCATGCCCGGCGCCAGCGCAATCGGATAGTTCGCATAGAACCCCATGATCAGCGTGCCGATGGCCGCCGCCACGCAGGTGGCGACGAATACCGCATCCTTCGGCACGCCCGCATCGCCCAGGATGCTCGGGTTGACGAAGATGATGTACGCCATGGTCAGGAATGTGGTGATCCCGGCCAGGATTTCCGTGCGAACGTTGGTGTCGTGCTCCGCGAGCCTGAACAGTCGCTCGACGAGACTCGGGGCCGCTTGCCCGAGCTGGTTGGACGGCGCGGGATCGCTGCCTGTCCCTGGGGCCTGGTCCGGCGTGGACATGTCTGATTCTCCTGATTGTCGCGGCGCTGGCAGGCTGGCGATGTGCGCAACGCCATGTGTGCTGCCTGGACAATATGCAAAAAGGCGAGATGATCCCACAGGCGTCTGCCGACCGGCCAGCGTCCGATGGGGATTCCCCCGCCTTGACGGAGCCCGGAAACCCCCGTATAAACGCAGGCTAGATTCAAGCGACGAGGCAACAGTTCATTCGTTAGCCACCGTCTTGGTACTTCGGTTGTCCATGGTGTCCTTTCCTTGAGTTGGCAGTGCGGTGGTGTGTGCACCATCGGTTTCTTTATTTATTCTTTTTTGGAAAGCAATACCATGCAAACCGGTATCGTAAAGTGGTTCAACGAC
Organism: Cupriavidus sp. 01L415; assembly: GCF_056400065.1. Classification (NCBI taxonomy): domain Bacteria; kingdom Pseudomonadati; phylum Pseudomonadota; class Betaproteobacteria; order Burkholderiales; family Burkholderiaceae; genus Cupriavidus; species Cupriavidus sp. 01L415. Next base: position 73,016 of record NZ_JBFTSP010000024.1, on the reverse strand, counting down.
GCCAAGGGCTTTGGCTTCATCAAGCCGGACGCCGGCGGTGACGACCTGTTCGCTCACTTCTCGGAAGTGCGCGCTGACGGCTTCAAGTCGCTGCAAGAAAACCAACGCGTGTCGTTCGAAGTGAAGAACGGCCCGAAGGGTCTGCAAGCGGCGAACATCACGCCGATGTAAGACCTGGCGATCCGGGCGTGCCGAAAGGCGCGTCTTCGCCACAAAACCCCGCCATCCCTGGCGGGGTTTTTTTTCGTCCCGACGCCGCTGAGACGATCGGGCGACGCCGCGCGCCACGCGCGATCAGGTGCACATCTGGCATCCTGACTGGCTAAGTCGGTGACGCAGAAACGGGTACGCTCGTCGCATAGACTAGCGCTCGCCCCGTACGGTGTGCGCATCCGCATGTCTCTGTCCAGGCACGCAGAAACGGGTACGTTTCTGGTGGCTCGGCCGCATCGAAGCGACTTTCCGCTGTCGACACAAGCGCCGTCTGTGGGGACTTCATCGCCCACCAAGGGGCAAATTGCCCGGGCGCGCGTCGCCAAGACGCAACATCAGGCGCCGCAGAAACGGGTACGCATCGCGCCACGCCACTCGGCTGCCGGCCGTCGCTGCAGCGCTCACAACGCGCCTGCGCTTGCCGCACCTTATCCCCAGTCCAAGTTTTCCCCGCAGAAACGGGTACACCTTAGTACCTCGGCGAGTGACTCCACGGTCCTTCGTTCGCCAAACGCAGAAACGGGTACGCAGCACGCCCCTCACCACGCACTTTTCCGCCGCAGAAATGGGTACGCAGCTGATCGTATACGTTCGTTGCGGCCTGCCGTGCTGCTGCGCGTATACCTAGTTGCGCGCAGAAACGGGTACGCACCCGGAAAGCGCATATTGCTTAGGTATACGTTGAAAGTAAGCGCTGGCATTTATGCAAAGGCAATGATAGAATGACATCGCGTTTTTCATTCTGGCCGAGGTGCGCTCAAATCCGCGCAGAAACGGGTACGCTGATCAGCATTGAGGCGGTCGGAACGGACGCAGAAATGGGTACGGTTTTCCGCGATGCGGCAGCAATCGCCTGCTTCGCAGAAACAGGTACGCCGCAGAATTGGGTACGCAACTGGGGTTCGAATAGGCCGAACTGGTGTAGCGCAGAAACAGGTACGCTTAAGCTTGGGAGCGCCGCAGAATTGGGTACGCAGGCTATCGACAAGCCCACGCGGGGACGCGAATTCGTACCTGTTTCTGCGGGGATAACCCAGGTCTGATGGGCGTATACGTGATCGATCGAGGCTTCCAGGTACATCGTGCGCAGAAACTGGTACGCTTTGCGGCGATGAGGCTGTGGAAAAGCCTGTGGAATCAGTCAGTTGTCCACGCAGAATCCGGTTCGCGGTTTGCGCTGAAACGGGTTCGCATTTCCGCAGATTCAGGTTCGGCGCTTCGCAGAAACGAGTACGAAAGCACGCAGAATCGGGTACAGACGGCCTCCTTTTCCCTTTTCAAATCAACGCCCTTCCCCTCCCGTATACGGTTTACGAGTAGTTAACCCGTATCGGTATCGTTTACTTGTAGCTGATGAGCCGCCAACCGTGGACAACCCTCGCGGGTTGCCCACCGCATGCCGGCCATCCTGCCAATCGCCGGATCCCCGGCCTTCAAACCAGAACGCCCGCAAGAAATGCGTATACGTACCTGTTTCTGCGTGACAACGTTTACGGGTTCGCGTACAAAGGCGGGTAATCCGAAGCCCGTCAATATGCCTATCAAACGCTCCCTGGCCACCGAGGGGGAACGCTCCGTCCTGGATATGGACAACGAGCCTTCCCGCATCATCGTTCCCGGCAACGAGAACGTCCTCGTCCCGTCCGAGAAATTCCAACGCCTGTTCGACGAAGCGCAGGCCATGGAACGCGAAGACGCGTGGCAGAGCGGCGAAGTCGGGTTCCTGAGTCGCGCCAGCGTCCAGGTGACGCTGCCATACCGCGCGCCCAAGGGCGCGCCGCCGGTATGGACGCGAACCAGCGGCAACATTTCGCTGATGATCCAGCCCGGGTATTTCACGCAGCAACGGTCCGAGCGGGCAACCAACGGGCGCCAGAAGCTCGTGTCCGAAACCGTCTCGCTTGGCTACCCTTACGGCTCCTATCCGCGCCTGATGCTTGCGTGGATCGGCAAGGAGATCATGGCCAAGAAGAAGCGGGGCGAGTTTACCGGGACCGTTGAGGACCGCCGTATCTCGCTGGGCAACTCGCTGTCCGAGTTCATGTACAACCTTGGCATCCCGATGGCGACGGGCGGCAAGCGCGGCACGATGACATTGGTGCGCCAGCAGATGATCCGCCTGTTCTCCGCCACGATCGCCATCGTGCAGAACAAGTCCACACCGGCGCCGAACCAGAATCCCAACCACGAGCCTCTGTCGATCGATCGCGTGGGCTATCTGCTCGCGGACCAGCTGTCCACCTGGTGGGACCCGATGCAACCTGGGCAGGGGTCCATGTTCGAGAGCTTCGTGGTTCTGTCCGAACCGTTCTTCAATGAGCTCGTTAATCGGCCGGTTCCTGTCGACATGCGTGCGCTGAAAGCGCTCAAGCAGTCACCGTTTGCGCTGGACGTTTACTCGTGGCTGACGTATCGCTTCTTCACGATCCAACGCCGGACCGAGATCCCTTGGGAGGCGTTGCAGATGCAGTTCGGGACTGAAACGGAAAGCGAACGCAAGTTCCGTGCGCTGTTCCGCAAGGCCCTGAAGGATGTGTTGGTGGTCTATCCGGGAGCCAAGGTCGATGCGGATTCCTCGAAGGCCCTGATCCTGCAGCCATCACGAACGAGTGTGCGCAAGCTGGCCTGAGACACCTCCCCGAGTACAACTGGCGGAGGCCAAAACGAAAAAGGCAAGCGAAACTCGCTTGCCTTTTCCTTTTGCCAGTGATGCGCCGGGGCACACCACTGACCGTTAGCAGTGAATCAGACTCAGGCCGGCTTGATAGCCGAAGCCTGCAGGCCCTTGGGGCCCTGCTTCACTTCAAACGTCACACGCTGACCATCCTTCAGGGTCTTGAAACCCGAGCCCTGAATCTCCGAGAAGTGGGCGAACAGATCTGCACCACCATCGTCGGGAGTAATGAAGCCGAAGCCCTTGGTCTCGTTAAACCACTTGACCGTACCGGTTGCCATAGGAATTTCCTTTCGAAGCAAGTTCTTTGTACACAACGCAAACAACCGTTCAAGCACGTTGAGTTCTCGTAGATACCGAACGGAAGCCGACGAGGTGACACGACTTGACTCGACTGTAGCGCGCATCATAACCAGTTTGTTCTGCTGTGTCATGTGCGGGGTAATGCGCACTACCTTTACTTTAGGCGGATTTACTGCCGCATTTCAAGAAGAAGAATCCCCAAGATTCAGGTATGAGGCTTTCCGGCGAATTTCGCAGTGTTTTCGCGCGGCGCATATATGGCACAGATATTTTTCCGCAATTAAAAATTTGAATTTTGAAAGACAGGTTGTAGCTCACTGGCAATTTGGCTAAAGTGGCGCCTGAAGTGAACTCGACACATGCGCTTTCAGCGCTGAAAGTGAGGCCGGAGTGCCAGCAAAAATCATCACCGTTTTCAACCAGAAGGGCGGCTGCGGAAAAACCACCGTCAGCATGCACCTGGCTGGCACGCTGGGCCTGCGCGGCGCCCGGTCGATGCTCGTCGACATGGATGAGCAGGGCACCGCTACCCGCTGGGCCGCACAGGCCAGCGATGAACGCCCTTTCCCGGCTTCCGTGATCGGCCTTGCGCCTTCCGGCGGGGCAATGCATCGCGAAGTCCGCAAATTTATCCACGACTACGACTACATCCTCGTCGACTGCCCGCCCGCCGTGCATTCGGCCGCGCCATCGAGCGCGCTGCTGATTTCGGACCTGGCGATCATTCCCGTCGTGCCTTCTCCGCCGGATCTTTGGGCCGCCGTTGCGGCGAAGACGCTCGCGCGGCACGCCCAGGTCCAGAATGAAACGCTGCAGATCCGCGTGATGGCCAATATGGTCCAGCGACGGGTTTCCATCGCGCGCCAGGCAATCGAGATCCTGGGCGACGACGGTGACGTCCCGCTGCTGAACGCCATGATCGGCTCCCGCTCCGCATTTCGCGAGTGCCAGGCGATCGGCTGCACCGTCCACGGAGTACCGGGCGCACGCGAGGCCGTGCAGGAGGTCGACATGATGGTCGACGAGATCCTGTCCCTGATTGAGTAATACGTATGGCAACGAAATTGAAAAGCCTCAAGGCCGGCATGCTGGCCGGGATGGCGGCAGAGAAGACCCGTAGCGACGCGATCGACCGGTTCGCGCGTGCGGAAGCCGCGATTTCCCAGCATCCCAACGGCCTGTTGCAGACCCCTCGTCCGGAGCGTCCGGCGCCCGTTTTCAGCGCTGAAAGTGTGGAGACAGCAGAGCCCGGTCGCACGCTGATCAAGGTGCCGCTGGCCCAGCTGCACGATAACCCGTTCAACGCGCGCCGCATCTACGACCCGGCTGTCGTGCAGGAACGTGCTGCATCGATCGCGACCCACGGGCAGAAGACGCCCGGCCTCGCCGCGCCGGACCCCATGCGGCCGGGGCACTACATCCTGATCGATGGTCACTATCGCAAACGCGCGCTCGCGTCGGCGGGCAAGCTCGAGATGGAATGCTTCATCGAGAGCGACCTCAGCGACTTGGATTTCTACCGGCTCTCATTCCTGCTGAACGAGCAGCGGTCCGACCAGTCAGCGCTGGACAATGCCATCGCATGGCGGCAGCTCCTCGATGAAGGAAAAGTTCAAAAGGAAGAAGAAATTTGCGAACTGACCGGCATGTCGGCCGGCACCGTGAACAAGACCCTCGCGCTGCTGAAGTTGCCGGAGTCGGTGCTCGCGGTGATGCGCGAGCGGCCCAGTGCGATTGGTATCGCGGCTGGGTATGAGCTGACGCTGTACTGCAAGATTGCCGGCGAGGATCGGACGCGCGACCTCGCCACGCGGATCATGATCGACGGTCTGTCGAGTCGTGAGGTGGAATCCATCCGCAAGCACGCCCAAGAGGGCAAGTCGCGCAAGGTGAAGGAAATCAGCCGTCAGTACAAGATCCGGACGGAAGCGGGCCAGTTGCTCGGCACGATCAAGGAATGGGATTCGGGGCGCGTGATGCTCGATGTCCAACTGACCGACCGCAACGCACGCGAGGATCTTCTGGAAGTACTCAAGTCCCGCTTCGGACTCGACAAGACGCTGATCTGAGGCGTGCCGTAGCCTGGGGCTAGCCGCAAGGTAGAGGGTTGCCCGAGGCCCTGGCTAGCCCGCAGCAAAAGGTTCGCCCTGAACGGTAGCGCGATCGCCGGAGAGGGCGGGCCGAAGCTCCCGCGGCGTCCGGGCAGGGAAGTGGGGATCGCAGGATTCCCGGTAGCGGGCCAGCACCGTGCTCAATAACGCATGCAGGCCGCGAACCGAATAGCCGGCATGCGGGGCGGTGGTTGCCTTCCGGCGCGCGTGTCCGGTCGGGGGCGGGGCAGGGGGGGCGAGCAGCGGGATGGCGCCGACATCCTCTCCCACTGGACCACCATTCCGGGCGACCGCCAGACCCCGGTCCTGCCAATGGCTATGCAGGGAACGGAGCAAAAGCGTACCCAATGCTGCGTCCGGAATTTCCAGGTTTTTCCATGTTGCCGACGCCAGTTCGGCCATGCCGAAGTTAGCTGCACGCATCAGCCGGACAGCGGCTTCGGCAGCACGATAGCGCATGCCGTCCACCGCGGAGCCCCGCTCCCGCAGCCAATCAATGAACGGGGCCACGGTCGCATCATCGAGCCTCGCGGCCGGGTTCGATTCGGCCAACAGGCTTCCTTCCACATCCGGCGCCAACGGCACTTTGACGTCGCCGGATTCGTCAAAGCGTACCCAGTTCTTCCGTGGCGACACCCCATTCCCCAACCCTTGCGCATCGATCCAACTGAACAAGGCGCCGAGCACCCGCAAGCTGTGCCGGCGGCTGGTTTCGCCCAGGGGCCCCGAGAACGGACGCCAGGCCGCGGACTCCCGCGAGGCGCGCGGACCGCACCATCCGTTGACGGGCGTGGGATTGGCCAGAAAATCCCAAAACGTACCTAAATCTTCGGCAGTGAGAGACAGCAATGGCTTGCCCTGGACGACGGCGGACCAGAGCAGCAGCCGCTCCGCTTCCTTCCGATAGGCCAGCCACGTTGGCGAGTTGTCCGCCGACACTGAAGATAACCACCGACGGACCCACACCACTCCCTCCTCATAAGTGCCTGTTATATCACTTTTGAGGGGGTCAGCAGAATCGGTCGATTCCACGCTCATCCGCTCCAGCGGCACCAGTTGGACCAATCTTGGGCCGAGCGCAGCGGGCGCCAGCGCTTTGAGGTTCCCGACATGCGCACCCAGGAGTGGGGCGCCGCCCTCATCCTTCACGTGTGGCCGGTTCTCAAAAAGCCACCCATTAATCACTTTGGCGGCAAGTGCCCCAATGCGCGGCACCGCTCGCCACCACCCTGTGCCCCGACGATTGGCCACCGCAACCAACCCGCGTAGCGTGCCGATATCCGCAGCCCGCAGCCGCCGGGCCAGCGCCGGCGCAAACCAGAGTTCCACCCCATGGTCCGCACGGGGGAGGGCCATCCCCAGTCGTTCCAGTTCCGCCAGTGCCTCCACTAGGCGATCCATGCCCCGATTGGAGCGCCCGGGGCCCAGCTCCAACAACTCCGCCAGATCCAGGCGTCCATGCAGGTGTGCCAACTGGACCATCCGGTCCCGGAGCCCCAGCAGCGTCCGGAGGGCAGATTCCGTTGCGCCATCGTCGTCATCCCCATCGTCCGACAAATATCGCGCCACCACCATCGCCGCCGGCATGCCCTGCACGTAGGCACGAACCGCCGCAAATTCGCTGCGAGTGAGGTTGACGAGGTGATTTCCGGTGAGCATATGGGCGAGGCGTGATCCAGCGCTAACTTATTGATTGATAAGGCACTTCGCCGGAGCCCGAATCGATCCGGGCCCAAATGTCTAGCAAAACGCAATGCCGATAATTCTAATCGAACATAAGGAGAAGTGGCGTACCGATTACCACATCCCATACGCCGAAAAGTCGGTTGTCATACTTGTGAGGGAATACCCGTTGCACTGCAGCATCACCTTGCATTCACTTCTCGACCTTCCTATGCTGAACAACAGAATTAGATTTAATTTGAATCAGAATTCAGAGGCATCTAACGCGTTACATACGCAAACGGGGCGGTCTGGCATCCTCCGAGGGAGGGCCGAACAGTAGCGAACCAGGACGGGGTCGCTGCGTGGCTCAGGAGGCGATACCAGATCGTATGGAAATGCAGCCGCGCCAAAAGCGGAGCGTTTCCAACTAGCGCGCCAGGGAATCCTTGCAACCTCCCGAAGCGCGCCAATAAGAAGTGAGCGGCCATGGCCACTATCCTCTTGCTCGAGCCACATCCTTTGCTGCGCCTCGGACTGCGCCACCTATTGGCCCAGGCACATGTTCCAGGTGATCTCGTCGATATCGACCCCGCTACCCTGCACGAACCCGATCCGTGGACGCGCCACGCCGATCTGATGATCTACGGCCTGCCCGCGGACGTCGAAGCCGGATGGCAAAGCCTCGCCGAACTCTGCCAGCGCATGCAGCCGCTACGGGTGCTGGTGCTGGCGGACCACACGCCGACGGCCCTACCGGAAGCGGGCCTGCCTGAAGTGGTACGCGGCCTGCTGGCGAAGACCTGCTCCGCGGATGCGCTCGAAGCGGCGATCCGCCTGGTGCTGGCCGGCGGGGAATGCTTCCCGTCGCAGCTGCCCGCCACGCGCTCGGCCGAGCCGGCGATGCCGCGCACAACCGCGCCCGCCTCCGCGACGCCCACGGAGGCCCGGCTTGCCGCACCCATCGTGGTGCCGCTGCACAGCGTGTCCACCGATGCGACGGCCAACGGCCCGCATGCGCATGCCTTGCCGCTGGAGACACCTTCGGCCGGCGCGCACCTCCTCAATATCACCGAGCGACAGTACGAGGTTCTCGCCCTGCTGGCGCGCGGCTATCCGATCAAGACGGTCAGCCGTCTGCTGAACATATCGGTGGCAACCGCCAAGACGCACGCGTGCACGTTGTATCAGCGCCTGCACGTGCGCAACAAGGGCGAGGCGGTATACGTGGCGCTCCAGCGTGGTGCGTCACTGAACTGGCCGGGCCCCACGGTGACCAAGCCGGCGTCGTCGCATGTTTCGATGACAACCGTCGCCCTCCATGCGAGGGAGTCCTGTGAGGCTGCCTGATCCGGGCGCCCCGCGGAATACGCCCCGGGTGGCAAACCATCCCGTTCCACCATCTGCCGGCCCTCCCTCATCCAAAAGCATGAGGCGGCGGCTGGCCGTGGTTGCTAACTTCTGAAGAAGGTCGGTGCGCGGCGCATCTTCGCCGAAATCAAACGCCACCACCGCCTGTTTGCCCTGTTGCTAGCCGCGTATCGCTAGTTGTATTGCTAGCCGCATTACCTGCCGTTGCCGACGCCTCAGGCGGAGGCCCTCCCGCGCATGCGCCTACCCGGCGCCGGCGCATCCCGATTCGACGCCCCGCCCCTGTGCGGGCGCGCCGCCGGTGCACAACGCCGTGCGGTGCCATGCGTACACAATGCCGATCTCTGTCGATGACGACCTACCTGATCGCCAGCAATGAAATGATGTGCCGCATTCTTGCGCGCCGTATGGAGGGGCTGGATATTCCAACCCCGGTTCGATGGCATGCACCCGAATGGCTGCTCGATGACGACCACGCTGCCGCCCGCGTGATCACGATCGACAATCCCGATGAGGCCGAGCCTGTGCCATACGGCCCGGTCGATATCGTGCTGGTCGATTGCAGCGGCGTGGAGGGCGACCCCCGCGTGCTGCTGGACCGCGTGCATGCCCGGCTGGCGCCTCGCCGCTGGCTGGTCCTGTCCGATGCGCTCGATTCAACGCTGATGGTCCATGCCGCCCGCCTCGGTGCCAGCGGCTGTCTGGCCGTGCCGGCGCCCGTGGAGCTGGTATGCGCAGCCGCGGCGCTGGTCTGGGCTGGCGGCCAGTGCTTCCCCCGCAAGGCGCTCAGCCTGCTGCGCGCCCATCATCCTCGTACCGCCGACCCGGCGCCCCCCCTCCCACCCTTGCGTACCCAACCCTTTCATCCCGACGGCTCTACTGCGATCGGATGAAGGCGCGGACGCGCCCCGCGGCCTATGCTTGAAATGCCCGCAATCAGAAGCTGGCGCCATTGCATGGCCGGCCGCTGCGGGACGCAGGGGGTCGTATGGAACACAGTCTGGACATCCTGGTCGTCCACGGTTTTGCCGTGCGCGAGGGCCGGGGCAAGTGGGCATGTTGCTATGAGATCCGGCTCGCCATCGTTGGCGGGCCGTTGTTGTATCGGGGCGAGCTACATGGGCGGCGCTTCGCCACCGAGGCCGCCGCCATCCTGGCCGCGCGCGAGATTGGCGAGCGCGAGGCCAGCCGTCACCTCGACACCGCCCGCGCGATGATCGTCGCCCAGGCGCGCATCGTCAGGCTGGGACCGACAGAATCCTGAGCGACTGGCACCACGTTCGATGGGCCGCCATGACCACCATGGCCGCCGGCCGCTTGCGGCCCGCATCGCATGACTCCCCCCGTTGTGGAAACCCAAAAAAGAAGCCCGCCGACCGGGGGACCATGCGGGCTTTGAAATGGCCGGTCCTTCAGGGCCGACCATCATGAACGAACATATCGAATCGCGACGCGACTCTCTATCAACCAGAAGACGCATGCCGGCCTTACGTCTCATCCCCGAAAAACAACGCGTGCGAGAGACACGGTGCGAGGCGCCGAAAGGTGCGGAGGGCAAACCGGGCACGCGACACGCGCGAGAACAGGCCCCGCAAGCCTCATGCTTCGGGATGGGTGGAGGTAGAAATGCGACGCGCAGTGCCATGGATGCGGCCCGGTGCCGGTGTTACGCTGCCGGTTCCGGCCACCCCGTCGAGCCCACCGGACCATCGTCGTGATTCCCCATTCCCCCGTTTTCCCATGAGCCGCTGGCAACTGATTTCCTTCTTCGGCGAATCGGCCTTCCTGCTGCCGTGCGCGGTCTTTCTCTATGGATGGCTGCGCTGGCGCGGCGCCTCGGACCCGGCGCGTCACTGGTTGCTGGCGTTTTCCGTCACGGCGCTGGTCGTACTGGCCTCCAAGCTGGCCTTCCTGGGATGGGGGATCGGCAGCGCGGCGATCAACTTCACCGGGTTTTCCGGGCACGCCATGATGGCGGCGTCCATCCTGCCCGTGCTGCTCTACCTGGCGACGCCGGCCGGGCACCCGCGGCTGGGATGGCTGGCCGCAGCCGCCGGCGTGCTCGTCGCGCTGGCGGTGGGCGCATCGCGCCTGATGCTGCACGCGCATTCCATGTCCGAAGTCCTGAGCGGACTCGCGCTCGGTTTTTGCGTCAGCCTGCCGTTCATCTCGCGCCGCGAGATGCCGCGCGGGCCGCTGACCATGCTGGTGGCGTCGCTCGTGCTCGCCACGATACTGGTGCTCCCCGTGAGCGGCCTGGCCGGCGTGACCCACCAGTGGGTGCAGGAGCTCGCCGTCTTTCTTTCCGGCCGTGACCGGCCCTTCCAGCGCGGCGAGTGGACCTCCATGCGGCCTCGCCATGCGTGCGATCGCGGCGCGCCCGGCTACGGCAGCCACCCCGCGCTTCCCTGCCGCGGATAGCACGCGCCACGGGGCGCCCGAATCTGTGTGCGCCCGCCAACAGACGCCCCGGGGGCCGTGCGCAACCATGACTCCACGATAGTTCCCGCAAGGGCTTTGGGGCGGTCATGGCATCAAACTGGAACGTTGCCGCCGAGCGGCATACTACGCTTCACTACCTCTACAGGCTCTGCGATGTGGCGCTGATCGCCGCGAGCGGCATCGCGATGGGCGCGCTCTATTTTCCAGGCGGCATTCGCGAGGCGGCACCGGTGCATGGTTTCCTCACCATGCTGTGCTCGCTCGGTGCCCTAGTGGTGTTCCCGGGTTTCGGCGTCTACGAGTCGTGGCGAGGCCGCAGCCAGGCCGCGCTGGCACTGCGCCTGCTGGCCGGATGGACCACGGTGTTCGTGATCGGCCTGCTGGCCGCGTTCCTGATGCACCAGATCGCCGCGGTGTCGCGGATCTGGTCCATGGGCTGGTTCTCCAGCGTCGGCCTGGCGCTGGTCGCAACGCGTGCCATCGCCTTCCGCATGCTGGCCAACGTGCGCCAGCAGGGCATCAACGCCAAGCGCGTGGTGATCTTCGGCTACGGGCCGCTTGGCCGCGAGATGTACACGCGCGTGCAGGAAATCCGTGCCGCAGGCTACCGGGTGGTTGGCATCTACGACGAGTCGTCCGACGTCATTCCCGCCGGCGTCGCAACGCTGCGCACGATGGATGAAGTCAACGCCTTCGTCCGGGGACACGGCGTGCGGGAAATCTGGCTGACGCTGCCGATGGCGGCCTGCCGCGATCTCTCCGACGTCGTGCGCCAGTTCCGCAACGAACTGATCGATATCCGCTGGGTTCCCGATGTGGCCGCCGTCGAGCTGCTGGGTCACCGCTTCAGCGATTTCTTGGGCTTGCCCGTCATCGACCTGAACAGCCCGCCGGTTTCGGGCATCACGGGTCTGCTCAAGGCCAGCTTCGACCGCGCCTTTGCGTTCGGCGTGCTGGTCGCGCTGAGCCCGGTGCTGCTCGTGATCGCCGCGATGGTCAAGCTGTCGTCGCCGGGTCCGGTGCTGTTCCGGCAGCAGCGGCTGGGTATCGATGGCCGTCCCTTCAATGTCTACAAGTTCCGGACCATGAAGGTGCACCAGGACACCGGTGTCACGCAGGCCGTGCGCGGCGACGCCCGCGTGACCCGCGTCGGCGCATTCCTGCGCCGCACCAGCCTGGATGAACTGCCGCAGTTCCTCAACGTGCTGCGCGGCGAGATGTCGGTGGTCGGCCCGCGCCCGCATGCCATGGAGCACAACGAGCTCTACAAGGAACTGATCGACCGCTACATGCTGCGTCACCGCGTCAAGCCCGGCATCACCGGCTGGGCGCAAATCAACGGTCTGCGCGGCCAGACCGACACCATCGAGAAGATGCGCAAGCGCATCGAGTTCGACATCTACTACATCCAGCACTGGTCGTTCCAGCTCGACCTTCGCATCATCCTGCGCACGGCAGTCCACGGTTGGACCGGCGCGGCGGCGTACTAGGACGACACAGCACCACGCAGATTGGTGCGACATCGCACCGAGGCACGCGCCGGAAACGCATGGAATAGAGCGCGCCAACGTGACTGGAGGTGACATGAAAGCAACCATTCGAAATATTCTGGGCGAAGTGGCGCGGCTCGATGTGCCGCTGGCTTCGCTGGCCGACCAGGATGACCTCTACGCTGCCGGCTTGTCGTCGCTGGCGACGGTCCACGTCATGCTCGCCCTGGAGAACGCGTTCGATATCGAGATCCCGGATCAGATGCTGACGCGACAGCTGTTCCGCAGCATCGATTCCCTGGCCGCTGCCGTCGAGGCCATCCGCGCGCAGCAGGAGGCGGCATGAGTCCCGCTGCCAGGGTCACGCTAGCGCATGCGAACCCCGACGCCGGTGCCGGCGCGGTCTCCGCCGAGGCGCTGACTATCGCGGCGCAGGCCGCGGCCGAGGTCGCCCGCCACCATGCGGACGCCGTCGACCACGACGCGCGGTTTCCCCACGAAGCCTTCGACGTCCTGCGCCAGCATCGCCTGCTGGGTGCGATGGTGCCCGTCACGATGGGTGGCGCCGGCGCTTCGCTCGCCACGGTCGCGGACATCTGCAAGGTATTGGGCGAGGCCTGCGCTTCCACGGGCATGATCTATGCGATGCATCAGATCCAGGTGGCCTGCCTGCTCGAGCACGGCGCGGGCAGCGCATGGCATGCCTCGCTGCTGGCGTGTGTGGCCACGGACCAGCTGCTGCTGGCGTCCGCCACGTCCGAGGAAGCCATCGGCGGCGCGCTGCGCAGCAGCGGCTGTGCGGTCAATGCCGAAGGCGACCGCTTCCACCTGCTAAAGATGGCCCCCACCATTTCCTATGGGGCGCATGCCGACGGCATCCTGATTACCGCGCGCCGGCATGCGGACGCCTCGCCATCGGACCAGGTGCTGGTCTGCGCGCTGAAGGGCGACTACACGCTGCAGAGCCTGAACGCGTGGGACACCCTTGGCATGCGCGGCACGTGCAGCAATGGCTTCCGGCTGGAAGCCACAGGCGATATGGCCCAGGTCCTCGCCGTGCCGTTCGGCGAGATCGCCGACAGCACGATGACGCCGGTCTCGCACATTCTCTGGAGCGCGCTCTGGCTCGGCATCGCCAGCGATGCCGTGGCGCGCGCCAAGGTCTTCTTCCAGAGTCAGGCGCGGGCGCGGCCGGGATCGCTGCCGCCGTCGGCACCGCGCGTGGCCGAAGCCGTCAGCATGTTGCAGATGATGGAAGGCCGCCTGGACCTGGCGCTCGCGCACCAGCGTCAGCGCCACCAGCATGCGGAGATGTCGGTGTCCGCCGCCTTCGCGCTGGCCGCCGAGATGAACGGTCTCAAGACGGCGCTCTCGACCATGGCGCTCGAAGCCGTGCAGCAGGCCATGCTGGTCTGCGGCATGGCGGGCTACAAGCACGGCACGCCGTTCAGCCTGGGCCGGCATCTCCGGGACCTGTGGTCGGCGCCGCTGATGATCAACAACGATCGCATTCAGACCAATACGGCCAACCTGCTGCTGGCCGACCGGTCCTGAAGGAGGCCTCATGGACGCACACGCTTTTCGCGGGGCCGAGGCGATCGGCGGCGCTGGCGGGCTGTTCGCCCGCGCACGGGCGCAGCCGACGTATCTCGATGCGCTGCTCGCGGCGGGTTTGCTGATCGAGAGCGGCGTGCCCGGCCTGTATGGCCGCAGCGCCGTGTTCGAAGCCATCGGCGATGGCCTGAACGCCGCCATCACGCGGCTGGGCGCCGACCAGGAGGCCGAGGTCCTGCGCTTTCCGCCCGCGATGGGCCTGGCGGACTTCGAGACCAGCGAATACCTGAAGAGCTTTCCGCAACTGGCCGGCACGGTGCACAGCTTCTGCGGCGACGAGCGGGCCCACCGCAGGCTGCTCGCCCGTCTGGAAGACCGGCAGGACTGGACCGACCAGCAGGCGCCCACAGGTGTCGTGCTGACGCCCGCCGCCTGCTATCCGATCTATCCCGTCATTGCCCGGCGCGGCCCGTTGCCGATGACGGGCAAGGTCGTGGATGTGCTGTCGTACTGCTACCGCCACGAGCCGTCGCTCGAGCCCACGCGCATGCAGCTGTTCCGCCAGCGCGAATACGTCTGCCTGGGGTCGCCGGCACGCATCCTGGCGTTCCGGCAGGTCTGGATGGAGCGCGGCCTGCAGTTGGCGACGGCCCTGCAGCTGCCGATGGAACTGGACGTGGCCAACGATCCGTTCTTCGGACGCGGCGGCAAGATCGTCGCCGACAGCCAGCGCGAGCAGAAGCTCAAGTTCGAACTGCTGATCCCGGTCAACGACGGCGAGCCGCCCACGGCCTGCATGAGTTTCAACTACCACATGGACCACTTCGGTGCGCTGTGGCGCATCGGCCTGGCGGACGGCGGCACGGCACATACCGGTTGCGTGGGCTTTGGCATCGAGCGGCTGGTGCTGGCCCTGTTGCGGCATCACGGGCTGGACCCCGCACGCTGGCCGCAGCCGGTCCGCGAGACGCTTGGAGGACTCTAAATGTACGGGGATGGCAAGGTGCGACTGCGTTCCGGCGCCCACGCTTTGCACGGCGGCAATCCGGTCTGGTCACACACCAACCGGCATATCGATCTTTGGGTCGAGCTGCTGCATGGATGGGAGCTCGAGCCTATCGCCGCGTTGCCGTTCACGGTGACTCAGGATTTTTCGGGCGATCAGTTCACGTCCTCCAACATCCCCGCCGGGGATATGGAGTGCCTGTACGGCATCGTCAGGGACGAGCTGTCGACGTATGACCGGCTCGAATCCCACGTCGCCGCGCAAACCAGTTGCGGCAACGTGGTGATCCTCGAGGTCGACAACTTCCAGCTGCCGCAGGCGGGCAAGGCCTACCGGCGCCAGCATGCGCGATCGAGCATTGCCATCGATGTGCTGGTGCCGGAGGCCACGGCGGTCGGGTACTACCATCACGACGGCTACCACACGGCCAGCGGCGAAGACTACGAGGCCATTTTCCGCATGCCGGGCGATGACGCCATCAGCCGCGGCGCCGCGTTCTTTCCGCAGGCGGAGGTGGTGCGCCGGCGCTTTACGGCGCAGGCGGACGCCGCGCTGGTGCGGGCATCGCTGGGGCTGCTGCGCGCCCACCTGGTGCGACGGCCGCGCGAAAACCCCATCTGCGCGTTCCGCACGGCCTTTCCGGATCACCTCGACCAGCTGATGGCGCGCGGCGAGCCCAATTTCCAGGCCTATGCCGCGAACGTGCTGCGCCAGCTCGGCGCCAACTTCGAATTGCTCGGGCGCTATGTACGCTGGCTGGTGACGCAGGGCCAGGTGCTGCCCGATACCGTGGCCGAAGCGTGCTACACCATGGCGTCGGAAGCCATGGTGATGCAGTTCCGGCTCATGCGGGCCGTGATCAGCCACAAGCCGGACCCCTGCCAGGATTGCCTGGACCAGCTGGAGGCGGCGTACAAGGACACAGTGCCCGCGCTTGCCGCTCATTTCGGGACGGACCAGCCATGACCGCACGCGATCCTGAACCGGCACTGCTGCCCGCGCTGCGGGCCGGCGTGGCGGTGGGCAATGCCCGCCTGGAAGGCAACTGGACCTGTCTCGAAACGTTTGCCGGCGCCGTGGCGCATCCCGGCGAACTGGCCGACAACGGCAACTGGCTGCCGGCCCCGGTACCCGGCACGGTGGCCAGCGCGCTGCGTGCCGCCGGACGCTGGGATGACACGGCCCCGCCGCCGCTGCATCAGCACGACTACTGGTACCGCCTGCGCTTTGCCGGCAGCGGGCGTCGGCTGCTGCGCTTCAACGGGCTGGCCACGCTGGCCGAAGTCTGGCTCAACGGCGTGATGGTGCTGACGACGCACCACATGTTCGCCGCGCATCAGGTGCTGGTCGACCTGGCTGGCGCGGAAAACACGCTCTATCTCTGCTTCCGCGCGTTGCATCCGTGGCTGCGCACGCAGCGCGGACCGGTGCGCTGGAAGCCGCGCATGATCGTGCCCCCCGCGCTGCGCGCGGTGCGCACCACGCTGCTCGGCCACATGCCGGGCTGGTGTCCGCCCGTGCATGCGGTCGGCCCATGGCGCGATATCGAATTGCTCGATCCGGAAGGCCCTGACATCACGCATGGCGTGCGCGCGGAGCTTGCCGGTCATCTCGATGGCCGCGACGGTGTGGTGTCGCTGCAATTGCACTTCCCGGGGCCGGCACCCGCGATTGGCGAGGTGTGCGCCGTGGGGCCCGATCATCGCGCATGGCACGGCGAGCTGCGCCGCGTGGATACCCACACGCTGGCCGGTGCGCTGCGCGTGCCCGATGCGCAGCGATGGTGGCCGCACACGCACGGCGATCCCGCGTTGTACCGCATTCAGGCCACCGTGATCGGCCATGCCATCGACTGCGGGCAAACGGGTTTCCGCACGATCACGGAAGACCGCGACGGCGAGCCCGGATCGTTCGCGCTGCGCGTCAACGGCGAACGCGTGTTCTGCCGCGGGGCCTGCGTTTCCAGCCATGATCTGCCGGGGCTCGCCGACAGCGACGAGGCCGTGGCGCAATGGCTGCAACTGGCACGCGATGCCGGCGCCAACATGGTCCGCGTCAGCGGCGTGACCTGCTATCCCGGCGAGGCCTTCTACCGCCAGTGCGATGCGCTCGGCCTAATGGTCTGGCAGGACTTCATGTTCGCCAACTTCGACTATGGCAGCGATACCAGCGCCAGCCCGGCACTGATGGATGACGCCGCGCGCGAAGTGGCGCAATGGCTGGCCTCCACGCGCGCGCACGCCAGCCTGGCCGTGCTGTGCGGCGGCAGCGAGTCCGAGCAGCAGGCCGCCATGATGGGCGCGCCGCGCAGCGCATGGCGCCAGCCGCTGTTCGATACCCTGATCCCGGGGCTGGTGGCCGAGCACCGGCCCGACGTGATCTACGTACGCAATTCCCCCAGCGAGGGCGCGTGGCCGTTCCAGCCCGATACCGGCGTCACGCACTACTACGGCGTGGGCGCTTATCAACGGCCGCTGGCCGATGCGCGGCTGGCCAACGTGCGCTTTGCCGCCGAATGCCTGGCGTTTGCCAACGTGCCATGCGCGCGCACGCTGGCCGAGGCAGGGCTGGCGCAGCCGCTGCACGATCCGCGCTGGAAGGCCCGGGTGCCACGCGATGCCGGCGCGGCGTGGGATTTCGAGGACATCCGCGATTTCTATCTGCGCGCGCTGTACGAGGTGGACCCGCCGCGCCTGCGCTACGAGCAGCCGGCCCGCTACCTGACGCTGTCGCGCGCGGTGGTGGCCGAGATCATGACCGAGGTCTTCACCGAATGGCGCCGCGCCGGGTCGACCTGCGCGGGCGGCCTCGTCTGGCAGCTGCAGGACCTGTTGCCGGGCGCTGGCTGGGGCATCGTCGACGCGAAGGCGCGTCCGAAATCCGCGTGGCATGCGTTGCGGCAGGTGTGGCAGCCGCTGCAGGTGCTGATGACGGACGAGGGCCTGAACGGCCTGCATGTCCACCTGATCAACGAAACCGGGCGCGCGCGCACCGTCGCGCTGACGCTGCGCTGCCTGCGTGACGGCGCGGCCGTGGCGGCGCAGGGGACGCTGACGCTCACGCTGGCCCCGCGCGAGGTGCGTCGCCTGGCGGCGGCGGACCTGCTCGAGCACTTCTTCGACTTTACCTACGCGTATCGCTTCGGCCCGCCCGCGCACGATGTGGTGCTGGCAACGCTGCACGATGCGGAGACCGCCACGGACGGCAGCACCGCGTTGCTGAGCCAGGCTGCCTATCTGCCCGACCGGCGCGCGGCCGCGCTGCACCCGCCAGGGTTGAGAGGCGCGGTGGAATGCGTGGAGGGTGAGTGGTGGCTGACTGTCAGCACGGAGCGCTTCGCGCGCTGGGTGCATATTGAGGATCATGCTTTCCGTCCCGCGCAGGACTGGTTCCACCTGGGGCCGGGAGAATCGCGCCGTATCCGCCTGATGCATGAGACGCCCGCGCCGGGCGCGGCGGGAGCCATCCCTTCGGGCGAGATCTCAGCCCTGAACGCCGACCGGCCCGTCCCCTACGACGCCTGAATCGATTGTCTCCACCTTCTCCGCCCGAGCCATGTGCCGGGCGGCTGGACGGGTGCCGGCGGGTCCTTCCGCGGCCCGCTTCCCAGCCGGTCTCCACCCCACGCTCTCCGCCGCTTATCTCCATCCAACCTACCAAAGCATGACCGCCGCACCAACCGTCTGCCTACTGACGGTTCCGACCCGTATGGCCCTTAATACAGTCAACAACGAGACAACGAACCGGGGCTGGCGCACCGGGGGTAAAACGGGTGGCAACCGCGAGGTTGCCGGAGATCGCCATCAGTCGACAACGGGTGGAGCGGCGAAATCGGGTCACAGGCCTGCACGGGCTTACCGTGCGGACCGCTACCGATGTCGCTCCCGGGTCAGTGGGAGGGAAATCACCATGATTACGCATCGGTCGGACCTGCACATCAATCACCTGCTCAATGCACTGCCGCGCCACGAATGGGAGGCGCTGTCGCGCCACTTCGAACTCGTGCGACTGCGTGCCGGCGAACTGCTGACCGATTCCGGCCAGCGCATCGTCCACGTTTATTTTCCGACCACGTCGGTGGTCTCGCTGCTCTCCCTGCTCGAGGATGGCGCCACGGTGGAATTCGCCGCCGTCGGCAATGAAGGACTGGTGGGCATTCCCGTCGTCACCGGCGGGGACACCATGCCGAGCCGCGTGGAAGTGCGCAGCCCTGGCTTTGCCTACCGCATCCCGGCTCGTGCGCTGCGTGCGGAGCTGACCCACCTGCCCGCGCTGCAACGCGTGACGCTGCTGTACGTGCAGGCCGTGCTGACGCAAATCGCACAGACGGCGGCCTGCAACCGTCACCACTCGCTCAACAAGCAACTGTGCCGCTGGCTGCTGCTGGCCATCGACCGCATGAGCTCCAACGAGCTGGTAATCACGCAGCAGGTTATCGCCAACATGCTGGGCGTGCGCCGCGAGGGCGTGACCGAGGCGGCAGGCAAGCTGGAAGACCTCGGCCTGATCCACCACAGCCGCGGGCACATCACCGTGCTCGACCGCTGCGGCCTGGAAAAGCACTCGTGCGAATGCTACAAGCTCGTTAAGCGCGAGTACGACCGCTTGCTGCCGGCCCTGACCCTGACCCACGCCTGAACCGACCGTGGCGGCGCGGGCGCCACCGGTGCCCCGCTCCGCACGGCCGCTCAGGCTTCGGCGGGGTCGGTGCTGCCGAACGACATCAGCAGGCCGTCGATGGTCCGGTCATAGGCGGACTCCAGCATGTCCAGGCACGCCGTGCACGGGTCATGCCGGCGACGTGCCACCGCACGGGCCAGCCGGAACTGCAGCACCTTGCTCTCCGATGCGATGGCCGTGGCCGCGCCGATCACTGGCGCGGGCACCCGGTAGCCATGCTCGCCCAGCCATGTCAGGCAGTGATGGAGCATCTCGAAATTGGCGCCGAGCTGCCGTGGCAGGTTGAATCCATAGTGATGGAAATAGGCGTCGCCGCGCGCCAGCACATTGCCGACCTGATCATGAAACTCATCGCGCCACCGCGAGACGGGATTGCGCAGTGGGCGCCGGCCCAGATGCCGGCGCATCTGCCCGGCCACGGCGTTGGCCAGCGCGCGGCCCTGCAGCGGCGGCCGGATCCGCTTGGCGCACTCTGCATACGGAAACAGGATGTCCCCGTTGTCGCGCAGCGCGGGGTCCAGCCGCAGCAGGCCACGGTAATCCTCGCCCTCGGCGGTGTGGTAGCCGAGGCTGTGGTAGTAGCACAGCCGCCGCGCCGCCGTGTCGATGCGATCGATGGCGATGGTGGTCTTCACATGGCTGCGGCGGTAGGCCGTGGCGCGAGTATCCGGCAGGTAGAAGCTGTCCACCTCCACCAGCACGGCGTGGCCACGGTCCACCTGCCCGGCGATGTGTGCCTCCAGCGTGTCGTAGATCGCCATTTCCTGGACGACCGTGCCGTAGAGCTGCTCCAGGTCGGCTTGCGGATACTTGAAGAACGTGAAGTGATCGCCTTCGAAATCCTGGGTGACCGTGAACGCCAGCGCCGCGCGCGGGTCCAGCCCCCAGCCGTACAGCAATTCGATCCAGAGATCCATATAGCAGTTGGTTTCCTGCCAGATCGCGTCCTCGCCATGCAGGCCACCCGGGCGCGTCATGCCGGCGGCCCGCGCCTGCGTGCCAACGGCAGCGGTGGTGACGGCGTCCGGCTGGCCGTCGCCGGAGGGCGTCTCCAAGAGGGTTGCAGAACTGCGCTCCATGTCGTTCCTCCGCAAGAATCGGATGCCAGCCGGATCGCTTCCGGCGCGGCAGGCGCATGCGCGGCCACCCGTATTCCAACGCCAGGGCGTGGGCGAATCGGTACGTTGTCCAACAAAGTCCGCGCGGCGATGTGCGGGCGCGGGACCGCCCGGGGTGCGTGTGGAATCGAACAGATACCCATCTGGCTGTGTTCCTACACTGGGCCGCATCCCCTGGACGCATGCCCGGGATCGTCATGCGTACCCGATTCTGCGTACCGTGCGGGGCACCGGCCAGGATGCGTAACCACCCGCGGCAATGACCCGCGCACGATGCAGGCAGGAGAAATGATGAGAACCCGGAGCCGTGAAAAGACCCTGCCATCCAGCACGTTGCAGACGCTCGTCGAAGCGCCTGTGGTGCGCCCCCTCCTGCGGCCGGCGGTGCAGCCGGTGATCCTGGCGGGCGGCGCGGGTACGCGTCTGTGGCCCCTGTCGCGCGAGCAGTATCCCAAGCAATTGCTCAACGTAGTGGCCGAAGACACCCTGCTGGAGGCCACCGCGTACCGCCTGGAAGGCATCGCCGTGCGCGCGGAGCGGCCGGCAGGCATCGAGCCGCCGCAAATCGTGGTCTGCGGCGAGGAACACCGCTTCATGGTGGCGGACATGCTCAAGCGCAAGGGCAAGCGTGCGCGCATCGTGTCCGAGCCGTGTGGCCGCAACACCGCGCCGGCGCTCACGATTGCCGCGCTGCATGCCGTCGCCGGTGCCGGCGAGTGCGCCGATGCCGTGCTGGTGGTGTCGCCGGCGGACCACAGCGTGCTCGATACGGAAGCCTTCCGGCAGGCCTCGGCAACCGCCGTCATGCATGCCGAACGCGGCGCCATCGTCACGCTGGGTGTGCGGCCGACCGCGCCCGAGACAGGGTTTGGCTACATCCGCGCCGCGGTGCCCGTGAATCCCGGCGCGTTCGCGCTCGAACGCTTCGTCGAAAAGCCGCATCTGGAGCTGGCCAGGCACTACGTGGACTCCGGCGAGTACTGGTGGAACAGCGGCATCTTCGTGGTGCTGGCATCGGTCTGGCTCAGGGCCATGAGCGAGCTCCAGCCCGAGATGTACCGCCAGTGCCGTGCGGCGTATGAGGCCGGCGAGGGCAGCGGCACCAACGGTGAGCTGTTCCGCATCGAGAAGGAAGCATTCGACGCCTGTCCGTCCGATTCGATCGACTACGCGGTGATGGAGAAGCTGGAAACCTTGCCGGACATTCCCGGCATGCTGGTGCCGCTCGATGCCGGCTGGTCGGATGTGGGATCGTGGGCCGCCATCTGGGACATCGCGTCGAAGGACGCGTCCGGCAATGCCGCGCGCGGCCGCGTGCTGTTCGACGGCGCCTCCTCGTGCCTGGCCCACTCCGAAGGCCGCCTGATCGCCTGCGTGGGGGTCCAGGACGTGGTGGTGGTGGAGACGGCGGATGCGGTGCTCGTCGTCGACAAGGCCCACGTACAGGACGTCAAGAACGTGGTGCAGCGCCTGCGCACCGAGCATGGCGCGGAGGTCGTCAACCATCGCAAGGTGCATCGGCCCTGGGGCTGCTACGACTCGATCGATCATGGCGAGCGCTTCCAGGTCAAGCGCATCGTGGTGGAGCCGGGCGCGAGCCTCTCGCTGCAGATGCACTATCACCGCGCCGAACACTGGGTGGTGGTGCGCGGCACGGCGCGCGTGACCTGCGGAGAATCGGTCAGCATCCTTTCGGAGAACCAGTCGACTTACATCCCCATCGGCACCCTGCACCGGCTCGAAAATCCGGGCAAGACGCCGCTGGAGATCATCGAGGTGCAGTCCGGCGCCTATCTGGGCGAGGACGACATCGTGAGATTCGAGGATAACTACGGGCGCAAATAGCCCACGGGTGCCGGCCCTGGGTCGGGCGGGCACCAGGGCTGACGCGCCAAGCAGTCAGGGAGCGATTCGTGAGCACAATGTCATCTGCCGGCACCATGCCGGCGCCGGGGGGAGTGTCGCGGAGGCGTGGCGCGCAAGTGCGGGCGTTGCTGGACCACGCGGGCTGGATTCTTGCAGCGGGGCTCGTCGGCGCGATCATCGCCGGGGCGGCCGCCATCTCCAGGCCCTACGTCTATCGCGCGCACACGCTGGTACAGGTCTATCCGAAGGATGAGCCGGCCGCCGCGCAGCAGACCGCGCCGTTCGATGTCGGCATGCTCAGGAGCCGCGCCGTCGTCGGGCCGGTGGTGGAGCGCCTGCGTCTCGACATTTCGGTCGAACCGTTGCGCGCGCCGCTGGTCGGCGGAGTGGCCGCGCATTTTGCCGAGCCCGGCAAGCGGATCGGGCCGTGGCCCGCGCAGCTCGGCTATGCCTGGGGCGGCGAGCAGCTCGACGTGCGCACCTTCAATGTGCCCGAGCACCTGCTCAATGTGCCGATGACGCTCGAGGTGTTGCCCACCAACACCTACCGGCTGCGCCTCAGGGATGCGACCGTGCTCGAGGGCAATGTGGGCGAGATCGTGCAGGCCGAGGGCGTGACCTTCCAGGTGGCGCGCATCGACGCGAATCCGGGCACGCGCTTCACCGTCACGCGGCATGAAACGGCGCAAACCATCGACACCGTGGCGCGCGAGCTGCGCATCGACAGCGATGGCAACGATGCCAGCACCGTGCGCATTGCGTGGCAGAACGCCGACCGCGCCGTGGTGGCCGCGCTGATCAACGGCATCGCCGATTCGTACATCAACGGGCAGGCCGCGCGCCGGCGCGACGAGGCGGCGGCCACGCTTGCCTTCCTGACCGGCGAGATGCCGCGCGTCAGGAGCGAGCTGGAACGCGCCGAGGCGGCGCTGACGCGCTACCGCTCGCGGGCTGGTTCCATGCAGCCCAGCCAGGACGCCCAGTCCTTCCTGAACGGCAGCATGGACTACCAGCGCCAGATCGCGTTGCTGCGGCTGGAGCGGACCAAGATGCTGCAGCGGTTCACCGAAGAGTCCAACGAGGTGCGCACGATCGACAACCAGATCCAGCAACTGGCGCGCGAACGTCGCGACATGGACACGCGCCTGCAGAACCTGTCCATTTCGGAGCGCGAATCCGTGGCCCTGACGCGCGACGTCAAGGTGGCCGAGGACATGTACATGACGCTGCGCAACAAGCTTGAGCACCTCTCGCTGGCGCAGCTCGACCGTACCCACCAGACGCGCGTGATCGATAGCGCGCTGACGCCGGTCACGCCGGTCGGCATGGGCCGGCTGCCGCTGACGGCTGGCGGCGGCCTGCTCGGGATCTGCCTGGCGATGGGGTTCGTGTCGGTCCGCCAGCGCATGAAGCCGACGGTCGCCAACGCCAACGATGCTGAAGAGAGCCTCGGCCTGCCGATGCTCGGCGACATCGCCTACAGCCGCGAGCAGGCGGAACTGGATCGCCTGCTGGATTCCAAGACGCGCACGGATGCCGCGGTGGGTGTGGCGCCCTCGCTGCTGGCGCGGCTCGAACGCCCGCAGCCGGGGCGCGACCTGGCGGAGATCTCGCTGCTCGAAGACGAGGGGACGGAGCGGCTGGTGCGGCTCGGCCTGCACGACCAGTTCCTGCTGGCGCGCAACGCCCCGCATTCCGTCGCCGTCGAGGGCCTGCGCAGCGTGCGTGCCGCGCTGCATTTCTCGCTGCGCGGCACCCGTGACAACGTGGTGGCGGTCACCAGCCCCACCGCCGGCGCCGGCAAGACGTTTGCATCGGTCAACCTGGCGGTGCTGTTTGCCGAGGCGGGCCAGCGCGTATTGCTGATCGATGCCGACCTGCGTCGCGGCCGCGTGGCCAGCTGGTTCGACCAGCCGCCCGGACCCGGCCTGGCCGAAGTGCTTGCCGGCCGCGCCGTGCTGCCGGAAGCGGTGCGGCTGACCGTCGTCAACGGCCTGTCGATGCTGCCGGCAGGCACGCCACCCGCCAACCCGTCGGAACTGCTGATGCGCCCCGCACTGGCGGAATGCCTGCGAGCCTGCGCCGAGCGCTTCGACCTCGTCCTGATCGATACGTCGCCGGTGATGGCCGTGGCGGATGCCACGCTGGTGGCCAACCTCGCCGGCTCGACGTTGCTGGTGCTGCGCGCCGAATCCACGCTGCCCACGCAGGTCGAGGACACCCTCAAGCGCCTGGCGCGTGCCGATGCCCGCCTGCTGGGCGGCATTCTCAATGGCGTGACGCCCAAGCGCAGCAATCGTGCCGATTTCGGCAGCATGAATCCCTATCTCGGAATGCCGGTCGCCGCACCGGAGGTCAAGCAGATTGGCCATACGGCAGTTGTAGAAGACAAGAAGGCGTAACCGGCGATTCCCCCGACACCGGCGTACCTGTTTCTGCGTACGCCGGCGTCGGGTCCGACCGGTAGCCGCACAGGAGATGGACATGAAGCGGTTGGTTTTCGGGGGCTGTGTCGGCTGGTTGCACGCCGACACGGGGACGACTGCGGACATTGGCGTCGTACTCTGCGCGCCACAAGGGCACGAGGCGATGTGGACGCATCGCGCGTGGCGCCATCTTGCCGACGATCTGGCGGCCGCAGGCGTTCCCGTGCTGCGATTCGACTACGAAGGCACGGGCGACGCCGCCGACACCGGTGACGAACCTGACTTCATCCCGCGCGCGGTCGCGAGCATCACGGCCGCCGCCGCGTTGCTGCGGGCGCAGACGGGCGTCGGGCGCGTGGTGTTGTGCGGGCTGCGGCTCGGTGCCTTGCTGGCCGCACTGGCGGCCGCAAGAATTGGAAACGGCATGGCGGACAGCGGCGGGCCGGCGGTTGCGGGCCTCGTCATGCTGGCGCCGGTCGTGGACGGCCGGGGCTACCTGCGCGAACTCCGCGCCCTGCATGCCGGCTGGCGCAACAGCGCGATCCCCGAGCTGGTCCCCCCACCGGCGCCACCCGGCGCGCAAGACGTGCTCAGTTTCCGGATCGACGCCGCCACGGTCGCCGCCATCCAGGGTTTGCGGCTCGATGCGCTGACGGAGGCTCCCGCGCCGCGCATGCTGTGGCTTGACGCCTGGCCGGACCCCGCCTCGCCCGTGGCCGCACTGGCCCGCCAGTACAAGGCGGCCGGGGCACAGGTCGAGGTGGAAGATTTCGCCGAGTATCCGTTGCTGATGCAGTCGGCCGAATACGCCGCAGTGCCCCCGGACGCGTGGGCGCGGGTCATCGGCTGGGTGAACGCCCTGTCGCCAACCTCGCCAACTTCGGCAACATCGTATGCCCGATTGCAATCGCGATCTGCGCCAACACGGTCTCCGCTTCCGCCGGCACACGCGATGGCGGCACGTCACGTCGGCGTGGAAGCCAGCTTCGACGCGGACGGCGTCATCGAGCAATCAGTGTGGATCGACAACGGGCGGCTGTTCGGCGTCCTAAGCACACCGGGCGCCGGCAGCGGCAGACGGACCCCCGCCACCACCGCCGTGATCTTCCCGAACACCGGCGGCAACCATCACGCGGGCGATGGCCGGATGTTCGTCGACCTGTCCCGGCGTCTGGCGCGGCAAGGCATGGCTGCGCTGCGGCTCGATGTCTCGGCGCTGGGCGACAGCCCCGGCGCGTGGCGGCAGATGAACCTGTCGGCCATCTATGCGCGGACGCCCAGGCAAGATGTCAGCGCCGCGGTCGAGTGGATGCGCGCGCGCGGATTCCGGCGCATCGTGCTGGCCGGCGTCTGCTCGGGCGCCTTCCTGAGCCTGCATGCGGCGCTGGCCAATCATTGCGTCAACGGACTGGTGCTGGCGAATCTCGTCAAGTTCCGCTGGGATGCGGCGGACGACGCCGCGGCCACGGACCAGTTGCGCTCGGCCCGCGTGTATCTGGCTGCGATGGGGAAGTGGGAGAACTGGCGCCGTCTCTGCAGCGGGCAGATCGGGGCGCGGCGGCTGATCACTGCGATGGCCCGCCGGATCTGGTATCGCGTGCGCGAAAGCGGCGCGCAGGCCGCGGGGCCATCGCGCGATGGCGAAGACCACGCCACGGTGGCCGCCTTCGCGCGCGCCGCCGTGCGCGAGCTCGATCGCCGGGGCGTGCGGACGGATTTCCTCTACGGCGCCAGCGACGTGGGTCTGCATGAGGCAAGGCTGGGGCTAGGCAAGCAGATGGAAGGGCTCGACGACCTGCCGCTGGTCAACCTGCGCATCCTGCCGATGCTCGATCACTCGCTATTCCTGGAGGTCAGCAGGGAGGCCTTCGCCGATCATCTGCTGGAACACCTCAGCCAGGTTCAGGCCCAGGTTCAGGCACGGGCGCCGTCGCGGCCTGTGGCGGCGCCCGCCAGCGAACAGGCCCGCACACCCGTCCGCGAACCCGTTCCTCAGCCCGTCCTCCAGCCCGTCCGCCTGGCCCGCGTCGTGCGGCCCAAGGCATCGCCCGTCAAGTTGCGCATCCCGGCCGCAGCCCGCCGCGGGCCGGTGGCGAAATCGAAAGGCTGAAGGGATGGAGAGGCTGGGCGCCGGCAAGCCGGTGCCCCAGTGCCTCTTAGAGGTCCGCGCCTCGTTCTGGACGGCAGCGCCCGGACAACAGTTCCCGCAGGCCGATGAAATTGCCCGCCAGCCGTCCACGTCGATCGATATGCGGCTCGGGGAAGAACGCCTTGGCGCCATTGACCAGCAGCGCGCGCAGCGTGTTGCTCCAGGCCTCGCGCGCGGTCAGCGCACCCTTGCCATGCAGATACCAGGCATTGACGATCTGCGAAAAGCCGAAGCGCACGCCGGAGGCGCGTCCGCCGGATCGCAGGCCCAGGTGGACGCCACGGGCGGCCAGGGCCTTCACCAGCCGCCCCTTGCGGTTCATGGCGCGGGAAAAGTCCATATCCTCCAGCCAGCCATACAGCACGAGGCGCTCGTCGAAGCACAGGCTGCCAATGGCGGCGGTGCGGTATGCCATGTTGCAACCGTAGAGCTTTTCGAGCGGCGAGGTGGCGGTGATTGCCGTGTCGTCCGCGTCCACCAGATTGTCGCCAACCAGCGCGATGGCTTCGTCCCAGTCGATCGCGTCGCCCCGCACGCCATCGCGGATGACGTCGCCGGTGAGGCCGACCACGTCGGGCCAGGCGCTGAACACTTCGGCGCAACGTGCCAGCCAGTCGGGCGCGGGCACGAAGTCGTCGTCGAAGAAGACCACGACATCGAACGCCGGCATCACGCGGACCATGCCCCGGTTGCGCTGCGCCGGCAGTCCCGCTGTGCCGAACACGTACTCGATGGGCAAGGTCGTCTCGAACGGCGCCTCGACATCCTGTTGCGAACTGGCCGAGACCACGACGATGTCTGGAGGCAGCGTCTGTGCTTCCAGGAGGCGGAGCACGCGGGTCGCCGCCTGGGGACGTCCCTTGGTGGCGATGATGACGGCAATGCGAGGCGATGCCGTCGCGCAATGCTGGTCTTGGGAGTCCACGGTTTCTCCTTGCTGTGCCCGGTCGGATGCGTTGCGCCGAGTATAAGGACGCCCGCCCGTTGCCTTCAACGGGCTTTCACCGCCCATCCGTGTGTTTGCCCACCAAGCCGTGGAACGCCGGTCCTCCAGCATCCCGCATGCCCACCCGCGTGCCCGCTACGTGCGATAGCGCACCGATGGCCGGCACCGGGCATCGCAAGATGATCCGGTCATCCAGCACCGGCTGTCGCCTTGTCGACCCGCGCCGATGCCCGGAAGTCACCACGCCATGATCCAAGCCCAGGAGACGTAGCAATGACTTGGACACGCCGCGCATGGCTGCGCAGCATCTCCGCCAGCTTGCTGGCCGTCACGTCGCACGACCTGTACGCGCACCTCGGTACAGGACCGGTCGAACCGCTGCTGCCCGCGCCGGACGCGTGGGTGGTCGATCAGACAGGACAACGCCGCCGTCTGGCGGACATGCTGCAGGGCAACGTCACGGCGCTGCAGACCATGTTCACGGGCTGCAGCTCGGTCTGCCCGCTGCAAGGCGCGATGTTTGGCGCGGTGCAAGAGGGGCTGCCGCGCTTGCGTGGCCGTTATCCGTTGCGGCTGGTGTCGCTCAGTATCGATCCGCTCTCCGATACACCGAAAGCCTTGCATGAGTGGCTGCAGCGCATGGGCGCCGGCCCGTCGTGGCGCGGCGCCGTGCCGGCCGGCGATGTCGAAAAGCTCAGGACGGCACTCGCCGGCCGTGCGCCGGCAGAGAATCTCGACCGCCACTCGACCCAGGTCTACTTCTTCAACGCGGCCGCACAACTCTGCTGGCGCAGCCCTCCGCTGCCCCAGCCGGAAGAAGTGCTCGCCGTCATGGGACATCTGGCCAAGGCCTGAGGGCCCGGCCAGTCTGACTGACCCGCACCAACCACTCCACGGGTGCCATCATGAATCCTCTCCCCCGACCCCTGACCGCATCCCGCCTGGCCTGGTTGCCGAGATGGATCGCTGCCTGCCTGCTGATGGCGTGGCTGTCATTCGCACCCGCGCAGGCGCAGACGGTGAGCGCGGTCAAACTCAGCGGGACCAATTTTTGCCTGGATATCTCCGGCGCGGTGACGACGAACGACGCGCCGGCGATCATCTGGACATGCCACGGCGAACCCAATCAGCAATGGGCGCTCACGCCGTTCGGCACCTTGTACCAGCTTGCCGCCCAGCACAGCGGCAAGTGCCTTGATGTCCAGTACGCCAGCACGGCGGTCGGTGCCCCCGCGCTCCAGTGGACTTGCAGCGGGTCGGCCAACCAGCGCTACACGCTGCGGCAGCAGAACGGTGGCTATGCGCTCGTGGCCTCGCACAGCAACCTGTGCCTGGCGCCAGCTTCGGCCACCAATGGACAGGCCGTCGTGCAGGCCACCTGCAACGGCAGCGCGGCGCAGACGTGGTCCATCACCATTACGCAGGCCACGGTGCTGCCATCGAAGTGGGCCGCGCCGAAGACGTTGCCGATCGTTCCCGTGGCAGCGGCCAACCTGCCGAATGGCCGCGTGCTCGTGTGGTCGTCCTTCGATCGCTTCAACTTCGGGGGTGATGGCGGACAGACCTACACCGCGATCTTCAATCCGGCGAATGGCACCTCCACCGAAAAACTGGTGACCAACACCGCCCACGACATGTTCTGCCCTGGCATCGCCAACCTGCCGGATGGCAGGATCCTGGTCAACGGCGGCTCCAGCAACCAGAAGACCAGCATCTACAACCCCACCACCAATGCGTGGACAGCGGCGGCGCTGATGGTGCGCGGACGTGGCTACCAGGGCGCGGTCACGCTGAGCAACGGCGGCGTCTTCACCGTCGGTGGCTCCTGGAGCGGCAACATCGGCGACAAGGACGGCGAGACCTGGCAGTCGGCAACCGGCTGGCGGCTGAACAGCGCGATCTGGGACGACTACATCCTGACCGGTGACGCGGCGGGCATCTATCGTTCCGACAATCACGCGTGGCTCTTTGCCGGTGCCAATGGCCGCGTGTTCCATGCCGGCCCGAGCAAGCAGATGAACTGGTTCGACACGACCGGCAACGGCAACGTCACGCCGGCAGGCAACCGTGCGGCCGATACCGACGCCATGAACGGCAATGCCGTCATGTACGACATCGGCAGGATCCTCACGGTGGGGGGCGCACCCGACTACGAGAACGCGCCTGCCACGACCAACGCGCACGTGATCGACATCCGGACCGCCACGCCAACCGTGCGCAAGGTGGGTTCCATGTCCTATGCGCGCGCCTTCCACAACAGCGTGGTCCTGCCGAATGGCCAGGTCGTCGTGATGGGCGGCCAGACGTACCCCGTGGTGTTCACCGACGATGGCGCCGTGCTGACGGCCGAGCTGTGGGATCCGGCCACCGAGAAGTTCTCGCGGCTGGCCGCGATGGTGACGCCGCGCACGTACCACAGCGTGGCGCTGCTGCTCACGGATGGGCGCGTGCTGAGCGGCGGCGGCGGCCTGTGCGGGGATTGCACCACCAACCACCCCAACGTGGAGATCCTGACGCCGCCTTACCTGCTCAACGCCGACGGATCGGCCGCCACCCGGCCGTCCATCACCGCCGCGCCGGCCGATGCCACTCTCGGCACGACGATCTCCGTGAGTGCGACGAGCGGCATGAAGGCGTTCTCGATCGTGCGGATGTCGTCGTCCACCCACTCGGTGAACAACGAGCAGCGCCGCGTGCCGCTGACCTTCACGGTCGGCACGGCGGGCGAATACCTGCTCCAGATTCCGTCGGATCCGGGTGTGGTGGTGCCGGGCTACTACATGCTGTTCGCGATGAATGCCGCAGGCGTGCCGAGCGTGGCGGCGGTGGTGCGCGTTCACTGATGCGGAGCGCGATGGGCATTGGCGGCGCGCGGTGGTTGCTGGCGTTGGCGCTGACCGCCGCCTGCCTGCCGGCGGCCGCGGAAGTGACGCCCACACCCGCATCGCCCGCCGTGGAGCAGGGGCGGGCGATGTTCTACGGCGAGGCCGCGCTCGCGGCGCATCTGCGCGGTGAGGCGCGGGCACTACCGGCCGGGGCGTCGCGTTGCGCCAATTGCCACGTGGTGACCCGTGGTACCGAATCGTTCGGGCCACGGCTGACCGCGGATTCGTTGCTCGGCCTCAGCGCGCGCCGCGGGGGGCCGCCCACGGCTTACGACCGCAACACCTTCTGCAGCGTCATGGCCGACAGCGTCGATGTGGCCGGCGTCATGCTGGCGCGGTCCATGCCCCAATACCGGCTGTCGGACCAGGAGTGCACCGCGCTCTGGTCCTACCTGTTGACCCAGTGAGCCCGGGGCCGGGCTGATTCCGGCGGGCCCGCGACTGACACGAGGCAATCGCATGAGCAATCTCCGGCGCAGTTTCCTGACGCGGCTGGGCATCATCACAGGCGCGGGAGCGGCCGTGGCGGCGTCGGGCGGCAGCCGGAGCGCGATGGCGCGCACGGCGGCGGACACCACGGCCGAGCGCGTGGTCTCGATCACCGAATACGAAGGGCTGGACCCGACCGGCCGCAACCCGTCGGACGCCGCATTCACCAGCGCCGTGCGCTACGTCGCATCGCTGGCGCGCAAGTCGGTCGCAGGCGAGAACCCCAACATGATCGGCAACAAGCGGATCGTGCTGCCGCCCGGGACCTACAAGCTGACCCGGCCGGGCGCGCTGCTGGATTCCTCGCTGTTTACGGCACGTACCCAGGGGCTGACGATCGAAGGGGACGGGCCGCCCGGCTCGGTGGTGCTGCTCTACGAACCGAAGGGCCCCGGCGCGCTGATGAAGAATCACGACAAGGCGCTGGTCGTGCGCTTTCGCAACATCCAGTTCCATGGCAAGGCACCGGACAATGATCTGATCGACAGTGCCAGCGCGGGTGGCGCGCAGGACTATGCGTTCGATGACTGCATCTTCACTGGCAACTGGCGATACGGCGCGAACCTCATCGGCGAAAACTGCAACAGCGAATGGAAGTTCTGGCGCTGCGCGTGGGCCGGCACCTGGAAGACTTTCCTCTACGTGGGCCGCGACAACACGTCCGATCAGTTCCTGAACTACTGGTTCGATCACTGTAAGTATTGGTCGTCGAGCAACTGGATCACGCTGGAGCGCGGCGGCAACGTCAAGCTGACCGATTGCGATGTCAGCGGGTACGAGCCGGGCGCGCCGACCTTCCTCTTCAACCTGCGCGGCAACAACCATGCGCAGGGCGTGTGCTCGTTCAAGGCGGAGGGATTGCGCGTCGAGCAGAAATCGCGGCATGCCGGGCTGATCCATTGCGAATGGGAGCAAGGCAACGTCGGCTTCAAGGATTGTGACTTCAGTTCGCAGGGATACCAGCCGTTTGCCGCGGGCACGGTTTCCGCCGTGTTTTCGCCGGGCAACACGGCAGGCGCGCAGGTGGTGTTCGACAACTGCCAGATCATGGGCCGGCACCAGTACACGACCGGGCAAGGGCCATGGGGGCAGGGCCGCGCCACCTACCGGAACTGCGATTTCCTGAACTACACCCACCCGGACGAAGCACTGATGTTCTCGGAACCCGGCAATCAGCTCGGTCGCCGCAGGGTCGTGACGCTGGAGGGGTGCCGGGGCAACTGTACGGGCGGCGTCTTTGCCGACGCGGAAATAGGCTGGCACGTGGCCGCGTCCGCAACCGTCAGGACGAAGATGATCTCGTTCAAGAACGCGTTTGGCAGGCTGCCGGCCAGTGCCGATGGCGTGCAGACGGTGGTGCTGCCGATGAATGCCATCGTCATGCGCGTGATCCTGGACGTGCCACCCGGCGCGGCGGGGTCTGCGGGGCAGGGCACCTATACCATCCAGACCGGCGAGAGCACGCCCACGGTGCTGGCCACGCTGCGTATGCAGCCCTTCTCCGCCGGCGGCCAGACCGACCAGCGGATCGTGTTCCGATGCAGCACGCGGCAGCGCTGCACCCTCAGCCTGGTGCCCGGTGCCGGCACCGACCAGTCGCCCGGCGGTGGCGCGGTCGCGCTGGTGGAGTACATCGGTTAGCGACTGGGGCGCGCGCCGGATGCGACGCGCGGCCCCGCACTACGTAGCACTAGCTAACGCGCGAACGGCGACGCAGGAACTCGACGACCAGGTCTGTCGTTGCCTGCGGCTGCTCCTCCG
This sequence comes from Cupriavidus sp. 01L415, assembly GCF_056400065.1. Classification (NCBI taxonomy): domain Bacteria; kingdom Pseudomonadati; phylum Pseudomonadota; class Betaproteobacteria; order Burkholderiales; family Burkholderiaceae; genus Cupriavidus; species Cupriavidus sp. 01L415. The sequence goes on along the minus strand of NZ_JBFTSP010000024.1, from coordinate 39,870 downwards.
TGATCCAGTGCCCGCAATCCGGGATGATCACGTCTTCGACGTTATCGGCGGCACACCGAATCACCGCGCCGATCATCGGGCCGAATGTAGCTTCGCCACCCAAGGCCAGAACCGGCATCTGAAGTTTGCCCTGCGCAAGCAACGCTCTGTTGTCGGCTGCATCCTGGCTGAACGCCAGGAACTGGGCAAAGCTCGCTCGCATTGCGCCGGGTTGCGCATAGAGCGCCGCGTAATGCTGGCGCTTCGCTTCATCAAACCGCTTCGGGTCGCGGGAAAGTTCGTTCCAGAAGCGGTCGAGATAGATGCGCTCGCGGCCGGCGACCAGGCGCTCCATGTCCTTGCCACCGAAGCCAAAGTGCCACATGGCCGGGTCTTGTTTGATCTGATCCCAGGGTCCGACGCCGGGTAGCGGCGCATCGATCGCCACCCATCGGTTCACGCGCTCGGGGTGGGTGGCGGCAACCGCGAAGCCGACCATGATGCCGATGTCGTGCGTCACCAATTCGGCCGTACGCACACTGAGGGCGTCCAGGACGCCCACCACGTCTGCCGCCTGATTTTTCTTGTCATAGCCGCCATCAGGCTTTGACGAGCGGCCCAACCCACGCAGGTCGGGCACGACAATCATGTGGTCTTCGATGAGTGCGCTCGCCAGATGCCCCCACATGTCGCCCGTTGTGCCGAAGCCGTGCAGCATGACGACCGCCGGACCATGACCGCCGACCCGCACGTGGATGGATGTACCGTTGGTTTCGATCGTCCGCGTCTGCATCACGGCCGGGAAGGGATAAATCCCATCTACGTAGGCATGCTCACTCATCTGTGTACTCCAGGTTTGCTTCTGGTTGGTGGATTGGTAGCTCGCTGCGCGGCGGCACAGCGATCGCCAACCGTCAGTGGTCGAGGTCGGACCAGGCATCGGCTGGGCGGATTTTATTACGATCGTCAGAAAACTCGCAAAGGGTTTTTTGACGATCGTGATAAAATTGCGACTTGCGTTATTCGCTCTCACCATTGACCGAAGGATCGAGATGGCCAGGCCCAGGGAATTTGACGAAGACACGGTGCTTGAAGCCGCAATGCAACGTTTCTGGAATAATGGCTATGAGGCGACATCGATGCGCGACCTCGCCGACCACACCGGAATGACTACGCCAAGCCTCTACAACGCGTTCGGTGACAAGAGAGCCATCTACCGTCTCGTGCTCGATCGGTATGTCCGTCTGACGCTCGAAACCTGCTCGGCAATCTTCGGAAGCGATGACCCGCCCTTACGCGCGTTGGAGCGGTACTTCGATGCAAACGTTGAAGAGGTGCTCGCCGACAGGCTTCACAAGGGGTGTTTTGTCGTGAACACGGCGTTGGAGGTGGCGCCGCACGACCAGGACTTCCGGGACGTTGTCACCGAGGTCTTTGCTGGAATGGAAAAAAGTGTTCGCGACTGTGTCGCGGCCGGGCAGCGCGATGGATCAATCCTTACCTCGCAACCTCCAGGCGACATCGCGCGGCTCGCTCTGAGCACCATCCTGGGCCTCAGGGTTCTGGCCCGCACCAATCCCAACCGTGAATTGCTGACCGGGGTCGTTCGGCCATTTTTCGTACTGCTAAGGACACCGTGAGAAAGGTCGATCCCGGTCGGATGCTCCCGATCCGGACGACCCTCCCCCAAATCATCGAACAGCCAAAAAAATCGCCGCCCCATGAGGGCGGCGAATCATTTTGACGACGACTACCGATGACTACCGGCCACCACCGCTCGCCGGAGGAGACGCGAGCGGCCGTGGCGATCCCCGTGGCGATCCTTCACGCCCGTTTGGCCTGAGTCGCGCCATACCGGTTCAGGTAGCGATACTTGCCGAACTGGTAGTGCGCGCGGTACCAGCGGCCCTCGACCTTGAGGCCATTGAACAGCACGCCCTTGACCTCCGCGCCGGACTGCTCGATCAGCCGGCGTGCCGCGCTGAGCTCGCCGGTCGTCGTCCTGTCGGCGCGCGCCACCAGGAACACGGCGCCTGCCTTGGGTGCCAGGATGCCGGCATCCGCAGCCGCCAGCACGGGTGGCGTATCGATGAGGATGAGGTCATAGCGGGAGCGTACCTCGCTCAATAGCGCGTCCATGCCCGGGCTCTGCAGCAAGTCGGCCGCGAGTGGCGGCACCGAGCCGGTCGGGATGAAGTCGACGCCCGGGGCGACATCGTGCTGGATCACATCGTTCAGGCGCGTGCCCGTCAGTGCCTCGGTGAGGCCGGGCTTGCGCGTGACATCGAACCGACTGTTGAGGACGCCGCGGCGCAGGTCGCCGTCGATCAGCAACACCTTGCGGCCCGAGCTCGCCGCGACGACGGCGAAGTTAGCGCAGATGAACGACTTGCCGGCGTCCGGCGCAGGGCCTGTGACCACCACGACACGGTTGCGCATCGAGTTGAGCAGCGCGAACTGCAAGGCGGTGCGGAAGCCGCGCAGGCTCTCGATGGCCGGATCGTCCGGCTGCTGCAGGGCCAGCAAGTCGCCGCCGCCCTCCTTGTTGCGGGTGAGGCGTGCCTGCTGCGGGCTCATCGGGATGGTGGCGTAGACGGTCATGCCGCACTGCGCTTCGATCTCGTCGGCGTCGGTGACGCCGCCATCGAGCAGGCGCCGCGTTGCCACCACCAGCAGCGCCATCACCAGTGCTAGCGCCACCGAGGTGCCACTGATCAGCAGGCGGTTCGGCCGGATCGGCTTGAGCGGCACTTCGGCAGGATCGACCAGGCGCGCCGTGCCCACCTTGCTGGCCTTGACGAGCCTGAGTTGCTGCACGTCATTGAGCAGCGACTGGTAGAGCTCCGTGTTGACCTTGACGTCACGCATCAGGCGCACCACGTTCTGCTCGACTTCCGGCAGCTTCTGGATCTTTCCGGTCACGCCGTTGAGCTGCCCGGTGAGTCCGGCGATCTGGTTGTCGAGGATCTCGATCGTCGGATGATTGCCGGTGAACCGGGCAATCAGCTCCTGCCGCTTCTGGCGCAGTTCCTGCAGCTTGGTCTGGATCTGGACCGACTGCGACAGGATGAGCTTCGATTCCTCGCTGAGGTCGATGGTGCCGCGCTGGTTACGCATCGCGTTGTAACGGGACTCCGCGGCTTCCATCTGCTGCTTGAGCTGCGGCAGCTGGCCTTCCAGGAAGTTGACCGATTTCTCGGCCTCGGCCGCCTTGCGGCGAACGTTCTGGTCGACGTACTCGTTGCCGATCTCATTGAGGATGGCCGCGGTCTTGCCCGGCGAAGCCCCTTCCAGCGCAACGCCGATCACACCGCTTTGCTTGCCGCGCTCGGAGATGGCCAGCTGATCCTGCAGCAGCGAGATGGCCGTTGCGCGCGGGATGTGGGTGACCGTGAACTGCGTGCCGGGCCGGCCGTCCAGCCGGCTGACGAGGATGGTGACGTCGCCGCCTGTGATGGCCACGGTCAGTGGCGATCCCACCGTGCCGTCCGCCGTGAGGTCACTGCTGGCGAAGCTGAGCCGGTACTTGTTGTCACCGGTGGCGGTCACCGTCATGCGGCGGCCTTCCATCTGCGCGGGCACGTCGAGCCGAGCGACGGAGATCGACTCGCCGCCCCAGGCATAGCCGCCAAAGCCGAACAGGCCGGGTTTGGACAGCTCGGGGTTATAGCTGGCGATCGCCGCGCCGACCAGCGGGAAGTATCGCGGCGATGCCTCGATATCGAGCCGCAGCGTGTCCACCGCCTTGCCGACTACCATGCGCGAGCGCAGGAGTTCGATCTCGGCCGTTGCTGCCGGCTTGACGTCGAACACCGGCGAGATGCTGGCCGCCAGCTTGCTGGCATTGTTGCCGGGGTTGGTCTCCTCCACCTGCACCATGATGTCCGCGCGGTAGACCGGTTTGGCCAGGAACGCGTAGAGCAGGCCAATACCGACAATCGATGCGGCGACGATGAAGAATGTCCACCGGTAGCGAATCAGCACGTCCAGGTAAGACGTCATGTCAATTGGCTTTTCGGTTTCTTCCCATGTGTCGGGCCCGTGGTCCCGGAAACTCCGAACGTTGCTCATGACGCCCCTCCGTGGCGGTGGGCCGGCTCTGCTGCAAGGATTCTTGCCGACCACGATTCAACACCCATTTTGATCAACCCAAGCACGATGACGAACATGTTCTGCGATCCCCCGTAGGGGTCGGGTACATCGGTTTGTTCGCGTTCGCACAGGCGGTATGTCTTGCCGCGCGCGGCCGGGAACATGTCTTCCAGGACTTCGCGCTGCTCGTCGTCCATCACCAGCACGAGATCCGCGCCAGCGACCAGCGCGGCATCGATGGCGCGCGCGCGGTGCGCGGCCAGGTCGCCGCCTTCCGTCGCCAGCAGCCGCACCGCCCGGGGGTCCGCCGTGGCGCCGACCGGCGGCTCCAGCCCGGCGGACACCACATTGCACTCTGGCAGCGCGCGCTTCAGGAGATCGGCCGCCATCGGGCTTCTGCACCGGTTACCGAGGCAGACCACCAGGATCGTCCGGACCATCGTCGCTCCATGCGCGCGTTGCATCACGGACGCGCGATGCTGGCCGTGCCAACGACCGGCTGGATCAGCAGGGTCATCACCCGGCTCCAGCGCACGAGGTCGCGTGCATCGACGTACACCACGTCCTTCGGTTCCAGTTCGAAGCTCTCCGCGATGGCTAGCGCCACCGGCGAGGTGCCGTCGAGGTGGTAGACCTTCGGATTGCCGGCTTCGGTCTTGCGGATGACGAAGATCTGCTCGGCATTGGCCGACGTGGGATTCACGCCGCCCGCGTCGCCCAGTGCCTCGTTCAGCGTCATGCGCCCGTTGCGCATGAGCAGCGACGACGGCTTGACCACCTCGCCAGTCACGAAGATCTTGCTGTCCTCGCGTTGCTCCACCCGGACGATGTCGCCCGAGCGCAGCAGGATCTGCGACGGATCCACGCCCTTCGCCAGCAGCGCCGGGATGTTCACGTACCAGCTGCGCTCGCCACGCGTGACGCGGACGCGGCTGTTGTCGCCGGTCAGGTTCAGCACGCCGCCCGCGCGGTTCAGCGCTTCGACGAGCGTCATCGGCGCGTCGTCGATGGCCAGCATGCCAGGGGTCTTCACTTCGCCGTCGACGTAGACGCGCTGGCTGCGAAAGCCCAGCACGCGCACGGTCATCTGGGGATCGCGGACCACGCGGGAGAGGATGCGGGCCATCTCGTCACGCACCTCGTTGGCGGTCTTGCCGGCGACCTTCATTACACCGGCATAGGGAAACTGGATGTCGCCAGCCGGGCTCACGACGTAGCCAGGCATGTTCGATCCACCGCTCGACGTAGGAATCTCGAAGGCCGCGCCGATGCTGTAGGTCTGCGTCGGAAACACGAGTTCGGGGTGATCCCACACCACGACCGAGATGATGTCGCCGCCACCGATGCGATACGGCTCCGGCTTGCCGTAGAGCTCTTCCACGTTCGCATTGGTGGGCTTGGCCTTGGCGCGCTGCTCGCGGACCAGATCCAGCGTGATCGGCGTGACGTCGGGCTTCGTTTCGGGGCTGACGGCGCTCACGGGCGCGTTGGCGTTGAACATCATGCCCGGCGATGCCGCGCAGGCGGAGAGCAGCATCGCGGCGCCCAGCATGGCCAGCGTCGCGCCCATCGGGCGGCGCGATCCGGCTTCGGACCTGCGGGCGGTCTGGAATTCATTAGTTTTCACGGCAATCTCCCTCGCGTTGGCAACGTGACGGCGCATGGCCGCCATGCCGTCGTTACAGCCATCCTAGGAGCCGGAAAGTGCAGCCTCGGTGCGCTCTCGCACATTGATGCCGGAGGGCTTCCGGACAACGTGGCGTATCGCACCGAAGGGGGGGCGAATGCGGCATACCGTACGTAACACACGGCCCGCGCCTTCGCGCGGTGGGCGTTTTCACCGCTTTGGGGAGGAACGGATGAGAGGCGTGATCATCAATGCCGACGATTTCGGCTACGACGACGACACATATCGGGCGACGGTCGCCTGCTTCGAGGCGGGGCTTCTCACCAGCGCGACCATCCTTGCGGGCATGCCGGCGACGGCCAGGGCCTGCCGTTTCGCGCGGGAAAACCGCGAGCGGTTCTCGTTCGGCCTGCACTTCAATATCGTCGAAGGATGGCGACCGGCCGGCAAGTCGTCGACGCTGTGTCGCAAGGACGGGGAGTTTTTTCCGCCCCGGATGCAGCGCGCCCGCGCGATGGCCGGCCTGATCGACGCCGCCGATATCCGGCGCGAGTTCCGCGAGCAGCTCGCCGAGCTGCGCGACCACGGCGTGGAAGTCACCCACGTGGATGGCCACGGGCATATGCACAAGTACCCCGCCATCATGCGCGTGGTCCGCGAAGAGATGGTGCGCGCGGGCATCACCCGTGTGCGGCGCCCGCAAAATTGCTACGCCGAGAAGCACAACGTGCGCGGTTTCCTGAATGAGCGGCTCCTGCGGCATTTCGGCAACCTGCGCAGCACCGACTACTACGTTGGCGTGGATGCGCTGGAGCCGGGCTGGGCGCAGCAGCTTCCCGCCATCCTGCCCGAGGGCATCACCGAGATCTCGGTGCATCCCGGTTATACCGAGCCCTGGCGCAAGGTGGAGGGCGGCCCGCTGATGGAGCCGGCCGCGCTCGGCATGGCGCTGGAACAGGCGGGGATTGTCCTGCGGCGCTATCACGACATCTGACACGACGTCTGAACGGTTGCGGCGCACGTGGCGCCGCGGCATCGCGTGCCGCGGCGTCATGCTCAAACGGTGGGGCTCTGGCTGATCAGCGCGATGGTTTGCGCCAGCGTGGCTTCCGCCTGGCCGCGATCGATATGGAACTGCGCCAGCAGTGCTTGCCGCTCGGCACCGGCACGCTCCCGGGCCAGATCGAGGTTCTGCAGATACGGAATGGCCAGCGCCGCGAAATCCGCATCGCGCGGCACCAGCAGGCCGCTGTGGGCGTCGATCATGGAGCCGATGCAGCCGCGATCGTGGGCCACGACGGGGATGCCATAGCTGTGCGCTTCCAGCACGATCAGCGGCGAGGCTTCGTTGTGGTACGTCGTGGGGAACAGCAGCACGTCGATATCATGGAAGAACTGCTCCTTGTCCGTGCCGCTGACCGGGCCGAGATAGCGGACGCACGGCGTGCGGGCCAGTTCGGCATCGAACTCGGCGCGGATGTCGGCCGCCACGGGCCCGGCGATGCGCGCGCAAATCGGCATGCCGAGATCCTGCGCCTGCCGTACCACGGCAAAGAAGGTAAAGATGCCCTTGGCGGCGGTGATATTCGACAGAAAGCCGACCGTCAGCGCCTCGCCGACGCTGTCCCGCTGGTGCGCCGTCGACGACAGGTCGATCAGGCTGAGGTTCGGCAGCACCTGCACGTTGGGCGACGGCAGGCGATAGATCCGGGCCAGCTCGGTGCGCATCATCTCGCACAGCACCAGATGTTTCGCTCGCGGCGCGCACCGCATGATCAGGCGCGAGTACCAGGTTGGCCGGTTGATGTACGCGAAGCTGTGATGGTGGAAATAGATATCCAGGCCGAACCATTGCGCGAGCGCCACGAAAGGCACGTCCAGCAGTTGCCCGAAGCCGCCCGACAGCCCGAGGTACAGCGTGTGCGGGCGATCCCGGACACAGAGGCCGGCCATCCGCGCGAACTGGCGCAGACGGTTCCCCAGCGCAGCCACGGCGGCGCGCCTGCCGGTGCCACGCTTCGCCACGTCGAGCTCCACGACGCGCGTGCGCTCGCGAAGCAGTTCCAGCATGCGCTGGCAGGCGGCCGAAAAGCCGTTGTGAGGCGGCGGCAGCGGTCCGAGAAAGACCACGGGCCTTGCCAGGCCCACGGATGCAGCGTCCGTGCCGCTGGCCGGTTGTTGTGCGTGGGTGCGCGTGGGTCCTGTATCCACTGGATTTTCCCGTTTGAGGCCGGAGGCGATGGGCATGGCTAAGCCTGGTTTTCTTCGAGAATCTTCACGCAGCCATCCATGATGGAGCGGCCTGCGCAGGCGGGGGTGTACTCGCCCGCCACGCGCAGGCAGTTGCGCATGGTGGCTTCCACATCGGAGAACGCGCCGACGGCGAGTGACAGCTTGTCGGCGAGGTCGCCGGCGTTGCGGGTGGCGAAGGTGAGCCCCGTGGCGCCTTCCTGCACCAGCTCGGGAATGCAGCCGCAGCAATCGCTGACCACCACGGGGCAGCCGTAGCTGAGCGCTTCGTTGACGACCAGTCCCCACGCTTCGGTGTGGCTTGGCAGCACGAGGCAGGTGGCGCTGGCGTATTGCCGCGCGAGTTGCTCGATGTCCATCGCGCCGAGGAACGTCGTGGCGCCTGCAATGCCTAGCGACTCCGCCAGCTGCGGCAGCCCTTCCGATTCCACGACGGGGCCCGCCAGCGCCAGCGTTGCCTGCGGATGCAGCCGGCGGACGCTGGCGAAAGCGCGCAGCAGGTCCTCGATGCCCTTGGCGCGGCAGACCAGCCCGACGAACAGGAACTTCGGCGTGGCGGATGATGGCGCGCTGGCGAGGCGATGCCGCGCGGCGTCTTCCGCGCGGTAGGTATGGGGCAGCGCGGCGGCCTGGCAGCGGTCGATGATGCGGGCCGGATCGGCGCCCATCGCCACGACGTACTCCGCGCTGCGTCGCCCGTAGACGAAGATGCCATCGCAGTGGCGGAAGAAGAAGCGCTTGAGGCGGCGCTTCATCGGATGATCGGCCTGGTCGCGCATGGTGGAATCGCAAAACACCCCGCGCTGCTTGCCGCGCAGCATGCAGGCCACCAGCATGGCCCAGAACTCCACGCGGTGATAGCCAGGGATCAGGATCAGACGGCTCTTCGAACGCCAGACCTCGTACGCCAGCCGGATCGAGATCTTCCACTGCGGGATGCGGTCGTAGGGCGCATCGAACAGGATCTGGTAGGGATACTGGTGATAGCTGGTATCAACGCTGCTGAAGGACGACCGTCCGTAGCCCGTGGCGGCGATATGGAAGAAGCGCACATCGCGGCCGATGCCACGCGCATGAGAGAAGGCCTCGCTGAACACGGCGCCCTTGTACTTGGCCCATAGCATGTTGTGATAGATGTCGATCATCGTCGTCAGCCCTTGCTGCAGTCGCGGTGCATGTGATCTAGATCGCGTGCGCGTCTTCCGCGACTTCTTCGCGGCCCGCCGCCGATGCATCGGCATAGGACGCCTGCCGGGCGGCCTCGCGGCCTGGGACGTCGTGGAGACGGGGCTTCAGCGGCCGGCACGGGCTGCCCATGCAGACCATGCCAGCGGGCATGTCACGGAAGACCGCGCTGCAGGCGCCAATGACGGCGCCCTCGCCGATGGTGACGCCCGGTGCGATGAAGGTGTGGCTGGCCACCCACGCTTCGTCCGCGACCCGAATGGGTCTGCCTCGGATCAGGAAGTCACTGCGCTGGTAGTCGTGATCGCCGGCGCACAGGTAGCAGTACTGGGAGACCACGGCGTTGTTGCCAATCACGATCTCGGCAAGGCTGTACAGCTCGGCGCCGTCGCCGATCCATGCGTGATCGCCGATGGTCACCTTCCACGGATACGTCACCTTGACGCTTGGCCGGATGACGACGCCACGGCCGACGCGCGCGCCGAAGCAGCGCAGCAGCCAGCGCCGGAAGCCATTCGCAAACTGCGGCGAAGTCCGGAAGAACAGGCTCTGGACACACCACCAGCACTGCACGGCGATGGCGGAGCGGCCCCGGAAGCCGGGGGGCATCCTGAATGACGACAAGTCCTGGATCATGTCGGGTTCCTTTCCGTCTTTTCCCGAGGGATATGCGGAGAATCGTGCCGCCGCGCCACCGTGCGCACCGTACGCCAACCCACACAGGCCGGGCCCCCCGGTAGCGCGCGCCGGATGGGCTGCCGGATGGGCTACTCCCCGGCCAGGTCGGTCTCGGTGCGGGCGGCCGCCTCGCGTGGGGCCGCCAGTTTCAGCAGGGTTTCCTCCAGCCGCAACAACACCGGTTCGCGGTCGAGATGGCGTTCGGCCCAGGCCTTGCCGATCTCGCCCAAGGCCCGCCGGCGTTCCGGGTCGTCGGCCAGTTCCGCGATGGCGTTGGCCACCGCGACGCTGTCGCCGGGGTCGACGACGATGCCGCAGGACGCCACCAGCCGCGCGAGTTCCGTGCCCTCCTGCGCGGTGGCGACTACCGGGCGCCCGCTGGCAAGCATGGCGGCGAGCTTGGAAGGCAGCACAAGATCCGCGGCGTCGGCGCGCTGCGGCATCAGGTGCAAGTCCGCGGTGGCCAGCAGTGAGGGGAAGTCCTTCACGGGCTGCAGCGGCAGGAAATGGACGCGGGCGAGACCGGCACATCGCTCGCGCAGCCCCTCCAGCCCGGCGCCGGCGCCGCAGATAATGAAGTGGAGGTTCTCGCGCGCCGGCAACAGGCGCGCCGCGTCCGCCAGGATCTCGATGCCCTGCTTGTTGCCGATGTTGCCGGAGTACAGGGCGACGATGGCATCCGCGGGGATGCCCAGTTGCTGGCGGAAGTCGGTATCGCTGCGCTGCGCCAGCCCGGCGAGGTCCACCCAGTTGGTGACCAGTGTCAGGCGCTTGTCGTCGGCACCCTTGCGCCTGGCCAGCGCCACCATCGGGATCGAGATGGACGATACGTGGTCGAAGCGCTTCAGCAGCCACCGCTCTGCCGCCTCCGCCATGCGGCGCAGCATGCGGCCCTTGAGCAGGCCAAGCTCGAACGCGGCATCGATCTCGTAGTCATGGATGTGGAGCCACGCGTTGGCGCCCGTGAGCCGCGCGAACGCCAGCACGGCGGGGCTGCAGAAGAGCGGCGGTTCCACCACGAAGACGACGTCGGGCCGCCAGGCGGCCTGCGCCACGAGCACCGGGAGGCTGGAGAGGGCGAACGACGCCAGGTGCACCACGCGCTTGAGCCCGGACGGGCGGCCCGGTACCCAGAGGGGCGCGCGCATCACGCGGACCCCGTTGCGCATCTCCCGGCTGTAACCCCACGCGCGATAGCCTTCCTCCACGCGCCATGCGGGATAGTAGGGCGGTGCGGTAATCACCCGCACGTCGTGTCCGCGCGCGGCCAGCCATTCGGCTTGCTCGCCCGTGTACTTGCCAATGCCGGTCAGCTCCGGAGCGTAGTTGAGGCAATAGAGCAGGATCTTCATCTTTCTCTTTTCATCCTGGCGCCGCGTGGGCGCACGTTCCCGCCGGGCAGCCGCCCGCTGGCCGCCAGGGCGGCAGCCGACTGCGAGGTCGAGGAGCAGTCTACGGCCCGGCTTGATGACCGAATGTTCGTGCCCGCACGCAATCCAGCCGGTCCGGAAACCCTGTGCGCGAGCGAACAGAACCGGGTCGGCGGCGGACGTATGCTGCATTGCGGCGTAGTGACTGCGCCCTCCGCTCCGTCCGCGTTCCGATGCGTGCGAGGGGCGGGCCAATGCGGGGGCCGCCGATATCGGCGAAGGAGGCTTGCGTGAGTACTTTGAAGGGCGAGTTGCTTGGCAACGAGGCCGAAGACGTCGCCAATGCGGCAAGTGGCGGCGCGCCGGATGCCGGGGCGGCCGCGGTGCGGGCAGACCAGGGCGCAAGGGCCTTGCGGCTGGCGGTGGCGAGCTCGATGGTGTCGAAGGCGTGCAGCATGGCCTTCCAGGTGGTGAGCATCCCCCTGTTCGCGAAAGTCCTCGACGTGGAGGACTTCAGCGCCCTGATGGTTTACTACGGCATCTCCGCGTGGCTCTCGCTCGTGGCGATCGGGGTCTGGCCGACGATCACGTCCATTGCCGCCGACGATCGCAAGAAATCACTGTTGTCCGGCGTGCTGGCCGTCTCGCTCGTCGCGCTGTCCGCGGTATTCCTCGCCCTCATCGTGCTGGTGTTGCTGTCGCGGCCGGTGCTCGAGGGCAGCGGGATCAATCTGTTCTCCGCGAAATACTTCAACCTCTTCACGACGGCGCTTGCGTGCTATGCCATGCTGACCGTGCTGTCAGTGGGCGAGGCCGTCAATCAGGGGCAGCACCGGCAGCATGTCAACAACCTGATCACGGCGGGCGGGAGCGTCCTGAACGTGGTGTTCATCGTGCTGGCCAGTTCCTACGCGCCGGCTGACGCGCAGGGGCATGTCAACGTCACGATGCTGTTCCTGGCCAGCCAGCTTGGCTTCATCATCGTGCGACTGATCAACATCGTCTTCGTGGTGCTGCGCGTCGGCCGGCCGCAGGAATTGCCCGGCAAGGCGTTTGCCCGGGACCTGGCCCGGAACACGAAGTCGCTGGTGCTGGCGCAACTGGCGCTGGCATTCATCCAGCAGGGCACCGTGCTGCTTTGCTACGAGATGGGGCAGTCCCGCGACGCGGCGCTGCTGGCGCTGCTCTTCCGCGCCAACATGCTGCTGCACAGTCTGGTCTTCATGATCAACCAGCCGCTCTGGCCGATCATCCATCGCCATATGCTGGCCGGCGATTGGGCCTGGGTCACGCGCACCTACCGGAAGCTCGCCGCCGCCTACGTGACCTATGGGCTGCTGGCGATTGCGGGGGCGTCGGTGTTCGGCGCCGCAGCCGTATCGCTATGGACGGCTTCCGAGTATCCGATTTCCAACGGCATGGCGATGCTTGGCGCCGCCTACTTTGCCGTGCTGGTGACATCCGCTTCGAGCATGCCGGTGCTGATGGGCGCGCAAGCCTTCAGCAGCCTTGGCAATATCGGCCTGCTGGAATTCCTGGCCGCCGCCGTGGTGTGTGCCGGGCTGTACCTGGCCAATGCGGTCAGCTTCGCGCACATCGTGGCGGCGCTGATTGTGGCCAACGCCGCGACGGCGTTGTGGATGATGCCCGCACGGGCCATCGGGCTGTTGCGCCGCGGCGGCATGCTGCCGCACACCGCATGACAGCGCGCTGAGGCGCCGGAGCTTTGTCGACGCGGGGCGACGCCCCGGCGGCTTTCCGGCGCAAGCCTTGCACGTCGACGGGCAAAAGGCAGTCAGCGGATCGTCAGTCTTGCGCGACAGCCTTGCGCGTCAATCCCAAGTGCCAATCCCGCTTCTCGATCCCGCGCGTCATGCGTTTCAGCAATGCGCGATTGGAACGCCCCGGTGCAGTCCCTGAGTCTTTCCGAAGCATGTCGCATGCGTAGACCGCTCGCGAAGCCGTCAGCGGATCGACAGGTGTGCTGGTGAGGAGGGTGAGTCAGGAGAGCGCCAGGAATCCCGTAGGGAAAGCGCGTAAGGAAAGCGCTTAAGGAACGCGCTTAAAGGACGCGCATAAGGCAAGCAAATCAGCGACAGGAAAGCGCGCAGGGAAGCGCAGAAGGGAAGCGACCGTGGCGGCATGCCGCCACGGCCCGGATTACAGCGGCTGGCGCGCGGGGGCGCCCCGTGGCATACGGCGCACGCCTTGTGCATGCCGTGCGCGCCGCCGGCTCACGAACCAGTTGATCGTCAGGAAGGCCACCGCGGTGGCGGTGCCGTAGGCGATCGCGATCATCAGTGCGCCGCGCAGCAGGAAGACAAGGAAGACGGAGAAGTAGATGCCGGCGGGCTTGCCGACAGGGCTTGCCGAGACGCACAACCGGTCGAGGAAGCGGGTCAGCATGGCGAGGGCGACGGCGGCAATCGCCACGCCGGCCACCGAGAAATCGATATATCCCTCGGCGATCAGCGGTGCGGAGAGGTTGTCGAAGTCCAGCTTGTGAAACGCCATCAGGAACTGGCCGATCTCGATACCCGTCGCATGGGGTTTGGCTTCCCAGAGCAAATGCGGCACGAAGAAGAGCACGCTGCCGAGCAACTGCTCGCCGAGCCGCAGGCCGTCGCGATTCACCATCTCGATGACGGTATGGATGTTGGCCCAGGCGTCGTAATGCAGGTCCAGGAAGTGCGAAAAGTACAGCCACGGGTCGAGGACCTCGGTGACATTCCACGAAGCCAGGTCCGCGTGCGTGAACACCGACGCGAGCGGGAAGCATACACCGATGAGCAGCAGCAGCGTGGTGGCCTGACGGCGCGACGTGCGGGAGAACCAGGGCAGCGCCAGAAGCAGCAGGCTGAGGTACACCGGCCCGATGGTGTTGCGTTTCTCGATCAGCGGATTCTGCGACACGAACACGCACACCAGGAAGAACACGGCCAGCAGCAGCCAGAGCGGCTGCCGGAACAGCTGCCGGCCTTTCACGTTGACCAGCATCAGCAGCATCGGCACCGGCAGGAAGCACAGGTACTTCTGCTGGATCAGGTACTGCGGCGTCGCTTCGATCATTTCGGACTGCGTGCGGATGTCGATCGCCTGCAGCGACAGCACCACGGCCACGCATGCCACGCCCACGAGCACCAAGGCGCGCGGGGTGGTCAGGCGGTGTTGCACGACGACCGCTGGCGGCGGCCCGCGGCGCGTGGCGTAGGCGGCATACGCGGCATATGGCCCGCGCCGGTTTCGCCGGTCGCGGCGTGCACCGTAGCATCGTGTGCCGACGTAGACCAGCACGAACAGCGTACACAGCAGGTTTGTCGCGACGGCGAAGCCTTCGTTCAGCGTCGAGGTGTTGACCAGTTCCAGGTCGAAGTACGCGCGCTGCACAGCCGGCGCGACGACCAGAAACAGGATCTCGAAGAGCAGGACGGAGGCGTCCGCCAGCGAAGGAAAACGCTCCCGCGTGTGGAGGCACCAGTGCATGATGACCACCGTCGCGAGGACGAGCGTCGAGATCAGCAGCAGCGGCGAGCCAACGAACGAAATCGCATGGCAGTAGCCGACGATCAGCAGCAGCGACGCGGCCAGCATCACGTCCCACACGAAGTTGCGCGACAGACCCATGATGATCTCCTAGGCGGGACTTTCCAGGGCGTGCGCCTCGCCGCAGGCTGCCAGTCGCCCCGACGCGAGCGCGTCCTGGTAGGCGAGCTGCAGGCCGGCCTGCAGGCCGATGACGGGCTTCCAGCCGGTCTCGCGGATCGCGGTGGAATCCAGCTGCTTGCGCGGCGTGCCGTCCGGCCGGGTGGTATCGAACGAGATGCTGCCGCGAAAGCCGACCACTTGCGCGATCAGCGTCGCCAGCTGGCGGATGGTGACTTCGTCGCCCGTGCCGACGTTGAAGAAGCCGGCCGGCGTCGTGTGCGTCCGGTACGTCAGCGCGGGCAACGCCATCACGTGCATGCAGGCCTGCGCCAGGTCGTCCGCGTTGAGGAATTCGCGCATCGGCGTGCCGGACCCCCAGATGGACACGTCTGACGCACCGGCGATCCGCGCCTCGTGGAAGCGCCGGATCAGGGCGGGAATCACGTGGCTGTTTTCAGGGTGATAGTTGTCGCCCGGCCCGTACAGGTTGGTGGGCATCACGCAGCGGTAGTCGGTGCCGTACTGGCGGTTGTAGCTCTCGCACAGCATCATCCCGGCGATCTTGGCGATGGCGTATGGCGCGTTGGTGGGTTCCAGCGCGCCGCTCAGCAATGACGACTCGTGGATGGGCTGCGGGGCCAGCTTCGGATAGATGCAGCTGGAGCCGAGGAACAGCAACTGCTGCACGCCGCTGCACCAGGCCTCGTGAATGACATTGGCCGCGATCATCAGGTTCTGCTGGATGAACTCGGCCGGATAGGTGTCGTTCGCATGGATGCCGCCCACGCGGGCCGCAGCCAGGTAGACCAGCGAGATCTTCTCCCTGGCGAAGAATTCGCGCACCTGCTGCTGATTGCTCAGGTCGAGCTCGGCGTGGGTGCGCGTGACGATGTCGGCGTTGCCCCTGGCACGCAGAGCCCGCGTGATGGCCGAGCCCACCATGCCACGGTGTCCGGCGACGAAGATACGGGGAAGAGGTTTATTCATGATGGTTGTACGCACGGAAACCTGCCATTTTCACCAGGGCGTCACGCCGGGCCGAAGCGAAGTCCGCACGGACCATCTCGCTCACGAGTTCGGCAAAGCTGATGCGTGGCGTCCACCCGAGCCGCTCGCGTGCGCGCGTGGCGTCGCCGAGCAGTGTTTCGACCTCCGTTGGCCGGAAGTAGCGCGGATCGACGCGCACAATCACGTCGCCCGGCTTGCAGCGGCCCGATACTTCGCGATGGCTGCTATCCACATGGGCGATGACGCCCACTTCGTCCACGCCAGTGCCCTCGAATTTCACCGTGATGCCCAACTCCAGCGCCGCGCGCTCGACGAACTCGCGCACGCTGTGCTGTTCGCCGGTGGCGATGACGAAATCCTCCGCCTGTGTCTGCTGCAGCATCAGCCATTGCATCTCGACGTAGTCGCGCGCATGGCCCCAGTCACGCAGCGCGGACAGGTTGCCGAGGTAGAGCGTGTCCTGCAGTCCGAGCGCGATGCGTGCGATGGCGCGAGTGATCTTGCGGGTGACGAAGGTCTCGCCGCGCACCGGGCTTTCGTGATTGAACAGGATGCCGTTGCACGCGTACATCCCGTAGGCCTCGCGGTAGTTCACTGTGATCCAGTACGCATACAGCTTGGCCGCTGCGTAGGGGCTGCGCGGGTAAAACGGCGTGGTTTCCTTTTGCGGGATCTCCTGCACCAGGCCGTACAGCTCTGACGTCGATGCCTGGTAGAAACGCGTGGTGTGCTCCATGCCGAGAATCCGCATGGCTTCGAGCAGCCGCAGCGTGCCCACCGCATCGGTGTTGGCGGTGTACTCCGGCTCCTCGAACGACACCTGCACGTGGCTCTGTGCCGCGAGGTTGTAGATCTCGTCCGGCTGCGATTGCTGCACCACGCGCACGAGGCTCGCCGTATCGGTCATGTCGCCGTGATGCAGGATCAGGCTTCGGTCCTTGGCCTGGGGGTCCTGGTAGAGGTGGTCGATACGCTCGGTGTTGAACAGCGAGCTGCGGCGTTTGATGCCATGGACCTCATAGCCCTTGTCCAGCAGGAACTCGCACAGATAGGACCCGTCCTGTCCCGTGATCCCGGTAATCAGCGCCCGCCGGGTACCGTTGCGGCCGCGCGGCGCCGGAGCGTCTGCCGCGCGGTTTGCAGGGGAATTTCCGAGGATTTCCAGGTCGTTTGCGCCCATGACAGTCACGTGTTGGTTACGGATGAATTGGACTGTATGGCGGGCGCATAGGGGGTACTGTCTGCTAACCCACACTCGCGATGGCGGTCACCGGCAGGGGCACGGAAGGCAGATGCGGCGCGGCAACGCAGCAGCGTGGCTACGCATCCGTGCTGTGCGGCATCGTCGCAATGCAGCAACGCGCCGACGCGGCAACGCGGTAACGCCTAAACGACAACAGGGCGCCGGCCGGTCTGGCGGGCGCCCTGCTGCGGGACGGCTGAATTCAAAGCGTGATGCTGCTGCCTTCGTAGGGCGAATCGCCACGCCGGGCGAGGACCGGGGTGGTGTTGCCATCGCGCGCGATGCGTTCATCGCCACTGACCCACTCCAGCGTGGCGCCGCGTTGCAGGGCGGCGTAGACCGCCTCACCCTTGTTGCGGACCTTGAGTCGCTGGTAGAGCGTGCAGGCGTGGCTCTTCACGGTCGCCACGGAGATATTGAGCATGCGGCTGACGGTCTTGATGGGATAGCCGCGGGCCAGCAGCACCAGTACTTCATATTGGCGCGGCGTGATCTTGAGCATCTCCGCTTCGTCGTAGCTCGGCTCCTCTTCGGCCGGGGCAGCGGGCGCGGCCGTCACCATGGCGGAGGGCGCCATCGGCTGGCCGGGGCGCAGGCTGGTGAGATCGCGCACGGCCACGGCTGCGCGCATGGCGCTGGCACAGGCCGCAGGCGACGGCGATTCAGCCGGCATGGCCGCGGACAGCGGCAATGGCGCCGCGGAGGCCAGCGATGGCGTAGCCGGCATCGCCGAGCGTGACGCGGATGGCGTCGCCGTGCCTTCGCCGGAGAACATCAGGCCCTGCGCGCTCGAGATCGCCAGCCGGATAGCGGCCTCGATCACGGCCAGCGATGCGGACTTGGGCAGGCAGCCACAGATACCGCGTGCGGCGTCCACGCTGGGCGCGTGCAGCGGCAGCATGTCCGCGAGCACCAGGATGCGTTGCGGTGCCAGGCGCTCACGCGCCAGTTCCAGCTGTTCCCAGCCTGCGGCCTCGTCTGGCGGCATGCCGAAGACCAGCAGGTCTGCGTTGCGGTGTGGTGATTCCAGTCGTCCGATGTCCGCGGGCGCAAGCGCCAATACGTGTCCGGAATCCTGGATGGTTTCGAGCATCTGCAAAAGCCCGAGCCGGAGCAGCGGATGCTCCTCGATCAGCAAGGCGTTCATTGTTCTTCACTCCCCGTTTGGCGGGCGAGTTGCGGGCGTTTTGCGTACAGGGAATTTGTTGCGGCAGGGCGGACACCGGTAACGGCACCGCGAATACAGCCTTAACCCCCGTGCTTCCGTGTCAGTCGATGTCCATTGTAAGGATGGACTTGTCCGCGCGACCGGAAGTATGACCCGAACCCAATCCCAAGAAAATCTCGCTCCTAAATCGGCTTAAATTCATCTTATGGGCTGGTGGTTCTGAAAGCAAGCAGGCGACTTTGTGGCTGACGGGAGTTGGAATGAAGCGAAACTCATAATCCCTGACCGAAATAGTGCATATGGTTGCCAATGTATGTGTGACGCCATCTGGCAAGGGGTGGCCAGCCAGTTTCAGTATTGCAACAAGGGGCTCCGCAAAAGTTTCACGGCTGCAACCATTTTGAATAAAACGCGCTGGATAAATAACGAAAATTCACCCGGTTGGGGGGTGTGGGATTAACGAAAACCGTGTCTGGTGACGCACGCATGAAACCATTACAAAATGACTGTCGTGCCATCGGAAGTCGCTCGACCATTCGAGGGGAGTCTCGTGGCCTAGTTCAAAAGGATGAGACCGGCATCCCACATCAGGATGAATAAAAAACGGGCTGTACCGCCCGGGTCGCACGCTCTGCAACCGACCATCGTCGGAGGCCGTTGCCATCCCGATAATGACTGCGGGCCGGACCACATGCCCGCGGTCCGGCCCGTTCTCAGCCATCGGTCGGCTTGCCAGTGCGAGACGTGACGTCGGCAGCGCGGCAAGCGTGCACTGACTTAGAGGCCGCTTCGCTTCATTTTGAAGCAACCTCTTAGTGCATGCGGCTCCTAATCTGGTCTGCTTTAGCGAACCCAATAGCCGGGGCGCTTGACCCAGCCGTGGGGGCCGTGGACCCATCTGTCGGGGACATAGCGATGTCCCGGACGTGCCGCCTGGTAGTAGCCGCCGCGCCAGGCATAGCCGGACCGTGCGCGATCATAGTGGCCAGGCACCCACGCCTGGCCCGGGCGCGGGGCCGGGCGGACTTCGTGGCGCGGCGGGGGCGGCGGGTTGTCGTAGTAGCCGTGGGCCTGGGCGGCCGGCGAGATCAGGCCGAAGGCACTGCCGGCGGCAAGAATGGCGGCGGCGAGCATCAGTTGGCGTTTCATGGGTTTTCTCCTTGTCATCCGGCTGGATCGGAAATGTCTGTTTGTCGATGGCGCGCGCGTTCGGCTTAGTAGCGGTCGTGGTAGCGCTGGTAGTGCGGACCGCGCGGCGGCACCACGATGCAAGCGGAAAGCAGGGCGGTGGTGGTGGCCAGCAGGATGACCAGGGTGAGGGCGCGTTTCATGTGGGACTCCGTTTCGGTTCGCGTTGAACACGGCTTGAATGTAGCGACGCGGCCCTGGCTCGCGTTGTTGCACTTGTAAGGCCGTCTCTCACGCTCGCGCCGGGCGGCAGGTCATTTTTCTGACCGCGCAGAGATCCCGCCAGGCCTTGTGCAGCAAGGGCTGGACGGAAAGTGACGTCGCCGCGCGCAGGCCCCTCCGGCGCGGTGTCGCGGGTAATGTGGCGTTACATCGGAAATGACTTGCGCAAAGATTTGCCAGGGCAGGGGCGCTGTCCGGGCCATTGCAAGCCGATATCCGGACTGTGGTGGCAGGGGGTAACGATGGTGGCCCGCGATGGTGGCCGGGAAGGGTGGGCGGCGAGTGGCCGGGTGGGAGGCCCGGCGTCGTGTCATCGCAAAACCGGCCGCCAGCGTTCTCGCAGAAACGGGTACGCTATGGATGTTCGCGCAAGCGCTCCCCGTTCCCCGAGCCGGTGCGTCGGGCGCGCCCGGATCATGGTCAGCCGCTTCCGTCACGCCCCACGATGCGGCACGAAGTGCCACGGACAGGCCCGGAGCACCGCCTGGCCGATGGCACGAAGCTTGCGCCAAACCGTTCGCCGTATTCCCGAGGGAGGACGTCATGCCGGTCATGCTTATCGTGCTGGTCCTGCAGGCGCTGGAAGGCCTTAGTCCGCTGACGGTGCCGCAGTTTGCGCGCGCCCGGTTCGACGATGGCGGCGGTGACGCCGTGGCTCGCCTGGAACGCACGCAGTCGCCGTGAGCCGCTGTGCCGTCCTCTCCGGATCATTCAACGACGAACGGAGAGACCATGAACCGCAGTGACGTGACCGACCTCATTATCGAAGCCAAGGTGAGGCGAGGCATCTCGTGGGCCCAGGTGGCAGAGCGGGTCGGCAAGAGCAAGGAATGGACGACGGCCGCGTGCCTCGGCCAGATGGTGTTTGACGAAGCCGGCGCGCGCGCCGTGATGGAGATCTTCGACCTGCCCGCGGAGGCCGAGCCCTGGCTGCGCACCGTGCCATACAAGGGGTCCCTGCCGACGCAAGTGCCCACTGACCCGCTGATCTACCGCTTCTACGAGCTGATCAGCGTATATGGCACCACGTTCAAGGCATTGATCCACGAAGAGTTCGGCGACGGTATCATGAGCGCCATCGACTTCCGCATGGACCTGCAGCGCGAACCCGATCCCAACGGGGACCGCGTGCGCATCGAAATGTCCGGCAAGTTTTTGCCCTACAAGACGTACTGAAGGGCGCCGAGGTGGCCGGCATGCGGCCGGCCGCCTTGGAAATTTCCGCACACGGTGGCCTCATCGGCCGCGCCGTGCCGCAATGTGGAAAATCGCACAGATGCCGGGCTCCCGGCTCGCGACAATGCGCGTCACCGCCACCTCCCGGAGACGCGGCGCCATGTCTATCGACGACGCCAGGCAATGCCCCGATGCGTCCAGTCCGCTGGCGCGGTTTGCGCATCGCAGCCGCATTGCGCTGGGTTTGGACATGGTGGCTGCACGCTGCCCCCAGGGCGGCACCGTCGTGGATGTTGGCGCGGGCCCGGGACTATTCCTGCACTGGCTGGGCGAGGCGCGCCCGGACCTGACATTGGCTGGGCTGGATCCGGGCAAGGCGCCCGACTATCCAGAGATCCGCCACGTCTCCAGCATGTCGGAGCTGGCCAATGCCTCCGTCGACGTGCTGACGGCCTTCGAGGTCTGCGAACACCTGTACCCGAACGAGATCGCCGCGTTCCTGAACGATAGCGCCCGCATCTTGCGGCCCGGTGGCTCGCTGGTGATATCGGTACCCGTCATGTACGGCATGGCGATCGTGCCCAAGCTGCTGGACGGCATGGTCAGCAACCGTTCGCTGCGCATGGACCATACGCCGGTCGAGGCGCTACGGGCGCTGCTCGGGCTGCCGGTGACACGGCCCGACAACCCCAGGCAAACACACAAGGGTTTCGATTTCCGCAAGCTGCGCGCCCATGTGTGTACTCGCTTTGCAGTCGAATTCGCCTGCAACAGCCCGCTGCCTCAGCTGCCGTGGTGGCTGAGTTCGCAATACTTCATGGTTTGCCGTACCCGCCCGGCGGTGCGCCATGCGCGCCGCTGAGACGGATGGCGGCGCCCGCCCGGGGCAGTCGAAAAGTCAGCCGAAAAACTCGTTGTAGTAGCGCGTGCAGGTGCCGGATTGGCTGAAGGTGTACGGCAGTTCTGCCATGGCGGCGGCGTCGAGCGAGCCGAAGGGAATATCGAGGTCCAGTTCGTGGTCGGCGGCCTCGTCGTTGGTGCGGGAGATATGTTGCGGATTCACGGTAACACTCACTCAGTCGATGGCGGGGCCTCTTGGGCTCCGGAAGGGTCGGTGGGCGGGGATCTCCGCCACGCAGTCATCCTACTCAAGCAAGCCGATCCAAACAGCGGGGCAAGCCAGAAAACACTGTTTCAGATTGGCCATCAATCGCCGTGGCCTATCGCCCTCATAGGGTCGAATACGCAACAATGACCCCATATTCCTCAGGGCCATGTGGGCGACGCGCGACGTTGCCGACAAAGCACCGCCACCCCGCCGCGACAGGACTATAGTGGCTGTGGACCCGCGCCACGCCAGTGGCCCCGACGGTCCCGTCCCTTCCCTGCATTCGTCTGCGGGAGCGCACCATGAGCCTGCCGCCTTGTTTTGCCGACCGCCGCGAGGCCGGCCAGTTTCTCGGCCGCCGTCTGGTCGAACTCGGATTTGCGCGATCGCACGACGGTGACCCGCCGCTGGTGCTGGCCCTGCCGCGCGGTGGCGTACCCGTCGCCTATGAAGTGACGCGCGCGCTCGATGGCACGCTCGATGTGCTGCTGGTGCGCAAGATCGGCGCGCCGGGCTATCCGGAACTGGCGTTGGGTGCGGTGGTGGAGGGCGATGCGGACGGCCGCGGACCACATACCGTGGCCAATGACGATTCCTGGACGCGCCGCGCCGTGGAGTCCGGCGCCTTCGATGCGGAGCGCGGCCGGCAACTCAACGAGATCTGCAGGCGGCAGCAACGCTATCGTCAGGGTCGTCCGGTGACGGCCATGGCAGGCCGGCAGGTGATCGTGGTGGATGACGGCGTGGCCACCGGGGCGACCATGCGCGCCGCGCTGGACGCCGCGCGCATGGCGGGTGCCGCGCGGGTGGTGGCCGCCGTGCCGGTAGGTTCGGCGGAGGGCCTGGATACGCTGCGCGCCGTGGCGGACCAGATCGTGTGCCTGAACATACCGGCCAGCTTCGGTGCGGTGGGCGCTTTCTATCTCGATTTCACACAGACCAGCGACGACGAGGCGATGTCTCTGCTGCGCGATGCCGCGTGTCCGCCGATGTCGGCTGCCGCCGCGTGGCCGCGCTCCGGCGATCCGCTCAGGGCCGGGCCATTCGCATCCTGAGGTGCGGGATCAGCCCGCCAGCCCGCAGCAATGCACGCAGGAAGTCGGGCACGGGCTCGCACGCCACGCGCGATCCGTCCTGCAACCGTAGCTGCGCGGCCTCTAGGTCGAACACGGCGCGCGCGCCGTCGGCCAGCGCATCCGTGTGCGCGCAAACCAGTACCGGAAGTCCGAGGTTGATCGCGTTGCGATAGAACAGGCCCGCGAACGATGGCGCGATCACCGCCGCCACGCCAAGGTGGCGCAGCGCCTGCGCGGCCTGCTCGCGCGATGATCCCATGCCGAAGTTGCTGCCGCCGACGACGATGTCGCCCGGGCGGACGGTGGTCGGAAACTCGGGTCGCAGGTTCTCCAGGCAATGGCGCGCCAGTACGTCGATCGCGGCTTTCATATAGACGCCCGGCGCCATCGCATCGGTATCGACGTTGTCGCCAAATCGCCAGATGCGTCCGGCCGGCATATTGCGGAAATCGGGGGCAGGGGTCATGCCAACAGCGTGCGGGGATCGGTGATCCGTCCGGTCACGGCACTGGCCGCCACCGTTAGCGGAGACGCCAGCCACACCGCGCTGCCAGCATCGCCCATGCGGCCGGCAAAGTTGCGCGCAGTGGAAGCAATGGCGCGGCTGCCGGCGGGAAAGCGCGAGGCGCCGTAGCCCGCGCACGCGTTGCAGGCATTGGGCAGCAGTTCGGCGCCAGCGGCGACGAGCACTTCGAGCGTGCCCTCGCGCGCGGCTTGTTGCTGGTCGCGCAAGGAGGCGGGCGCCACACGCAGCGACACGCCAGCGGCCACCTTGCGCCCGCGCAGCATGCGCGCGGCCATGCGCAGGTCTTCCAGCTTGGCGCCTGTGCAAGCGCCCAGGTAGGCGATGTCCACCGCCTGCCCGGCCGCGGCATCCACCGGCGCGCTGTTGGCGGGCGAGTGCGGGGCCGCCACCTGCGGCGCCAGCGTGCCGGCGTCGAAGCGGTGAGTCTCCAGCACCTGCGCATCGGCATCGCTGCGCCATTGGCGCGGATCGATGGCGGCCAGCGTGGCGGCATCCACGCCGGCATCGGCCAGCCACGCCATGGTGGTGGCGTCCGGCGCGATGAGCCCCGTCTGCGCACCCAGTTCCGCACTCATGTTGGTGAGCGTCATGCGCTCCTGCATCGGCAGCGCGGTGACTGCGGCGCCCGTGTATTCGATGGCTTCGTAGCGGCCCCCGGCCAGTCCCAGCGTGGCGCACAGGAACAGCATCATGTCCTTGGCGCATACCCCGTCGGCCAGCGTGCCCTGCCAGTCCAGCCGGATGGTTTGCGGCACGCGCAGCCAGATCTCGCCGGTGGCCAGCACGCCCGCCATCTCGGTGGCGCCGATGCCGAACATAT
Organism: Cupriavidus sp. 01L415; assembly: GCF_056400065.1. Taxonomy (NCBI): domain Bacteria; kingdom Pseudomonadati; phylum Pseudomonadota; class Betaproteobacteria; order Burkholderiales; family Burkholderiaceae; genus Cupriavidus; species Cupriavidus sp. 01L415. The sequence goes on along the minus strand of NZ_JBFTSP010000024.1, from coordinate 15,509 downwards.
AGGCGCCGAATGCACCGCCGGTTGGACTGTGGCTGTCGCCGCCCACGATGAAGCGGCCGGGCAGCACGTGGCCGCGCTCGGGCAGCACGACGTGGCAGATGCCCTCGCCGTCGATGAAATGGGAGATGCCGGCATCGCGCACCCAGTCACGCGTGAAGCGGACGATCGCCTCGGCATCGGGGTCCGCAGCCGGCACGAAGTGGTCCGTCACCACCACGAAACGCGAGGGATCCCAGACCTTCGCGCCGAGCTCGCGCAGCAGCGGCGCCACGCGCCGCGGGCCGCTGGAATCGTGCGACATCGCCAGATCGACCTTGCACATCACCACCGTGCCCGGCGTGACGTGCGCCACGCCGGCCGCGCGTGCCACGAGTTTCTGGGCGAGCGTCGCGGGCAGCTGGACAGGGTCGACGGCGTTGCCGCTGGACAGGGTCATTCGGGCTGGGCTCCTGAATACCTGACTACCGTCGCCCAGCGCTTGACGTCCTGCTTCACGAATGTGGCAAACGCTTCAGGCGGCATCGCGCTGGGCTGCGCCCCATCGTTTTCCAGCCGCTTGCGCACGGCGGGCGATTCCAGCCCGTGGCGCGCAGCCTGGAACAGCGCCTGGGTGATCTCCGGTGGCAGGTTGGCCGGGCCGAACAGGCCGAACCATGCGCTCGACTCGAAGCCCTTCACCGTGGCCCCAATCGGCAGTGCGCCCGGGAACTGCGGCAGCGGCGTGGGGCTGGTCACGCCCAGCACCTTGAGTTTGCCGGCCTTTACGTGCGGCGCCACGTTGATGGTGCTGGCGAACATCAGGTCGACCTGGCCCGCCAACAGGTCCGTGATGGCCGGCGTGGTGCCCTTGTAGGGGATGTTGACGATGTAGGTGCCCGTCATCATCTTGAACATGTCGCCGGCCAGATGGACCGACGATCCGACCGATCCGATGCCGAAGTTCAGCTTGCCGGGTTCGGACTTGGCCAGCCGGATCAGTTCCGGGATGTTGTTCGCGGGCAGTTTGGGCGTGGCCACCAGTACGCTGGGCACGGTGGCCACCAGCGTGATCGGCGTGAAATCCTGGATGGGATCGAACGGCAGCTTCTTGTAGAGCGTGGCGTTGATCGTATGGCTGGTGAAACTCATCAGCAGCGTGGTGCCATCGGCGGGGCTCTTGGCGACCAAGTCCGCGGCGATGTTGCCACCGGCCCCGGGACGGTTCTCGACCAACACCGGTTGATCCAGCGCCTGCGACATTTCCTGCGCGATGGTACGTGCCAGCGTGTCGGTGGTCCCGCCGGCGGGCGCGCCGATCAGGATGCGGATCGGCTTGCCGCCCGCCACCGCGGCGTGGGCGCCGGAGGGTGTGGACAGCAGGGACACCAGGGACAGGACCACGGCGCCGGTCACTCGGGTCAGGCAGGACATCAGCGCGCGGACGCGGGCAGGCTTGCGGGCGTGCAGGTGCGCACCCGGGCGAACAACTGGCATGACGTGGGCTCCTCGACAAGTGTGATCAGGAGTGCGCAGTATCGCCCGGATCGACCGGGAGGGGCAGTCCGACCCTAGTCGCGCAGGCCCGTGCGCGTTTCGTTTTCCACCCACACGTTGGCGCTGTCGCCGCCCATCGGGGACAGTTCCATGCGGTACTCGTAGCGGTCCGGCCGATACTGACCCATCAGGAACTGCACCGGGCGGCCGGCCTTGTCCAGCACCACGCGGCGCACCGCCAGCAGGGCACCGCCAACCGGCACGTCGAGCAGCGGAGCCACGACAACATCGGCCAGGCGCGCGGTCAGCACCTGCGTCGCGCGGCCCAGTTCCACGCCTGCGGCTTCCAGCAGACGGAGCATGGGCTTTTCCTCCAGGTCCTTGCGGGACAGCGGGCGGCCCAGGTCCGCGGGCAGGTACGCAGTGATGTGCGACAGCGGACGGTTGCGATAGTGGCGCACGCGGACAATCTTGATCACGGGATCGCCCACCTGCAGATTGAGGGCTTCGGCGACGTCGGGCGTGGCGTGGACCTCGTCGATCGAGATGACCTTGACCGCGGTCTTCTCGCCCATGTCGATGATGTTGCCGAGCAGGCTGGCTGCACGTTCTTCCGACACGGCTGGCTTGACCGGATGGGGATTGACGAAGGTGCCCAGGCCGCGATGGCGGCGCACCAGTCCTTCCTGTACCAGGCGGTCAAACACGCGACGCATCGTCACGCGGGAGGCATGGAATTGCTTGGCGAGATCGATCTCGCCCGGCAGCGGGCCCTGGCCAAATCGGCCTTCCACGATCTGCTGGCGGAGGACCACGTAAATCTGGTGATACAGGGGAACGACGGCTTCACTCATGGCTTCCCTTGCGAATGCGCTGACAAGTCCTTGACGGGACTAATGTACTGTAGATCAGACATAGAGCCTAGCATGAAACGCGTTGGGGGCGCATGGTGCACCCCGGCCCGGAACATTTTGTTGCGAGACCGCATCGAGCGCTTTTTTGTCCGCAAGAAAGGGGACGAATTCGGCGCGATTCATACCGCGCCGCGCGTTCGCGGCGCCAAGGATGCACTTGCGCCCGCCTTCGTCATTGCACCCGCAACATGGCGCCGCAGAGACTGACCTGACAAGCAGCGTCGCCGATGAATGCGTGGTGGATGTGGCATGGCAGGATCGCTGTTTCACCGCCGTTACGGGTGTGGCGCCTCCGGCCTGCTCCGTGACGAATGCTAACGTCTTGAAAACGCGACAGATTTTGGTGGCGTGAAGCGGGGAGCACGACAGCAGGCCGGAACCCGTGTCACAGCCCTGTGACATGTCTACTGCGGTTCACAGGCTGCCGCGGCGTGACGCGCAGAAAACCCGCGGAAAAGTTCCCGTGTGATGGCTGGGCAGCCCTTGTATTTCAACGGCTTGTCGCCCGGAGAGGCGCGGCTGGCACCGATTATGCGGAAGAAGCGACTGGTTTGGCGGAGCCGCCGGACCGTCGCCTGAGCGCTATCCGATCTCCCGATCGCCGGCTCCCAGACGAAGACGCTGTGAAATCCACCTGGGAGCTTTTTATGAATAAGACCCTTCTTGCGACAGCTGCAGTCCTGGCCTTGGGCTTCAGCGGGGTCGCACTGGCGAATCCCTGCGGCGATAGTGACAAGTCCTGTAATCAAAAGTCCACTACTGGCGCTAACAGCCTGACAGCGACATCAAATTCCACCCAAACAGGGAACTCCGGCCCAACGGCGAACGAGGTTTCCAGCTATTCGAAAGTTTTCCAGAACTCCTTCAACTCCAGCAAGGCAATTGCCATCAGCAAGCTGGAAGGCAGCGTGACCAATATCCGTATCCACGACATCGGCAACACCGTGAAGAACTTGGGCGATGCCAATGGTGGTAGGGGCGGCAAGGGCGGCGCCGGCTATGGTGGCGATGGCTACGGCGGAAACGGCGGCAATGGCGGCAATGGCGGAAATGGCGGCAGTGCTACCAATGGCAGCGCGACCGCCGGCGCAGCCTCCAATGGTGGCTCCTACGCTGGTGATGGCGGCAAGGGCGGCAAGGCCGTGGGCTGGGGCGGCGATGGCGGCAACGCCAAGTCGCGCGGCGGCGGTGCTCTGACTGCCAGCCTGGGTGCAGGCGGCGACGGCGGGTGGGCCAAGGGCAGTGGTGGCGACGCGCTGGCTGGTGCCAAGGGCGGCTCCGGTGGCGACGGTGGCTGGGCCAAGGGCCGCGGCGGCGGCGCGCTGGGCGCGAGCGTAGGCGTGGGTGGCAGCACACACGCCAAGGGTAGCGCAGGCGATGGCAATAGTGCCAATGGCTCCGCAACCACGGGCGCCGGCGGTGCAGGTACGGGCGGTGCCGGCAGCGGTACGGGCGGTGCCGGCAGCGGCACGGGCGGTGCTGGCGCAGCAGGCGGTGCCGGCGCGGCGTCGGCGACCGGCGGCGCGGGCTCGGGTACCGGCGGCGCAGGCGGCGCAGGCACGTCCACGGCCGGTGCGGCCACAGGCGGCGCCTCGACGTCCACTGGCGGTGCTGGCGGCACGCAAACCAGCAATGCAGGTGCAGGCGGTGCTGGCGGCAGCGCCTCCAACGGCGGCTCGTCGACCCAGGCTACCAACGGTAGCGCAACGGCCGGCAACGGTGCGGTTGGCGCAACCGGCGGTGCCGGTGGCGTAGGCAACGGTGGCGTAGGCAACGGTGCGGTTGGCGGTGCGGGTGGTGCGGGCGGCCAGAACAACCTCAACGCCGGTACCTTCAACATGTCGAACACGATGTCTGGCACCGCAGTCAGCGCAGCCGGCATCCTGAACGTCGTGCAGAACTCCGGCATGGCCTCGCTGGCGCAACAGGCTGTCACCGTTCAGGCTAACCTGAGCGTCGGCCGCTAGGCCCTGGAAGGCCGGCGCGTGGCGCGGGTGGGATGGCCCGCCCGCGCGCCGGGCTTACACGGGTAGCAAAGAAGACAACACGTACGGGTATCCGCGGCTGCGCCAGGCCAGTGGTGGACACGTCGCACCGCGGGCTACCCGAACGCAAGCCATGTCAGTCGCCGTCCGCTGAAGGAGATCTCACCATGGGATCGGTCCGCACTACTGTCGGCATCCTGTCGACGGCTATCCTGTTCTGGCCGGGCCTGCATGCCCGCGCAGAACCCCAACAGCCCTCCGGGCCACCAGTCATGGCCGCCGCGGCTGTATCCACACCGCAACCAGCCCAGGAGGAACCTGTGGCACGCAGCCATGCAGGCGGCGCTTTTGCCTCGCTTGGCAAGCCGGTTGGCGAAAACAAGCTGGATTCGCTCCGAGGGGGCGCTGAAGTGGTGGTAAACGACATGCGTCTGCACGGGACGGTTGCCGACAATCGGGCAATCAATTCCCCGACCGGAGACAACGTTATTACCGCCTCGTCGTTCTCCAATGCGATCGGCATCCCGACCGTGATTCAGAACACGGGCTCCAACGTGCTGATACAGACCGGGACCATCGTCAACGTCCAGTTCGCGCCATGAGATTGCGACCGCTGACGGCCTTGCTGGCGTTGATCCTGTTATCCGCCGGCGCGCGCATCGCGTGTGCCGATAGCGCCGTAGTGCCCGACAACACGGGCCACCTCTACAGCGTCAAGGTAACGAGCCTCAAGGAGGCGCGCTTCAAGACCACGATTCGGCAGCAATACGACTTCAGTTGCGGCTCCGCCGCCGTGGCAACCCTGCTGACGTATCAGTACGGCTACCCGGTTAGTGAGCAGGTCGTGTTCCAGGATATGTATGTGAACGGCGACCAGTCCAAGATCCAGCGCGAGGGATTTTCGCTGCTCGACATGAAGCGGTTCCTCGAGTCACGCGGCTTCCTGGCCGACGGCTACGAACTGCCGCTGTCCAAGCTGGAAGAGGCAAAGGTGCCGGCCATCGTGCTGGTGGTGGAAAACGGCTATCACCACTTCGTGGTGGTCAAGGGGGTGCAAGGCAATCGCGTGCTGGTGGGCGATCCCGCCATGGGCACACGCGCCCTGACGCGCGAGCACTTCGAACGCATCTGGGACAGCCAGTTGCTCTTCGTGATTCACAACCGGGAGGAGCTGGCACGTTTCAATCAATATGCCGACTGGCGCGTATCGCCCAGTGGGCCTTACTGGATGGGAGTCAATCGGGACAGCTTGTTTTTCACCGTCATGCCACCGCATGGCGTTCCTGATTTCTAAGGAATAACAATGCGCAAGACATCCTTGAGGCCCCCGCGGACCTCGCGCGTTGCAAACCGGTCCGCTGCCACGGCAATGCTCGTGGGCGCTGGACTGGTCTGCGCGGCGGGTTCGGCCTGGGGCAGCGAGTTGTCAACGGAGGAGGCTGCCGGCGTCTCGGGTCTGACGCTGCCGCCAGCCGCTCGTGCCGGTCCGGATGAACGCCTGGCCCCCCTGATCGAGGGAACGGAGACAATGGCCGGGTGGAAGCCGGTCGACCAGGAAGACCTTGCTGCATTGCGGGGTGGCTTCGACGAGAACGCCTGCCCCGTGGTTGTCTCGGCAGTGCGTGCCCGCGTGACCGGGCAGGCGATGCCGTCCGCCAATGCCGATGCCACCGTGCCTGCCGAAGCGGTCGAAGCGGCCGAAGCGGCCGAAGCGTCCAACGCGCCGGCTGGCAAAGAAACCCCCGCTACCGATGCATACGTGCGGCAGGCGGGCGATGTCGGAGCGGAGACCGGTGCGCCGGCGCCGGCGGATTTGCGTTCCGATGCCACGGAGGCGGTGCCCACGGCCATCCGCCTCGATCAGGTGAGTGCCGTCACGCTGCCGGACCCCAATGTCATTGTCGCCAGTGCGGCGCCGGTCGCGCATGAGCGTCTTGCTGTCATGCGCGGCGGCTTCGATCCCTCGCTGACCCGGTCGACCGGGACGGCCAGCACAGCCATGCCGGTGGATGCCGTCGTCGCCGTGCAACCGGCAAGCGAGGTCGTACGGCCTGCCGCAAGTGCGGCCGCTGACATCCCTCCGGCAGCCCCTGGCGGTCGTGTCGGCCGTATGGCCGCATGGAAGCCCGTCGTCGAGGACCGGCTGGACGAGTTGCGCGGCGGTTTCGATGTGGGCGGATTGCAGGCTTCGTTCGGTATCGAACGCGCCGTGTATATCAACGGTGACCTGGTCGTGGCGACCAGGGTTATGATCCCCGACATCGGCAAGATCACACCGGCGCAGGCAAGCCAGCTGTCGTCAGTGCTGGCCCCGTTGAATGTCAATGGGGCTGCGGGCGCTGCCGGCCAGTTGGCGAATAGTCCCGCGCTGGGCAACGGCAATGGCGCCCTTGTGGTGCAGAGCGGGCTGAACAATGCGTTCGCCGCGGGTGCACAGGTGAATGCGGCACCGACAGTTATACAAAACTCGCTTAACGGCCAGACGATTCAAAGCCTGATGAAGCTGGACGCAGGGGTCAACACCTTGCAGTCGTATCGCTCGGCCGTGGCGACTTCCGCATTGAGCAATACGCTGCTGAATGCGGCCGGAAGGAGGTAGTGCCAGGGTGCCATGGCAGTAGAGCAGGTTGCGGGCTCCTGCAATACCAGTCCGCCGTCCCGGGGGGAGGAAGACGCCATGAAGAACACGTCGCTGCATGGATTCCGGCACGCTGCCGGTTGCTCGACGCTAGTGTTGTTGAGTGGGCTGACGCAGGCCCAGTCGCTGCCCGATGAAGGCCCCACGGCGGCGCGGCTGGATGCACTGAAGAAAGAACTCGCCGCGCAGGCCGCGGCACTTGAATCGATGAAGCGGGCGATGGCCGAGCAGGAAGCCACGATCCGCGAGCTGCGCAGCGTGGTCGGCGCCGAGGCGCTGGCCAGAAAGCGCGGCGGCCAGCGCCCGCCAGGCACCGGACCCGCACCCGGAGAATCCGCGCCGGCCGTGGCGGCTGGCACCTCCGACGCTCCCAACGCTCCCAATTCCGCGGACGCCCCGCAGAACGCCCAGCAGGGCGCGCCCGAGCCGGGCTCCGCGCCCCCGCAAATGGTTGAACCCGCGGTGGCGCAGGCCGGCGAGCAGGAGCCAGTCGGCAAGCCACCTCAGGCCGAGACGCGCCCCCCCGAGATCGCGCCGATCACCGATCAGCCCGGTGTGCTGACCGCGAAAGGCAAGGTCGTGATCGAGCCGGGATTTCAATACGGCTACTCGTCCAGCAACCGCGTCGCCCTGGTGGGCTTCACCGTCATCCCGGCCGTGCTGATCGGGCTGATCGATGTGCGCGAGGTCAAGACGACCTCGTACGTCGGCACGTTCACGATGCGCTACGGCCTGACCGACCGGATGGAGATCGAAGCCAAGGTGCCCTACGTGCACACCTCGGGCTCCACCATCAGCCGCGAGGTGTTCACGGGGACCGCGACCGACAACGTCTTCAACTCCAGCGGCAGCGGCCTGGGGGACGTGGAAGCGACCCTGCGATACCAACTCAACAACGGCAACGAGAGGATGCCGTTCTTCATCGGCTGGCTGCGCTACAAGTCGAATACCGGCAAGGACCCATTCGAGGTGGTCACCGATTGCGTGACGCGCTGCGTCGGCAATACCACGGGCACGGGGCTGCCGCTGGGGCTGCCTACCGGCACCGGCTTCCAGGCGATCCAGCCGGGTGTCACGTGGCTGCTGCCGAGCGATCCCGCGGTGTTCTTCGGCACCTTCAGCTACCTGCATAACTTCGCGCGCGACAACGTCAGCCGCACCGTGTTGAACGGCGAGAAGGAAAACCTCGGCAAGATCGCGCCGGGAGACATCTTTGGCTTCAGCCTGGGCATCGGCCTCTCGCTCAACGAGCATGCCTCGTTCAGTATTGGCTACGACCAGAGCATCATCTGGCCGATCAAGCAGAACGGCCAGACGGTGCCGGGCTCGGTCCGGGTCACGCAGGGCACGCTGCTGGTCGGCTATTCATACCGGTTCAGCCCGCGCTACACGCTTAACGTTTCGGTCGGTGCCGGGCTCACCCGGGACACGCCCGATCTGCAGGTCAATGTGCGCCTGCCAATCACATTCTGATGGGATGGCGGCCGGCCGGGGTGACGCGCGGTCTGCTTGAAACCTGTTGCCGGCGCCGCCGCCTTGCACTCGTGCCACGAACAGAGTAGAAAGAACCTAACCCGTCCCGCAGACGGATGACCCATACCGGGGCGGCCTGACAGAGGAGACAAGTCATGCGCAAACGCATCTTCTGGTTGTTGCCCGACCTGGCGAGCGCCCAACGCACCATGGACGACTTGCTGCTGGCTCGCATCGAGAACAGTCACATCCACTTCGTGGCACGCGACGGTTCCGACATGACCGGATTGCATGAAGCCAACCTGTTCCAGACCTCGGACATCGTCCACGCCGCCGAAATGGGGCTGATGGTGGGCGGTGGCGTCGGGATCGTGGCGGGGGTGGTCGTTGCGATGTTCCCGATTGTCAGCGACACGCCGCAGTGGGGTTTGGTCGGCGTGCTGGCCGTGCTCGGCGCGGTATTTGGCGCATGGGCATCGAGCATGATCGGCAGCTCGGCCCCCAACAGCCGATTACGTGGATTCGAGAAGGACATCGAGGCGGGCAAGCTGCTGCTGATGGTGGATGTGCCGCGCGGCCGGTGCGAGGAGATCGAAGCCCTGCTGCAGAAGGCCCATCCGGAAGCCAGGTTTGCCGGCATGGATCCGGCGGTGCCGGCGTTCCCCTGAGCGCTGGCTGGAGTTGGCCGCGATCGGCCAGGACTGACCCGCCTGTTCTGCTTTTCCCTGACGCGCCCTTGTGGCGCGCTCCGGCGCACGTGCTATCGCGCGCCTTGCTGCGGCCACACCAGGCCATAACCGGAGCCTTCTGGCCACGGTGTGCTGCCGCAGCAACACCCCTCCCCCGCCATGGTTTGAACAAATACCTCCGATGAGGTACCTTCCGAAACGTCGCACGGGCATCTTCCGGACGCTCTGGCGCGGCACGCAGCGGAAAAAAATTACTAGTCACGCGGGCGCTTCTGGAGGGGTCAACAATGAACGCAAGACGATTTGCGTGGGGCATGCTTGCCGCCACGCTGGGGTTTGTCACGCCGATGGCGGCACACGCTGACCCGGGCATCAGCAAGAGCACCATCCGCATCGGCCAGTCGGCCGGCGTCACCGGTCCGGTGGCGGGTTCCGTCAAGGAGCAGATCGCCGGCGCGCAGGTCTACCTGAAGACGATCAATGCCAACGGCGGCGTCGGCGGCCGCCGCATCGAACTGGTGACCTACGACGACGGCTTCGACGCCAAGCGCACGCCGGACAACGTGCGCAAGCTCATCCACGAAGACAAGGTGTTCGCGCTGTTCATGGTGCGCGGCACGCCGCAGAACGAAAGCATCCTGCCGATCATCGCGACGGAGAAGGTGCCGCTGATCGCGCCGCTCACGGGTGCCATCACGCTGCACCGTCCGGTCAATCGCTACGTGTTCAACGTCCGCGCGAAGTACCAGGACGAGGTGGCGCGTGCGATCAACCACCTGGCGACGTCCGGCATGAGCCGGATTGCCATCTTCTACGCCAACGACGGTTTCGGGCAGGATGTGTTCGAAGGCTTCACCACCGCGCTGCAGGCACGCGGCGTGCAGCCAGCGGCGGCGGCGGCGTTCAACCGGCCGATGGGCGACATCAGCCAGGGCGTGGCCAACGTCAACAAGTCCAGCCCGCAGGCCGTGATGGTGATCGGGTCCGGCTCCGAGGCGGCCAGGATCATCAAGGAAATGAAGAAGGCGGGTAGCCAGGCGCAGTTCGTCACGCTCTCCAACAACGCGGCGGATTCCTTTATCAAGGAACTGGCGGACGACGGCCGTGGCCTGATCATCACGCAGGTGGTGCCCGGCATGAACTCCAGCCAGATGAGCATCGCCAGCGAATATCGCAGCATGGCCAAGGCGCAGAACGTGGAGGCCAGCAACGCGGGCATGGAAGGCTTCATGTCGGCCAAGGTGCTGGTGGAAGGCTTGCGCCGCGCCGGGCCGGAGCCCACGCGCGAGAAGCTGATCGCCGCGCTGGAAGGCCTGCGCGACTACGACCTCGGCGGCATCCTGATCAGCTACAGCGCCACGCGCCATACGGGCTCGTCATTCGTGGAAATGTCGATCGTCTCGTCGACGGGCAAGCTGATCCGCTGAGTTGATTCACCGGGCGCAATCGAACCTGGCAAGCGGCCCACCCAAGGGGCCGCCTCACCTTCGGCGGGCGTCTTTCTCGCTGGTGCGCTGCGGTATAGTTGCCGGATGGCAATTCCTACCGCAGCGTCCCCTTCCCCGTTTTCCCTCGCAGGCCGCGTCGCGCTGGTGACCGGTGGCGGGCAGGGCCTTGGCCTGGCGATCGCCGCAGGGCTGGCCGATGCCGCCGCGCACGTGCTGGTCTGTGCGCGCAACGGCCAGCGCGTTGCCGACGCCGTTACGCGACTTGTCGCCCGTGGCGGCAGTGCCGAGGCGATCCCGCTCGACATCACCGACGAGGACGCAGTAACCGAGGCGTTTGCCGGCATCGCGGCGCGTCACGGCCGGCTCGATATTCTCGTCAACAATGCCGGCGCGCGTAACCGGAATTCGATGGCACACCTCGATGCCGGCGACCTGCGCGCGATGCTCGAAACCAACCTCGTCGCGCCCTATGCGCTGTGCCGGCACGCCGCGCAGCTGATGCAGCGCGGCCAGTATGGACGCATCGTCAACGTGACCTCGATCGCCGGGCAGGTGGCGCGCGCCAATGACGTGCTGTATCCCGCGACCAAGGGCGGCCTCGATGCGCTGACGCGGGCCATGGCAGCCGACCTGGGGCGGCAGGGCATCACCGTCAACGCGGTGGCACCGGGCTACTTCGCCACCGAACCCAACCAGTCGATGGTCGCCGACGAGACCGTGGCCGAGTGGCTGCGCAACCGGACCTCGCTGGGCCGGTGGGGCCAGCCGGATGAGGTGGCGGGCGCCGTCGTGTTCCTCGCCTCGCCTGCCGCGTCCTACGTCACGGGCCAGGTGCTGGCGGTCGACGGCGGCTATCTGGGCCATTTCTAGGCCGGGCGACAAGCTCAGGACGATGCCGTCGCCGGCGCGCGGCCCTTTGCGGGCTTGAAGTGCGCGCGCACGCATTCGATCATGGCCACCGCGGCGGCCGAGTCGCTTCGCTCGCGCAGCCGCACCAGGCAGATGTCGCGCACCAGCGATGGCATTTGCATGGGCCGGATCGCCAGCCCCTCGCGGCGAAACTGGAACAAGGCCAGCGCCGGCACCACGGACACACCCAACCCCGCCTCCACCAGCGCCGCCACGGTGGCCAGGTGCTCCACCTCCATCACCCCATGCAGTCTAAGCGGATGCAGCGCCGCATCCAGGTGCTGCCGCACGCTGCTGGTCCGCGATAGCTGGATGAACGGCAACCCCGCCAGCGCCTGTGGCGCGATGCGGCGTCGGTTGGCCAGCGGGTGGTCGGCGGGGCAGACCAGGTGGAAGTTGTCATGCACGAGCGCTTCGACGCGCAGGTCGGCGTCCTGTGCCGGGGCTGGCGCCAGCGCGAAATCCGCTTGCCCGCGACGGACCATATCGATGCAGCCATCGGCGAGCTGGTCGTGGAGCTCCAGCGAGATGCCGGGATAGCGGCGGTGGAAGTCGGCCAGCAATGGCGGCAGGTCGCCTCCGGCCAGCGAGGGCAGCGCGGCGATGGCCACGCGGCCCTTGCGGCGTTCCGCGTGGTCGCGCAAGTCCTCGAAGGCCGCCTCGAAATCCGCGAGCAACCGCCGCGCCACTTCCTCGAAGCGGCGTCCGTCCGCGCTCAGCTCCACGTGCCGCGTGGTGCGTTCGAACAGGCGGATGCCGGCCTGCTCCTCCAGGGTCTGCACCACCGTGCTGAAGGCCGACTGGGACAAATGGCACGCCCGCGCCGCGCGTGTGAAATTGCGGTGCGTGGCCAACGCCACGAAGGCGCGCAGGTGCTTGACCGACAGGTTCGTGATCATGGGGGGGCGCCGTCCTGCGGGGCGGCTTTGATTGATCCAGATTGTCGATAGATTAATCCAAATAATCCGTTTTTTGACTGGAGCGTGGCGACCTAGAATGAGATTGCCGTTATCTCTCCCATGCGAACGCCCATGACCGTCCCCTTGCTGATCGGATCTGGCGCCGGATTTTCCGGCGACCGCATCGACGCCGCCTTGCCCGTGGTGCGTACGCTGATCGCCGCTGGCGGGCCTGCGGCGCTGATTTTCGAGACGTTGGCCGAGCGCACGCTGGCGCTGGCGCAGCTGGCGCGCCGCAGCGACCCCGAGCACGGCTACGAGCCACTGCTGGACCAATTGCTGACGCCGGTGCTGGGGCTGTGCCTGGCCAACGGCATTCCCATCATCGGCAACTTTGGTGCGGCCAATCCGCGCGCCGCGGCTCGCCGCATTGCCGCGCTGGCGGCCGAACTGGGTCTGCCCGCGCCGCGCGTGGCGGTGGTGGAGGGCGATGACCTGTCGCATGACGCGGGTCGCGCCCTGCTGCGAGGCATCGTCGGCGAATCCTTTCCCGAGGCGCGCTTTGTCTGCGCCAACGCCTATATCGGCGCGCGCGGCATTGCCGAGGCGATCCGCGATGGCGCGCAGGTGGTGGTCTGTGGACGCGTGGCCGATCCCGCACTGGCTGTCGGTCCCGCTATGGCACATTTCGACTGGGCGTGGGACGACTGGGATCGCCTCGCGGCGGCCACCATGGCCGGCCACTTGCTGGAGTGCGGCGCCCAGGTCAGCGGCGGCTACTTCGCGGACCCGGGCATGAAGGACGTACCGGATCTGCACGCGGTGGGTTTCCCGATCGCACGACTCGACGCCGATGGCGGCATCGAAATCTTCAAGGCCGCCAACACCGGCGGCTGCGTGGACCTGCGCACGGTGAAAGAGCAGTTGCTGTATGAGGTGCATGATCCCTCGGCCTACCTGACGCCCGACGTGGTGGCCGACATCGGCAATGTGACCGTGGAGCAGATCGGCCCGGACCGCGTGGCGGTGCGCAACATCCGCGGCCACGCGCGGCCAGATCAGCTCAAGGCTAACCTGTTCTACCAGGGCGGATGGTTCGCGGAGGGCGAGATTTCCTACGCCGGCCCCAACGCCGCCGCGCGGGCTCGTCTGGCCGCAGACATCCTTCTGAAGCGGATGCAGGGGCTCGGTCACGATGTGCCGATTCGCTTCGACCTGATCGGCGTGTTGAGCGTATTCGCCGACGATGGCGGCGCAATGCTGGCCGCGCCGCAACCGGGCGAGGCCGATGCCCGGGACGTGCGTCTGCGCGCCGCGCTGGCGCACGAGGACAAGGCGGTGGCCCAGGCGCTGCTACGCGAAGTCAATGCGCTCTATACCTGTGGCCCGGCCGGCGGCGGCGGCGTGCGCACCGCGCTGCGCACACGGCTCAATGCGATGTCGTGCCTCGTGCCGCGCGACGCCGTATCGCCCGGCCACACCTTGATTGCCTGACCGAATGCCCGAGGACGCCATGACCGACATCGCGCCGCTATACCAGTTTGCCCATGGCCGCACCGGCGACAAGGGTGACCGCTCCAACATCAGCGTGATTGCCTATGACGCACGCGACTTCGACCACCTGGTCGCGCACGTCACCGAAGACGCCGTGCGCGCGCTGTTCGCCCATCGCCGGCCACGGGCGGTCACGCGCTATGTCGTGCCGTCGATCCAGGCCATGAATTTCGTTATCGACGGCGTGCTGGATGGCGGCGTCAACGATGCACTCAATCTCGACACGCACGGCAAGGCGCTTGCGTTCCTGCTGCTGGGCATGACGATTCCCCTGCCTACCCGGCTTGCCGGCGGCACCCCCTGATTGCCGGGCCATTTCACTCTCACAACGATCAACGATTCCAGGAGACAACGATGTACGGATTCCGCAGGCCGCTCGCCATCGCCGCCCTTGCCACGTTCGCGTGCCTTGCCTTGCCCGCCGGCAGCGCGTGGGCCGAGTATCCAGACAAGCCGATTCGCTTTGTCGTGCCGTTTGCGGCCGGCAGCGCGACGGACCAGCTGGCGCGTGCCATCGGCCAGGCGGTGACGCTGGACACCAAGGTCACGGTGGTGGTGGACAACAAGCCGGGCGCAAATGGGTTCATCGCGGCCAGTGACGTCGCCAAGGCAAGCCCGGATGGCTATACGGTGCTGATCACCACCAACACCACGCATGCGGCCAACGAGCATCTGTTCAAGAAGCTGCCGTACGACCCGGTGAAGGACTACACGCCCGTTACGGCGCTGGGTCGTGGGGGCCAGATCATGGTGGTCAACCCGCAATTGCCGGCGAAGACGGTGGGCGAGTTCATCGCGCTGGCCAAGAAGGACCCGGGCAAGCTGAGCTTCGGCAGCGGCAGCTCGTCGTCGCGTATTGCCGGCGAACTGTTCCAGCAGATGGCCCACGTGCAGCTGCTGCACGTGCCGTACAAGAGCAATCCGCTGGCGATCACCGACCTGCTGGGCAACCAGATCCAGATGATGATCACGGACACCGCCACCGGCCTGCCGCAGGTCAAGACGGGCAAGCTGCGCGCGCTGGGCGTGTCGGGCAAGTCGCGTTCCCCGCTGGCTCCGGATGTGCCGACGATCGACGAATCGGGCGTGAAGGGTTACGAGATGAGCTACTGGTTCGCGGCGTATGCGCCGGCCAACACGCCAGCGGCTGTCGTCAACAAGCTCAACCAGATGCTGGTGAAGGCGGCGAAGAGCGATACCGCTGCCAACTTCTACCAGTCCACCGGCACCGAGGTGTTCACCAGCACGCCTGCCGAACTGGCGAAATTCCAGGGACAGGAATCGGCCAAATGGGGTCGCATCATCAAGGCGGCGAATATTCAGCCCGAGTAAATCGCAGTCCAGCTTGTTACGCATGAATGGAAAAAGGAGCACCACGGTGAACTGCACCCCAAAAGTTGGACATACATCCAACCTTTGGGGTGTTTTTCATGACGAAGTACGATGAGGCGTTCAAACGCCAAGTGGTCCAGGAGTATTTGTCCGGCTTTGGAGGGGTCATGTCGCTGAGTCGGAAGCACAGTATCA
>NZ_JBFTSP010000023.1:0-84906 GCF_056400065.1 Cupriavidus sp. 01L415 | reverse complement strand
GCGCGAACGCCTGCAACTGCGCGCGTTCATCTTCGCTCAACACCAATTCGGCCTTCGGTCTGCCCGTAATCATCGCGATATCTCCGTTCCCAAAATGCCGAAACGGGATGCAAGACTAATGCCAGTTATTTGCGGGACAGGACACTAGATCGGCCGGACCTACCGCACAGCTCTATCCGGCCGGCCCGGGTTTCCTCAGCTCTTGGTCGGACTCCTCAAAATCGCCCCTTTCAACATCGACGCGCGTCCGGCCCACGTGCTCGCACCCAAACCCGTCACGTTCCGCAAATCCTTCCTATCTACAGCCTTCCGGTTAGGCTGCTGTCACTTCGAGCCCACGCCGCACTGCCGGGCGCGCGAGGGCGCGCGCGAACCACGCTTGCACATGAAGAAAGTGGTCGAATCCAACAAGTTCCCGGGCTTCGTAGAAGCCGATCAGGTTACGCACCCAGCCGAGCAGCGAAGTATCCGCAATGCTGTAGTCGGCGCCCATCACCCAATCCCGTCCGGCGAGTCGCTCGTCGAGGACACTGAGCAACCGCGTAGATTCGGCAACGTAGCAATCGCACGGGCGCTTATCTTCATAGGCTTTGCCAGCAAATTTGTTAAAAAACCGACCTGGCCGAACATCGGCCCGACACTGCCCATCTGCCACATCAACCACTGGATCGTTTCATAGCGCCTGCTGGAATCGGTGGATAGAAACTGCCCCGCCTTGTCCGCGAAATAGTTCAGTATCGCTCCCGATTCGAACAAGGCCGGCGGCCGACCGATCGGACCAGGATCGTAGATCGTAGGTCTCCTCCAGCATGATGCCGACCTTCACTCCGTTGGGCGTCGGCAAGGAAAAGAGCTGGAGTCGATCGGGGTACGGCACCGGCCAGCGAGCAAAAATCGGATGATTAAGTGTCACTGTCTTCCTCATATACTTTTATGCTTCATAGACAATGCCTGGATGTATCCCAGGATGCTTCTCGGATACATCCAGACCTGCCGTTACATTTGCACCGGATGGCATCCGGAGGTGGGTGATGTGACCGGACGGAGTTCAGATCGGCCTAGCTAGCATGACAGCGGGAAAATATCTCTCAGAGCCGAGCATTTTGGCCAGGGCGTTTTCGGCGATCATTGCTATTCCTATGGATTGATACAATAAGCGGCTCAGCAAAACGGCTCAATCTACGGGCGGAAAATCGACATCGGTACCGTTGATACGGTTGAACGTGTTGGTGAAGATGCCAAGCGCTATGGTCAGTGAGATCTCTGCCAACTGAGCCTCGTTATAGCCGGCCGCACGGATGGCGTTGAATTCGCCATCGCTGATCGTGCCGCTTGTGGTATGCAGATGAGACACGAAACGCACCAAGGCATCACGCTTGACGTCACCTGTCGGCCGCTCCGCGCGAATGGCACGCAGTGCCTCCACCTGCAGACCCGTCAACTTGCCCACGTAGCTGTGCGCGGCCACACAAACCTCGCAGCCGGTCTTCTCACTAATTAGTAGTTTGATAATTTCGTGCTCTTGCCGGCTCAGGCCACCCGAGTTCAATGTGCCTTGAGCGTCGAGGACCGCAGCCAGAGACGCAGGGACTAGATAGCCTAGTGCAGCGTATGTATTGGGGACACGGCCGCCGGAAATCTTCTTCACTCGCGCATAGATTTCGGCGGTGGCGCCGGTGGCGGATTCGACGGCGGGGATAGCGATACGGCTCATGGTGTGATCCTTTTCTTCATCAAGAGGTAGGGCTTTTCACTTTATGCCTACCTCATAACTATTTGCGAGACTGCGCTAGATCAAAAAAATGCCAAAAAAGATCAAATGATGATGAATCTTCCCTACTGCCCGTACGCGCCACAGACATCTCTTTAGGAAGCACTTGTGCGAGGACACTAGCTGCCACGTCAAAATGCGGATGCCGCGAAAAAATCTCGGCGGCCCAGTTCACGATCACACGCACTTTGGCCGACAGGTGACGACTCTGTGGTTACATCGCCGAGATTGGTGGTTCGTCGGTCTGCCATTCGGTCATGATTTCAACCAGTCGGCCGCTGTGGATATAGGGCTCGGCCATCGCCCGTGAAATGCGCGCAATACCGTGTCCTTCCAATGCGCAACCCAGATAGACGTCGGCATCGTTGGTGGAGATCACGGGGTTGCTTTGCGTGAAGGGACAAGTTGAGTTTGCGTAAGAGATGATGAATTGCGTTTTCTCCTCCGTTGATGGGGGGGTTGGAGTCGTTCCAGCATGCCGACCTTGGTGCGGATGACTTTCTTATCCTGAGTCAGGATTGACTCAATCCCCTACCGGCGCGCTTCCATAGCCATCCGAACGGCGAGGCCTGTCAACACGGTTCCCATCATCCAGCGCTGCATCACCAACCATCTGGGCTGGCGCGCGAGAAATCCGGCGATCGAACCCGCAGTCACCGCGATAATCGCGTTCACGCTGATACTCACGGCAATCTGCACGAAGCCGAGTGCGAGCGACTGTCCGAGTACGCCGCCGTGCCGCGGATCAATGAACTGTGGAAGCAGCGACAGATAGAGCACCGCAATTTTCGGGTTCAATAGATTCGTCACAAGCCCCATCATGAACAGCTTGCGCGAACTGTCGGGCGGCAGTTCGCGTACCTGGAATGGCGAACTTCCACCCGGCTTCACCGCTTGCCACGCGAGCCAAAGCAGATAAAAGGCGCCGCCGAAGCGAAGAGCGTCGTACGCAAACGGCACCGTGAGAAGCAACGCGGTGATGCCAAGAGCCGCACACAGCATGTAGACGACGAATCCGAGCGCGACGCCGCCGAGCGAGATCAGCCCAGCGACGCGACCCTGGCAGATCGAGCGTGAGACCAGGTAGATCATGTTCGGGCCGGGCGTAAGCGCGATGCCCAGTGCGACGAGGCCGAAGGCCAGAAGAGAGGTGAGTTCAAGCATTGCATGCCTCGATGACGGAGCCGGACAAAACCTGGACGTGTGATACCAAGGAGGCCCGGCAAGGGCGGCTTACTCGGCGGGCCGAGCGTCGCCGATAATTCGATTAAAGGTATTAATGAAGATATCGAGAGCGACGGTAAGCGAAATCTCCGCCAGTTGAGCGTCGGTGTAACCGGCCGCTCGGATGGCATTGAATTCGTCCTCCTTCATCGTGTCACTCGTGGTTTGTAGGTGGGACACGAAACGTGCCAAAGCATCACGCCTGGCGTCACCTGTTGGCTGTCCTGCGCGAATGGCACCCTGCGCATCCACCGGCAGAGCAGTCAAGTCACTATCGAGGTTATGCGCTGCCATCCAACCATCGCAACCGGACTTCTCACTGACTAACAGCTTGATTACTTGGTGATCTTGCTGGCTCAAACTGCCCGAGTTCAATATGCCTTGGGCTTCGAGCATCGCGGCTAGGGACTCCGGAATGAAATAGCCATTCTTCACCCGCTCATAGATACCGGCGGAGGCGCAATACATGTTGTTGGGAATAGCGCTATGGCTCATGGGGTGAACTCTCTGTTATGAGATTCGGCCTCAGGAGAACGGACGCAGCGTGAGTTCGACGCCCAGTACCACGAGAAAGAGGAGAAAGCAGCGGCGGAAGGTTTTCGCGCTGATCTTCTGCCGCACAATCGACCCCAGCCACATTCCGACGAGAGCTGGAAGGACAGCCATCAGCGACAGGCTGAGCTGGTCAAGCCGGAATGCGCCATTGGCAAAGAGCCCCCCTGCGAGTGCAAGCGTGGAGACGGTAAACGAAAGACCAAGGGCCTGAACAAGCTCGTCTTTCTGAAGACCCAACGACTGCACATAAGGCACGGCAGGAATTACGAAGACGCCGGTGGCGCCAGTCACCACCCCGGTAACAATGCCGATGACGGGCGAGAGCCAGGGCTCGAGCCGTTCCGGGACCGAGAGCGTTGGCGAGAACAGCGCATAGGCGGCATAAGCGATCAGGGCAAGTCCCAGCGTCCGTCCCGACCAGACGGGGTCAACGATTACCAGCAGTCGCGTCCCCAGAACGGTACCGATCACGATGCAGAGCATCATTGCCGACAACCGCCGCATAAGGCGAAGCTTGTCTGGCCCGGCCAGCATTTGCCACACGTTGGTCACGAACGACGGAATTATCAAGATCGCTGCCGCCGCGACCGGCGACATCACAGTCCCGAGCAGGCCCATTGCAACCGTGGGCAGGCCCATTCCAGTCACGCCTTTAACGACACCGGCCCCAAGAAACGTGGCAAGGAGCAGGCAGCTCAGTTCGATGGTCAGAGTATTCATGGAGGGTATTACGCCTCCAATCGTGAACTGGCACAATGCGGTTTTTCCGATGCTACCTTCGGATTGTCCGAAGGTAATCCGTCATGGTGACTGCATGAAATTCGATCTCGCGGATCTGCGCCTGTTCCTCTGTGTGATCGACGCCGGCAGTATTACGGCCGGGGCCAGACAGGCGAATCTCGCATTGGCCTCGGCAAGCGAGCGCATCAGTAACATCGAATCGGATGCCGGTGTCGCCCTGCTTGAAAGGAGCCACAGGGGGGTAGTGACCACCGAGGCGGGGGAGGCACTGGCGCATCATGCGCGCCTGATACTCAGGCAGCACAGCCTCTTGCAGGGAGAGCTACGTGAGTTTGGTGCCGGCGCCCGAGGTACGCTGCTGTTGTATGCGAACACGGCAGCGTTGACGGGTTTCCTGCCGCAGAGGCTCGCGCCGTGGCTGGCGCAGCGTCCTCGCCTAAACATTGATCTGAGAGAGCGTACGAGTTCCGAAATCGTGAAGATGATCGGCACAGGGCTGGCCGAAGCGGGTGTGGTATCCGATGCGGTAGACCCCGTAGGACTCGTAATCCAGCCAGTCACCAGCGACCATCTCGTCCTGATTGTTCCCGTTGAGCACCGACTCGCAGGATCGAAGGCGGTCTGCTTTGCCGACGTCACTGGCGAGCAGTTCGTTGGGCTGGAGGCCGGGAGTGCGCTTCAGGACCATATCGACGAACACGCCGCCGATCTGCGCAAGACGCTGGCATTCCGTATCCGCATGAAGAACTTCGAGGGGGCGTGCCAGATGGTGTCGCAGGGGGTGGGGGTAGCAATCGTCCCACAAGGGGCCGCAAGGCGCTTTCGAGGCAGGTATCCGTTCAGGACCCTCACGATCAGCGATGACTGGGCGCGCAGACAGCTCTGTCTGTGCTTCCAGCAATGGCACACGCTGTCTGCGCCGATGCAAAGCCTGCTGACGCATCTCGGCGGCGGAGCGCAGACCCTGTAGCCGCTCGTGCGGCCGGCGGGCGCGTGAATGCCATCTGGATTTCCTGGCCGAAACGGTCCCTGTCGCAGTGCGCTGATTTCATGTTCACCCCACCGACAGTGGGCCGGCCGAGCCATTGCCGCGGTCGGCCGCAGCCAAGAACCGTCATTGAAAGATAAAATTTGACCGGTTGAGTCAGTAGTCGGTAAGAGCCAGTGAGCAACCGGTGAGGAGCAGTCCAGCTAATTCCGAGCCCCCTTCTCACCGCACCCACCAAGCGGAACGAGCATGCAGGACTTCGACAGGCTCAAGGTCGACCAGCGGCCAGCGTCAAATCCGGTGCTGGCGAACTTTGCCGGTGCCGCGGGTCGGCCATTTCCAGAGTGGGTACAGGTCATCCGGTGGAGCCCGCCCCACTGGGGCTATCGATCTCACTATCGATCTTTCTCTCCAATTTCAGATAGGTATCGGCTGCGACCAGGCCAAACACCACGTGTGCCAGGAAACTTAGAGCGCCGCGCGCTTCGGCAAACCATTGGAAGACCTGGGTCATGCCATAGAAGTTAGTCCAATACACGGCGACGCCGAACACAGCGCCAGCAAGCGATGCCATCCCAACGCTCGAATCGAAGCTGAACGGTGCCATGATCACTGCCAGGACCAGCCCAAGCACGATGGACAGCGCAAAATGCACGATCAACGCCGTGAGCATGATACCAATACCAAGTGCAGCTTGCGACACTTCGCTGGGACCCATGACAATCGCGGCAATCATCCGCAGCGGCACCCAGGGGCTCTCACCCATCAGCCATAGCGCGCCCAGTTCGACGACCAGAAAGACCACCCCGGCGGCGAAGCCGGCCACCGCGGCGGCACGCCAGTCAGGTATTCGCCGCGTAAAGTGGTGCGAGTGCATATGAAGTTCCATAATGCCCTCCTGTAGATGCGGCCTGACCGGGCCACTTCCGAGAGACAGTTTAGGAAATGTGGCACCAGGTGCAACCAGTCGCGCATGGCTGCATCAAGCGCCGCGGAAGATCTTGGGTCAAGAAACGGCTTGAGCTAATTCGCGCAACTTTGGAGTCCCTTTGATTCCCGTGCAATACCCCCAAGCACCCATGCGGGTTCCCGCGCGACGATCTCCTAAAATCCCAGTCACCTTCCCGGCCGCCGAAGTGCAGGTCGAGTTCATGGACCCGGCCGCAGAGGAAGAAGGCGCCGGCGGCGCGATGTTCCCGATCGGTGACGTGGTCGACGACCCGGAAGTGCCGGGCGTCGGCATGCTCAAGGCCACCATGATCAACGCCGGCATCCCGACCAAGCGCACGCGTCCTGATCGAAGGCTGGGTGTGCGTGCCGGACGAGGCGTTCTGATACTTACCCTCCAGCGAGGCTGACCATGTCCACCGACACGCCGTCCGCACAACGCCCCGATCCGGACCAGGTACTGGTCGACATCGTCGACTATGTGACCGGCTACGAGATCAAGAGCGGGCTCGCCTACGACACCGCCCGCAACTGCCTGATCGACACCCTCGGTTGCGGGCTCGAAGCCCTGTCCTACCCGGCGTGCACCAAGCTGCTGGGTCCCATCGTGCCGGGCACGATCGTGCCGGACGGTGCGCGCGTGCCGGGCACGCAGTTCCAGCTAGACCCGGTCCAGGCTGCCTTCAACATCGGCACGATGATCCGCTGGCTGGACTTCAACGACACCTGGCTGGCGGCCGAATGGGGGCATCCGTCCGACAACCTGGGCGGCATCCTGGCCACCGCCGACTGGATTTCGCGCAACAACATCGCCGCCGGCCGCAAGCCGCTGACGATGAAGGCCGTGCTCACGGCCATGATCAAGGCGCACGAAGTCCAGGGCTGTATCGCGCTGGAGAACTCCTTCAACAAGGTCGGGCTCGACCACGTGGTGCTGGTCAAGGTGGCCTCCACCGCCGTGGTCGCGCAGATGCTGGGGCTGACGCGCGACGAGATCATCAATGCCGTGTCGCTGGCGTGGGTCGACGGTCAGAGCCTGCGCACCTATCGCCACGCGCCCAACGCCGGCAGCCGCAAGAGCTGGGCCGCAGGCGATGCCACCAGCCGCGCGGTGCGGCTGGCGCTGATCGCGCGCACCGGCGAGATGGGCTACCCGTCGGTGCTGACGGCGAAGACGTGGGGCTTCTATGACGTGCTGTTCAAGGGACAGCCTTTCAGATTCCAGCGCCCTTATGGCTCGTACGTGATGGAGAACGTGCTGTTCAAGATCTCGTTCCCGGCCGAGTTCCACGCGCAGACCGCCGTGGAAGCCGCAATGGCCCTGCATGGCGCGCTGGCCGACGCCGGCAAGACCGCCGCGGATATCAAGCGGGTCACGATCCGCACGCACGAGGCCTGCCTGCGCATTATCGACAAGACCGGCCCGCTCAACAATCCCGCCGATCGTGACCACTGCATCCAGTACATGGTCGCCGTGCCGCTGCTGTACGGCCGCCTGACCGCCGATGACTACGAGGGCAAGGTAGCGGCCGACCCGCGTATCGATGCGCTGCGTGCAAGGATCGTCTGCGTAGAAGACAAGTCATTTAGCGCCGACTACCATGATCCGGACAAGCGCTCGATCGCCAATGCGCTGACGATCGAACTGGACGACGGCACGGAGCTGGACGAAATGCTGGTCGAGTACCCGCTTGGCCACAAGCGCCGGCGCGCGGAAGGCATCCCGTTGCTGGTGGAGAAGTTTCGGACCAACTTGGCGCGGCGTTTCCCGCCCAAACAGCAGGCGGCGATCCTTGCCGTATCGCTCGACCAGGCCAGGCTGGAGGCGATGGCCGTCAATGAGTACCTCGATATGTATGCGATATAGGTTATCGTCTCGCATCTTCATGCCGAACTCGGCATAGGCTCTCAAGATTTTCCTCACGCATAGTCACTGCCATTGCCTGCACAGGGACCTGCAACACTGAGGTTTCCGAGGAATTTCGCCTTCCAGTAGGTCAACATTACATAACCTACTGGAAGGCGAAAAACAGGGGAGCTCATACATTGAAGTTGCGGCCACATCCGCTTCCGGCTCTACTTCGATTCAATCGCCGTGTCCGATCAGGTCGATGGACTCATTTGACCGGTTGGCCGACGGCAAGACGGTTGCCCTCGCAATCTCTGAACCACAGACGACCTTCAACATCACCATGCTCAAGGCCGGTGGTGCCACCAACGTCATCCCCGATCAGGCCACCGCCTACGCGGACTTGCGCGTGGCGGTGCCCGAGGAATTCATCTTGTGTCTCCTGAGTGCGACCCGCCCCGAGCTATACGAGGGCAGCACGTTGGGGCGGGAATCGAATGAATTACGATTTCGGCGTCGCAAGCCTTCGCGGCGGACGCCGATTTGGAAGCCCAAGGAAACGTCGATGTCTCCATGGGATACGGCAATGTGCTCATCAACGAGCCAGTCGCGTTAGGGACTCTATGCTCGAACGCGGCCTAGGGCTTTGAGATATGCCCAGCCTTGGACGGTAATCTGAGGGCGGGTACGGTTCGGTCCATGTGACTCGAGCGTTACCAGTTCATGCGCGAGCAACGCCTCCACATCTGCGCAGTCCAACTCTGCTGGCTCGGAACAGCCGTTTACCAGTACCAGAGTGGCGAACTCATGATGACTCAGCACAGTCGTCTCCTAAGCTATTGGTCTAATAGTGCTACGGGACTTCAATACCGTCCGTGGCATGCAGTCTGGCTCGCGCAGGCCGCTTCCATCAGACGTGGGGTTCTGGCTGGTGAGCGTTTGTCTTCGCGCTCGGAAAAAACATCCTAGTCGCTCGAGGCATACTGTTCAAGAGACTCAAGGGCATGCCCGGAGTCGTCAGACAACTCGAAGCAGCATTGCCTGCCCATGTATCACCATCTGATGCATATCAAATGTTCTGCAATGCAGACCGAAATTTCGGAAATTCCTTCGAGCGAGTAGACGGAGCGGCGCCAACCTTGTCGTTACGAAAGTCTTCGCTTCGGGGGCCTGGCTCCAGAGTGGGTAAGCCCCCATCAGCCACTTCGAAGGAGCTGGCCCGTGGCTTTCATGTGCACGAGTTCGAATTCCGTCTATCAGGATGCTCGCGCAGCGAGTAGCTTTGAAGCCAAGCATCTGTTGGACGATGCGCTTGATCACCCGATGGTCCTGCTCAACGAGCACGCAGCGAGGGGGACGACGCTCAGTTCTCGATGGCCATGCGCATCGATGCGCCGTCGAAGCGGGCCGCGGTAGTCGGGCGCAAGCGGTCTCCGGTCATGAAGTAGGCGTGCAGATCGTGCTCAAAGCGGTTGAGCTTGCTGATGACGCCCTTGTTGCTGCGGCTCAGCGCGTTGAAGCCGAGCACGGCCGGGACAGCCACGGCCAGGCCGAAGGCGGTCATGATCAGTGCCTCACCCACGGGGCCGGCCACCTTGTCGATGGTCGGCACTCCCGACGCGCCGATCCCGAGCAGTGCGTGATAGATGCCCCAGACCGTACCGAAGAGACCGACGAACGGCGCGGTCGAACCAATCGATGCCAGCACAGCCAAGCCCGATTGCATGCGCGCCACGGCTTCGTCAATCGCGCACTTGAGCGAGCGGGTCAGCCAGTCAGACATATCGAGGACAGCGTGCAACGAGGGATCGCCGGCGCGATGGAATTGGGCGGCTTCGCGGCCTGTGACGGCCAGCGTGCGGAACGGGTTGGCATCGCGGGCGCCAAGCGTATCGAGTGCGTGATCGAAGTCGTCCGAGTACCAGAAGCGCCTTTCCGCGCCATTTGCCATCTTCCTGAGGCGAACGAGATCCCACGCCTTGGTGAGAATCACTATCCACGAAAGCAGTGACATGATCAGCAGAATAACGGCGGTCGCACGCATGACGAGGTCGCCTTGCGACCAGAGGTGGGAGAGTCCGAGTTCCTGCATGGTGGTTCCTGAAAGTCAGTATTTGGAGGTTTCAGAAAGACTCCGGGAAATCAGTTCAACTCGAAGTCGATTGGCTGCTGGGCGGTTGCCGCCACGGGGCGACCGTTCTCCATATAAGGCTTACAGCGCATTGCCTGCACGGCATTGATCGCCGCCGTATCAAGGCGCGTCGATCCGCTCGACGTCACCACGGCTGTCTTGATCACGCGGCCGCTCTCATCAGTCGTCAGACTCACCACCGCTCTACCGGTTTCACCCATGTGGCGCGACTGAGTCGGATAAGTGACTTTTGGCGGCGAGCACGCGATCTCGCCGATCCCTACGACGCGCGGCGCGGCGTTTGCCGGCGTGGATGCCGCGGGCGACTCCAGTGCCTGGTCTGGCAGGACCGGCTGTGCCGACGGTGCCGGCAGCGCCTCGATCGCATTCGGCGTCGGCGGCAGCGTCGCGACGGATGTCGGGGTCGGTTTCTGCTGATGCGGTGTCAGATGTGGCGTCACCACCTTGACCTGCGATGGCGGCGTCTGCGGTTCAAACTTGGGCGGTTTGGGCGTAGGCGGTTGCTGTGGGGGCTCCATCGGAATGAGTCGGGCAATGATCTCGGGAGCGATGACGGCCTCGGTCATCTTGCCAGCCAGCCCGCTATGGATCAGGTACAGCAGTCCTGCGTGGAGCAGCAGGACCACGATGGTGACCTTGAGAAGTCGTTGATCAAACATGGCAAGAGTGCCAGGTTAATTGGCGCCGACAATTGGTTGGCTCCGACTTTTGAAGAGATCAGCGAACGGCTTTTCGAGGGGTTCCTTGGCAAGGCATGTGTCCTTGAGGCGGCATTCGACGACTCGATGTCGGTGCCGCGAAGGCGTCAACTCGCCTTTGCCATCTTAGCTGCTGAGAGCGCCCGCTCAAGGAGGCAATACGGTCAGGCCCGAAGCACCACTAGAGGTTGTCCTCCGCTGGCTCCTGAGAATATCGTTTTCGTCGAACTCGAACAGAACTGTCGACGACCGGATCTCGCCTCCGGCAAATAACGGGCCAATGAACGGAATAAAACTCTCAGGATGAGGCTTGGAGGTCGCAAACGAATAGATCAGTATTGCGGACCCGTTGCTTAACGTCGCCTGGGATGTGGGAGTCCCAAGCTGCCCGGTCACGTCGCCAAGGGTGGAGAAACCCGGGATGAAATTCGCCAATTGCTCCGGCTTGACGTCAACGCCCGTCGATACGCAGGCAACCATCAGGCCGCACACCGCAATCATTACGTAAACCCGGTTCATGTCGTCACCGCCCCGCTTCCTGCGCCGTGACTGAAAACGTGCTAGTCGCCGTGGCGCGAGTCTGGCTGGGCAATGCGCCCAGCACACCCCGTACGTGAAGGATAGAACTTTGCCGCGCGGCCAGAATTGGAGACCTGTTGGCACGCCTATCCCTCTCTTCGCCCCCGAGCCCTTGCGGTAGCCGAGCCTTCTCGGCAAGCGGAGCGTGTCAGACCAAACTTCCACATCGGTATGTGGATTCCGCTGTGCCTGAGCAAAGAATTTTGCGTCTGCGCTGGTAACCCCGGGTTAGCGCTTTGCCGTAGTGTCCCGGAAGGCAAATGCAATGGGGCGCTTCGATACCGGCTGGGCGATCCTCTCGATGATATTTCCCCAACTTCTGGTGGCCATTCTCAATAAGAAAGAGCCGAGGCCGCACAAGACGTCGTGCGCGCTGCACTAAAATGGCAGGAATGGCCGGCGGGCCTCAGCAGACGGCTGTCACATGTCGGCCAGGAAGCGACGATCGACAGCACGCCCCGAACGGCGGCTCTACGCTTGGCTGCGGCCATCCAAAAGATCCTCATGCCCAGCTCCCGACCTACTTCTGCGCGACGTTCGTTCCCCGGAGCGGACATCCGATTGATGCGTACGTCAAAGAACGCCTGAGCCTTCGTAGACATCCTTGCAAGCTCCGGGTGCTCAGGAACCAGACCGACGTCCGAGTTATGGCTCCATTCCCTCATCGTAGTGGGCGTGCACCACCTATTCCTTGCCGGTCTCCCGGCGCGCTCAGAACTAACTTGTGCCTGACGCCGACCGCCACCCCAAACATGTGGTTCTTGTCTTTGCCGAGGTAGTAGCCGTTTGCATAGCCGATCGCGGCGGAATCCATGTTCAATGCCGCGTTGCGCGTGTACGCCGTGGTGAGATACACATCGGTCCGCCTGGAGAAGCTGTAGTCCGCGATGAACAGCACTTGCCAGGGATTGGGTGTATTCACGCCGCTAACGTTCTTGGCATCGTCGTAGTAGTAGCCTACCGTCAGCGCAAGCGCCGGGGTAGCCTGATAGTTGACCCCAAACCAGTAGTAGTCGTCGCGCAGCACGGTGGCATCGTTCTGGCCGGTGCTGCGGCCCCATCGATAGCCCGCCATAACCTTGGCATTACCAACGGCATAGCTGGCCGCAGCCGCAGCCTTCCTGACCATTCCCGTCTCGCCCGCCACGCTGACTGTCGGGTTGTACTGGTCATAAGCGGCCGTAACACCGAATGCCCCTGAGCTATACGCGAGTCCCGCTCCATAGCCGGAATCCCGCCGGAACTGCCCTGGCACTTCCCCGCTGCCTGACACGCCGTTACCGAAAGTCCAGTGAGTGACGGCGGTTAGGCCACCGAATTGACCGGTGTACTTCGCCACGTTGTCGGAGCGGTAGTTCACACCGGTGCCCAGGATCAAAGGCTCATACTGCAGACCAAATCCCGTCGGGGAGAAGTTGGCCAGGACATCAAAGAGAGATGTGTATTGCCGACCGAA
This sequence comes from Cupriavidus sp. 01L415, assembly GCF_056400065.1. Classification (NCBI taxonomy): domain Bacteria; kingdom Pseudomonadati; phylum Pseudomonadota; class Betaproteobacteria; order Burkholderiales; family Burkholderiaceae; genus Cupriavidus; species Cupriavidus sp. 01L415. Next base: position 71,945 of record NZ_JBFTSP010000023.1, on the reverse strand, counting down.
CGTCAGTTTTCCAGCGACCGCATGGTCGAGCCCGACATAAGCCTGGCGTCCGAACAGGCGTCCGCCCTGCTGCGACCTTCCATCATCGACACCGAAGCCGCTCTCCAGCACGAACAATGCCTTGAGTCCGGAGCCAAGGTCTTCGGCTCCACGCAGGCCCCAGCGCGAGCCGGACAGTCCGCCCGACGTCATGCGCGCCAAGTCCTTGCCGGGACCCAGAGCCAGACCGTTCGCTGCGCTGGGTGTAACCGTCGACATGTTGGTGACGTACTCCACATTGCTATCAAGCACGCCATAAAGCGTCACACTGGTTTGTGCGTCGACTGCGCAAGCGACCAGCGCCAGCGGTGTTGCCGCCAAACAGGCGCTGGGCGACCTGCGCCGGCACTGCGATACCGCCGATGAATTCCACTGCATTGCTCTCCTCCCTGTTTTTTTCTTGAGATGAAGCGTCCCCTTCCGGCCACGGATGACCGGTTGCTGGAAGCTGATATGGAATCGGACCGCAGGGGTCCGGGACAATCAGAGGTGGGAGGCCGCTGCGGTGCTTACTCGACGACGATCCCGCGTTCCTTGATCAGCGTTGACAGCCGCCTGCTCTCGTCAGTCAGCAGGTTTCGGAAAGCTGACTTGTCCAGTGCCACAGGTTCGGCGCCGAGTTGCGCGAACCGTTGCTTGAGCACTGGCGAGGCCAACACCTTCTTTAACGCCGCAGAAAAGCGCTCGCTGATCTCGGCCGGGACCTTATTCGGTGACCAGACACCGAACCAGATATCAAGGCTCGCATTGCGGATGCCCAGGTCCGCGTATGACGGCGCATCCGGAAAGAACGGCGACCTGCTCTCGCTCGCCACTGCCAGCAGCTTGACCTTGCCACTTCGGATATGGGGGAAGCCAATCCCCGGATCGAATACGACGTCCGCCTGACCGGCCATCACATCCTGCAACGCAGGGGCGGAGCCTTTGTAAGGCACGTGCGTGATCGACGTGCCGTTGCTCTGGTTGAACAACTCCGCGGCGAGATGCGGTGCCGTACCGGTACCGGCCGACGCGATGGTGATCTTGCCCGGGTGCGACTTCGCCGAAGCGATGAACTGTTTGACGTCCCTGGCCTCGAGCGTCGGACGGGCGACCAGATACATCTGGGCGCGTCCAATCGCCATGACGGGCGTCAGGTCCCGGGACGGGACGAGATTCGACTTGAACAGATACGGGTTGGCCGTCTCAACCGAGGTGGGCGCGATCAGAAACGTGTACCCGTCCGGCGCCGCCCTCACGACTTCTCCGACCGCCAGGTTGCCGCTCGCCCCCGGCTTGTTGTCGACGATCACTGTCTGCCCCAGTGCTTCATTCAGCAACTGCGCAATCGCACGCGCCATCACGTCCGTTCCGCCGCCGGGAGCGAAACCCACCACCAGGCGGATCGGCCGTGCCGGCCACGCTGGACTCTGGCTCGCGGCCGGAAACGCCGCACCAGCCAGCATGGCGGCCGCCAGTGCCAATGCCGCGCGGCGTGAACGGAAATGAGGAATGGGGCTGAAGCGGTGGGTCATGGTGGTTGTCTCCTGGATTGTGATTGCGGTCGGAAGCGCCGTCGGTCGAACCATAGACGGACCGCCTGAAGTTGTAAATAGGGTTACATGGTTATCCATAGGATAATTTATTGAGAAAGTGCGCTATAGCCGATTCTGCTATAAATTATCGTATGGATAACGTACATACCCTATTTACAACGTTACTGCGATGTTCTACCGTTCAGTTCATCGGCAGTGGCCTGACCGCGATCGGGCCCGCCGCAACGCAAAAACTACGAGAGACAACGTGCTTGATAAGAGACAGTTCCATATCAATGGGGAGTGGGTAATGCCCGCACGTCGCCAAGACCTGGCGGTGATCGACCCATCCACCGAGCAACCCTGCGCGGTGATATCCGTCGGTGAAGCCATCGATGCCGACCGGGCGGTGCAGGCGGCAAGACAAGCCTTCTCGGGCTGGTGTCGCACTGACCCGGGCGAGCGGCTTCGGCTGGTCGAGCGCCTGCTGGACATCTACGAACGACGCGCCGCGGAAATGGCCCGGATGATCAGCCTTGAGATGGGGGCGCCCGTCGACATGGCGCGGGCCGAACATGTCGGTGCCGGCGCGTATCACATGAGGAACTTCATTGCCGCGTTTCGCACGTTCTCGTTCGAACGTTCCCTCGGCACGCATGCACCCAACGATCGGATCCTGATGGAGCCGATCGGCGTCGCCGGCCTCATCACCCCGTGGAACTGGCCCATGAATCAGGTCACGCTGAAAGTCGTGCCCGCATTGCTGGCCGGATGCACCGTCGTGCTGAAGCCATCCGAGATCGCGCCGCTCTCCTCGATGCTCTTTGCCGAATTCATCGAGGAAGCCGGCTTTCCGAACGGAGTGTTCAATCTCGTGAACGGGGACGGCACGGGAGTCGGCGCGCACCTGTCGTCCCATCCCGATATCGACATGATCAGCTTCACGGGCTCGACCCGTGCTGGCGTCGCCATATCAAAGGCCGCAGCCGAAACGCTCAAGCGAGTGGTGCTCGAGCTCGGCGGGAAAGGGGCCAACCTCGTCTTTGCCGACGCAGATGCGGATGCGGTCAGACGCGGAGTGCTCCATTGCTTCAAGAACACCGGCCAAAGCTGCAACGCCCCTACCCGTATGTTGGTCGAGCGCTCGGTCTATGCGCGCGTAGTAGACGAGGCCCGGGAAGTCGCCGAGAACTTCGCAGCCGAGGCGGCGCACGCGCCGGGGAAGTTCTTCGGCCCGCTGACCTCGGCGGCGCAATTCAGGAAAGTCCAGGAGATGATCGAGACAGGCATTGCGGAGGGCGCGCGACTTGTTGCAGGCGGCCCCGGGCGTCCCGAAGCGCACGAATGTGGCTACTTCGTGCGGCCAACCGTTTTCGCCGACGTGACCAACCAGATGATCATCGCCCGCGAAGAGATCTTCGGCCCTGTGCTCTCGATCATTCCTTTCGACACCGAGGAAGAGGCAATCGCCATCGCGAACGATACGCTGTATGGGCTGGCCAATTACGTGCAATCGACTGATGACGAACGATGCCGCCGCGTCGCGGGCCGACTGCGTTCGGGCATGGTGGAGATGAATGGCAGGCCGCGCGCACCGGGATCTCCTTTCGGTGGCATCAAGGCGTCCGGACGTGCCCGCGAAGGCGGGATCTGGGGCATCGAGGAGTTTCTCGAAGCCAAGGCAGTTTCCGGCTGGACGGATCCTGCCTGCTCGCGCTGACCCCACGCGACCCATCTTCATCGAATCGGAGAACACACAACATGAATGGCGCCGAAAGTCTGGTCACCACACTACTCGAGTCGGGCATCGATACCTGCTTCGCCAATCCCGGCACCAGCGAAATGCATTTCGTCGCGGCCCTGGATCAGATTCCAGGTATGCGGTGTGTGCTGGGACTGCAGGAGAACGTCGTTACCGGCATGGCCGACGGCTATTTCCGCATGGCCCGGAAGCCCGCAAGCACGCTATTGCATTGCGGTCCGGGACTTGCCAACGGTTGGGCGAACCTTCACAACGCTCGCCGCGCTAATAGCGCGGTCGTCAACATCGTGGGAGATCAGGCGACCTATCACCGCCCGTATGACGCGCCCCTCACTGCCGATACGGCCGCGCTCGCGGGCGCCGTATCGGCATGGGTCCGCACGAGCCAGTCCGCAGCCGACGTCGGTCGTGATGCGGCCGCCGCGGCAGCCGCTGCGCGCACCGCGCCCGGACAGATCGCCACACTGATCCTGCCCTCGGATACGTCCTGGGATGCGGGGGGCGTTGCCGCGCGCGCATTGCCCGTACCGTCAGCGCCATCGATCGATACATTTGCCGTCGACAACGCGGCGCGGATTCTGCGCCAGAACAGCAATGACGTGCTGATCCTGCTTGGCGGCGAATGCGAGCTGCCCGAAGCGCAGGCGCTCGCCTGGCGCATTGCCAGCGCGACGGGCGCGACCCTGAAGTACGAGTACGTGATGGGGCGGGTCTCGCGTGGACGAGGCCGTCTGCCGATCGAGCGCGTGCCCTACAACACCGATCAAGCCATCACGATGATGGCATCGTTCCGGCACATCATCCTGGTCAACGCCAGGCCGCCAGTTGGATTCTTCGCTTACCCGGGCAAGCCGTCCCTCCAGTATCCGCGCGAAGCCCAGATCCATCATTTGTCGCGCGTCGACCAGCATCCCGAAGCGGCCCTGCTCGCGCTGGCAGAGGCGCTGAACGCGCCAGTGGTCGATATGCCGCCCGCGCAGCCCTGCCCGGGAATCGTTACCGGTGCACCCACGCCGGAAGGGCTGGCCCAGACGATCGCCGCCGTGATGCCGGAGAACGCGATCGTATCGGACGAAAGCATTTCGTATGGCCGCAGCTTCTACCGATTCACCCACGCTGCAGCACCACATGACTGGCTCTCACTGACCGGCGGTGCCATTGGCGACGGACTCCCGGTTGCAACCGGCGCGGCGGTGGCCTGTGGAGGCTCGAGACGGGTCATCAGCCTGCAAGCTGACGGCTCGGCGATGTATTCGCTTCAGTCGCTTTGGACGCAGGCACGTGAACGACTCCCTTGCACGACGATTCTGTTGGCCAACCGCAAGTACAACATCCTGATCGGCGAATACGAGAACGTCGGGGCATTACCGGGGCCCACGGCCATGAGCATGCTGGATCTGTCGAATCCCGATCTCGACTGGGTCAAGCTCGCCAACGGCATGGGGGTTGAAGCAGCACGCGCAACGACGCTCGAGCAGTGCGCCGACCTCATGAGGCAGAGCTTCCGCCAGGACGGCCCCTTCCTGATCGAACTGTTGCTCTGAGTGAAGGCCGGCACTGCAACATTTCCCGAAGCACGCCGCGCGCGGCACCGACTGGTGGACGCGGTGCGCGGAAATCTACCCAGATACGGAGACATACGAACGTGAGCGAGATTACCCACGTCGGTTTTTTAGGCCTTGGCAACATGGGTGCCGCGATGGCAATGCGGCTTATTCAACCCGGGTGCCGACTGCACGTCTACGACCCTGACGCGGAAGCCGTGTCGCGACTTGTGGACGCTGGCGCGGTCGCGCATGCCTGTCCGCGTTCGGTGGCAGATGCCGCCGCCATCGTCATGGCCTGCCTGCCAAGCCAGGCGGTATGCGAAGCGGCAATTTTCGGCCAGGACGGCGTGGCGGGCGGCAACGCGCTGCATACCTACGTCGAGATGTCGACGATCGGTCCGACTGCGGTGTCCTCCATCGCACAGAGACTTCAGCGTCAGCATATCGCCACGGTGGACGCGCCAGTCAGTGGTGGGCCGTCCGCCGCGCGTGCCGGCACCCTGTCCATCATGCTGTCCGGCGCGAGCCATGACATTGCACGCGCCATGCCCTCGCTGGGTCGCATCGCGAATATGATCCACAACCTGGGCGATCAGCCCGGCCAGGCACAGGCGATGAAGCTGGTGAACAACATCATGCTGGCCGCCAACATGGCCGTTGCATCGGAGGCGTTGGCGATGGGCGCCAAAGCAGGCTTGAACGCCGACGCCATGGCCGACGTCATCCGATCCAGCACCGGGCAGAGTACGGCGGCAGACATACTTGCTCGCTTCGCCCTCCCTGGATCCTTCGACTTCGGGGCACGCATGTCGATCCTCGCAAAGGATGTGGAGCTCGCCATCACAGAGGCCCGCAATCTGGGCGTACCGGCGCGCGTTCTGGAGCAGGCCCGGGGCGTCTGGCAAACGGCAATGGAAGAAGGACGCAGCCAGGACGACTTCACTTCGATCATCAAGAGCGTGGAGCAACGCGCCAACGTGCTGGTACGCGGGGCACCACGACGGGGACCCGCCAATCGGTGATCTTCAATCATGACAACGACAACATTCACGGAGCAGACCATGGATTCATCCAACGAAAACGTTCATTCCGCCACGCCGATTGCCAACGCCGAAACGCTTGCGGAAAAGCTTGCCTATGCCACGCCAGAAACGGCGCCACTGGTGCCGGGACGCCGCGCATTCTTCAAGTATCGGGACCTTGGCGTGACGAGGGCCACGGATGGCCGCATGCGCGCGCAGATCACGCTTGCAACGGGCGAAATGCAGCAGACCGGATGGCACTATCACCTCTGCGATTCGCAGTTCATTTATACGCTGCGCGGCTGGGTCGACCTGGTCTTCCAGGACGGCCGCCATATTCGCGTCAGCGCGGGAGAATCGCTTCTGATCCCTGGCGGACTCAAGCACAACGAGCTGGCGATCTCCCCAGACCTCGAGCTTCTCGAAGTCTCGGTTCCGGCAAAAATGGGAACGGTGGCCTGCGACCCGCCGGCGAACTTCACCGCATCCTTCTGATGGGAGACGACATGACGAAGGGTTATATTTTTGCCGAGGTAGACATCCATTCGCCCGGCGCGGAGTGGGATGAGTACGCCAGCAAGGTCCAGCCCACGCTGGATTCCTATGGCGGCGTGTTCCTGATTCGGGGAGGCACGCCCCACGTGCTCGAGGGCAACGCCAAAACCGGGACGTTCGTGGTTCTGGAGTTCGAGAGCCCCGAGCAGGCCGCGGCCTGGTACACCTCCACGGACTATCAACGCATTCTGCCGCTCCGCCTGCGCAATGCCGACGCGCGCGTCATCTGCTTGCCTGGAGCTGGCTGAAGCGCCGTGTCATCGCCGTGATAAACTCAAAAGTCGCTCACGCGCCCTGAATCCGAGGTTCGCGCCCCCTTCTGAGGAGTATCGACGGCTTTGACAGAAGCAAAAAAAACCATCGCAGAACCATCGGCGATATCGGCGGACGACGTGCCACCGACTGCTGCAGGCAATGGCGGAGGACGGCGCCGGATTCAGTCGGCCGACAAGGCAACGGAGGTTCTTCTCGCGCTTGTCGAGGCGGGTAAGGCGACGCCCCTCCGAGATCTGGCGCGCGCCATCGGCATGCCAAACAGCCTCGCGCATCGCTACCTCGCGAGCCTGATGGCAAGCGGTCTCGCGGTACAGAATGAAGTCACCGGTCTCTACGACCTTGGGCCGACTGCGGTGCGCATCGGCGCGTCCGCCCTCGCGCGGGTTGATCATCTGCGCCTCGCCAGTGAAGCGATGCCGCAACTGGTTGCCAGCACGGGATTACCCGCCCTGCTGTGCGTGCTCGGCGATCGCGGCCCCACCATCGTGCGATGGGAACGCAGCTATGTGCCGTTCATCACCACGTTGTCGGTGGGCTCGACATTCCAATTGACAAACTCGGCCACGGGTCGCGTGCTGCTCGCCTTCACCCCGGATCAGGTCAGGGATGACCTGATCGAGTTGGCCGTTTCGAAGAACCATGAACAGCCGCCAGCGAAGTTGCTCGAGCATCTTTCGAAGATCCGGCAAGTCGGATACGACGAAGCGGAATCGGTTCTCATCCCAGGACTGTCGGCCATGAGTGCGCCGATTCTCGATGTTCAGAACGAGGCAGTCGCGTGTCTGACGCTGATCGGCGCAAGCCCCGATGTCCGACGCATCAAGACAAAGGCAATCAAAGCGCTCGTCGAGGCAAGCGTGAGCATCTCGCGATCTTGCGGGAGCAACCTGTCGTTCGCCTCTTCATTGGCCGATCCGGCAACATAAGCCTGATCTCCTGCATTGCCGCCTGATCGTCTGCCAAAACCGGGCATCCAAGAAGGGTCGACTCCTGCCGACTGACACTGGCGTAGCGAATCTCGGGGTCGATCAGGCGCTTGCCGGCCAATTTCGGCCGATCGCCCCTACATCATCGGGCGACCGAAGTTGGTCGATAAGCGGCCTGTTGGCGTTGATTGACCTTAAGCGTCCAGTTCTTACTGCCCTGAGTCAATTCACGGGGTCCTGCGTCGTCCCCACGATGGAGGATCGTGGGGACGATGGATCGAGTGTCGACAACTATCGAGCAGCCGACCGCAAGGACTACGGCGCCGAGTTCAAGGCGATGGTACTGGAGCGGGCTCGGCACGCGGATTGTGCGCATTTGCCGCTGTTAGCGGCACAGCAATGTGCCATAGACCGACGCGTCATTCTCGACGCTGTCTACGAAGACCAGCACGGCTCGGCGGGGAATATTCTGTGACACGCTTTGTGGTTTCGCCGGCTGCGCCAATCATCCGTTCCGCCGGTGGCCGCTACCGTTGCCCGCTGGTGTCACGAACTTTGACCACAAGTAAGTAGTCCGCCGGATGCCACTAAAGTACAAGTGCATCCGATCCTGACGACCGAGTTTGCCAATCTCGCCGTGGACACGAGGCTGATGATGAGCTGACGTAGCAAGGGCCCTTTCCGAAAAAAGGCCGGCGCGAGCCGGCCGTTTGATCCGCCTAAGTGCTTCGCTCTTGCGCGTCGAGGAATGGCCGCGCATCTTTTAAGATCTCTTCGGCGAAGCTTCTGGTCTCATCGGTTAGGCCTGACGCCAAAACCGTGCTCAATGCCGCATACAGCGCGTGGATTTGATCGATTGCTTGATCAAGTTGCGATCTTTCGAGCATGTCTTCCTCCTCGAAAAATTGCCTCGGACGCCTTAAATCGGAAAGAATTCTAGTAAATCGGCTCCCAACGCCAATTCACTTGCTTTCGGCCCGGGAGATGGCCCCTGACGAAGCACCAATTCCCGGGCCGAAAGAATTTGCTCGGCCGCCGTCAATAATCACACCCGATCTGGATCAGCGGCGTCGTGGCGCACCGTAACACATGGCAAATCAATGTATGGGCGCGATGATGCCGAGCTTCTCCGCCAACATCCGCTCGTAGACGCCGAAATGCAAGTCCACGTCGGCCTGACTGACCACCGTGATTTCCATGCTGATCCGATCGGGCTTCAGGCCAAACACCGTGGCCAGTGCCACCTCAAGAGGCAGGGCAGCGTCTTTGTCCTTCGGGAAGGTCGTGCCAATACTAATCGTATAGGCACTTTCCCCGACCGCTGCGACCTGCAGCAGGCGTGCCGCGGCGCTCAGGTTGTGCTCAATTGCAAGACGCGCGACCTCCGCCACGTAGCGCGTCTTTTCGGTTGGGAAACCACGCACGCACAAAAGGCACACGCGATGCTTGCCCAATGTCATCCAGTCGGTATCGAATTCCATAAGAGGCCTCTGCTATGTAATGGGTCTCGGAGGTTCATTGGATGTTGACCTTGCGCACGGAGGAAGATGACATGTCGCTCTTAGGCAAGCGCAGCGTCAGAACCCCTTGGTTAAATCGGGCTTCGACGTTGTCCAGGTCAAGCCCGTCCGGCAAGGGAATGCTACGCATGAACGCGCCGTACGCGCGCTCAAGGCGATAGCATCCGCTTTCCTCGGTCCGGACATCCTGCCTCTTCTCGCCCCTCAGCACTAGCGCACCATCCTCAATGCTGATCTGCACCTCCTCGCGTTCCATACCGGGCAATTCGGCAGTGATCCGAAGTGCCGCACCGTCGTCGACGACGTCGATCCGAGGCTGGAAACGCGACGAACTGAAGTCGCCAAACCAGCGGTCCAGGCCACTGAAGTTGGCGAGAGGTTCATGCAGGAAGTCGCTCATGGCACGCCAGGGATCGCCAGAGAAAAACCGCGATATGTCCGTCCATTCCGGCACTCGGTGCCGTGGTGGGGAGGTGCCCGACGCTTCATTGGCGGCCATTTTGTCGGCAGTCTTCCGCAGGAATTTGAAAGGGTTCCACTTGTGTTCCGTTTTCATGTCGCGGCTCCCGATTGAGGATCATCGATTGTCGAAAGGCGTCATGCGCCCTGCGCTGGCATGGCAATAGCGCATGATGCGTTCGCGTCCTTGTGGACGCGTCATGAAGGTCCTACGTGACGTTGACGGTTATGCGTCGTGGACGCGCTTCCTCGCGGCGGGGAATAGTCAGCTTCAGCACGCCATCCTGCAACTGAGCGCCGATCTGGGTTGAATCCAAGTCCGGACTCAGCGCGAAGGCTCGAGCAAAGTGGGGCTGACGCATTTCGGCATGCTGCACCCGTAACCCGGTCGGCGTCGGCACGACAGCTTCAGCCTCGATGTGGAGGCTGCCGTCGTGGACGCTGACTTGCAGCTTGTCGCGGGTCACGCCCGGCAGGTCTGCCCAAAGCGTAACGCCGCTGCTGTCCTCGACGATGTCCACCGCCGGCAGTAGCGTGACGGGCCGCGTGGCCTGGGTAGCCTTGTCGCCCCGAGGTTGCGCCACAGCGCTCGGATCGCGTTCGACGACTTGCGAAAATTCGTTCATGGCAGTCTCCTTCCGATTATTGGACGGTGATCGCCCGCGGCTTCGATGCCTCGCGTTTGCCCACCCTGACTGACAGACAGCCATTGGCATAGTGTGCTTGCACCTTGTTGGGATCTACGTCGGTAGGGAGCTCGATCACCCGGCGGAAGGTGCCGAAAAAACGCTCCTGAGCGTAGCGTCGGGCCTCCGACGTGTCGTCGGGACAGACGGATTGGCGTTCGCCGCTGATTGTCAGCAAGCCTCTGTCGATCGAGACTTCGAGATCTGCCTGCTTCACTCCGGGCGCAAATGCAACGATCTCGATGGAGTCGTCCGTCGCGCCGATGTTGATTGCAGGAAATGCGCCGAAGCGTCCAGCGCGGATGCTGGAAGGAAAGCCGCCGAACAGCGACGTCATTTGCCTTTGCAGGCGATCGAGTTCACTGAAGAGGTCGGTTCCGAAGAATGCTTCACTCATGGTCGTAGCCTCCTTCAATGCAGCAAGGAGGGATGGGCATCACGCGCTCCCATTCACCCGCCTGGCTGCCGGCAAACAAACAGAAACACGCAGCGCGACGTCGCGACTGCCTGAGCAGAAAATAAAATAGTAAAAGCCAGCGCAATTTCAAGTGTCACAAGAAGCACCCGAAGGCGCTGATCCCGCCGGACAAGGCTAGGCGTGACGAGGCGGATTCTGTGCGGTGAGGGCCGCGCCGTTCGCGCGTCGGCCGCAAGTGGGTCGGCTTCTATCCACCAGCACGAGCGAAATTCATCTCAGAAGCGATCTCTTCAGCCCTGGAAGCTCGCGCCCCCAGCCATCTAGGAGATACTGCGAGCGGCCACAAAACCGCTTACTCTTGAGCGGCCGCCTCGAATGGGAATCCTTTGACCGCGACTCTTCCCGAAACTCGGGTCGTGTCGAGTGTCGGCATAGTGCCTGCGGAAGTGCCCGCTATCACCCTCGACGAAGAAGGGTTTACGTATAGCCCATATCAGTGGCGCACGGAGAAGGGCCTCCTTGGATGACGCGAACAAGCATGCGTTCGCCAGCGTCTAGTGTTGCGTTGACCGGTTGAATCCTCAGTCGTTCAGAGACCGTCACCCCCGCAGACCGTTGGCACCGAAAGAAAGCCCATCGGACACCGCATGCATCCATCAGGGCCCCTGATCAAGGACCTATTTCCGGGTGGAATAGTCGTACCAACTGGACAATCAAATACCCGTCATTTCCAATGTGATTGTTTCATATAACGCCTCCGCGGCAGGCCGCAATGGCCTGTCTCGGCGGCGTATCAGCGCAAGGACGCGGTCCACGTTAGGCTCGATCAAGGGGATTGCGCAAAGCCGGGAATGATCGCGCGGCACCACCATGCCTGGGAGTACGGCCATGCCAAGACCAGCGTCAACCAGCGCTAACACCCCGACGACGTGGTTGGCTTCGTAATGAATGCTAGGTCGTCGCTCGAGGTGGGCGATGGCATTTTCGATCAAGGCGCGATTACCGCTTTGCTTCGACACGCTGACCATCCGTTGCCCCGCCAACTCCTCCCAAGCTACGCAGTCCCGCCCGGACCACTCATGGTCTCGCCGCAACACCAGTCGATAGGGCTCGGCGCGGATCGCATGGAACTCGATGCTGGGTTCCAGGGCGCCCATGAAGTTGAGCCCGAAATCCGATTCTCCCGACATGACGCTTGCCAGTACGGCGTTTGCGCTTTCGTCAATAACACGAACGCGCACGTCCGGATGCCTTTTGGCAAAAGTGTTGATCGCATGAGGCAGTAAATGCAGCGCGGCAGACGGTATGGCAGCCACTGTCACCAGGCCGCGGCGAAGCGTAGTCTCGTCGCCGAGCCGAAATACCGCGTTATCGAGGATATCCAGCGCGGCGCGGACCTCCTCCAGGAACTGCCGGCCAATATTCGTCGTTTCCACACGGCGCGTCGTCCGGTCCAGCAAGCGGGAGCCGAGCGTCTTTTCCAACTTTTCGATACGCCGGCTGAGCGCTGGCTGTGAAATGTGAAGTGCCTCGGCGGCCACACGGAAGCTTCCTTTTTCGGCAGTCGCGACGAATGCTTGCAGGTCTTCCAAGGCGAAATTAATGTGTAGCATGCATCGGATCATCAGAATATTGCAATTCACAGATTAGTCGCCCGGGAATAAGCTTGCAATGCCTGATTGGGACGTTGCGGCGTGCCAGAAAGTCCACAAAATAGACCGACCCCGGAGACACTTACCTTGAAACTCACAGTTCGCCATCTCGCGCTCGCCCTTACCCTGAGTGCGTGCACCCTTACCGCCTGGGCTGAAGCCTGGCCCGCAAAGCCAGTGAAGTTCGTCGTACCGTTTGGTCCCGGCGGCGCCAACGATCTGGTTGCCCGCGCCGTGGCTGACGCCGCATCCAAGCAGCTTGGTCAACCCATCATCGTCGAGAATAAGCCTGGCGCCGGCTCGGTACTGGGTGCCGACTATGTGGCCAAATCCGCCCCGGACGGCTACACCTTCCTGGCTCCGGCGGCCGGCGTGATCACCAACGGGATGATCAAGGCCCATCTGCCTTACAAGGAACAGGACCTGGTCCCCGTCGCCATGCTGGCCGTCAGCCCGTCTGTCATCGTGGTTCCCGCCGACTCCCCGATCAAGGACCTCAAGAGCCTGGTTGCCAGCGGCAAAGGTGGAAAGAGCCTGAATTTCGCTACGGCGGGTACGGGCAGCACGCCCCACTTCGTCGCGGAGATGCTGAAGCTGGCGACCGGCGCAAAGCTTGAGATCATCCCCTACAAGAGCGGCTCGGAAGGCATGGTCGCCGTTGTCGGCAAACAGGTAGACGCGACCTCCGAGGCCAGCGTCGTGGTGCTGCCGCAGGTCAAGGGTGGCAAGCTGAGAGCGATCGCCTCCACCTGGAATACGCGCATTGCCGCGATGCCTGATGTGCCCACCGCCACGGAACTTGGCTATCCCGGAATATTTATCGGTCACTGGTCCGGCGTCTTCGCCCCACGCGGTACCCCTGACGCGATCCTGGACAAGATGAACAAGGCCATCGACACCGCTATCAAGTCACCGGAGTTGCGCGCCAGGCTTATCCCGCAAGGTATCCAGCCGGTAGGTGGGACGCGGGCTGACTTTACCAAGTTCCTAGCAGGCGAAAAGGCTCGCCTCGGCCCGATCGCGCGCGCGGCCAATATGAAAGAAGACTGACGGGCGCCGCAATCCTCAGCAATGAATTACAGGAGACGACATAATGCTGAAGACCCGAGCCACCAGGCCAGCCCTGCTCGTTCTTATGCTCTGGCTGGCCTCTCCGGCCTGGGCAGAAGAGATCCGCGTGATTACCTCGGGCGGTTTTACGGCCGCCTACCAGCAGCTCGTGCCACTGTACGAGGCCGCCACGCAGGACCGTGTCATCACTGCCTACGGTGCGTCGATGGGCAATGCGCCGGACTCCATTCCCAGCCGGCTGGCGCGGGGCGAGACGTTCGATGTGGTGATCTTGGCGGACTCGGGTCTAGAGAAGCTGGTATCGGAAGGCAAGGTGGCCGCCGGCAGCCGGGTCGACCTGGCCCGCTCACTCATCGGCATGTCCGTGCGCAAGGGCACGCCGAAGCCGGATATCAGCACGACCGAGGCGCTCAAGCAGACCCTGCTTGATGCCAAATCCATCGCGTATTCCGCCAGCGCCAGCGGGACGTACCTCTCTAATGAGCTGTTCCAACGGCTTGGCGTCGCGGACAAGATCAAGGATAAGGCCCACAAAGTCTACAGTGAGCGTGTCGGCGCCGTGGTGGCGCGAGGCGATGCCGAGATTGGCTTCCAGCAGGTTAGCGAGTTGCTGCCCTTCAAGGAACTGGAGTACGTCGGCCCGTTGCCAGCCGAATTGCAGCAGAAAGTGTTCTTTTCCGCAGGACTAATTGCAGGTCGACAGACGCCCGCCTCTTCCCGGTTCGTCAAGTTTCTTGCCTCGCCCGCAGCGGCTGCGATCGTTAGCGGCACAGGATTGGAACCTATCGCAACACCTCTTCCGCCACCGGCGCCTCCGGTTTTGGGCCAACCGCAGAAGCCCTGACTCTAGGGATGGGATCCGCACAGCCCTATGATATGTATAGCGTCGTCATGTGCCACAAAGCGCGACATGCACCCTCCGCTGTACCGGTGACAGCAGATACGCCATCACCGTCGCTCGCCGTACCGGATCTCCGCGATTACGCGCATGCCAGCGCTCAGTCCATATGCACTGCCCGTCGCGTCAGATAACCGCTGAGTATTGCGTGGGATGCGCGCCTTGTAGGTGGCCATGTTTCCGCTATCCTACCTGGCGGCTTCAGTGCTCGGCTTGTCGCCCACCTCTACGGCGTCGACGTGGATGGCATAGGATCAGCGAAAGTCTGCGAAATTGCCGTACCAGGCGTCGATCAGCGGACCGACGCACACAGCCCCGAATTCAGCGCGGCCCCCCAGTCAGGCCAAGACGATTTGGCGGTGTTCCTCGGTGGAGGAGCTACGGTTGCCCTCCGGGGATACAAATCCATCCAAGCGGTTGTCGATTGCGGTTGTCGATTGCACCAGCCTAGGTGAGCAGGTTCGCTTCGACGCAATCGGCGATGAAGGCATCGCAAGCGGCAATCTTTGCTTCGACATTAAGTTCTTCCGCGAGCTCCGCTGTGACGAGAAATCCGAGTTCCTGAAATTCGGCCACCCGCAGCTTTTTGCGTTGGCGACGGTTCCGTCGTTTGCTCATGGGTTCAATTCCTTTGGGGTGACCGGCCAACCCGAAAGACCGGTGCCGTACCTCGATTGTCGCTGCAAGACGACCGCACGTGTGCGTGTTGCCCAGACCCATGCGCTCGGAAAGAACGTCGCACCCCAGTCGGCGGGGTCCGGCCGGGAGCAGTCGCACGACAAAACGTATCATCCGCCTGATGTACACACTCCGACCCAATGCCTTCGCCATCATGCATCACCGAAAGCGACAGGCAGGCATTGATCGAAATCCCATTCACGAGAATGGTGCAAGCGCCGCACTTGTCGTGTTCTCCTGAGCGGCCAGTCCATGCGCGCATCGTCGGTCCAGGAATCATCGGCTTGGCGCCCTTCGTTGACGCCCCCACATTGCACAAGTCCGTCGACAGCAAACGAAACGACGCACGGCTTTCGTGACAGATCTGTCATGCAGGAACTCTGGGCAAATGCCACGCTGAGAATCCGTAGCCGTAACTCTAAACGGAACTTCAGCTTCCACGAGCCTGCTTAACAAGACTTAACAACGGGCACGATGCTCGCGAGCCACAGGCCGCATGCAAAGTCGGCTCGCTCCAACGCCTCTCGCACAAACACATCTTCATGTATGGAGATGCCACCATGGACGCCGCTCCGGCCGCGGTAACGTCCTAGGATTTTGCGGCCATTCGACAGATGCTCAGCCACCGTGACAATATTCAAACTTCACCCCCGAACCACATGGGCATGCATCATTACGCCCCGCTGTTGATTTGCACCGAATCCTGACCCACGCGCAGCATTCGGTGCTCGGTGGTGCTGCAGTGAGCACAGTGAACGCCGGCATCGATGCGTTCGGGCGGGCAGCAGCGCTCGAATTGCAAGGCAAAATTCGCGTGAATGTCGTCAGCCCAGGATAGGTGTCGGAGACGCTTGAAGCGATGGGGCGCGACCCCGCCAAGGGCGTTCGGGCAGCGATGGTCGCACAGGTCTACCAAGAATGTATTCTCGAAGATACTTCCGGGCTGGTGGTGTTGGTCACCCACTGAATCGCATCGCCCGCGCGCCGCTTCAAGCCGCAATCATGAGGCTGATCGGCCGTGTCCCGAGCGTCGTTCCATGATGAGGGTCGACCTAAGGCAGATCTCTTATGCTTCAGATATTCACTAATCGCGGCCGAACCTCGAGTACGGCTCCATGCTCTCACCACGCGCTAGAGCAGGGAGCTGCACCGCGCGTCGCACGAACATCTCGTCGAACCCGCGCTCGACCAGCAACTCCTAGAGGTCGCACAGGCTCAAATTGAATCGGAAGTACTAGCGCACCGCGATGCTGATGATCTCAGCGGGAAAGCGATGGCCGTGACAACGGCGATCTTGTCTTCTTCACTGCGACCGAGCCGACAAGCTGACAACGCCGTCGGACATTGAGCGCCGCAGCCGTACTGTCCTATGTCGCCAGCTCTCTGATCTTCTCGACGACCTCCGGATTGGCAAGCGTGGACACGTCGCCAGGTTCCTGCTGGTTGGAAATCGCCGCCAGCACGCGGCGCATGATCTTGCCCGAGCGTGTCTTGGGCATGTCGGGAACGATGATGACCCGATGCGGGCGCGCTATCGCGCCGATCTGGGACACCACCGAGGCCGAGACCTTGTTCGCGATCTTGGTGGAAGGCGACAATCCCGGCTTGAGCGACACATAGAGATCCGGCACCTTGCCCTTGACCTCGTCGGCCACTGGCACCACCGCTGCCTCGGCGACTTCTGGCACCAGCAGTGCAGCGGATTCGATCTCCTTGGTACCGAGGCGATGGCCGGAGACGTTAATCACGTCGTCGATGCGACCAAGGATGCGAAAGTAGCCGTCCGCCGCCTGCATTGCGCCATCGCCTGCCATATACGGCCAATCGCGCCAGTCCTTGCTGTCGGGATTCTTGCAATAGCGCGCATAGTACTGGCGCACGTAGCGGTCCGGATCCTTCCAGACGGTCTGGAATATGCCCGGCCAGGGATTGCGGATGCAGATATTGCCCGCCTTGCCCGAGCCGGCCGGAACCTCCTTGCCGTCCTCGTCAAAGATCACCGGATGAATGCCCGGAATCCCCGGGCCCGTGCTGCCGGGCTTCATCGGGTGGATACCCGGCAGCGTGCTGCAGAGAAAGCCGCCATTTTCGGTTTGCCACCAAGTGTCCACAATGACCGCCTCGCCCTTGCCGACTTCACGGTGGTACCACTTCCAGACTTCGGGCTCGATCGGCTCGCCCACCGTGGTCATGTGCTTGAAATGGAAGTTGTACTTCGATGGCTCGTCGGGCCCATTGCGCCGCAGCGCGCGGATTGCCGTGGGCGAGGTATGAAAAATATTGACGCCAAGGCTTTCCGCAATACGCCACGGCCGGCCGGCGTCGGGCCAGGTCGGCACGCCTTCGTAGACGACAGACGAGGCGGCGAGCGCGAGCGGGCCATAGACGATATAGGAATGCCCGGTGATCCAGCCAATATCGGCCATGCACCAGTAGACGTCCTCAGGATGGATATCCTGGATGTACTTCGATGTCCACGCCACATAGGACAGGTAGCCGCCGGTAGAATGCTGGCAGCCCTTGGGCCGGCCCGTGGTGCCGCTCGTGTACATCAGGAACAACGGTGCCTCCGCCGGCATCGGCTCGGGCTCGACACGCCTACCGCGGAACCCGGCGAGCACGTCATTGAGAATGACATCGCGGCCCTTTACCAGTGTGGCGGCACTAGAATACTTGCCCGGGTAGCGCTGCCAGATCAGGACCTTCTCGACCTGCTGACCGGCGCTGGCGGCCTCTGCCACGGCGATGTCGGCCTTCTCCTTGTGATCGAGCAATTCACCGCTGCGGTAATAGGCGTCCATGGTGATCAGCAGCCGGCTCTCGGAGTCCGCGATGCGCTCGGCGCAAGCCTTACCGCTGAAGCCGCTGAATACCTGTGAATGAATCACGCCGATGCGCGCGCATGCGAGCATGGTGATTGGCAGTTCGGCCACCATGGGCATATGCAGCGTGACGCGGTCGCCGGCCTTCAGGCCGCAGAACTCGCGCAGCAGGGCGGCCAGCTCATTGACGCGAACAAAGAGCTCCTGGTAGGTGAGGTGTTGCACTTGCTCATGCTCTGGCTCGGGCACGAAATGAATCGCAGCCTTGTTCCTGTACGCAGCGAGGTGGCGATCCACGCAGTTGTGGCAGGCGTTGATCCTGCCGCCGACGAACCAGCGCCAGAAAGGCGGGTGGCTCGTATCCACCGTCGTTTCCCAGTATTTGTACCAGTCCAGCAGGTCTGCGAACTCCTTGAAGCACTCGGGGAAATGGTCGAGGGAGAAGCGTTCGAAAATGCGCGGGTCGGTCAGATTGGCCTGCGCAATGAACTGGCCCGGCGGCGGGACAAAGTCCTCCTCGGGCCAATGGACCGCGATTTCGGCCTCGGACACATCGGCCGATTCCTGTCTTGTAGTGTGGCGTAGCGATTTGCCTTCAGACATGACGATTCCCCATCACTTTTCATGGCATCCATCGAGGTAGAGAGTCGATGCCACTAGCCCGCGACAGCTGCCTGAAACGACTAGTCCATATTAAGTCCGGGCACCGGGAGTTTCCAGGAAATCGCCCTACGCTGTCCGCCGAGCCGAGAGCTTGCCTGCTGGCCGCCATAGGCTAGATTCGTAGTGGGGGGCCATTGGAGAATGGCAATGACCAACGATCTTCTCGTGGAACGCGTGGACGTGTGGGCCGCAACCATACCGGATCGGCCCGGCGGCCTCGCGGGGGTACTGGAGGTCTTGCGCGATGCCGGTGCAGACCTGCAATCTGCAATTGCGCGCCGCACGCCAGAGGACCCCGGCAAGGGTGTCGTGTTCGTGACACCGCTGCAGAATGACAGGGAAATCCGTGCAGCTGCCCAGGTCGGCTTCAATGTCACGCACAGCCTGCATTCGGTGCGTGTTATGGGCGGGGACCGGCCCGGCATCGTGGCGGAGCTAACCCGCAGGCTGGCAGAAGGCGGCATCAATCTAAGCGGATTCTCTGCCGCCGTCATTGGGGTGCAGTTTGTCGCGTTCGTGTCGGTCGACTCACTCGAAGATGCGAACAAGGCAATGACGATCCTGGGCAAGGGCTGAATCCTGCCGCGGGGTGTTTGGCTGCGATGCAGACAGATCAGCGTTATGGAAGCGAGGTCAGCTCATTTTGGGAATGGATAGGGCGAATCCACTTGCGTGAGAAATGCCCGCAGCGCTGGTAGCACCACGGTAGCCATGTCCAGCCTGGGCACCCCACACCTCACTGGCGTTGAGACTCGCCCGCGCCGCGCTAGCCTTATTGCGACCCTGGGCCGAAAGTACTTCGGCACCGGCGCGAGGCCCTTGGCAGCCGCGCGCAGGATGCCCATCGCGCCGGCATCCGCAATGCTGTGGTACTCCCCTTCCCATCCGCCCAGCGCTGGAGTCCTCCGTGCGCTCTCATTGCTGGTGGCAACATAGTGACTCCCGAGCTATGCGTATCATGGCTGCCGTCTGCGGCGAGCCAGGCCCGAAGTCCACGCCAGGCTGCTGATGTCGATGCGTCGGCAACCGATCGCCCGAGCACCGGGGCTGCATTGGTCTTCGTCATTGCCATCGCGTGGGGCAACTCGCAATCCCGCTCGCCCCGGCTTCCTTGGGCGTGCCATTGCATGAATAGTACGAGCGTCGGTCGGATCCGCCGCCAATCCTGGGTCCAGGAACGGTAGCGTTCGGGCCTTTGGATTCACATGGTTATCATCTATGATGTGATTCATGTAATCATCGTATTGCCATCTTGAGGCTCCCATGGAGCAGAAGACCGCCCGGCTTACGCTGCTCATTGATCCCAACAAGAAAGCTGCGTTCGAGCGCCTTTGCGCACAGCAGGATCTGACAGCCTCGCAGGTAATACGGCGTCTTATCCGCGACTACCTCGCCCAGCATGGCGTTCAATATGTCCCCAGCGGCCTGGACACGGACAATGCGGAAGCCATTGGCAACGAGAGGCCACAGGAGGCGCCGTCGCGGCGCGACTCAACACCTCCCGCTAAGCGGCGTGCGGTCCGGCGCGGAGCCTGATCCGTGAGCAGTGCGCACCCTCTCACGCAATGGCTCCATCTCGACTGGATGCTTGTTGTGATTGGGGTCTGGCTGTTTGTCGGCGTGGCAGGCGTTCTGGCGCTGCATCGGTTTGCCCTGATATCCCGCGTGCTGTTCCCGATCGGCGGATTGCTAGGGCTGGCGCTGTTCGGTCTGGCGCTCCACGCCGTGTTCGGCACGCCTGAGGTTGCTGTGCTGCCCATTGGCCTGCCAGCGCTGCCATTCCACGTCCGGCTCGACAGCCTGTCCGCCTACTTCCTGATGGTAATGGGGGGCGTGGCGGCCGGCATTTCGACGTTTGCGGCTGGTTACTTCCGCAAAGGGGAAGGCACGCCGCCGGGCCTGCTTTGCCTTGAGTACCATCTGTTCCTCGCCAGCATGGCCGGGGTGATCCTGGCGGACGACGCGTACTCTTTCATGGTGATGTGGGAAACCATGGCGCTGTCGTCGTTCTTCCTGGTGACCGCCAACCACCGCATCGCCGAAGTGCGCCGCGCCGGCTATCTCTACATCACGATGGCGCACATCGGGGCGATCGCGGTCCTGCTGTGCTTTGGCGTGCTGCAGGCCAACACTGGCGACTATACGTTTGCCAACATGCGAGCCCTGGCGCTGACGCCGTTCTGGGCCTCCGTCGGGTTCCTGCTTGCCCTGTTCGGATTTGGCGCAAAGGCTGGCATCCTGCCGTTGCACGTCTGGTTGCCGGAGGCGCATCCTGCGGCGCCATCGCCGATATCGGCAATGATGAGCGGCGTCATGCTCAACACTGCGATCTACGGCCTGCTACGCGTGTCCTTTGACTTGTTGCAGATTCGTCTGTGGTGGTGGGGCGGATTGCTGCTGGCCATTGGCCTGGCCACCGCGCTGTTCGGCGTGGTCTTCGCGGCGGTACAGACCGACATGAAGCGGCTTCTGGCCTATTCGTCGATCGAGAACATGGGCCTGCTCTTTGTTGGCATGGGCCTGGCCCTGCTGTTTTCGGCCTACGGCATGACGCCAATAGCTGCCCTGGCCCTGACGGCCGCGCTCTACCATGTTGCCAGCCACGCCTTCTTCAAGAGCCTGCTCTTTCTGGGTACCGGGAGCGTGCTGCATGCTACAGCTGAGAGAAGCCTGGGTAAGCTGGGCGGATTGATTCGCTATATGCCATGGGTAGGCTGGCTTACGCTGCTGGGCGTGCTAGCCGGCGCGGGGCTGCCCCCGCTTGGCGGTTTCGTTTCGGAGTGGCTACTGCTGCAAAGCTTCCTGTTCACGCCTGGCCTCCCGGAGCCGATACTGACCATGCTGGTCCCAGTGGTCGCGGCACTGATCGCGCTGGTGGCGGCCCTGGCCGGCTACACCATGGTCAAGTTCTTCGGCGTGATCTTCCTCGGCCAGCCGCGTGAGCCCAAACTGGCCTATGCGCAAGACGCCGGTAGCTGGGAGCGCGCGGGCATGCTGTGGCTAGCGCTGGGCTGCCTCGCGCTTGGCCTGCTGCCGACCCAATTCGTCCAACTGATCGATCCGGTGACGCAGCAACTGGTGGCGAGCGGACTCGGCGCCCGGACTGCGGCCAGCGGCTGGCTGCTGGCGCCGAACGGCCTGGCTCAGGCCAGCTATGGGCCTGTCATTTTCCTGTTGGGCATTCTGGCCAGTTTTGCACTTGCCTACCTGCTGGTGCGTCGCTTCTACCATGGTCGGCTTCGCCGCAGCCCACCCTGGGCTTGCGGCTTCCCATGGGGCACCGCGCGCATGCAGGACACTGCCGAGGGCTTCGGTCAGCCGATCCGCCAGATCTTCGAGCCGTTTTTTTTGATGCACCGTGACCTGCCGACGCCATTCGATGAACAGCCGCGCTACCGGGTCACTGTTATGGACCATTTCTGGCACTGGCTGTATGTCCCCGTGATCAATCTGACATCGTATCTGGCCCGGCTGGTTGGTCTGATGCAGCAGGGACGGATCTCAGCGTACCTGCTGTACAGCTTCCTGACCCTGGCCGCTACGCTGCTGGCCGTGATGTGATGAGGATTGCATGAACCTGACCGGAACCCTGTCACAGCTACTCGAGATCATGATCTCGATCACGCTGGCACCGCTGCTGACCGGTTGGGTCAATCAGTGGCGTTCCTGGTTGCAGAATAAATCCGCGCCCAGCCTCTGGCAACCGTATCGGGTGCTGCATAAGCTGTTCAACAAGGAATCGGTGGTCGCCGACAATGCGTCGCCACTTTTCCGCGCCACGCCCTATGTGGTGTTCGGCTGCATGGCGCTCGCTTGCTCGATTATCCCTACGGTTTCCACCGACCTGCCACTGGCACCGGCCGCCGACGCAATCGCCTTGGTCGGCCTGTTCGCGCTGGCGCGGGTCTTCATCTCGCTGGCGGCGATGGACGTTGGCACCGCCTTTGGAACTCTGGGCGCGCGGCGCGAGATGCTGATCGGCTTCCTGGCGGAGCCGGCGCTGCTGATGGTGCTGTTCTCCGCCTCGCTGGTCTCCAAGTCAACCTCGCTCACCACCATTGTCGAGACGATTGCTCATCGCGACCTGGCCATCTACCCGGGACTGGCATTTGCAGGCGTTGCGTTCACCATGGTATCGCTGGCAGAGAACGCCCGTGTGCCGGTCGACAACCCTGCCACCCACCTCGAGCTGACAATGATCCACGAGGCGCTGATCCTGGAATACTCGGGCCGGCATCTGGCGCTCCTTGAGTGGGCCGCAAGCCTGAAGCTGTTTGCCTATTCCTGCATCGGCCTGGCGCTATTCTTTCCGTGGGGAATCGCTGAAGCGCAAGCGCCTATTGCCATGCTGCTGGCGCTGCCCGCGCTGCTGTTCAAGCTCATTGTGGGTGGAATCCTGCTCGCGGCGCTGGAGACGGCGAGCGCCAAGATGCGCATCTTCCGTGTGCCGGAGTTCCTGGCCACCGCCTTTCTGCTGGCGGTGATCGGCATGCTGGTCCACCTGCTGTTGGCTCACTGACGACAAGAACAATGACTGCGCTCCTCACCCAGTTCGTCAACCTGCTCGGCGCGGTGCTGCTGATCCTCGCCTTCGCCATGATCTCGCAGCGACGGATACCGTCGCTGATCAACTTGTTTACGCTGCAGGGCGCGACCCTGGCATTGGCCACCGCGGTCGTTGGCTACGTGACGGGTCAACCGCACCTTTACCTGTCAGCCGGCCTGACCCTGATACTCAAAGTATTGCTCATCCCCTTTCTGCTGCACCGCGTTATCAATCGTCTCCAGATCCGCCGGGACGTCGAGACGCTGATCAATATTCCCACCACCATGCTGATCGGCATCCTGGTGGTGATCTTCGCCTTCAATCTCACCATGCCGATCTCACGGCTGTCGCTGAAGCTGGCCAGCGGCACGCTGGGCATAGCGCTGGCTTGTGTGTTGTTGTCCTTCCTGATGATGATCACGCGCTCCAAGGCGGTGCCGCAGGTTATCGGCTTCCTGGCGATGGAGAACGGCCTCTTCTTTGCGGCCACCTCCGCGACATACGGCATGCCGATGGTGGTCGAGCTGGGCATCGCGCTGGATGTGCTAATCGGCGTGCTGATCCTGGGCGTGTTCATGTTCCAGATCCGTGAGCAGTTCGACAGCCTGGACATCCGTCATCTTGAGAAGCTGAAGGAGGATTGAGTTGATTGCGCTGGCCCTGTTGCTTGCAATTCCACTCGCTGGCGGGCTGGTGCTGGCGCTGACGGGACATCGCGAACGCGCACGCGACATCAATGTCGCCTTCAGCCTGGGCACATTTCTCGCCGCCTGCGTGCTTACGGCGCAGATCGTCGCCAATGGTCCCATGCTGGCATGGGACAGCGAGTTCTACATCGATCCGCTGAACGTCTTCCTCGTTGCGCTGACTGCGTTCGTGGGCCTGACGACTTCAATCTTCTCGCGGCCGTACATGCGGGTTGAGCACGACCACGGCAAGATGACCCCGCCGCGGCTGCGCCTGTACCACAGCATGTATCAGCTCTTCACCTTCACCATGCTGTTGGCGCTGACGACCAACAATCTGGGCATCGTGTGGGTCGCGATGGAGGCCGCCACACTAACCACTGTGCTGCTGGTCAGCGTCTACCGCACCGCCGCCAGCCTCGAGGCGGCATGGAAGTACTTCATCCTGTGCGGGGTGGGGATTGCCCAAGCGCTGTTCGGCACGGTACTGCTCTACATGGCGGCCGAGAAGATCATCGGTCCGGAAGGTGGCGCGTTACTGTGGACTAATCTGAACGCGGTCAAGCGTCAGCTCGATCCCAACATCATCACGCTGGCGTTCGCCTTCCTGTTTATCGGCTATGGCACCAAGGTCGGCCTGGTCCCGCTGCACAACTGGCTGCCTGACGCCCACGCCGAGGGTCCGACCCCGGTGTCTGCCGTGCTCTCCGGCCTGCTGCTCAATGTGGCGCTCTATGCCGTGCTGCGCTGCAAGGTGCTGACCGATGGGGCACTGGGCAACCATCTCACTGGCCGCCTGATGATGGGGTTCGGCCTGGTATCGGTGGTGGCGGCGGTCTTCTTCCTGATCCGGCAGCGCGACATCAAGCGCATGTTTGCGTATTCATCCATCGAGCACATGGGCATGATGACCTTCGCCTTTGGCATGGGCGGACCGATCGCGAGCTATGCCGGCCTGCTGCACATGACGGTGCATTCGCTGGTCAAGTCGGCGATCTTCTTCGCCGTCGGCCACGCCGCACAGAAGGCGGGCACGCAAGTCATGGACGACATCCGCGGACTGATCCGTGTCAGCCCCACGGTGGGCTGGGGCCTGATGCTGGGGGCGCTCGCCATCCTGGGCATGCCGCCTTTCGGGGTCTTCGCCAGCGAGTTCCTGATCGTCACGACCGCCATGCGCGAGCAGCCGTGGGCCACCCCCTTCCTGCTGATGGCACTCGGGTTGGCGTTCGCCGCGGTGTTCAGCCGGGTGCAACCGATGGTCTTCGGCGACACCACGCTCAAGCCGCTGGCGCATCCGCCAGCGCTGGTTCCGGTGTTCACGCACCTCGCTTTGGGACTGATGCTGGGCCTCTATATTCCGCCCTATCTCAACACCTGGTACCGCCAGGCTGCCGCAATGCTTGGGAGCTGAACCGATGACACCGTCAGATTTCAGCGTTGATCTGGAGCGGCTGCCCGCGCCGCTGCCGGTCTGGCATGGCCAGGTCGGGCAAGACGGCTGGTCCGCTACGGCCCGAACGGTAGCAGACGCTGGCGGGCGCCTCGTCGCGCTGTGGGGCATCGACCGGAGCGCCATCGGCGGTACGTTGGCGGCATGCGTAACGTACGCCACGCCGCAGGGACTGGTATGGCTCGAACTACGGCTTGATGGTGTCGCGCTTGCTGTACCGGATCTGACCAGCTTATTCCCATGTGCAGGCCGAATGCAACGTGCCATGACCGACCTGGTAGGTATCGCCGTGCAGGGCAGCCGCGATACTCGGCCCTGGCTGGACCACGGCCTGTGGCCACCCGGGGCGCGGCCGCTGCAAAGCGGCTCGCAGGCGGGTGTGGCCGCGGCCGGCAAACTGCCCGCCAACTATCCTTTCGTACGGGTGGAGGGCGACGGGGTGCATGAGATCGCGGTCGGCCCGGTGCATGCCGGCATCATCGAACCCGGCCACTTCCGCTTCTCCGTGGTCGGCGAAAAGGTGCTGCGGCTGGAAGAACACCTGGGCTACACGCACAAAGGTATCGAGCGGCGTTTTACCGAACTGCCGCCGCTCGAGGGCTACCGGCTGGCCGGCCGGGTCTCGGGCGATTCCACCGTGACCTATGCCTGGGCCTATTGCATGGCGCTGGAGTCTGCCTGGGGCTGTGCGCTCCCATCGCGGGCAAACTGGCTGCGTGCCCTGATGCTCGAGCGTGAGCGCGTGGCCAATCACCTGGGTGACCTGGGGGCGCTTGGCAACGACGCGGGACTGGCCTTTGGCCTGGCGCAATTCTCGCGCCTGCGCGAAGACTGGCAGCGGCGGTCAGGAGAGGCTTTCGGCCACCGGCTGATGATGGACGCCGTGGTACCGGGCGGCGTTGCGCGGGACTTGACCCCAGCGATGCTTGATCGCCTGCAACAGCAGTGCGACGACATCGAGCGGGAAGCCCGCGTGCTGCGTGCGGTGTACGACGAGCATGCGGGCCTGCAGGACCGTTTTCTCGGGACGGGATGCGTCACGCCACAGCTTGCCACCCAGCTTGGGCTTACCGGGCTGGCCGGGCGCGCCAGCGGCCGCGCCGCGGACCTGCGCTGCGACCATGCCTGGCTGCCCTACGATAGCCTCGCAGTGAAAATGGCGATGCAGCGCGGCGGCGATGTCGCCGCCCGCGTGGCGGTGCGATTCGATGAGGTGCTGGAGTCGCTGCGACTGATCCGTGCCATTTGTGCAGGCTTGCCGGACGGCCCTATTCGAATCGTGCTGCAAGCGCGAGCCGGCGCCGCCATCGGGGCGGGATGGGTGGAGGGCTGGCGTGGCGAAGTCCTCGTCGCGCTTGAACTGGTCGATGACGGCAGACTCCTCCGCTGCCATTGCCACGACCCATCGTGGCAGAACTGGCCGGTGCTCGAGCATGCCATCATCGGCAACATCGTGCCGGACTTTCCGCTGATCAATAAATCCTTCAACCTCAGCTATTCGGGGCACGATCTCTGATGTGGCAAATCCTTAAGCAGATCGCGCGCACCGGTATCGTCACTGAGCCCGCGCCTCTCAGCTCGGCGGGCGAGACCACCACCATTCAACGCATCCACCAGGAACTGCTCGACATTCTCGGCCAGGCACTGACGATTCGGCAGGTCGACGCAGGTTCGTGCAATGGCTGCGAGCTGGAGATCCACGCACTCGGCAATCCCTACTACAACATCGAAGG
This sequence comes from Cupriavidus sp. 01L415, assembly GCF_056400065.1. NCBI lineage: Bacteria > Pseudomonadati > Pseudomonadota > Betaproteobacteria > Burkholderiales > Burkholderiaceae > Cupriavidus > Cupriavidus sp. 01L415. The sequence goes on along the minus strand of NZ_JBFTSP010000023.1, from coordinate 45,019 downwards.
CCTCGGCATCAAGTTCGTCGCGAGCCCGCGCCATGCCGACATGCTGCTGGTGACCGGACCCGTCTCGCGTCATATGGAAGAGGCCCTGCGGCGCACCTACGCGGCAACCCCGGAGCCCAAACTGGTGGTGGCAGTAGGCGACTGCGGCTCTACCGGTGGAATCTTCGGGGAGAGCTATGCTAGTTGCGGTCGCGTCGGCAACGTCATTCCGGTCGACGTAACGGTGCCGGGCTGCCCACCGCCACCCATAGAAATCCTGCGTGGGATTTTGAGCGTCGTGCGGCAGACCAATTCCCACCGGCGCTAGCGATGTAGCGCGCGGGGTAGCGCTGCTTGCGATGCCCTTCAAGTTGCCAAGTTGGGCTCAGCATCCAATCTTGGACACTGCATAGCGCCCGACGCGAGGCCTCGTCTCACTGCCACAGTGGCACGGTCGACTACAGGCCTTTCGGACTGGGTGCTATCAATATGGCATGACGGCCAAACGCCCGTCGCTCACTGGCGTGCCATACCTGGATGCCATACGGACCAGACAACGCGTGTGGACACCTATACCTGGGCACCGGCTGGTCCTTTCCAACTATCACTCACGATCGTTCGCCGCCAACCTGGGCGCGCCGACTTTCGACCTGGTGGTGTAGTCCACCTCGTACTGCTGCAAATAGTCGCGAATCAACTGCCGAACAACCTGAGATGGCGTCTGGTCTTGGGCGGCACACAGATCCTCAAAGGCCTTCTTCTTCACCGGGTCAATCAATACGGTCAGACGAGCAGTCTTGGATTCCATACGTTCTAGAGTGTCATTGTATTATAATGGCATTATCATTACATACAACGGCGAGACTCGCTACGTTCTCATCGACCATCCACCGCGGTGACTCCACCAGCTTGGGCATGACGAGCGGCTTCCGAGAAGCACAACACGTGGCACCTGTACAGATGAGTCTTGAGGTTCACCATTCTTGATGAGGGCGCGGTGGTAGAAGTGACGTTAGAGGCGACTGCCAGAGATGGATTTCAAGGGCGGAATTCCGCGCGGTTGGCTTTCACGGCCAATCAGTTTGAGTGCGAGATCAGGCTCACCAGCGGCCCCTGGATCGCAAACGCCAAGAATGTGATGGAGGTCATGCGCCTGTGTGCCCGGGTGGGGGCACATATATGCATCCAGGCAGACGGCGTGGACGAGGCCGCCGCTGTCGTCACTATTGCGGCATTGTTAAAGGGGGAGAAGCTCCCCAAGTCGCTCTGATGGACCGACAGATGCGAGCCGACCGCTCCTCGTTTGAGGCTTATCTGAAATTTCTTGCTGAGTCGACCAACGACGGCACGCCCCAGGTGTTGGAAACCCAAAACGCGTTGTCGCTGCATTTCGACGCGCTCGCCACGCAAAGCCTCATGTCGCGCAAGGATCCCGACAAGCTCGTGTTGGGCTATACCCGCACGATGATGGGATTCCTGCTATTTCACCCGACGCCCACCAGGATCTCGATGATTGGCCTGGGTGGGGGCTCGCTTGCCAAATACTGCTACCGGCATCTGCCCAACGCCAAGATCGTGGCAATTGAAATCAATCCGGCAGTCATCGCCCTGCGCGAACAGTTCCAGATCCCGGAGGACGAACGACTCGAAATCGTCTGCGCGGATGGCGCTGAATATGTTGCGAGCCAGAATGCGCGACCGGACGTCATCCTGGTGGACGGATTTCTGGCCGACGGCATGCCGGTACAGTTGGGCACTGCGGACTTCTATGCCGACTGTCACGCACGCCTGGCCGATACCGGCGTGCTGGTAGCGAATTTTCTCGAAAGCGATCCGGATATTCCGCTCTATCTGGAGGAAGTCAGCGCCGTGTTCGGAAAATCGATGTCGATTTCCCTGTCCGAAGACAGTTGCAACTACACGCTGTTTGCCTGGAAAGGGACGCACGAGCTGCCCTCTCTGGAAGCGCTGATAGCGCGTGCGCGCATCCTGGAAACGGTGCACTCGCTGAAACTGGCTGCGGCCGCCCGCCGCCTGAAGCGCGGTGAGCAGCTTGCATCGAACCGTGCCTCCTGGCCCAAGCCCGCAAGATCGAAGATCCGGTATTGACACCGCCCCCCGCCCCCCGCCCCCAGGCCTCCTCTCAACGCGACCATGTCAATCCTGTACTTGCGTAAGCTGACTGGGAAGGAGCGCAATCCCGGAACCAATCAGCAACTCGCCCGCTACCTGGCCTTTGTTGCAGGGGCGACCAACGCGGGTGGCTTCCTGGCTGTACAGCAGTACACCTCGCACATGTCGGGGATCGTGTCCGCCATGGCCGACAACCTGGCGCTTGGCAGTTTCTGGCTGATGCTGGACGGCCTTGGCGCCCTGCTGTCGTTTCTGGCAGGCGCTGCCTGCTCAGCGGTGCTGATCAACTGGGCCCGGCGCGAGCGGCTGCATAGCGAATACGCCTTGCCGCTCATGCTGGAAGCCGCGCTGTTGGTATGTTTTGGCCTGCTGGGAAGCAAGCTCGAGCACCATGAATGGTTGTTCGTGCCAGCAACCGTCATGGTGCTCTGTTTCATCATGGGCTTACAAAATGCCATCGTCACCAAGCTGTCGAATGCCGAGATCCGCACCACGCATGTGACCGGCATGGTCACCGATATCGGCATCGAACTAGGCAAGCTGTTTTATTGGAACCTGTCCAGGGCCGAGTCGAGCAAGCCACTGGTGCTCGCCAATCGGCACAAACTACGGGTACTCACTACGCTCGTCGCATTGTTCTTTGCCGGTGGCGTCGTTGGCGCCTTGGGGTTCAAGCACGTCGGGTTCAGCGCCACGCTCGTGCTCGCAACCCTGCTGCTCGCCCTCGCTGCCGTCCCGGTGCTGGACGATGTGCGTCAGCACTTGTGGCGCCGGGACCTGCTGCCACACCTGATCGCACGTTCTCGGCGTTGGGCTCGCGCAGTCAAGGAAGATGTGTACGCGGTGTGGCTGGCCGCGCAAGATCCCCGCACGCCATGGTATGCGAAAGCACTGGCCGTGCTGGTCGCCGCTTATGCCTTGTCGCCCATTGATCTGATTCCCGATTTCATTCCGGTGCTCGGCTTTCTGGATGACGTGGTGGTGGTGCCTCTCGGCTTGTTGCTGGCAATTCGGTGGATTCCGGTTGAGGTGATGCGCGAGCATCGCGCGGCGGCTGCGGCGGCCGCCAACCGCCCCGTCAGCCGCGTTGCGGCGCTGGTGATCCTGGCGCTCTGGGCCATTGCCTCGGTGTTGGCATCGGTCTGGCTCGCACGGCATCTCGCCAGGCGGTGAGATACCTGAAACGACGGCCAGATCAAGCGCAGCTATCGGCCATTCCCACTGCCAAGTCACGGTTGAACTGCCCTCGGGGTAGAAATGATGCCCTTTGCGAATGCGCCAAGCGGAAGCAAGGCGCAGAACCGCGCGGCAAGCGCGCATGAGATGAGTGAGAACCTACGTACGAACCTGCTTGCACTAATTGCGCTTGGCAAAGAGCGCGGTTTTCTCACGCGTGGCGAGTTGAGCGATCAGCTTCCGGATTACGAGGACACGTCCGGCATTCTCGACCGGACGTTGCCAATGTTGGCCGATCTCGGCATCGAGGTCGTCGACCGGGCACCAACGGACTTTGCAACATGGCTGAATCAGGATGCGGCACGCTCCGCGAATGATGAGGACGCCGCAGAGGAAGCCGCTGCGGTTATCACGCAAAGCGACGGTCGACTGACTCGCACGACCGATCCCACGCAGATGTACCTGCGAGAGATCGGCGCGATTCCCCTCCTGACGCGCGAGGAGGAGGTGACCATTGCCCGGCGAATCGAGGATGCGTTGGCGGAAATGATGGCGGCGATGGCGGCGTGCCCCGCAGTGGTTTCCGAACTCTTGACGATGGCCGACCGGGTTGCATGCGACGAGATGGCGTTTGATGACCTGGTCGACCATATTGTTGAGCTGCCTGCCGAGGCAGGCAGCAGCCGGCTACCCGAGGCGCAGGCGCAGGCGCAAACCGATACTAATCCGGAGGATGACGAAACAGGCCTCGAGGATCCCGTGCCGACCACGTCTTCTGAGCGCGCACCGGTGCGGTGGAGGGGCATTGCCGTTGAAAAATTCGACGCGATCCGGTGCCGAGCTGGTGAGCTTGCGAGTGTCGCGCGCTGCCCAGAGCCCGATCCCCTCCTGTATTTCAGGGTGCTGGCCGCCATCCAATATGAGCTTGCGGCATTTCGCTTTAGCCCGCCTGCCATTGCGGCGCTCACGCAGATTCTTGAAGCGTTGATCGAGGAGGTTCGTCAAACAGAGCGCCGCATCGCCAAGATATTGATCGACCAGTGCGGCATCACGCGCGAAGTATTTTTAGAGCAATTCAGAGATCAAGCCCGAAATCTTGACTGGATGACCGCACTCGTGGCTGAGAACTCTGCCATCCGTGCTCAGCTGATCAGGTGGACGCCGGAAGTGCGAGCGCTTCAGCAACATTTGCGTGCGATGGAAATACGGGCCGCAATGCCACTTGGCGCTCTGCGGGAAACCGCCAAGCAGGTCGCGAAGGCAAAGACGAAGGCCCAGCAAGCCAGGACTGAGATGATCGAGGCCAACCTCCGCCTGGTGGTCTCCATCGCCAAGAAATATCAGTATCGTGGCTTGCCGTTGCCGGATCTCATCCAAGAGGGAAATATCGGATTAATGCGCGCAGTGGACAAATTCGATCACCGACGCGGCTACAAGTTCTCAACCTACGCAACGTGGTGGATTCGGCAGGCGGTCATACGTGCCATCGCCGATAAGGCGCCCGCCATCCGCATCCCAATGCATCTTGTCGAGACGATTGGCAAGATCAACCGGCATACACGCGATATTTTCAGGGAAACAGGCGCCGCGCCAACGCCGCCCATGCTGGCCGCACGCATGGCGATGAGCGAGAAGCAGATCAAATCCATCCTGAATGTCGTCAAGCAACCGATCTCGCTGGAGATCCCATTGGGCGAAAGCGGGGATGCCCTACTTGGCGACACCTTGGCTGATGAGGTCACGATATCCCCAGTGGACGCGGCGATCCAAGCGACGCTCCAACAGGAACTGGAAGCCATTCTGGCAAGGCTAAAACCGCGTGAAGCGAAAATTTTGCGCATGCGCTTTGGCGTAGGGCTGCAGACCGACTACACGCTTGATGAAATTGGTGCGCAGTTCGGCCTGACGCGCGAGCGCATCCGCCAACTGGAATCCCAGGCATTGCGAAAGCTGCGCAAACCTGAGTTGACGGCACGGCTCGATGCCTTCGCGGAGGGAAAAACATGAGCGAAGAACAGCATCACCGTGCCGTTGATCTGATCCACCTGCTCTACGCCGCACTGGTCGGCTTGGTGACGCCCGGCGGAGGCAAGGAAGCCCGTGAGCTTGCCGAGAGCGCTATGCAAGAGGCGTCTGAGTTCCTCGGGCTACCGCCGGGGAACGGTAGTTGAACAAGAGCGCGGCGCCCAGTCGGGATGAGCGTAGTGCGCAACCTCTGCGGTCTCGGCTCGCCCTTGGCCAACTGTCCGCTACCTGTACCAATGAATAGCCAAAAGATCAGATTTCTTCGTTCACGAATTCCCACATTCGAGTGCACCCCTGGATGTCATGACTGTTGTGGGCCCGTGACAACCTCAACGGAAGAGATGTCGAGGCTTCCCGCTAAGAGCGATGCCGAGCATGAGATTGCGTTGGCAAACCTAAGTTGCCCTCATCTTGATACCAAGGGATGCAGCGTGTATGCGGAGCGCCCGTTGATTTGTCGCTTGTTTGGCACAACCCCAAGGCTTGCCTGCCCGAACGGAAATCGGCCGGACAAAATGATCGATCTCGACATTGAACAAGAGATACAGCGCTTCTTTGTAGAGACACGTCACGTGCTGGTCTGAGCCAAGAGGCCACAGGCGGAACAACAGAGCGCAGACAATTCTCTATCGTAAGGCCGTCTCGTGCAGGCGAGCCAACGCTGGCGGCCGGCAATGCCGGCGGTATCTGAGCCCCGGACTCCAGATCAATTGGGTACTGGATGAGATCGGGCGAGAGTCTGTCGCGATTACTTTGCGGCGCGCGTCGGCAATCCATCATATTGGGACCGCCCCGACGCCACACCGGTGCATTTTCGGAAGATTCTTAGCCCGGCCTCACTTGCGCTTACACAAGTCAGCAGCAATCGGGGGTTCCGCCCGCGCGCAAATCTCCCATACTGTGAGTGAGCCACCGGCCCTCGGCGGCCGCGTGCGCGGCCAGGCCATGACCCTCGGCAACGCGAAGGAGCACAGATCGACATGCCTACCTATGAAGAAGGACGCTTGGCGGCCATCGCAGTCAGGCTGGCGCTGTCCTCTGGACTTCCCCCTGCGAATGCGAAAGCCGCACTGGATCTGGCGAGCAGCATGATCGGCGATCAGTTGGCAGCGACGCCTGCTCAAGACAAGGAGCTTTGTATATCGTCTGTGGCCCGCGACCCTCTCGGCGGCGCCCGGAATCGGGAAGTATCCAGTTCAGACCGGTTGTAGAGAAAGCCGAGCCGGTCTGCGGCCTTGTAGAAGCGCTGGCGCATCAGGTCCGCCCAGCATGCACGTCGCGAAGCTGGCATCGTAGTCTTTGCCGCCGCGCATCTCGCGTACACAGTTCACAACGCACTCGGCCCGATCTGGGAAATGCGCCTGCTGCCATTCTTCAAACAGCGGGCGCACTTCCCAGGGCATTCGCAGCACGATGTAGTTCGCGTAGAGAGCGCCACCTTTGCGCGGCGGTCTCCCCGCTCCAGGTCCGGCTCCGTGACGAACAGAATGACCGGTGCCACGCTCACTTCTACCCGGTATCTATCCGCCGTGGTATCTGCCGGGTTGCACCATCTGGGCTCGCCTGTTTGCAGTAGATCAGGCATCTCAAGGTCGGGCTGCGGCGCAGGCGTAGACCGTTCTAAAGGTGTCACCGTTGCGTCAACTCGCGCGCGCGACTTGCCGAGAGCCTGTGCTCCCGCTGAGTAAGGTCCCACGACGGCAAGGGCCGGTCAGAGCGGACTTCGATGACTTTCCGCGTTTTGGCTCGGAGCACGCATGCAAAGTCGATCTGGGCGATTGAGGACCTTGACTGACTGCGGACCCTAGCCTCCCGAAAACGAATGTCTGGTGCTCCACTGAGGATTCAACCGGTCAACGCAACGGATTGATGGAATCGTTCAGCCGGTGTATCGAAGTCTAGTGCTCATTGAGCCGCCTCGCTACGGCGTTGAGCTTGGCTTGCGAATAGACAGCGAAATCGGTCCCTTTGGGGAAGTACTGTCTCAGAAGGCCGTTTTTGTTTTCGTTTGAGCCGCGTTGCCACGGATGCTGAGGATCGCAGAAGTGGACCTTGATGTCCGTGGCCACGCTGAAACGCTTGTGTTCCGCCATCTCGGATCCCCGATCCCAGGTGATTTGTAGAGTTCCTGCGGCAATTTGCACGCATGCTTGATGAGTGCATTGACGACCGTCTCGCTGTCCTTGCTGGCAATCTTCACAAGCATAAGATAGCGCGTCTGGCGTTCGACAAGCGTCACGATCTGGCTGCTCCCGCTACCACACAGCAGGTCGCCTTCCCAATGACCGGGTATTGTGCGGTCCTCGGCCGTGGCAGGCCGCTCACCGATCGACACCGTGTCACAAATCCTGCCGTGGTCGTCCGTCTTTTGTGTGTGATGGCGCGATCGACGAATGGCTCGTGAGCGCCGCAAGTGCTCCAGCAACTCCTTTTTTAGCACGCCGCGGGCCTGTATGTAGAGGCTACGATAGATAGTCTCGTGTGACACCTTGTAGTCCTTGTTGACCGCATATGCATGCTTGAGCCAACCAGCAATCTGCTCAGGAGACCACAGCATCCGCAGCTTGTCCGACACCACCCGCGCCAGCACTCGGTTCCTGACCAGCTTACATACTCTTGGGCGACGGGCCCGCTCCCAGGCAAGCTGGTCAGCCCGATTCGCCCGATAGCCCTGGCCTCCACCGTTGCGCGCGAGCTCCCGACTGATGGTAGAAGGCGCGCGTCCGAGCCGGGCCGCTATTGAACGGATCGAGAGACCAGCAACCAATGAGCGCGATATCTCCTCTCGCTCGGGGAGCGTCAACGCCAACCTGGAGCGGTGTCGTTGCGCTGGTTGAATACCGCCGGTTTCCGCCAGAATCCGTGGTACGGATGAATGATTACGATCGAAAAGTTGGGCGATATGCTGAAGAGATTTTCCCTTCTGCCAACGCTCCCACATCAGCGCCTTCTGGCTTTCCGTGTAGTAGATACGCTGCCTTTAATGAGCAAGATGGTCAGCCTGACCGAAACAACCCGATCAGCAAACGCTGATCGGGTTGTTTCCTTTTCGGAGAGATCATCATGGGCACCGCAACGTTGATCGGGATCGATCTGGGCAAGCACTGCTTTTTCCTGCACGCACAGGATCGCCGCGGCCACGAGGTCTGGCGCAAGAAGCTAACACGAGCCAGGCTCCTGGCGCTGCTGGCCAATTGCCCGGCGGCAGGCCGACCTGGACAACATGGCCAGGTCGTCTTCGAAGCAGCGCCTCAAGCGTCTATATTCCGCCCGGCGTGACGCGCTCGGCCTTACCCGGCCTTTTGCTCGGGGTTACGGGACGGCCGAAGGGTGGCCGTATGTCGCCGCGGTGATGGACTGTATTGTTGGCTGGTCGATGCAAGCCACAATGACCTCACGGTTGGTGACCGATGCCCGAATGATCGCGCTACACCGGCGAGCCCCCCCGCGACGTCCTAATCACTCTGACCAAGGCAGCGAGATTGTCATCCAGTTCGCGTCGCACCTAGTCCGCCATCAGGCTTGCTGATTGCCTATCTTCGGTGGTGGATTCGATCGTGCCCCCCTTCTGAGAGCACTACTGTTACATAAATGTAACATTATAGAAGCCACGTATTTCTCAAGTTAGTTCGAGTTACTTGCCTAATTCCGGTAGCTGGATACATTGAAGAAGTTCATAACTGTTGCATGGTAATAGACGGTAAAGCTTTAAAGAGCTTTGCTTTGCTTCGCTTACTGTTAACGTAACGGGATGCTGCAAAGCGGAGTTCCGGCGAAATTAGATCGGAACTTATAACGCTCCCGTTTACTAGATTCAACTCGCTTCCGCGAACAAAAGGTGACTTATGGCGATGCCTAAGGATACAGATGATCGCGTGCCTAAGCCGGTTCCTCGTGGCGACACAACGGCGCCCCGTGGCAAAGCCGGTCACGCTCTCCAACGCTCCGGAGATCAGGGCTCCCGCCAGCAGGGCAGCGAGGATACCGCGTATCCGACGGGTCCAGCTGTAAGGCGGCAGCCCCACCAAAGTTCTCAAGGAGATTGAATCATGTTGAGATTCTGTAACTCTCATCCGGTTCGCATCTGGACCGCGATAAGTTTCTACAGTCCCGAGGACTGCGGCGGCGAAGGCGGCAACTGGCAGAATATCGGGTGGTACCCGGTCGACTCCGGACAGTGCAAGGTGGTCTACCGCAATGACCTGGCTGACCTCAATCGATTCTGGTACTTTTTCGCCGTGGCCGACGATGGGGCCGAATGGCGAGGTGACTTTCCGACTTTTGTGAAGAATCCGGAGGCTTTTAACCTCTGCGACGGGATCGGAACTACGGCGCTGCAGCGAATTGGCTTCAGGGAACTCGATGTTGGAGACAGCGACGATTTCACACTTACATTTGTGACTTGACTCGTTATCCCAATCGAGTCCAATCGAGCCAGCTTGGGCTTTTTTCCGACCAGCGGCAGTCGTTCGCCACACGGTCAGTCATACGGTCATTCGAGCGGCTGCTCCGCATCAAATCTAATACTTGTACCGTTGGGTTGCTGCCGTCTCGGTGGACACCTTGTTAAGGTGCGAAGGTGAAACCGAAGTCATGATTGATGCCATTCACGAACTTTGAAACGTATTGGCACTCGCTACGGGGCGCCGCTCAATCGCCCTTCTATATCGCCAAGTTGTTTGAGTTCGCTATGGATATAGGGCATGAAGATACCCAGCACGGGGCCCCCCTGCCACGGCGATGAGAACCTGGACATGCAGTGAGCCTATGAGTCGCCTCAGCTCGACCCGCAACTCGGCCTCGGCGCGGGCGGCTGGCGCGGCCGAATGCGCCTCGCGCTCCGAAATCAGGTTCAGATACGGACAGAATGCTCACCTGTCTGAGCTGTAGTATGTAAAACAGGGTTCACGCTTGCTTGGCTCAGTTCTCAAATTTTCTTCACGGCGCGGCCTGGCCCGTCTGCTGCAAGGCAGCTCATTGACCCATTTGGATCAGCAGGCTCGCGGGCTGGTAGCGTAACCAAGGTCCACGCCAGTTCAATCGACCAGCGGGCTCGTCTGCTGCCAGATCCCTGATACCTTGCTCGACCTGACATTCGCAGCCACTGTAGCGGTGTCGGTGCTTTCCTAATTGGGATCGAGGTCCCTTTCATGCTACCAGGCATTCGCGTCACGCCCCATTTTCAACCGCACCGGGCGTTACCCGTTCGTCCTCCGGCATCGTCGCCAACGCCGCCGTGATCGCCATTACGATGGCCGTCACGATCGTCTCCATCGGAGTGCCAGGTCCGAATACGCGCTGCACGCCCGCGTGGCGCAGTTGCCGCATGTGTTGTTCCGGGACAATCCCGCCAAGGAATACCGGCAAGGTACGAGCTTGACCGCGCACCGCATGCAGCACATCCAGCAACGCAGGAACCAGGCCCAAATGCGCGCCGCCGAGCGATGACACCCCCAAAGCATCAAACCCTTCGTTGTGCGCCTTGACCGCAACGGCCTGTGGCGACTGGAACAGCGGCGTCAGCACCACCTCGAATCCCGCATCCGTGAGCGCGCCGGCCACGGCCCGCACGCCACGGTCGTGACCGTCCTGGCCGAGTTTCGCCAACAGCACGCGCGGGGGACGTCCAAGTCGCCTGCATAGGCCGGTCGCTTTGGCACAGGCCGCCGCCCAGGACGGACTTCCCGCACGCGTAGCGCCATATTGCCCGGCCTGGTAAGAGGACGGCTGTTTGTAGCGCGGCCAGACGGCCAGGAGCGCACGGGTGCACTCCCCAACCGTGGCTCGGCAGCGCATAGCGTCCATGGCGAAATCGAGCAGATTGCCCGTTCCGGACCGCGCCGCCACAGCCAGCGCATCGAGCGCTTGCCTCAATGCCGCATCGTCGCGCGTGCGCCGCAGGGCCCCCAGACGGTGCGCCTGCCGGACACGCGTGCTGACGCCATCGACCTCGCTACACGCCTGTGGCTCTGCACCGCCTTGTTCGTACCGGTTCACTCCCACGATGACGTCATCGCCAGCATCGATGCGGGCCTGTTGGTCCAGCGCGCCCCGGTGGATCAGCCGCTGCACCCATCCCCCTTGCAACGCGGCCAGCACACCACCTTGCGCGTCGATCTGTGCCAGCAGGCCGCGCACGCCATCGGCCACTCGCGCGGTCAGCGATTCGACCAGGTAGGAGCCGGCCCAAGGGTCCGCCACGTCGCACAGCCCGAACTCGTGCTGCAACATCAGTTGCGTGTCGCGTGCCAGCCGCGAAGCCTCGGCCCCCGGCAATGCCAACGCCTCGTCGAAGCCGTTCGTATGTAATGACTGCGTGCCACCAAATACCGCTGCCAATGCCTCTACCGTCGTGCGTGCGATATTGTTGCGCGGTTGCTGCGCCGCCAGCGACCAGCCTGATGTCTGGCAGTGCATGCGCATCGCCGTCGCCCGTGCCGAGCTGCCGCCATGCGCACTGACGATCTCGTGCCACAACAGGCGCGCCGCGCGCAGCTTCGCGATCTCGACATAGAACGACTTACCCACGCCGAAGAAGAAACTCAGTCCACCACAAAACTGATCGACGTCGAGGCCACGCGCGCTCAACTGGGCCAGGTAGGTGCGCGCGTTCGCCAGCGTCAGCGCCAGCTCCAGAACCGGGTCCGCGCCAGCTTCCTGGAAGTGATACCCGGAAATCGACATGCCGTGGAAACGAGGCGCGTGCCCGCCCAGCCATTCCACCACGTCGGTCGCAATCCGCAGCGACGGCACGGGCCCATGGATCCAGGCATTGCGGACCATGAACTCCTTGAGAATGTCGTTCTGGATCGTGCCGCGTAGCGCGTGGAACGGCACCCCGCTCTCCTCGGCCGCCACCAGGAAGGCAGCCATCACCGGCAGGACGGCGCCACTCATCGTCATGGACACCGATACCTGGTCGAGCGGAATGCCATCGAACAGTCGGTGCATGTCGTCGACCGAGTCGATGGCCACGCCGGCCATGCCGACGTCCGCCATCGCCGCTTCATCTTCCGACTCGTCCGAATCGTAGCCGCGATGCGTGGGCAGGTCGAACGCCACCGACAATCCCTGCGCGCCCTGCCTCAGCGCCTCGCGATAGGCCAGGTTGGACGCAGTGGCATCAGCAAAGCCGCCATACTGTCGCACCGTCCAAGGCCGCTCACGATACATCGATGCATAGGGCCCACGCACGTAGGGCGCCTCCCCTGGCAGACTGCCAAGGTGGTCGAGGCCCGCAATGTCCGCGGGACCATAGACCGGCTTCAGCTTCCACCGCATGTCCGCGGGGTCCATGGCGTCATCGGCTTCCAGCGTCACCGTTGCCTCCAGCGCTTGCGGGTCACCACATCGGCGATCTTGTCGCCATCGCGCGCCCGACGGATCTCGCACCAGTGTCCTAAATCGGTCTTGTCCACGCGCGCGGCCGCGAAGTTGAGTTCCAGCGATTCGCCCACATTCACGTTGCCGTGAAAGAACAGATCGCGCTCGCACATCACAGGCGGTTCGGGGTCCATGCGCCAATGCCACTCCGCGCGGTCGACCATTGCCTGAAAACTGGCGAAGTAGAGCAGGTCGGCGCCGTTGAAATCTGTATAGGGGCAAGGCAGGAACTCGATCGCATGGGCGGTGGCATGCCGCAACTGCTCCAGCCCAAGGTGCGCGCCCCAATCACCACCACGAAAGCGGCGTGCTAGCGCCGACAGCTGCAGCCCGTCGGCCGCTTGCGGAACGGTCGCGTCCGCCCCCACCGCCATCGGCATGGCACGTATCACCGAGCGGTTGTCCCGCTCGCGCGTGCGGCGGACGAATGTGGAAAGCATCGTCACCCTGGCGCGCAGTGCACCCTGCGACACCAGCACGTGCTCGCTCAGGTATTTGGCACCACCAGCCGGCTTCAGGAATGAATCGATGGTGAAGGCATCGTTCTCGCCGATCGCTTCTAGCGACGCTTCGCGGATACGGATGGCGGTGAACGCCGCATAGACGCGATGTCCGTCGGCATCGCGAAAGTCTGGCACCGCCTGTCCGGCGATGCCGGCGAGCTGTTGCCAGTGCCGGTCCCCGCAGGTCTTCCACAGCCAGTTCTCGGACAGGCCGGTGTAGGAAAGCGCGGGCATGCCCGCGACGAAGTGCGAACGGGCGGCTTCCATGTCAGGCAGCCAGTGCATCCCGCCGGCTTTCCGACGCGATCAGGTCGGCAAGATATGCCGCGTCACGTGCGATGCCGGAGAAGCGCCCCGAGCCCCAGGTATGCAGCCAGGGCAGCCCAAGGAAATACAGACCCGGCTGCGTCGTGACTCCACGTTCATGGCCCGGATAGCCGCGTCCATTGAATACCGGCACTTCGAGCCAGCTGAAATCGGGTCGGAATCCGATTGACCAGATGATGCTGCCGATGCCTGCGGCAACCGGGTCGACGCCGTCGCGCTCCCCCGCCGGCGTCCAGACGGGGCTGTAGACGCTCGCCGGCGGGGCATCGATGCCACGCTCCGCGATGTACTTGTCGATGCTGGCGTTGATGCGGTTGTACGTGGCGTCGGAATCGTCAAGCGCCTCGCGCAGGTTTGGAGCAAAGCGCAGCAGGCCCTCGCGGTAATCCTCAAGCACGCCGTACAGCTCCATCCCCTCGCTAGCAAACCTGCGCAGGTCGATATCGCGCCCGCCGTCGCGGCCGGTCACGTAGTGATTGGTGTTGTCGCGCACGCCTTCGCGCAGCGGATGCTCCGTTACCGGCAAGTCGTAGTACTTCATGTCGGCCAGCCAGTCCACTACGTCGCGTCCGCGGTAGAAACGCGCGCAGCGCGGCGCCTCGCCAACGGCCAGGTAGACCTTGCGCCCGGCCAGATGCAGATCCTCGGCGATCTGGGCGCCGGACTGGCCTGACCCGACCACCAGCACCGCACCCTCGGGCAGAGACTCCGGATTGCGGTAATCGGCAGACTGGATCTGCGCGATGCTGTCCGGCAGCCGCTCCGCCATGCGCGGCATGATCGGCACGTGATAGCCACCCGAGGCCACCACCACCTGGTCCGCCGTGAACGTGCCATTGCTGGTGACGACGGTGTAGCCGCCCTGCGCGTGGCGTTTGACGCTGCGCACTTCGGTATGCTCGCGCACCGGCGGCGCCACCTTCTCGATAAAGGCGTCCAGATACGCGATGATCTCGTCGCGCTTCATGAAGCCGTGTGGATCGCTGCCGGCATAGGGGTGTCCGGGCAGCGCGCACTGCCAGTTCGGTGTGACCAGGCAGAACGCGTCCCAGCGTTGCGTGCGCCAGGTATGGGTCATGGTGTGCTTTTCGAGCACGAGGTGCTCGATGCCCGCGCGTTGCAGGTAATAGCTGATCGACAAGCCGGCCTGGCCGCCGCCTATCACGATCACGGGAAGGTGTTGGGGCTCGGTGTCGGTGTGGGTGGCATTGCTGTGGTCTGACATGATGAATGTTTCCTTCGAGGGAATGCAGGGGGCGCGGCGTATGCCCCGCGGTATGGCCTTGCTAGGCCCTAGCGACTGAAGCCGAGAACTTCGACGGATGCATCGGGCTGGCCGTCAAAGCGCCTCGCATCCCTCTCGATCGCTCTTGACTGGTCCTGTGCGGCCGAGCATGCGTAGCCGTACTTCCTGGCTACGCGCTCGGAAGCCTCACCGAGCGCGCGGCGTGCCCGCGCCACGAACTCAGGCAGTGCGTAGACGACGCCCACCTCGAAGTGCTCGGTCACGATGGAAGATGGCGAGTAATAGCGCACCTCTCGCTGGTCCGACCAGCGAACGTGCAGGTAGGTCACCGGCATGATTCAGCATCCTTGTGCGATGGCGCCGGACAGGTCCGCTTCGGCGGGCTGCGACGGCAAGATGAAAGGCGTCGCGCCGTAGTCCCACACCTCCGCCGATTCGCCCTGGTAGGCGATACGGAGGCGATGCGAGGCGTCGAGCGCGCCAATGTCCGCGCAGGCAATCCCGCGCGCATGGAAGCGGGCGCAAATGTCCGCGGTATGCCTGGTGTCGACCGCCAGTACGAAGCCGTAGCTCGGGAACGCCGCCAGCCAGCGCGACATGGGAACGCCCGGCGGGATCGGTAGCGCATCGAGATCGATCGTGCCGCCCACTCCCGAGCACTCCATCAGCATCAGCGCGGTACCGACTGCTCCGCCCATACTGATGTCCTTGGCTGCTGCGCACAGCCCCTCCTCGGCCAGGACCGGCAACAGTTCCAGATCCCCGCGCAAGCGCCCGGCGGGCGCGTCGGTTGAGGCATTCCAGTACGGATAAGGCTCCATGAACGCGCCGCGCAGGTCGACCGCCATCACAAGCCGTTGCCCCGGGCGCGCCGCAAAGCTGGTCAGCAGGCGTTTCGCGCGGCCAAGGATGGCCACCGCCAGTTGGGCGCCATCGCTGCGGGCGTTACTGTGCCCGCCCACGATGGGTACGCCGTAGGCGGCCGCAGCCGCGGCCATGCCACGCATCACTTCCGCGGCACCGCCGAGGTCTTCGCTCCAGATCGCGTCCACCACCGCTAGTGGTCGCCCCCCCATCGCGTAGATGTCGCTGATGTTGACCATCACGGCGCTGTATCCAGCGAACCACGGCATCGTGCGGAGGAAATCGGCCACCATGCCTTCGATGGCAAACAGCAAGTGGCCGTCGCCATCCGGAATCGCCGCACAGTCGTCGCCCAGCAGGATGCCACGGTCTTCCGCGCGCTGGCTTGCCGGCAAGGCACGGTGCAGGTGGGCCAGCATCCCGGCGATGTCGGTCTTGTGGCCAAATCCCCGACTTTCGCGGAGGCCCCGGGCCAGCTGCGCCGCGTTCATGCGCCCCTCCTGCCGTCAATCTCGAAGCCGGCGAATGGCGTGTGGCACGGCGGGTAGTAGTTCAGTTCAGCCTGCATCAGGTGATGCGGCCGGTCGAGCAGCATCTCCTCGGCCAGGGTGCTCCAGTGCAGTCGGCGGAACAACGGCACGTTCTGGCTCTGCACGTGGGCAAGAAAGCGCTTGCCCCCCAATGCATGAGCACTGCTGACAGCCAGCCGAATCAACGTAGCGCCGATGCGCCCATGGCGCCGGTGCGCCAGCGCCACTGCCAGCCGCGACCCATACCAGACGCCCGGCTCGCTCTCGTGGATGCGCACGGTGCCTACCACCTGCCCGCGATCGCCGGCCCATTCATCGGAAAGCTCCACAGCAACCAGCAGCTGCGCGGCGTCGTCGACGGCGTCGCGATCATCGTCACGAAAGATCCCCTGCTCGGTGCAGAACACTGCCCGACGCAGTGCATAGGCCTGCTCGATCTCCCAGTGGGCCTCCGCCCAGCGCACCTGGTATACGGGAATGGCCGGCACTTCGACACACAGATCGCGGCTCATGTCAGCCCTCCTTCGTAGGCCGACAGGGACGAGCATGCCCCGCACTTGCCGCAGCCGGCCTTGATGTCACCCGACCGCATACCGGCCGCAGTCACCATCTCTCCCAGTGGTGCGAGGATGTCACGCATGAACGCCGGCGTTGGCGCCGGATGGTCCTCCAGCGGCGTGCCGGAGATCGGTACAAATGGCACCACGAACGGGTAGACACCGATGTCCACCAGCTGGCGCGACATTGCCAGGATCGCCTCGGCCGTATCGCCTAGCCCAGCCAGGATGTACGTGCTGACCTGCCCGCGGCCGAACACGCCGACGGCGCTGCGAAAGGCCTCCATATAGCGCGCGATGGGCACCGTGGCCTTGCCGGGCATGACGCGCTCGCGCACGGCGGGCGTGACCACTTCCAGATGCATACCCAGGCTGTCCACGCCTGCAGCGTGCATGCGCGCGAACCATTGATAGTCATCGGGCGGCTCGCATTGCGCCTGGATGGGCAGGTCCACCGCTGCCCGAATGGCGAAGGCACTCTCGCAGAGAATGCTCGCGCCCCGATCGGGCGTAGGTGGCGTACCGGTGGTCAGGACCATGTGCTTCACGCCGTCGAGCAGCACGGCCGCGCGTGCCACCTCCGCAAGCTGCTCCGGCGTTTTCCGCGCGATCGTGCGTCCCGCCGCCAACGACTGGCCGATTGCGCAGAACTTGCAGGTCTTGCGGCGGCTTTCGTAGCGAATGCATGTCTGGAGCACGGTGGTCGCCAGTACGTCGGCGCCATGCAGCGTGGCGATGTGCGAGTAAGGCACGCCTTCCAGGGTCTGCATACCATAGAACCGTGGCGCCTTTGGGAAGCTGATGTCGGCGATCGGAATGGTGCCGCGTCGGAGCGCGCTTCTGCCGCCCGCGTCGGGCGCGGAAGCCACGAAGGGAGAATGCCACGCGCTGCTGGTATGCACCGGCACCATGATCGTCACACCGTCGATAGTCACGGCCTTGTGGTCCGATGGCCCGGCGCCACCACGGCGACTGGCGGCACCTGCAAGTGGAGCTTCCAGACGCAGCCCGACGGATTGAAGTTCAGTCATCAACTGCCGGCTCGAGGCCGACTTCGACTCGTTGGGATGCATGGTTAGAACTCCATGGAAAGGACGAGAGAGACGCGGAGGAATCCCGCATGGCAGACACGGTGCTCGCCGGCCTGTCGTTGATGGTAAGGCTGAGCAATTCGGGGCGCGCGTAATGGCCGACTGAATCCATCATGCGCTTGCGCTTGGTGATCAGCCCCATGTCCAGATCCGCCACGACCATGCCCTCGCCCTCGCGCAATGGCGGCGCCAGGTGCTGCCCCTCGGGGGATACGATCGCTGTATTGCAACCACCGCGCAGCGCCTTCTGCAACGCGGCGTCCGGAGTGATGGAGGCGATCTGCGCATCGGTTAGCCAGCCCGTGGCGTTGACCACGAAGCAGCCTGCCTCCAGCGCGTGGTGACGAATCGTCGCCTCGATCTGATCGGCGAAGATCGGCCCCACCAGCGATCCCGGAAACTGGCTGCAGTGGATTTCCTCGTGCTGGGTCATCAGTGCATAACGCGCCAAGGGGTTGTAGTGCTCCCAGCAGGCCAGCGCGCCGACGCGGCCAATGGCAGTGTCGGCCACCTTCAGGCCCGCGGCATCCCCCTGGCCCCAGATCATGCGTTCGTGGAACGTGGGCGTCAGCTTGCGCCGCTTGACCGCCAGCCGGCCTTCAGTGTCGAAGATCAACTGCGTGTTGTAGAGGCTGCCGTGGTCGCGCTCGTTGACGCCGAGCACGACCACCATGCCGTGCCGGCGCGCCTGCTCTGCCACGGCGTGCGTCACAGGACCGGGTATCGTCACCGCCTGCTCGTACAGGCGCAGATGATCGCTGCCCGATTGCACGGGCGGGCGCACAAAGGAAAAGTATGGGTAGTACGGCACGAAGGTCTCGGGAAAGACGATCAGCTGTACGCCATCGCGCGCGGCACGCTCGATCGCGTCCACGACCTTCGCAAGGGTGCCCTCGCCGCTTTCCAGGTCCGGCGCAATCTGGACGGCCGCGGCACGTACCATTCGTTTTGGTGTCATGACGATACCCCTCGCGTACGCTCAGACGGTCCAGGTGTCGACGATGAGCGCGTTCTCCTTACGGTGAAGCAGCTTCAGGTCGAGCACGTCGAGCGGGTTGATCGGGCGGACGCCCTCGATCAGCGAGGCCTCGCCGTGGCCGTAGAGAGCCTGCAGCGCGAAGCGGCACGCGTAGACCTTGCCGCCTTCGGCCATGAACTTCTTGAGTTGCTTGTTGAAGTTCAGGTGGCCGGGGAATGCTTCGTCACCCAGCGTGGGAAAGCCGCGCTGCAGACCCAGCGTGACGCCGGGCCCGTAGAGCAGGATGCTGGTGTCGAAGCCCTTGCGCTGCAGACGCGTGGCTTGCAGCATGTTCACAAAGCCAATCGAGCCTTCGAAGGCGACCGTGTGGAACGTCACCAGCGCTTTCTCGCCAGGTTCGGCCTTGACGTCCTCGAACACCTTCTCTTCGAAATCGACCAGGTAATCTCCGTCCTTGTGGGCAGGTTTGTTGACTACGGGCATGCTTGGCTCCAGTGCTTGATGGTTGGGAACTGCGGACCGCCATCGAAGGGCGGGCCCGGCCGGGGCTTGCCCCCGACGCACTCCACCGTGTGCAACTGATATGCCATTGACCGGTCCTGGCTATCCGATCAATCCGCGATCAACCAGACGGCACGCAATTGATCGCATCGTTGATCGCATCGCCGCTGTCTTTCCGGCGTCACAGATGCGATCACTGGGGATCTGCGCGCCCACTGAATGCATGCACCGAAACCATGCCGCGCGCATCCGAAAGGCGCATCGGCATGGTGCAATCCGCGCCATGCCGCGGGCGGCGGCACGCGATTCCGATGCGATCAAGCGGGCATGGGATATGCATTCAATCGGCGGACGACGCAGCAGCGCACATCGCATGGAGAACATCGTGTCCGGCCTCACCAGTCACTGGGCGAAGCGGGTCGCCGAAAGCGCCAAACCCGCTTACCTGACCATTCCAGACCTGATCGAAGAGGCACTCGCCGACGGACGACTGCAGGCGCGCGACCGCCTGCCCGGCCTGCGCGACATGGCCGAGGCGCTCAGCCTCAATTACTCGACCGTGGCCCGCGCCTATGGGGAAGCGCGCAAGCGTGGGCTGATCGATGCCAAGGCGGGCGCCGGCACCTATGTGCGCGGGCGGGCGCCCACGTTGCCACTACGCGGCGGCACCAGCGCCGAGATGACGATGAACATGCCGCCCGAGCCCGCGGAGCTTGCGGCACGACTGCGCGAATCCGCGGCGGCGCTCGTCGGTGCAGCGGATCCCTATATGCTGCTGCGCTACCAAGACTTCGGCGGCACTCCGGCCGATCGCGCCGTCGCCAACGGCTGGCTGCGGCAACTGGTGCCGGCGTCCACCGCCGACCGGCTGCTGATCTGCCCCGGCATCCACAGCGCGCTGGTGGCGCTGCTGTCGCAGGTCGCGCGTGGCGGGCAGACGCTATGCGTGGAGAACCTGGCCTATCCAGGCATCAAGGCCATCGCCGCCCAGCTTGGCCTGCGCGTGCAAGCGTTGCCCGGCGACGAGGAAGGCATGATCGGCGCTGCCTTTGAAAGCTTCTGCAAGGCGCAAAAGCCGGCCGCGCTCTATTGCAATCCGACGATCCAGAACCCCAGCACCCGAACCATGCCCCAGGGGCGGCGCGAGATCC
This sequence comes from Cupriavidus sp. 01L415, assembly GCF_056400065.1. Taxonomy (NCBI): domain Bacteria; kingdom Pseudomonadati; phylum Pseudomonadota; class Betaproteobacteria; order Burkholderiales; family Burkholderiaceae; genus Cupriavidus; species Cupriavidus sp. 01L415. The sequence continues at coordinate 24,574 of NZ_JBFTSP010000023.1, read as the reverse complement.
TGGCCGACATCGCGCTGCGCTACAACGTACCGATCATCGAAGACGATGCCTACGGCATGCTCCCCCGGCACAAGCCGGATGCCTTCGCGACGCTCGCACCAGAACTGACGTACTACGTCACCGGGCTGTCGAAGTGTCTTGGGGCGGGATTGCGCACCGCCTTTGTCCTGGCCCCAACGCCGCGCCATACACAGCGTCTGGCCGGCACGTTACGTGCCACCACGGTGATGGCCAGCCCGTTCACCACATTGCTGGCATGCGCCTGGATCAAGCAGGGCACCGTCGATGAGATGCTGGCCGCTGTGCGCGAAGAGTGCGCCGCACGGCAGGCCATTGCGGCGCGCGTGCTGGGCGGGCATGCCTGCGCGGCCGATCCGGATGGCTTTCACCTCTGGTTGCCGCTGGACGCCCATTCGGCATGGCGCCCCTCCGAACTGGCGCTGCACCTACGCTCGCGCGGCATCGGCGCGGTCTCGGCCGTGGCATTCTCCACGGACGGCAATCCGCCCGACGCCATCCGGCTATGTCTCGGGGGGCCCAGCGAGCGGGACGAGATCGAGGAGTCCTTGCAGATCGTCGCCGATACATTGGACGATCCACATCATCTGCATTCGGCCATGCTGTGACGATCACCTCAGGGGCTGCGCCCGCCCCTGAACGCGATAAGGCCGATGCCCATTCAGAAGCGGACATACACTGCAGCGCTTTCAGTTGGCCGAGAAGGGTCGGGAAGCAACTGATTCCGAGCTCTCCCCGGGCGGTACTCGCAAGTCACGCCGCAGACCTTTCAGCTAACCGCGTAGCGTTAGTATGGGCGGTACCCCTTGTCCGTCCATAGTCGAGTTCGGATGCTGTTCCTGCCTGATCGCGTGGCACCGCAGCCGGCCGCCGGCCTCCTTTCTCGCCAGGGGACGGCGGGCGTGCTCCATCTATCGCACGGTAATCTTCTTCTGGACTGTAGCCTCCATCTTCGGCAGGACCACCCGAAGCACACCATCCTCATAACTGGCGTCGACCTTGCTCTCGTCGACAGTCGTGTCTAGCGTAAACGCGCGTTGCATAATCCCGCTGTAGCGTTCTCGCCGGATCACGCGCTCGCCTTCCTTCTGCTCGGACGAGCTTTCCACCTTGGCGGAGATCATCACCGTGCCCCGCTCTACGGAGACCTGGATATCTTCCTTCTTCGCGCCAGGGATTTCCGCCACCACCATGTATTCCTTTTCCGACTCGCTGACATCGACCTTGAATGCCGCGCCAGCTTCGAATCCACCCCGCAGCGAACGCAACATGCCTTGCAGCATGTCGCCGATAGGCTCAATGGAGAACGGATCATACAGTCTGATGTTGCTCATGACTCTCTCCTTGGAAGGTAAGACGGGCCCGAAATCTACGCCGCCGATTCATGCTTGCATACGTCTGTCGCAGCCGTTTGTCCTTTGCCATCGTCAGGCCGGACGTCCGACGGGTATCGTGCTCCGCAAACAATCGTCCGAAAGCATGGAGCACCATCGTGCCCGACATGGCACCCCCGTTGAATCCAGAACCAGGTATCTTGCAATCATCTTTCGCATAAGGTGTAGCCACCAAGGATTTGCATTAGAACCGTCCATCGGCATGAGCCCCCTAACGCGCTCAGGCTTCCTCCGGCCACTTGACAAGCAATACCGGAACCTGGCACTGGCGCACGATGCCCTCGGCTACGCTACCCATCAGCAAGCCTCGCAGCCCGCGGCGCCCATGGGTTCCAGCCACGACGACCTGAGCGTGGCTGCTTTCCACGACGCGTCGAATTTGGCCGGCGAGGTCACCGAGCGACACAATATCGTCGACCATAGTGATGTGGCTTCGAACATGCTTGGCTTCGGCTTTTGCCACGGCAGCGGCCAGGAGCGCCTGCCCCTCATTGACGAGCGTTCTTCGCACGTCATTCTGTTCATAGCCCGGGTCGATGACGTGGACAATTTCCAACTCCGCCCCGCAGGTTTCGGCCAAGCCGATTGCTTCATCCAGCCCCCTATCACTGCAATGGCTGCCGTCGATTGCTACCAGAATCTTTGTGTACATATGCGATTTCCTCCTGTGAGAAAGATCAGCGGTTTTTGGCTTACCGCTCTACCCTCCCTGCTCCCCTTCCCTATGGCCTCTGCCGCGACCAGGCAACGGTCTTTCGCGATAAGTAGCACGTTGCCCGTTCAGGCTTTGCCGTTGGCAAATGGCAGGTGGCGGATTGCCTCCTCGATCGTTTGTGCGGCGGACAAGCGGCACACGTTGCTCAACGTCGCCCGCATGGCACCAAAGTACGTGGCGGCTTGCGGCAAGCTACGGTCATTGACGCACTCCTTGCGTGATAACTACTACTTTGACCGGCCTTCCGTATACGGATCGAACTTACCACTCCTTGCCACATCGTCCGGTTGCGGACGTTCGTCCGGCGACTTCTGCGCGGGCGCGAGATGAGTATCGGTTTTCTCGCCTTCCGAATAAGGATCGAACTTGCCACTTCGGTTGGCGTCCTGCTTCTTCAGATGCTTCGAGGCTGTCTGCTTTCCACCGGCAGCGTGTGCGCCGCCATACAGGTCACCGCCATCCGTATAGTTTCTTTGTGCACTGGCGGGCGTGCCCGCACGGGCAGCAACAACGGCCGACGCACTGAATAAGAGCTTCCGGTTCATATGCATCTCCTTCAAACAGATCATGTGGCTAGACTTAGACTAGTAAAGCCAGTCGCCCGACCCTTGATGCACGTCAAACCTGTTAGCTGCTGAAGAACTAGCCTTCCCGTAGAGGAAAAACCAGACCTCCTGGGGCGACTGGCTAGCCCGCTGACCTTGATGCTGCTGATACCGTCCAGCGTGTCGGCGTTTCGCCGGGACTTCGCCGCGTCGATTTGTTGCCTGTTGATACAGTGTGCGCGCGAGCGGTCGTGACACAATTGCATCGATGAACAGATCGTCTCGGAGACTGGCTCAAGAAGATGCTTGTGGACCCGCCATTTGGAATGCTTGACGTGGGCAGCGTGGCACCGCACGTCAATTGCACAGGCGCTCCATCGGGACGACTACGCCGCACGACGCCGTGCGCTTTTCATCGCTAGCTCCGTGGCCGTACCGAAACCGCTTTCCGCTACCTCCAAGGCTTGCTTTGCCATCCACTGCATGGACTCGTAGAGCGCAGTGGTGGCTCCTACTGCCCCCTGCCAGGCAGCCAGCGGCGGCATCGAATCTGAGGGCGCACCCTTTCCTACGCTATCAATGACTCCCTGCAACTGGTCCTTAGCCGTTGTGTATTGGACTTCGGCAACGCGTACGAACTCCGCCTGTGTGGCAGCCACGATGTCATACCGCTGGCGCCAATAGTTCGACGCATTGTCGGTCGCCAGACGAAATAAATTGATCTGCAAGTCGCCAATTTCTTGTGGAGTTTGGGCCGACGCGGCTTTCACAACGCCATCTCGTGCCTGTTCCAGTGTTGCCTTTGCAGTTCGAAGGTTTAATTCCATCACCTTCTCGATCCCCTCAAGGACCTTCCCGCTGAGTCCAGCCATGGCTTCAAGTCCCGCTATTTGCACCTTAGTCCATTGCTCCGGTGTCCACTGTGTCATCTTGCGTCTCCTGAGTGCGGCCTGCTCCTGCCCCGTTCAATGACAGACCTTAGAGCGAGTTGAATGTGTAGCAATTTCAGCGTCTTTCCCACTTGCCATGGACGGCGATGCGAAAGCCCCAAGGGCTAACGATAACGCCTTGCATCACCGAAGCTGGGTGAAACGCTCCTCACCAATGCCTTAGAGGCTCGGCCTATTTGCATGAGCAAAACCTAGCGCTTTGAGATAAGCGTAGCCTTGGACCGTGACCTGTGGCCGACTACGGCCTGGACTGAGGCATTCAAGTGTGACCAGTTGCCGCTCGCGCAGGGCGTCCACATCTTCATGATCCAGCAACGTCGGCTCAGCGCTGTCGCTTACCAGCAAAAGGGTGGCGAACTCATGATGACTCAGCACAGTCGTCTCCTAAGCTATTGGTCGAATAGTGCTATGGGACTTCACTATCGTCCGCGAAAGCTGCTCTGGTTTGATCAGGCCGCGACTTCTCGCTGGAACACAAGGTCTGGCTGGTGAGCCCACATCTTCGTGCTCAGATCGAGCATATTAGTCGCTCGCAACTGACTGTTCAATACGAGTCGAAGGCATATCTCGCTTGTTGATAATTCGGAGCATATGGCTGTCTCATGTATCACCACTTGATGCATCTCAATGGTTCCGCAGTGCAGATCGACCATTCGACATCTCTTTGGGAGAGTAGCGGAGGCAGAGTCTCTTAACGAAGCGCCAAGCGGACAGGAAACGTAGTAGCCCGAGACTGTTGACAGCAAAGGCAGGTCAAGCAGGACTGTCATGAGCGAGTTGCGGTTGATGATCGGTGCGTACGCTCATCCAAAAGGGGGATGGGCACTCACCGGGCGGTGTGGCAAAAAATGTGCATGCCCGTAGCGCAAGACGACAAACGCCAATCAGCGGGCCAATACACAGACAGTTCAAACGGGGAGCGACAATGACAACGGCACGAGCTACGACCAAAGGAGAGGCCATTTGCCTGCTCAAGGCTGCCGAGGTTGGACTCGTCGAACTCGACTACGAGACTGGCTGGCGAGACGCCGCCGAACTCAGGCGCCTGGGTGAAGAGGCTGGCATCCGCGTGGAGTATCGCGGACATGAGAGCATTGTTGTCAAATCGCCAGCGGCGCTCGTTGCCGGCTTGAAGCGACAAAAAGTGACGTTCCGGCAACGCAATCTCTTCTGCCAGTTTGAGCTCAGCGTCTTACCTGTATGCGAACTTGAGGCCCTCGAAGCAAAAGCCGCCAGGCTCGGGGACTACATCCTGGCCGGCCATTTGCTGCGGGAAGTCGATACGACCTGGTCCGAATAGAGAAACGGACATTTCGGCAGTCACGTCGGATGGCAGGTTCTCGGCCGAATCCGCCATAGGCGCTGGGCAGGTGCATGGCGCAGAAGGGTCGGCTACTGCCGGCCACCGTCAACTCTGCGGCTCGCCAGGTGATCAAGGGGGGACGACTGCTTCGGGCGGAAACAGCCACAAGCGGATATTTCGTCCAGAGCAGCGGCTAAAGGGTAATTGCCCAGGCCCCATACTGGGCGGTGCGCTCCTTGATCGCGAGGAAAGTACGAAGCTTCTGCGACTGGCGGGAAGCCATTCCTGGAGGGTGAGTTCATGTGCCGTAATGGATGCCCGAATTGCAGAGTCATGGCAAGGCGAGTCATGGACGCGGTGCTCTCCTGCCTCTGTTTCCATGTGTTCTTGTTTCCCGCCGAAGCTCTGGGCATGGAGTTTCGCATCTACCACCAACCTCAGATCAACCTGAGGATGATTGTGGCGGAGGGAAGAATCCAGACCGGTGATGCAGACAGGTTCCTGGCGCTCGCCAAGATTGCCGATCGGGATGACGAAGGGCTGGTTACGTTGATTTTGAATAGTCCTGGCGGCAATGTTGAAGCCGCCTTCCGGTTCATCGATGCTATGGACAAGGTGCGCGTCTATACGGCAGTCCCCGACAATGCCAGTTGTGCGTCTGCGTGCGCTTCGATCCTGTTTGCATCAGGGGAACGCCGCGGCGTTCTTGGTTCTGGATTGTTGGGCTTCCATAGTTGCTATAGACGCCGTGGGGGTACCTATGTTGAAGATTCTCTTTGCAACGAAGTCATCGCGGCAAACGCCATGCAAAGGGGAATCAGCCATGCAGCCATTAATCGCTTTGTTGCCGACTATGGCGCGCGCGACATGGCGTGGGTCGGACGAAATAACGCCTGCAAGTCCCTGCAAGGACTCTGCAAGCCAGGGCGCCTGGAAAATCGAGCCGATACAAGGGCCGCGCTAGCGCGTAGCTTCGATTGCAGCAAGCTCGTATCCATTCAATCCCAGCTGGTTTGCGGAGATGTGGAGCTTGCACGCGTCGACAAGGAGCTAGCTGATATATATGGTCAGAATCTTCAAGCCTCATCCAATAAGGCACGCATACGAAAAGATCAACGAACCTGGCTTCGAGATTATCGAAACAAGTGTAGTGATAAGGCCTGTCTGCTACGCGTCTATCGCCTGCGCATCAATGATCTGAAACGATTGCGATCGTGATGGTGATTCGGGATAGCCCGCTGCGCCGGACAATGTCTCGACGAGGGACGCCCTCGCAGGGGGAATTGGTCGCGCATTAAGCACTTCAGGTCACTCGATTTGCACGAAAATTCTCATCTCCACTTGGGAAAGATTTCATATTAGGTTCCAACGCCAGTTCGGCTAGAGTGGGCAACGAAGGTCAGCAGGAAGCCCATCTGGCGGGCTCGCGATACTGAATGAATGCCCCCCGACCTGTACGCTGACAGGAGCTGCGTTCCCACAGGATGGATTGCTCCTGCATTGCGTTATCGGCGCGTCGACATGAAATTGTCATGAAGACGCTCTAGAAAAATTGTTCGTGCCCGCAGAATTGCAGAGTTCATGGCGGAGGCCACAATGGATGCAGGAAAGCAGCTTGCTCATACGCATGAAGTGGGCACCAAGACAGGCCTGGTATTGCAGAAGCGCCTGAAGAATGCGCAGGAAGCCTTCAGCGACCGTGTGCGGCACGCAACGGGCGATGGTGCCGCTGCGCCATCCTCGTGGATGGCCGGCGCTGATCCCATGAGTTGCTACGCCTATGCGATTGACAGCATGCAGCGCGCCATCCTGTTCTGGGACACGCTCAGGCAGCGTGGCAATCACTTTGTAGAGAACACCACTCAAGGGCTCAAGCCTGTCCTTCATTTCGACTACGAAACCGTGCTCGACGGACGCCAGTTTGCGCGTCCCGTGAACTACGCTCTGCTCAGGATTACACCAGCAGCAGGCGTCACCATCGACGACAGCCGCCGCCCTTATGTCATCATCGATCCGCGGGCCGGCCACGGCCCGGGTATCGGCGGCTTCAAGGACGACTCGCAGGTGGGCGTAGCCATGCGGGCGGGCCATCCGGTCTACTTCGTGATCTTTTTCCGCGACCCGGAGCCCGGGCAGACACTGCTCGACGTGTGCGAAGCCGAGCAGGCGTTCATCAAGAAGGTGCGTGCCCTGCACCCGGACAGTCCCAAACCAGCCATTATCGGCAATTGCCAGGGCGGCTGGGCGGCCATGATGCTGGCTGCGTCGGATCCAGACGATACCGGTCCCATCGTCATCAACGGCGCCCCCATGTCGTACTGGAGCGGCGCCTGGAGCGAAGGTGAAGGCGACAATCCAATGCGCTACTCGGGCGGTCTGCTGGGAGGCACCTGGCTGGCCTCGCTCACCGCGGATCTTGGCAACGGCAAGTTCGACGGCGCCTGGCTGGTGCAGAATTTCGAGAACCTGAACCCGGCCAACAGCCTCTGGGACAAGTACTACAACCTGTACCGCAAGGCCGATACCGAGCCTCCGCGCTTTCTGGAATTCGAACGCTGGTGGGGTGGCTACTACCTCATGAACCGCGAAGAGATCGAATGGATCACGCGAAACCTCTTCGTGGGCAACAAGCTCTGGAGCGGCGACGTCAAGAGCGCAGCCGGCAAGGCCTTCGATCTGCGCGACATCAAGTCACCCATTGTGTTGTTTGCCTCGATGGGAGACAACATCACCCCGCCGCAACAAGCCTTTAACTGGGTCGTGGATCTCTACGGCAGCACCGAGGAAATCAAGGCCAGAGGCCAGGTCATCGTCGGCATGATGCACCAGAACATCGGGCATCTTGGCATTTTTGTCTCGGGCAAGGTGGCCAAGAAAGAGCACGCGCAGATTGTCTCGGTACTCAAGAGCATCGAACTGCTACCTCCCGGGCTCTACGGCATGGTGATCCACGAACGAGAGTCTGGCAACGGCGTCGATTATGACGTCGAGTTCCAGGAACATACCCTGGAGGAGATCGTCGGCAAGCTCAATCGTTTCCAGCGCGTCGATGAAAAGCCGTTCGAGGCTGTTGCCGCGCTGTCCGACTTCAACCAGCGCGCCTATGAGCTGTTTGCCCAGCCGCTCGTGCAGGCGATGTCGAGCGAGATGTCGGCGCGCCTGTTGCGCGAGTGTCATCCGCTGCGGGTCCAGAACTGGGCCTTCTCCGACATGAACCCATGGCTGGCGTGGCTCGGCCCTGCTGCCGAGGCTGTCAGGGCGAACCGACAGGCGCTGGGGGCGGACGCGCCGCTGCGGGAGCACGAACAGGTTGGCGCCGAAATGGTGAGCGCAACCCTGGATGCCTATCGCGCCGTGCGCGACGCCATGACAGAAGCCACCTTCTTCGGCCTGTACGCGAACATGTTCTCCTTCTATTCCCGCGGCGAAACGCCCACGCACGCGAGCATGCATGCTGTCACTTCGCCGGGAGAACTGCCGGAGGTCAAGGATGCCTTGGCCTCCGTGGAGCGCGGGGGCTACACCGAAGCACTCGCCCGCGTGGCTTGCCTACTGAAACGCAAGGGAGAGCCGTTGCCGCTGTCCCGGCTGGAACTGCGCAAGGAACTGGTTGATGACTTGGTGGAGTTCCTGCCGGAAATGGCAATGGACGAGTGGCGCAGGATCCGTGGTCAGCAGGAAATCATCGCGCGGTATGCACCGGAACAGGCGATCGAAGCGCTGCCAGCCTTGCTCAGGAATCCGGCGGACCGGCAACGGCTGCACGCCCTGGCCTCGAAGTTGAGGGCAGACGAGCGCCTGCTTGGTTACGAGCCGACAGCCGAGCAGGCTGCCATGCTAAAGCGCATCCAGGTGGTCCTGGCTGGCAGCGCGGAGCGTCAGCATCGCGCGGCGGTGCCGCTTGCCCGCGCGTCATAGCGCGACTGCCCCCCTGTCGAAGCAGGGTTCTGACACCGGCGGCTGGTGACGCAGGAGGTAGCCCGTGAACGCAAAACACGAGAAATATCAGCGTCTGATCGACTTCTGCAAGTCGATTCCCCCTACACCCACCGTCGTCGCCCATCCATGCGACCAGAGTTCGCTCGAAGGGGCTGTGCAGGCGGCACAGATCGGCCTGATCGCGCCAATCCTGGTGGGGCCCCGTAGTCGCATAGAGGAAACCGCTCGCGCCGGCGGCATTGACATCAGCCCATACCCTATCGTCGACGCGCCGCACAGCCACGCCGCTGCCGAGGCCGCGGTACAACTGGTGCGCGAAGGCAAGGCCGAGGCACTGATGAAAGGCAGCCTGCATACCGATGAGCTGATGGGCGCCGTGGTCAGGCGTGACGGCGGGCTGCGCACCGAACGGCGCGTCAGCCACTGTTTCGTGATGGACGTGCCTGGCCACGAGGATGCGCTGATCATCACTGATGCCGCCGTCAACATTGCTCCAACGCTCGATGAGAAAGCGGACATCCTGCAGAACGCCATCGATCTCGCGCATGCGTTGCATGCCAAGGAGGTCCGTGTGGCCATCCTGTCGGCCATGGAAACCGTCAATCCCAAGGTGCCATCCACCGTGGAGGCGGCGGCCTTGTGCAAGATGGTCGATCGCCACCAGATCACCGGCGCACTGGTGGATGGCCCCCTCGCACTGGACAATGCCATCGATCCCGAGGCCGCGCGGATCAAGAAGATCGATTCGCCTGTGGCAGGCCACGCCAACGTATTGCTGGTGCCCGATCTTGAGGCCGGAAACATGCTCGCAAAGAGCTTGTCCTTTCTGGCTGGCGCCGACGCCGCAGGCATCGTACTAGGGGCGCGGGTACCCATCATTCTCACGAGCCGTGCCGACTCCCTGACGACGCGCCTGGCGTCCTGCGCGGTTGCCGCACTGGTGGCCAAGTTCCGCCGGGAGTCCGGCCGCACGATGGGGTGATGCGATGGCCGACGTCATTCTTGTCCTGAACGCGGGTTCGTCAAGCCTGAAGTACTGCGCCTACGATACCCATGGGGATGCGCTGGACTTGATCCTGCGCGGCAGGATCGATGGGCTATACACGTCACCGGCCTTTCGCGCGATCGACACCTCGGACACTGAGGTTGAGGCAAGGCAATGGGACGATGGCACCGAACTCGGGCACAGTGGTGCGATTGAATTCCTGGCGGATTTCCTGCATGGTCATGGAGAAGGCCACACGCTGGTCGCCGTTGGGCACCGCGTGGTACACGGCGGCATCCGCTTCACGGAGCCGGTCAAGGTAACCGGTGAGGTGTTGGCCGAGCTGCAGACGCTTAATCCGCTTGCCCCCCCCTGCACCAGCCACATAACCTCAAGCCGATCCGCATCCTTGCCGAGCGGCGGCCGGAACTGCCCCAGGTGGCCTGTTTCGACACGGCCTTCCACCGCGCACAACCGGAGACCGCCCAGGCCTTTGCACTCCCGGACTCGGTGACCGGGCGTGGCATCCGGCGCTACGGCTTTCACGGACTATCCTACGAGTACATCGCCAGCGTCCTGCCTGGCGTGGACGCCAGGGGCGCAGCGGGCCGTACCGTGGTGGCGCACCTCGGCAACGGCAGCATGTGCGCCATGGTGGCCGGGCGCAGCGGGCCAGCACCATGGGCTTCACGGCAGTGGACGGTCTGCCAATGGGCACGCGTTGCGGCAGCCTCGATCCGGGTGTGATCCTGTACCTGATCAACGAGCTCGGCATGGATGCCCATGCCATCGAAGACCTTATTTACCGCAAGTCCGGCCTGCTCGGCGTTTCAGGCATCTCCAGCGATATGCGTGTGCTGCTTGCCAGCGACGATGCGCGGGCGCGCTTTGCCGTCGAGCTCTTTACATACCGTATCGGGCGCGAGCTTGGTTCGCTGGCGGCCGCGGCGCAAGGACTAGACGCGCTGGTCTTCACCGCCGGCATTGGCGAACATGCCGCGCCGATCCGGGAGCGGGTGTGCCGGCAGGCCGCATGGCTGGGCGTCACGATCGATCCCGAGGCAAACGCCGGTGGCGGGCCGCGGATCAGCGACGCGCTGGCCCGGGTCCCCGTATGGGTGATTCCCACCAATGAAGAGCTGATGATCGCCCGGCACACGAGGACAGCCATCGAAGAGGTGACGCCATGAAGACCGTCAAGCTAGAGCAAGCGGTCGGCCTGATCCCGGATGGCGCCACCGTGATGGTGGGCGGCTTCATTGGGGGTTGGCACGCCAGAGCGGATCATGGAAGAACTCGTACGGCAGGGCAAGCGGGACCTGACCGTGATCGCCAACGATACGGCAACACCCGGCCGAGGCATCGCCAAACTGGTCACGGCGGGGATCGCGCGCAAGGCGATTGTCAGTCATATCGGCCTCAACCCCGAAACCCAGCGCAAGATGATCGCAGGGGAGATGGAGGTGGAATTGGTCCCGCAGGGAACGCTGGTCGAGCGCATCCGTGCCGCCGGCTGTGGCCTGGGTGGCATCCTCACACCCACCGGCACGAATCGCTGGCGCCCGCACACGCACCGGTCATCGAAAGCTGATCCAGGCGCACCGTCAGTCAATCCCAGGGGCGCACAACATGAGACCAGGTCGAAGCGCGGCCAACGGCGCCCTGCTACTGGGATGCTGGCTGGCGATTAGCACCTCAAGCGTAGCGGCGCCGGTGGTTGTAGCCCGGATCGCATGATCATTTCGTCCGCGGGGCACACCGACACCCTCCCCCGCTAATATCCCCTTGTACCTGACCTGGGCTCGTGCCTGAGGTCAATTGAATGCCGAGTCGATCGTCAGGATCCCGTCTGATCAGCCCGCAAAATGCCCCATAAAGCACCCAGATAGGAACAGGAGCTAGGAGCGTACTTTCAAGCTTAAAAGCACAATTAAAATATTCATAATATTTGCCTCCGCCATCCGGGAGCGCTTCGTCCTTAACAGTAGGCGCGGCCAGCAAAGAACAGTGCCAGTAGCATGAAAGTGAAAGCTACACTGTCGCCAAAGTATCTGGATCCCAAGACCGGTAAGACGTAGTCTGGCCGAGGCCGAGGACGCGCACCGGCCTGGCTTGGTAAGAACCCCAATCGTTTCTTTTTATTGCAGAAGAGGCTACCTAAGGTCCCTTCAGGCTCCAAGTGCTCTTCTCTAGCGCCATGAATTCGGTTTGATGTGATGTGCCCATCGAAATGAAGCGGGTATTCGGTGACGGTAAATGCCTGCAACGTGCTGTCAGATCCGAGGAGTTTGCGCGCATATATCCGACGCGATGCCGCCGGCTCATCCTGGCGGCGATGTCGCCCGGCGTGGTCATGATGCCGGGCAAGCTCTCGGTCCTCTCGAAGCTCGCGATGCCGCGCCGCTATACGGACCCGGCCTACCTGCAGAAGATCGGCGCGGATCTACGGAGGCGCCTAACGTACGAATGCCCATCGACCGAGGATGCCCTGAAAATCCAGCCGCCGCCAGGGCGCGGCTAGGTCTATCAGTTCCTGACCGCATGGGGGTGGAGCAGCCTGCTCTGGCTCGATACACTACGCCCGTGCACCCGGGTGATGCGCGGCAACGACGACCCCATTGTGCCGCTGCACCCGTGATCTGGAACTTCCTTCGACAGACATCGTGTTGAGCTATTGGACTGGCAAGAGGGCCGGCAGGGCCATGGCTGGAGCCGGTGCGCCTGAACTGCGGCTGACCCGCATGCGGGCCACCGCATCGTGCTTGCTGGCCGCCATGATCGGCCTGCTGATCGTCAGCATCATTTTCCAGCGCGACTATCCGGCGCTGGCATGGCTGCGCGCCTTTGCCGAGGCGGGCACCGTGGGCGCGATCGCGGACTGGTATGCCGTGGTGGCGCTGTTCCGACATCCGTTCGGCATTCCAGTGCCGCACACGGCAATCATTCCGCGGAACCAGGCGCGGATTGCCGATGGCCTGGGCAGCTTCGTCGAACAGAATTTCCTGACGCCGGAAATCGTCGTCGACAGGCTCCGCGGCCAGAACGCAGCCGGAGCCGTGGCGGCCTGGCTGGTCCGGCCGGAAAACAGCAGGTTGATTGCCTGTTCGGTCGCGGATTCAGTTCCCGCGTTGCTGCGCAGCTTCGACGACCAGGAAGTCGCTCGCTTCTTCGAACGCACGGTGGTGCCGCAACTGCGCACGCTCGACGTGTCGCGCCTGGCCAGCAATGTCCTGACGATCCTGACCAAAGGCGATCACCATCAGCCGTTGCTGGATCACGGGCTGGGGGCGCTGGAGCGCTGGCTCGTCGCCAACTCCGAAGTGGTCAAGGCAAAGTTCAGCGAGGCGTCGAGGTACACGCCGGCACGCTTCGATGCATATATCGTCAGCAAGTTTGTGGAAGGAATCATTGCCCTGCTGCATGAAGCCGTGGCGAATCCCGAGCACGAGCTGCGTCAGCAGTTCGATGCCGCGGTGCGGGAACTGATCTGCAAACTGCAGACCTCCGATGACTACCGGCGTGTCGGCAAGGCATGGACACGGGACTGCATACGGTACCTCAGACAGGAGGACTACTACAGGATCCTCTGGGAGCGTGTGCGAACGTGCCTAATCGCCGATATCGGTAGCGAACGGTCCCCGATCCGCGACACGGTGGCGGCAGCCCTGGCTTCCATCGGCAAATCCGTCTTGGAAGATCCGGGAATCCAGCAAAAGCTCAATGTGTGGTGGCTGGATCTCGTGCGCACTGTAATGCTTCGCTACGGACGCCAGATCTCTGCGCTGATCACCGAGGTCGTTCAGAGCTGGAACGCTGAGGAAGTCGGCCGGAAGATCGAGGCCGAAATCGGGCCCGATCTCCAATACATACGCATCAATGGCACCTTCGTCGGTGGCACGGTGGGCGTGCTGCTCCATGCTGGAGCGCTGTTGCTGGTCTAGATATGTGTCGGCATAGCCAAGGGAACATCTACCAGTGGTGCCCCACATATCGACGCGATCCTTTGGCGGAGAAGGCGTGCAGGCCGGCCGGATCGCCTTACCCGCAGGAGCACGGCAATGGATCTACAGTCGGGAACCGGCCTTCGGCCCGAGCTATTTCCTTCGCTCGACGCGGAAATGCTCGATCGACTGTCCTGCGTCGACGGCGTGCTGCAGCCATTCTGGCAGAGCGCCAACGCCATTCCAGCCGTGGCCATCGGCGTCCCGAAATCCAATGATGCCCACGGCAGGGCCTCCGGCGACGCCGAGCGCCGCGAAACAGCCCGCCGCCAAGCTGTTGCGTTGACCGGTTGAATCTACACCGAACGCCGGTCGTCCGCGGTTTCGCTCTCGAGTTCATCGAAATATTTCGACTGCACCCCGTCCTCCGAGTGCTCTGCAACGAAAACTACTCCGCAAAGCACAGCACGGCCTTGCCCAGGGGCCTACAGCAGACCGGATCTCCTACGGCAAACGTGGCATCGACCTGGGATGCGGCTGCGGATGAGGAGTCGGCGCAACGCGAGGTATCTGAATATATGGCGCGACGACGTAAGGGTACGTCGCCGATCCGTTACCCGGCGGAGTCTCGTACGTCGAAATTTGCTGCGTCCCTGTGATCTTCTGCTGCGAAAGTGGCGCGGATCGCAACTCAGTACCGCTCGACCCGTCGCTAATGCCGCGCTGGGTACTTAGAACATGGGATCGACTGCTTGTCTGCGGAGCGGCAAATGCAGCCGCTGACGCCACCAACAGCGTGATCGCGACGGTGGAATTTACCAATTGGGTCAAACGGCGCGACACGGTGGCGCGCCTGGGCGGGGACGAATTCACCGTGATCATCGAGGACATCGAAGACATCCGGCACGTCGCACAGATTGCACAGGCATTGCTGAACGTGGTCGGGCAGCCGATCGACGCAAACGGACGCACCGTGTACGTGACACCGAGCATCGGCATCAGCATCTACCCCGACGACGGCACCGACCAGCGACAGTTGCTGATGCAGGCCGATCGCACCATGTACGAGGCCAAGGACGAAGGCAAGAACAATTTCCGCTTCTTCGCCACGCAGATGACCTCGTCCTCGATGGAGCGGATCACGCTCGAAAGCGAGTTGCGCAACGCCCTGGTGGCCGACGAATTCCGCCTGCACTACCAGCCGGTCTTCGACTTGCGCAGCGGGGCCATCGTCACCGTGGAAGCGCTGCTGCGCTGGCAGCATCCGTCGCGGGGCCTGTTGCCACCAGGCGCATTCATCACAACGGCCGAGGATTCGGCATTGATCGTGCCGATTGGCGCCTGGGTACTGCGCGAAGCCTGCAGGCAGGCGCGCATCTGGATCGAAGAGGGTTTCGCGTTCGGCCGGATTGCCGTCAACCTCTCCGCGCGGCAATGCCGCCACGAGCAGTTCCTGCATGTCCAAACGGTGTACCTTGTGGTGTGCGCGTCCACGGGCCTTGCGAGCCAAACTACGAATCCGGTAGGACCGTACGTTGGCACATCGGGCTTGCCGGCGGCAACCGTCCACCATCGCCGGTACCCACCAGAACGAGCACATGGCGTTTTCAGGAAGGCGGCATGCGACCCGGCTACCGTGGCAGGCGCGATCCGCGAGTTTTTTGGTCGCGACAACCAGCGCGGCCTCATCAACTCTTGAGTCTAGCGCGCCCCCTCCCTGCCAACCTTGCGTACTGCGGCATCATCGCGGCCGCCACACCACCCTTGCGGGGCGGCTGAGTGCCACCACCACCACCACCATTACCACCACGAAATGGCGGCGGTGCGGGCTGGCATCAGCTGCGCCGCGCTCCCGGCGCGGCGCCGACGTCCTGTCCCACGAGAGGCACGAGCTGCAGCAATCCTGAGTCTGTCGCGACCGCCCTATGCATCGGGATCGCCTCCACCGCGCTTCGCGCTCTCGCTGCCCCCAACCTCCCATCCGCCGCCTGCCGCCGCAAATATGCGCACCAGCCCGACGCGCAGGCTGGTGTCCGACGCCGCCTGCTCCGATTCGGCATTGAGCAGGTCACGCTCGGCCACCAGCACGTCCAGCAGCCCGACGTAGCCGAAGCGATACTGTGCGCGCGCCAGCTCGGCCGAGCGCCGGGTCTGCTCGACACCTGCCGCCAGTGAAGCGTTGCGCGACTGTTCGTTCAGGTACGCCGACATCGCACTTTCCATGTCTTCCAGCGCATCGAGCACGGTCTGCTGATAGCTGAGGAATGCCTGTGTCTGACGCGCGTCGGCAGCGTTGATCTGCGAGCGGATGCGGCCGAAATTGAGCACCGGCTGCACGAGGCCCACGCCGAGCCCCCAAGGCGTCGACGAAAACGGCGTGGCGTTCTGTACCCCGAACAGCGCAGTTAGCGAGATGTTCGGGAACAGTTCCGCCACCGCAGCCTTGCGCGCGGAGATCGACGCCGCCAATCGCCGCTCGGCCGCCCTGACATCGGGTCGCGTGGCAATTACCGCAGCCGGCGCCGACACAACGATGCGGGCATCGAGCGCAGGCTGCGATGCGGGCGCCACCGCGAGCGGCAACGTACCGGGTGCGCGGCCAAGCAGCGTCGACAGTCGGTTGGCCGCGGCATCCCTCGCAGCGCGCAAGCTAGGCACGCGCGCTTCTGTCGCTGACGTCTGCGCCGCCGCGCGCTGGACGTCGAAGTTGCTCACCAGTGCGCCGCGTTGCTGCGCCTCCACAAGTTTCAGCGTCCTGCGCTGCGTGTCGAGATTTCCCGTCGTCAGCGCGATCTGCCGATCGAGATTGCGCAACTCGAAATAGGTACGCGCCACTTCCGAAAGCAGTGCCACTCGCACGGCCTGCTCGCTGGCCTGCGTCGACTGCAGGATGGCCGCTGCCTGCGCCGTGCGGGCCTGGTTTCGGCCAAACAGGTCCACCTCCCACGCTGCCGACAGCGCCGCTTGGTTCACCGTAACCGACCTGTCGTTGGTCAGCAGGCCCCGGTTGCCGCGCTCGCTGCTCGCCACGGCATTCACCTGCGGCGCCAGCGCGGACTGCGCCTGCAGGCGCACCGCCCGCGCCTCCTCCACCCGGGCCCGCGCGATGGCCAGCGACTTGTTTCCTGCGAGTGCCTCGCCGATGAGCGCATCGAGCGCCGGATCGCGGAAATGCGTCCACCATTGCTGGTCGGTCTTCGTCTCGTCGTTGCTGACGATCAGTTCCGCATGTTCCTGCGTGGGTGCCAACGTCTGCCAGCGCGGCGCGAACGCTACGCCGGATTCCTGCGGCCCTACGGGGTGGGTACAGCCGGCCACCGCGACAGCGGCCAGTACGAAAGCGGCCAGTCGCTCAAGCTTCAACATGTTGCCCCACCTTTTCCTTCCGCTTGATGCGTTTTTCGAGGTTCCGCATCAAGACATAGAAGACCGGCGTCAGGAACAGCCCGAAGAACGTGACGCCGATCATGCCGAAGAACACGGCAATCCCCATGGCGTGCCGCATTTCCGCGCCGGCTCCGTGCGATACCACCAGCGGCACCACGCCCATGACGAAGGCGATGGACGTCATCAGGATCGGGCGCAGGCGCAGGTTTGCAGCCTCGATGGCGGCCGATAGCGTGCTCTTGCCATGCATTTCCAGCTCTCGCGCGAACTCGCATATCAGAATCGCGTTCTTGCACGCCAGCCCGATCAGTACGAAGAATCCGATCTGCGTAAACAGGTTGTTCTCGCCCCTGGTCAGCCAGACACCCGCGATGGCCGAGAACAAGCACATCGGCACGATCAGGATGATCGCCAGCGGTACGAATGGGCTCTCGTACTGTGCGGTAAGCACCAGGAACACCAACAGCAGGCAGATCGGGAATATGATCAGCGCGGTGTTGCCGGCAAGGATCTGCTGATAGGCCAGTTCGGTCCATTCGAAAGCCATGTCGGCCGGCAGCGCTTCGTTCAGGATGCGCGTGATCGCCGCCTGCGCCTGTCCCGTCGAATAGCCGGGGGCCGGGCGTCCATTGATATCCGCCGAACGGTAGGCGTTGTAGCGCGAAGCATTGTCCGGGCCGCTGGTGTCGCTCAGCGTCACGACTGCGCCCAGCGGAACCATCTTCCCTTCGACGTTGCGCACTTTGAGCGCGAGGATATCCTCCCGCTTCGAGCGGTAATCGCGGTCGCCCTGCGCGATGACCTGGTAAGTGCGACCGAACTTGTTGAAGTCGTTCACGTAGAGCGAGCCCAGGTAGATCTGCATGGTCTTGAACACATCGTCGACATCGACACCAAGCTGGGCGGCACGAGTACGGTCCACGTCGGCATAGAGTTGCGGAGTGGAGACGTTGTAGTTGGTGTACACGCCCGCCAGCTCGGGCGCCTGGCGCGCCTTGTCGAGGACCGTCTTCACAACCTTGCTCAGCGCCAGGTAACCGGCGTCACCGCGATCCTCGATCTGCAGCTTGAAGCCCCCGGTATTGCCGAGCCCCTGCACAGGCGGCGGCGGGAACACGGCAATGAACGCGTCGCGGATCGACGCGAACTGCTGCTGCAGGGGCGCCGTCATGCCCGGACCGGAGGTCCCCAGCTTGTGCAGATCCTCGAAGGACTGCTCACCGAGGAACACGACGGCGGACGATGCGCTGTTGATGAAGCCGTTCAGCGACAGGCCCGGCAACTGCACTGCGTTGCGCACACCCGGCGTCTTCAGCGCGGCATCGGACATCTCCCGCACCACGGCCTCCGTGCGGTCGAGCGTCGCGCCGTCGGGCAGCCGGATCAGGTTAACCAGGTACCCCTTGTCCTGGATGGGCACGAATCCGGCCGGCACCCTGACGAAACCGAGCACAGTCGCTGCCAGCAACGCCGCATAGAGCACCATCGATCCACGCTTGTGCTGCAGCACCCGCTGCACACCTCGCCCATAGGACTCGCCGCCTGCGCCAAACGCACGGTTGAAGCGCGCAAAGAAACCGCCGAGACATCTGTCCATCAGGCGCGTGAGGCCGTCCCTTGGCGCATCATGCGAGCGCAGCAGCAATGCCGCCAATGCTGGCGACAGCGTCAGCGAATTGAAGGCGGAGATTACCGTCGAGATGGCGATGGTCAGCGCAAACTGGCGATAGAACTGCCCGGTGAGGCCGCTGATGAATGCAATGGGCACGAATACCGCGCAGAGCACCAGCGCAATGGCGATGATCGGCCCGGTGACCTCCTGCATCGCCTTGATGGTGGCCTCGCGCGGTCGCAGCCCCGTGGCGATGTTCCGCTCGACGTTCTCCACCACGACGATCGCGTCGTCGACCACGATGCCGATTGCCAGCACCAGGCCGAACAACGACAGCGCATTGATCGAGAAGCCGAAGCCGAGCATCACCGCGAACGTACCGATCACGGATACGGGCACGGCCAGCAACGGGATGATCGCGGCACGCCAGCTCTGCAGGAAGAGGATCACCACCAGGACCACCAGCGCGATCGCTTCGAGCAGCGTATGAATCACTGCCTTGATCGAGTCGCGCACGAACGTGGTCGGGTCGTAGGCGATACGATATTCCAGGCCACTCGGAAACCGCTTGTTCAGCTCCGCCATCTTGGCGCGGACGCTGTTCGAAATGTCGATGGCATTCGCGCCGGGGGTCTGGAAGATCACCAGCGCCAGCGCCTGCTTGTTGTCGAGCAGCGCACGCAAGGCGTACTCGCTCGCGCCCATTTCCACGCGCGCCACGTCCTTGAGGTAGGTCACCACCCCCGCCTCGCGCTTGACAATGATGTTCTCGAACTGATCGACGTCGGTCAGGCGGCCCTGCACGTTCACCGGCAACTGGATCTCGACACTATCCTTGTATGGGGGGCCGCCGACGACGCCCGCGGCCACCTGGACGTTCTGCTTGCGGATCGCGGCCACTACCTCATCAGGGTTCATGTTGCGTTCCGCGATCTTCTGCGGATTGAGCCACACACGCATCGCGTAGTTGCCCGAGCCGTACAGCTTGATCTGACCGATGCCGGGGATCTTCGCGAGTTCATCCTTGACGTTCAGCAGCGCGTAGTTGCGCAGATAAAGCATGTCATAGCGGTCCGACGGCGAGACCAGGTGCACGACCATCGTCAGGTCCGGCGAACTCTTGACGGTGCTGACGCCGAGTTGACGGGTCACCTCAGGCAGGCGCGGCAGCGCCTCGTTGACGCGGTTCTGCACCAGTTGCGTCGCAAGGTCGGGATCGGTACCGAGCTTGAATGTCACCGTCAGTGTCAGCACGCCGTCGCTGGCAGCCTGCGACGACATGTACAGCATGTTTTCGACGCCGTTGATCTGCTCCTCGAGCGGCGTCGCCACGGTTTCGGCAATGACCTTCGGATTGGCGCCGGGGAACTGCGCCCGCACGACCACCGATGGCGGCACCACCTCTGGGTATTCGGAAATCGGCAGCTGCGGAATCGCGATCAGGCCAGCCAGGAAAATGAGAATCGAGATGACCGCGGCAAAGTTCGGGCGGTCGACAAAGAACTTCGAGAGATTCATGCCACTACTCCGCGCCGCGTACTGCCGACGTGGCAGCGGCTTTCAGCTCGTCGGCGGCGACTTCCTTCGGCACCACCGTCGCGTCGGGGCGCACGAACTGCAGGCCCCGTGCGATCACGCGCTCACCAGACTGAAGTCCGCTGGTGACGACGTGCCGCCCATCGAGCCCGGCGCCGAGCCGGACTTCGCGATAGACAACCTTGTCGTCGCGCCCGACGACATAGACATACTTCTTGCTCTGATCGCTGCCGATCGCCACATCGGGAACGACCAGCGCCACGGTATCGCTGGCGTCGGACAGCCCGATCGATGCGAACATCCCTGGAACCAAAGCGCCATCGCGATTGGCGAACTTCGCCCGGGCGCGGATCGTGCCGCTGCGCGTGTCGATCTTGTTGTCGAATGTGTAAATGACGCCCTTGTAGACGTTCGCCGCATCGCCCTGCACCCGCATCTCTACTGGGATCTGCTGTTCCTTGCCGAGCGTGCCGGCGTGCTGGCGAATCGACTGGGTGTAGACCTGCTCATCGACGTCGAAGTCGGCATAGATACCATCGTTCGACACGATGCGGGTCAGCACCGGCGCATTCGCGCCCGGTTGCACCAGATTGCCGACGGTGATCTCCGCGCGGCTGATGCGGCCGGCGATTGGCGCCTTGACATAGGCATAGTCGAGATTGATGCTGGCCTGGCGCAGCGTGGCGTCGGCCGCCAGCACCGCGGCCTGCGCCATGCGGTGTTCGTTGGTGCGCTGGTCATGCACGCTCAACGGAATCGCTTCGGCATCGATCAGCCCCTTGGCGCGCCCGTACTCGGCGGCAGCAAACTCGGCGCGAGCGCGTGCGGCCGCCAGATCGGCGCGGGCCTTCGCTACAGCCGCCTCGTAGGGACGTGGATCGATCACGAACATCACGTCGCCCGCCTTTACCGTCTGCCCGTCATGCACGCGGATTTCGACGATCTTGCCGCCGACCTCGGGCCGCACCAGCGCCTCGTCCACGGCGTTGAGGCGCCCGGAAAAATTGGCCCAGACGCGGACCTTCTCGGGCTCCAGTGTTTTCACTAGCACCTCGGGCGTGGCCGCCTTGAGGGGGGCCGCCGCGCGGGTGTCCTTCATTTCCATCATGGCGATCACGGCGCCGGTTGCCACGATCAGGACCGATCCCGCCACCCACCAACGCTGGCGCGGGTTCGTATGACGCTTCTTCATTTCTGCCATTGCTTCACCAACTCGATCATTCATGAACTTCAAGAAGACCTGCTGCACCACGCGAGGCCCATCAGCGCGCCGTGTTCTGCGGCGCGGCGACCGTGCTTGCAGCCAGGTCATCGGGACGGGCGATGCGTGCCTGCGCCCACTMGGCCACCAGCAGCGCGACCACGATGGACACAGCACCGACGAGACCCAGCGCGTGGGGGTCGATCCACGTGATGGCGGCACCGCCAAGCAGGCCCGACATCGACACGCCGACATAGATCGCGGCCGAATTCAGTCCCAGGAGCAGCGGCGCGGCGGCGGGCGTGATGCTGATCAGCCGGTGCTGTTGCGGAACGAGCAACCCCCAACCGCATAAGCCCCAGACGACAAGCGCAGGAACGGCGGTGACAAGCGACGCCGAGGTCCAGGGCAACAGCGCGAAATCGAGCGCAACGATGGCGATCGCGGCATTGATAATGCGGCGACTTCCAAAGCGGTCGGTCATCCGGCCGGCAGCCAGGTTGCCGACCGTAGCCGCCACGCCCCAGAGCAGCAGGAGGCCGGCCAGGATGCGCGCGTCGCCGCCTGTGGCCCGGTCGAAGCTCGATCCGATGTACGTGTAGACCAGGAAAAGACCTGAGTAGGCGAGCCATGTCGTCAGCAGCGTCAGCACCACCCGGGAATCGCCCAGCGGCGCGAGCCGACGCGCGAGGCTGACCGGAGGCGGCGTCGGGATATCGCGCAGGCGCCAGGCCACGCCCATCGCAGCCAACGTGCCGACCGCCGCGACAAACCACATCGTCGCGCGCCAGTCGAACCAGCCGCCGATGAAGGTGCCCAGCGGCGCGCCCAGCGCGGTGGCGCTGGACAGCCCGGCGACCACGATAGCAAGCGCGCGGCCCCGCTGTTCGGGAGGCACCAGCGACGCACCGGTGGCCGTCGCCGTCGGGCTGAACATTGCGGCCCCCAAGCCGGCGATCAGGCGGCTGGCCAGGACGAGCCCGATGCTGGGCGCTACCGCCGTCAACACGTTGCCCAGCACGAACACGGCAAGCCCGGCCAGCAGCAGCCGCTTGCGCGGCCAATGAGCCGCCGCCGCCGCGATGACTGGCGAAAGCAGCGCGTAACTCATCGCATAAAGCGTGACCATTTGCCCGGCCAGCGCCACCGACACGCCCAGCGATGCCGAAACCTGGGAGAGCACGCCAGCCACCACGAAGCTGTCCGTTCCGATGGCAAACATGCCGCTGGCCAGAACTATCAGACGTTTATCCATTTGGAAGTCCTTTTGCGGCACATGCGGGCCATCCAGGCGCACGTCGGGTGCCAGTAAGTTTCATGATGAAACTTACGATAGCGCATTAAGTTGCATGACGCAACTCTTTCATCTAGCATGACGACATGTACCGAAAAACTTTCGAAGGCATGAACTGCTCGGTGGCGGGCGCGCTCGAGCAGGTCGGCGAATGGTGGAGCCTGCTCATCGTGCGGGAATGCATGATGGGTACGACGCGCTTCGACGATTTCCAGCACAAGCTGGGTATTGCGCGCAACGTGCTGACCGCGCGGCTCAACCGTCTGATCGAGCACGGTGTGCTGGTGAAGGTGCTGGCCGAGGGCAGCGAGCGGCGCGGCGAGTATCGGCTCACGGAGAAGGGGGAGGCTCTTTTTCCTGTTCTGGTCGCCCTGATGCAGTGGGGCGACGAATGGTGTGGGCACCAGACGCCGATCCGGATGGTCGAGGACAGCACCGGGCACCCCATCGAACCGGTAAGCGTGCGCGTAGGGGCGCGCAAGCTTGGCCTGCGTGACGTACGATTCGAGCTGGGCGACGGCGCCACGGCAGGTACCAAAGAGGTCGTCAGGGCGCGCAACCTTGCCATTCTGGGCAAGGAGTGCCTGACCTGAACGCCTGCTGGGTCTGGCGCGGTCTGTAAGCGTCACAACGCGGCACCATCGTGCAGCAATTCGCCACGGGGGCCCCGACGCGAGCGATGCAACCGGATTCGAATAAGGCCGGCTACTTGCCCACCCCACGAGTACTCGCGCGCCTCCCCCGCGAAATAGAGTGGCCTCCCCGAGACAGATCGCGCGCTCACTGGACCGGCACCACAAGCCGGGCACCACTGGGTGCGGATTCAACCGGCCATGCAACACAACAGACAAACACGCCGCTCCTTGACCAGTCAGGTCCCGAACTTGCCGCTCAACTCAACGGCCAAGAGGGGGCGGTCAGAAACGGCCGCAGCATCGCAGTGGGCATCGACCCGTTGAATCCACGGCCAGTTTCTGCCTTTCGACTTTGCACGTTAGGCGGCCGGAGTCTGTGCGACACCTGCCACTCCAGGCGTTCCTCGGAAGTCGCGAACTGGCGATGTTCAACCTTGCCATTGACAGCAAGCTGCGCGCGCGTGACCTAAACCGCGAGAGCCGGCAGGAAAAATGAAGTCAGCGTCATCGATGAATTCGTCTCGCAGCAATGCTGCCTGAGACGGCGCCCAGATTGACGCCTCGCACAACTCGATGCCGCGCGGTAAAGGTTAGTGTGCGGCGATAAACTCGCCAATGGCGGCTTCGTCGGTGGGTAGCCCAAGTTGGGCGAACAAATCGACGAAGGTCGGAAACTGCTTGGTCATGATTGATTTCTCTTTTGAACGCGCACCGCGACGTTGATCGTCATGTCCGGGGGAGCAACACCAGGCCTGCCGTCGGCGAGCGCTTGTTGAATGCGCTTCGTGCGACCAAGGCGCAAACCGCCAGCGTTCCAGCCAGTACACCGAGGGACGACGAGGTGTGCCCGTGAGATGAAAATCCCGTCGCGAAGGCGACGGCGGCCATTTCCAACTTACGACCGAGTTTGTGATTGCGTGTCATAGCGGTTGCCGCCCTTCGCCTGCGCTTATTCAGGTGGCCCGGCTCCCAATGCCGCGCCACCGACCGTGGATATCAGTACTCAGTCACCGGCGCATGCACCGGAGCGATCGATTGGTGCGGAGTCTGGGTGCGCTGGGCGGCCTTGTGCACCATCGTGTAGGCGTAGTCGATGCCCATGCCGTAGGCGCCCGAGTG
>NZ_JBFTSP010000022.1:0-90921 GCF_056400065.1 Cupriavidus sp. 01L415 | reverse complement strand
GGAGACCTCATGTCTTTTGTTGTCGTGCTCGCCGCGCTGGCGTTCCTGATGTTTGCCGCCTATCGCGGACTCAGCGTGATCCTGTTCGCGCCGATCGCCGCGCTCGGCGCCGTGCTGCTGACCGATCCCTCGGCCGTCGCCCCGGTGTTCTCCGGCATCTTCATGGAGAAGATGGTCGGCTTCGTGAAGCTCTATTTCCCCGTGTTCCTGCTCGGCGCCGTCTTCGGCAARGTCATCGAGCTCTCGGGCTTTTCCGARTCGATYGTCGCCGCCGCCATCCGCTACATCGGCCGCTCGCGCGCCAATGCGGTCATCGTCGCGGTCTGCGCGCTGCTCACCTACGGCGGCGTGTCCCTGTTCGTGGTGGTGTTCGCGGTCTATCCGTTTGCCGCCGAACTCTATCGCCAGAGCAACATCCCCAAGCGCCTGATGCCGGGCGCCATCGCGCTGGGCGCGTTCTCGTTCACGATGGACTCGCTGCCGGGCACCCCGCAGATCCAGAACATCATCCCCACCACCTTCTTCAAGACCACCTCGTGGGCCGCGCCGGCGCTGGGCGTGGCGGGGTCGCTGTTCATCATCCTCGTCGGCCTGTCCTACCTGGAATGGCGCCGCCGCGCGGCCGCCGCGCGTGGCGAGGGCTACGGCACCAACCTGCTCAACGAACCTCAGCGCGTCGAGGGCGGCAAGCTGCCGCCGCCGCTGCTGGCCATCCTGCCGCTGGTGGTGGTGGGCGTGGCCAACTTCTGGCTCACGCGCATGATTCCGCTCTGGTATGGCGAGGCCAACAGCGTGTCGCTGCCGGGGCTGRCCAAGCCGGTGGAGACCAAGATCGCCAGCGTGACRGCRATCTGGGCGGTGGAGGCGGCGCTGCTGCTGGGYATCGTGGTGGTGCTGGTGACCGCGTTCGGCGCGGTGCGCTCGCGCTTTGCCGAAGGCACCAAGAGCGCCGTGGGCGGCGCGCTGCTGGCGTCGATGAACACCGCCTCGGAGTACGGCTTCGGCGGCGTGATCGCGGCGCTGCCGGGCTTCCTGGTGGTGAGCGACGCGCTGCGCAGCATCCCCAACCCGCTGGTCAACGCRGCGGTGTCGGTGAGCACGCTGGCGGGCATCACGGGCTCGGCCTCGGGCGGCATGAGCATTGCGCTGGCGGCCATGTCGGACGTCTTCATCCAGGGCGCGCAGGCCGCGCAGATCCCGCTGGAGGTGCTGCACCGCGTGGTGTCGATGGCCAGCGGCGGCATGGACACGCTGCCGCACAACGGCGCGGTGATCACGCTGCTGGCTGTGACCGGCCTCACGCACCGCGAGTCCTACCGCGACATCTTCGCCATCACCGTCATCAAGACGATGGCCGTGTTCTTCGTGATCGCCGTGTTCTACCTGACTGGTACGGTCTGAGCGTCAGGGCCTGAGAACCCGGGTCTGTGTGCACGGTTCCCTGAGCACCCCGCCCTCGCTGCAATGCTGACCCCGCCTTGTACTTCGCGGCAATGTTCACTAGTGTGAAAGGCTGGTGTGGCCCGCGCGCCGCCCGAGACACATGAGTCATTGCACTGGAGTCGATGCATGAAATACGTCACGCTCCCCGGCGGCGAGCGCGTTCCCGCGCTTGGCATGGGCACCTGGAATATCGGCGATGCCCGTTCCACGCGCGCGGAAGAAATCGCCACGCTGCAACTGGGGCTGGATCTCGGGGTACGTCTGATCGATACCGCCGAAATGTACGGCGAGGGTCTGGCCGAGTCGTTGATCGGCGAGGCCATCGCGGGCCGCCGCGACGATGCATTCCTGGTCAGCAAGGTCTACCCCCACAATGCCAGCCGCAAAGGCGCTGTCGCGGCATGCGAGCGCAGCCTGCGCCGGCTGGGCACCGATCGCATCGACCTCTATTTGCTGCACTGGCGCGGCGACA
Organism: Cupriavidus sp. 01L415; assembly: GCF_056400065.1. Taxonomy (NCBI): domain Bacteria; kingdom Pseudomonadati; phylum Pseudomonadota; class Betaproteobacteria; order Burkholderiales; family Burkholderiaceae; genus Cupriavidus; species Cupriavidus sp. 01L415. The sequence continues at coordinate 89,006 of NZ_JBFTSP010000022.1, read as the reverse complement.
CGCCCTTCGACGAGACGATGGAGGCGTTCCTGGCACTCCGGCAGGCCGGCAAGATCCGGCACTTCGGCGTCAGCAACCTGGACCTGGCCGACATGGAGGAGCTCACGGAAGTGCCCGGCGGGGATCAGGTTGCCGTGAACCAGTTGCTCTACAACCTCGGTCGTCGCGGGATGGAGTTCGACCTGTTGCCATGGCTGCGCGAGCGCAACGTGCCCGTCATGGCCTATTCGCCAATCGAGCAGGCGCGCCTGTTGCGCAACGCCGGCCTGCAACGATTTGCGCACGCGCACGGCATGACGCCGGCACAGGCCGCGCTGGCCTGGCTGTTGAGGACTGACGACGTCATTGCCATCCCCAAGACCAGCCATCGCGATCGCTTACGCGAGAACCTGGGTGCACTCGACGTGACGCTGACGCCCGCACAACTAGCCGAACTCGACCAGCTCTTCCCACCGCCACACAAGGCGCATCCGCTGGCGATGCTGTGAAACCCACGATACGCCGCAGCTGACCATGTCCACCACACCGCTGGCCCAGAGCCCATGCGACGACGCGGTGCTACGCGCCGGGCCTGACGCCACGCCATGTTCGCGCCGACAGGCGCCCTGGGTGCTGGCGGCGACGATCCTGGCATCGAGCATGGCGTTCATCGATGGCACCGTCGTCAACGTGGCGCTGCCCGCGTTGCAGCGCAACCTGGGTGCGAACCTGGCTGACGTGCAATGGGCCGTGGAATCCTACGCGCTATGCCTGGCGGCATTGTTGCTGGCGGGCGGCGCCGCCGGCGACCGCTTTGGCCGGCGCCGCGTGTTTGCGACTGGCGTGGCGATCTTTGCGGCGGCATCGGTCTGGTGCGGACTGGCGCCCACCATCGGCCACCTGATCGCGGCACGCGCGGTGCAGGGCATCGGCGCGGCATTGCTGGTGCCGGGAAGCCTGGCGTTGCTGTCCGCATCGTTCGACCCGGCCTCACGCGGCAAGGCCATCGGGACCTGGTCGGGCGCCACCGCGATGACGGCGGCGCTGGGGCCCGTGGCGGGCGGCTGGCTGATCGACCATCTGTCGTGGCGCGCGGCATTCCTGATCAATGTGCCGCTGGCGGCCGCGGTCCTGGTCATCACGCTATGGCGCGTGCCGGAGAGCCGCGCGCCGAGCCCGGGCGCGATCGACTGGACTGGCAGCGGGCTGGCCACACTGGGGCTCGGCGCCCTGGTCTACGGTCTGATCGAATTCCCGATGCTGGGAGGCCGGCATCCCCGGGTATGGGGGCCGATCGCCAGCGGTCTGGCGATGCTGGCAATGTTCGTATGGCTGGAGGCAAACCCACGCCGCAACGTCAGCCCAATCCTGCCGCTGACCTTGTTCCGCTCCGACCGCTTTGTCGGTGCGAATCTTCTGACATTCCTGCTCTATGCCGCGCTGGGCGGTGGACTCTTCTTCTTTCCCCTGAACCTCATCCAGGTACAAGGCTATTCCACGACCGCGGCTGGCGCGGCCTTGCTGCCGTTCATCCTGCTGATGTTCGTGATGTCCGGCTGGGCCGGCGGGCTGGTGGACAAGTACGGCGCGCGGCGACCGCTCGTGGCGGGCCCACTGGTGGCAGCCGTCGGCTTCGCGATGTTCGCGGTGCCAGGCATCGGCGGCAGCTATTGGCTGACCTGGTTCCCGGCGGTGCTGGTGCTGGGTCTGGGCATGTCAATCAGCGTCGCACCGCTGACCACGACCGTCATGAATGCGGTACCGCCTGGCGCCACGGGCGCGGCATCGGGCATCAACAACGCGGCCTCGCGCGTAGCGGGGCTGCTGGCCATCGCGGTGCTGGGTATCGTTCTGGTAGCGGCGTTTCAACCGGTATTGATCCGGGGCCTGGCCGCTACCGGCGCGCCACAAGAAGTCGTGCAGGCCATCTTGGTGCAGCGCCACAAACTCGCGGCAATCGACATTCCGACGCAGGTCGACCCGACGCTGCAGGCCGCGCTGCGGCATACCGTGGGCGAGGCCTTCGTAGCCGGATTCCGATGGGTGATGGGATTGTCCGCGCTACTCGCGGCGGCTGGCGGATTGTGTGCGTGGATCTTCGTGCACGACGACGACAACGCGCCGGCTCCAGCGCGTCATCCGTGACGACCTGTGGGATCTAGCGCTGGTTGGCCTTATATCGCTCGACTTCCACATAGCGCGTGAGGTAAGTACGCGCTTTCTCGCGCGTATCGGTCGTGACGCGGGCGGCAGCCTGACGGGCGCCGGCCTGACCGTGCGAGGAACTCATCTGCGCCGACAAGTAGGACTGGAAGGCGTCATGCATGACGCCAAGCTGGCCCTTGCAGGACTCCAGCGCGCTGGCGGCCACGTCCTTCGGCGCGGCCTTGCCCTTGACGCCGTCGTCGGCCTTGTCCTGCACACAATCCATGTACTTGGCGCGCTCGGCCTGCCATCCGGAATTCAGCGCAGCAGTTTCCTGTTTGGATTCCGCCGATTCCATCGTCGGTTGCGACGAGCAGGCGGCCAGCAGCAGCGCTGCGACGGGCACGCTCAGCGAGCCGAGCCTTGCGGCCAACCGGCGGCTGCCGCGCGGGCGATTGATGGATGCCCTGGCGTCAGCGGAAGTCGCCGGAATGACGGATGAAAGGGAAGCGGCCGACGGGGCCGAAGCGAGAATGGGGGCGATTTTCTTTTGCATCTTCAAAAGACTCGGTCATTTAAGGTGGGTTCCGGAGCTTTTCCGGCGAATTGCAAGAAAGTATGTCTGTGCCATGTCAGAGACTCTCCCAGGCCAAGTCAGACAAAATCGCATTTGCCTATGTGCTTTGCACGCCTATGCTGTAGAGGCGGTTGCAACACACGACCATCCTGGAGGAAATAATGAAACGTCGAACCTTCCTGTCCGGCGGCGGCGCTGGGCTTGTCAGTCTCTCCGGTTTGTCCCTCGGCGTACTGTCGCTCGCCGGATGTACCACCACGGGCCCCAGCGCAGCGACCGACAAGGCTGCCAAACGGCGCGAGATCGATGCGGGCGCCAACGATACGCTCAATCGCCTGTACACCTCGGTCAAGGGCTCCCATGACCTGGCCAACAAGGCGCGCGGCATCCTCATCTTCCCGAAGCTGCTGTCCGCCGGCTTTGTGGTGGGCGGCGAGTACGGCGATGGCGTGCTGCGCTCCGGCGGCGCCGACCGTGGATATTATCGCGCGATCTCGGGCTCCGTCGGCTGGCAGGTTGGCGCGCAATCCAAGGCCTTTGTGCTGATGTTCCTGACGCAGGACGCCTACGACAAGTTCGTCAGGAGCAATGGCTGGCAGGTTGGTGCGGATGCAACGGTGGCCCTGGCGACGATCGGTGCCAACGGCCAGCTGGACACCAACACGGCCCAGCAACCGATTGTCGGCTTCGCGCTGACCAATGCGGGCCTGATGGCGGGCCTGAGCCTGGAAGGCACGAAGATCTCGAAGCTCGATATCTGACGCGGTCACTGACCCCGCAAGCCCCGCTCTCGCCACCAAGGCAGGCGCGCATCGCCGGGACATCTGGTCTCGTGCGATGCGCGCTTTTTTCTGTCTCCCTTTCCGGATCGCCTGCCGCTCAACCGGGATAGAATTCGTCCCTTTCCATTCTCCTGGCCGAATTCTCATGTGGTTTAAGAATCTCCAGATTCACCGTTTTTCCGCCCCGTGGACGCTCAGCGCCGAAGACGTGGAAGCTTCCCTGGCCAAGCATGCCTTCTTCCCCGGCACCAGCCTCGAGATGCAGACCCAGGGCTGGGCGTCGCCGCGCGACAATGGCCAGTTGGTGCACTGCGTCAACCGCCAGATGCTGCTGGTTCTCCGCACAGAAAAGAAGCTGCTGCCCGCCACCGTGGTCAATCAGGTCACCAAGGCGCGGGCCGTGGAACTGGAAGAACAGCAGGGTTTCAAGCCCGGACGCAAGCAGTTGAAGGAGTTGAAGGAGCAGATCACTGAAGAACTGCTGCCGCGCGCCTTCAGCATCCGCCGCGACACCCGCGTGTGGATCGACCCCGTCAATGGCTGGCTGGCCATCGACGCAGCCGCCACGGCCAAGGCCGACGAAGTACGAGGCATGCTGTTCAAGGCCATCGACCCGCTGCCCGTGGTCGGCCTGCACGTCAACCAGTCGCCCGTCGCGGCGATGACGGAATGGCTCGCCACCGATACCGCCCCGGCCGGCTTCACAGTCGACCAGGAGATCGAGCTGCAATCGAGCGCCGAGACCAAGGCCACCGTCCGCTATGTGCGCCATCCGCTGGACCCGGAAGACCTGCGCCGGCACATCGCCGCCGGCAAGCGCTGCACGCGCCTGGCCATGACCTGGAACGACCGCGTGTCGTTCGTGCTGACCGACACATTGGCCGTCAAGCGCGTCGCCCCGCTGGACGTCATCAAGGAACAGGCTGATGGCACGCTGCATGATGAAGACGAGCGCTTCGATGCCGACTTTGCCCTGATGGCCGGCGAACTCGCCGCCATGCTGGGCGACCTGACGGACGCGCTCGGCGGCGAACGCAAGGCCGAGGGCGCGGCGGAAGCCCCCGCCCTTGCCACCGACGTGCGCAAGGCCGCCTGAGGCCTGCACACCCTGGACCCGCGCGCGCCAGCGTGCGGGTTCTCTCCATGGCTTCCCGGGCTCTCCGCCCGCTCTCCGCCCCCTCACTGGCCACTGACTGGCCCCCCCGCTCCGTCAGCCGCTCACGCCACCATCAGCACCACAGGCCGTTCCTGCAGCGTGGCACGCCCCCAGGCCTCCGTCACATCGGCCATGCGCATCGATTCCACCTCGACGGACAGATCGCCCTCCAGCGCGTGCAGCAGGATATCTCCGACGAACGTCTCCAGATGCGCGAAGGACGGATAGTTGGCCGGACCGCTGCCCATCAGCCTGAGCCGCGAGTCTCGCAGCGCCGCCGACGGCAGCGTCAGGCTGCCCGACACCTGTTCCGCCACCGATACCAGCCGGATACCCCGATCGTCCTCGATGGGCGGCCCCAGGTCTGACCGTACGAGAGCGGCCATCAGCAGCTCGACCGGATCGCCCCACAGGAAGTCGACGATCACGTCGATCCCCTCCGCTGCATAGGCCGAGAACGCCTGATGCAAGGCGGCGGGCGGCATGCGCAGGTCGATCGTCGCATCGGCGCCCAGCGTGGCCAGCGCGTCCTGCCCGCGCCCCGCGGCGATGATGCGGCCCGCGCCGAGCAACCGTGCGGCCTGGACTGCCATCCGTCCCGCCGCGCCGGTGGCACCCAGGATCAGCACGGTTTCGCCAGGCTCCGGATTCGCCTGCACGGCCAGGGGCATCCAGGCAGCCAGGGCGGGCCGCCGCGGCTGCGTCATCGAGTCCGTCCGGCACTGGCACCACCCATTCCGCCGGCGCGTATTCCGCCATGGCGCCGAACGGCTGGCGCGCGACCGTAAAGTAGACGCGCACGCCCTCCACGGTCTCGCCCACACCATCCGTGCCGCAGATCGCCGGCAAATCGAGCGGCATGCTGTGATGGCGGCTGGCGGCCGCCGCGAGGTCCACCGGGCTGATGGCCGCGGCGCGCAAGCGGACCAGCGTCTCGAGGTCGAACGGGTCGGGGTCGTCGAAGGTATCGAATCTCGGCGCGTCGCCCAGGCGGTGCAGGACTGCGGCTTGCATCGGTGAATCTCCTTGGTGGGCCTCCACCGCGCAGGTGATCGGCCGTTGAAACGTCCCCGGGACAGATGACGGTTGCCGACCATGTTAGGAAGCCGCGGCCTGACGGTCTGTGAGACCGTTCTGAAAACGCATGTTGTCGCTGCTGCAGCACTGCAGGGCACCGCGTGGGCAGCAACGACGCACGACAACCCCGTAGAATCTCCCTGGGCCACCCGAGCCCGAACAAGACAGAGGAGATTCCCGTGAAGACGTTGCGCCTGTTCGCCGCCGCCCTGCTGCTGGCGGCCACTTCCGCCCATGCCGCCTATCCGGATCGGCCCATCAAGCTGATCGTGCCATTCCCGCCGGGTCAGGCGACGGACATCTTTGCCCGTGCGCTGGCGGAGCGGCTCGGCAAGCAGCTTGGCCAGTCGGTGGTGGTGGACAATCGCGCCGGCGCGGGCGGCAACATCGGCATGGAAGTCGTCGCCAGGTCCCCGGCGGATGGCTACACGCTGGTCATGGCCGGCAGTGCGATGGCGATCAACCAGACGCTGTACAAGAAGCTCAACTACGATCCGCGCCAGGACTTTGCACCGATCTCGGGCGTGTTCTCCGTGCCGCTGGTATTCCTGGCGACGCCGGCGTCGGGCTTCACGTCATTGCACGACCTGATCGCCAAGGCGAAGACCGCGCCGGGCAAGTACAGCTACGCCAGTGCCGGCATCGGCGGCACGCAGCATCTCTCCGCGGAGATGCTCAAGGCGCAGACCGGCATCTTCCTGGTCCACATTCCGTACAAGGGCAGCGGCCCCGCCCAGGCGGATTTCCTCGGCAATCAGATTCCGCTGATGGTGGATTCCGTCACCGCCGCCATGCCATTGATCCAGTCGAAGAAAGCCGTGCCGCTGGCGGTGACAGTCGCGCAACGCGTGCCGCAGTTGCCGTCGGTGCCCACCGTGCGCGAGGAAGGCGTGCCGGGCTTCGAGGCGCTGGGCTGGGCCATCCTGATGGCCCCCGCCGGCACCCCGCCGGCCATCGTCAGCCAGCTCAACGCGGAGACGGTGAAGGCGCTGCAATCGCCAGAGCTGCAGAAGTTCATCACGGATCGCGGCTCCGAGCCGATGCCGATGACGCCCGCCGAGACCGGCAAGTTCGTCGACAGCGAGATCCGGAAGTGGTCGACGGTGGTGAAGCGGTCCGGCGCGTCGGCGGATTGAGCCGAAACGCAGCAGGGCAAGCCGGCTGGCCTGCCCTGTGCGATACAACACCGGTCGCCCGCGTACCCGGTCCCGGCGGTTATCGGGCGGGTCGGGATGCGGACCATGCTCCGGAATGAAAAACGGACTGCCAAGGCAGTCCGTTTCCAAAGGTGGCAGCGGCACGCGATGCCGTGCCAGCCTCATCAATCCCAGCTCAGCGCCCCGCCCGTCTGATACTCGATGACGCGCGTCTCGAAGAAGTTGCGTTCCTTCTTCAGGTCGATCATCTCGCTCATCCACGGGAACGGGTTTTCCTCGTTCGGGAACAGCTGGTCCAGGCCGATCTGCTGGCAACGGCGGTTGCAGATGAAGCGGAGGTAGCCCTTGAACATCGGCGCGTTCAGGCCCAGCACGCCGCGCGGCATGGTGTCCTCCGCGTAGCGGTATTCCAGGTCCACGGCCTTCTGGAACAGCTCCGTGATCTCGGCCTTGAATTCGGCCGTCCACAGATGCGGATTCTCCAGCTTGATCTGGTTGATCAGGTCGATGCCGAAATTGCAGTGCAGCGACTCGTCGCGCAGGATGTACTGGTACTGCTCGGCAGCGCCCGTCATCTTGTTCTGGCGGCCCATCGCCAGGATCTGCGTAAAGCCCACGTAGAAGAACAGCCCTTCCATGATGCAGGCGAACACGATCAGGCTCTTCAGCAGCTTCTGGTCGTTTTCCGGCGTGCCGGTCTTGAACGACGGATCGGTCAGCGTGTCGATGAACGGGATCAGGAACTCGTCCTTGTCACGGATCGACTGCACTTCGTGATACGCGTTGAAGATCTCGGCTTCGTTCAGGCCGAGCGACTCCACGATGTACTGGTACGCGTGCGTGTGGATGGCCTCCTCGAAGGCCTGGCGCAGCAGGTACTGACGGCATTCCGGCGCCGTGATCTGGCGGTAGGTGCCCAGCACGATGTTGTTGGCGGCCAGCGAATCGGCCGTCACGAAGAAGCCCAGGTTGCGCTTGATGATGCGGCGCTCGTCCTCGGTCAGGCCGTTCGGGTCCTTCCACAGGGCGATGTCGCGGGACATGTTGATTTCCTGCGGCATCCAGTGGTTGGCGCAGCCAGCCAGGTACTTTTCCCACGCCCACTTGTACTTGAACGGCACCAGTTGGTTGACGTCGGTGGAGCCGTTGATCACGCGCTTGTCGGCGGCGTTCACGCGGCGGGTGTCCTGCGCGGCGGCGGCGTTCGGATTGTTGCCGAGGATGCCGGACGGCTGCGTCGCCGACGGGGGCAGCGCACCCTGCTGGTCAGCGGTGACAGGGGTGGCAGGTTGCAGCGCGGGCTGCGGGGCAGCCTGCGGCGTGGCTTGAACGTCGTCGTCCCAGCTCAGCATGTTGGTGTTCTCCGTGAATTCTTTCAGCAGCCGTTCCCGCGCTGGCGGGAACGGCACATCGACTATTGGCTTACTGGCAGGCTTCGCACTCGTCGAAGCCGGCGTCGCCCGGGCGCATCGTGCAGACCGGACCATCGGCTTCCGGCATTGCCGGGGCCGCTGCCGGGGCGGTGGACATGCCACCTTCGCTGCCCGACGACACCGCGTTCAGCGAACCGCGCGACACGGTGGACTTCTCCACGTGCGTGGCGGCCATCGTGCGCAGGTAGTACGTGGTCTTCAGGCCGCGCAGCCAGGCTTGCTTGTACGTGTCGTCCAGCTTCTTGCCCGAGGCGCCCGCCATGTAGATGTTCAGCGACTGGGCCTGGTCGATCCACTTCTGGCGGCGGCTGGCGGCTTCCACCAGCCAGCTCGGCTCCACTTCGAAGGCCGTGGCGTAGATGTCGCGCAGGTCTTGCGGAATGCGGTCGATACGGGCCAGCGAACCGTCGAAGTACTTCAGGTCGGCAACCATCACCTCGTCCCACAGGCCGCGCTCCTTCAGGTCGCGCACCAGGTAGTCATTGACCACCGTGAACTCGCCCGACAGGTTCGACTTCACGTACAGGTTCTGGAACGTGGGCTCGATGCAGGCCGACACGCCGATGATGTTCGAAATGGTCGCGGTCGGGGCGATCGCGATGCAGTTCGAGTTGCGCATGCCGTGCTGCTTGATGCGGGCACGCAGGCTGCTCCAGTCCATCGACGACGACATGTCGACTTCCAGGTAGCCGCCGCGCTCTTCGGCCAGCAACTTCAGCGAGTCTTGCGGCAAGATGCCGCGATCCCACAGCGAACCCTCGTAGGTGCTGTAGCGGCCGCGCTCTTCGGCCAGTTCCGTGGAAGCTTGGTAGGCGTAGTAGCACACCGCTTCCATCGAGGTGTCGGCGAACTTCACCGCGGCGTCGCTGGCGTACGGCGTGCGCAGCACGTGCAGGCAGTCCTGGAAGCCCATGATGCCCATGCCGACCGGACGGTGGCGCAGGTTGGAGTTGCGCGCCTTGTCCACCGCGTAGTAGTTGATGTCGATCACGTTGTCGAGCATGCGCATCGCGGTGCGGATGGTCTTCTGCAGCTTGGCGTGGTCGAGCACTTGCGTACCGTCGGCCTGCTTCTTCAGGTGCGCCACCAGGTTCACGGAGCCCAGGTTGCAGACGGCGATCTCGCTCTCATTGGTGTTGAGCGTGATTTCCGTGCACAGGTTGGAGCTGTGCACCACGCCCACGTGCTGCTGCGGGCTGCGGATGTTGCACGGATCCTTGAAGGTGATCCACGGGTGGCCGGTTTCGAACAGCATGCCCAGCATCTTGCGCCACAGCTGCATGGCCGGGACCTTCTTGAACAGCTTCAGTTCGCCATTGGCGGCCTTGGCTTCGTAGCCCAGGTAGGCTTGTTCGAATGCACGGCCCACCTTGTCGTGCAGGTCCGGGCAGGTAGCCGGGGAGAACAGCGTCCATTCGCCGTTTTCCATCACGCGCTTCATGAACAGGTCCGGAATCCAGTTCGCGGTGTTCATGTCGTGCGTGCGGCGGCGGTCGTCACCGGTGTTCTTGCGCAGCTCCAGGAATTCCTCGATGTCCAGGTGCCACGTCTCCAGGTAGGCGCAGACCGCGCCCTTACGCTTGCCGCCCTGGTTCACGGCCACGGCCGTGTCGTTGACCACCTTCAGGAACGGCACCACGCCTTGCGACTTGCCGTTGGTGCCCTTGATGTGCGAGCCCAGCGCGCGCACGTTGGTCCAGTCGTTGCCCAGGCCGCCAGCAAACTTCGACAGCAGCGCGTTTTCCTTCAACGCTTCGTAGATGCCTTCCAGGTCGTCCGACACAGTGGTCAGGTAGCACGACGACAGCTGCGAGCGGCGGGTACCCGAGTTGAACAGCGTCGGCGTGGACGACATGAAGTCGAACGACGACAGCAGCTGATAGAACTCGATCGCACGGGCTTCGCGATCCTTTTCCTCGAGCGCCAGGCCCATGGCCACGCGCATGAAGAAGGCCTGCGGCATTTCAATGCGGACTTCGTCCACGTGCAGGAAGTAGCGGTCGTACAGCGTCTGCAGGCCGAGGTAGTTGAACTGGAAGTCGCGCGAGGCATCCAGCGCGGCGCCCAGGCGGGCCAGGTCGTACGTGGCCAGCTTTTCGTCGAGCAGTTCGGCCTGGATACCGCGGGCGATGAACTTCGGGAAGTACTCGGCGTACTTCGTGGACATCTCGGCCTGCGTCACCTCGGCGCCCAGGATTTCCTTGCGGATCGTGTGCAGCAGGATACGAGCGGTGACCTGGCTGTAGGCCGGATCCTTTTCGATCAGCGTACGCGCGGCCAGGATGGCCGAGTCGTAGACCTGCGTCATCGGCACGCCGTCGTACAGGTTCTTCAGCGTTTCCTTCAGGATCGGCTCGGCGCTCACGGCGTTGCCCAGTCCGCTGCAGGCGGTGTCGATCAGGTCATGCAGGGCCGCCAGGTCGAGCACACGGGTCGCGCCGTTGTCGGTCACGTTGAACGACACGCCGCCTTCCTGCACGCGGGCCACGGCCTGCGCGTTGGCCTGGGCGCGTTCCTGCGTGCGCTTTTCGCGGTACAGCACGTAGGCACGGGCCACCTCGTGTTCGCCCGAACGCATCAGCGCCAGTTCCACGTGGTCCTGCACGTCCTCGATGTGGAACGTGCCGCCGTTCGGACGGCTGCGCAGCAGCGCGCGCACGACGTTCCCGGTCAGTTGCTCCACCAGCTCGCGCACGCGCGCGGAGCCGGCGCCCTGGCCGCCGTTCACGGCCAGGAAGGCCTTGGTCACGGCCACGGCAATCTTGTTCGGCTCGAACGCCACCACGGCCCCATTGCGGCGAATGAGCTTGTAGTCCTGATAGTTGGCGCCCGCAGCGGCGGGGGTCTGCTGCGACGTACCGGCTGCTGCGCCGACAACGCCAGTCACGCCAGTGTTTTGTTGTTCGTTTTGGGCCGTTTGCATGAGGTAACTCCTGTTTTAACCCTTGTATTGAAGTGACAAAGTCCCTAGCAAAATGCGCTTCAGAAGACACTCGACTCGGCTGGGGCCGGGCGAGAACCAAACTGCACAGGCGTTCATTCTGCTAGGGACTCTTGCGATACCGCCGGCCATGTCGCTGCTGTGGCGTCAACGTCGCAAACTGCTGCGGCGCTGGCTTCACACCTAGGCCGGTTCCCCGGAAGTACTACTAGATATAGTGGTCACCGCGAAAAACTGGGCTAAGTATAGTGAAACGAAGATGAAAGACCAGTCTTGACAATCGCATCCGCGAGACAGTTCGCGACTGTGCGGCGGCGCCACATTCCCGCCAACCGCGCTACGGCAAGGGATCCCGGTTTCCTGTGCGCCACCGCACAAATTTTTTTAAATTTTTTTATCCAAAGTGGCCACTCGATAGGTGGCCCTGGCATGGGGTTTTCACAGGGCTGTCACGGTGTGCCCTGCCCCCATATGAGGCGTGCTGCACAAAGAGGGGACGCTCAGGGGCGAGGCTGGTACGGGAGTAGCGCCGGCGGCACTTGGGCGAGGCGCGCGAAGCGATTCCAGTCGAAATGCGGGCCGGGATCGGTCTTGCGGCCGGGCGCGATATCGCTGTGTCCGGCGATGGCCTGGACGGGATATGCCGTGCGGAGGGCGGCGACCAGTGCGGCAACAGTGTCGTATTGTGCCAACGTGAAAGGCTGATCGTCGGCGCCCTCGATCTCGATGCCCACCGAAAAATCATTGCAGCGCTGGCGACCGCAGAAATCCGATTGGCCCGCATGCCATGCACGTTGCGTGCACGCCACAAACTGGACGAGTTCGCCGGTGCGCGCGATCAGGAAATGCGCGGACACACGCACGTCGCGGATGGTCTCGAAGAACGGATCGCGCGTGATGTCGAGCCGGTTCTGGAAGAACGCCTCGATGTCACCGGTGCCGAACCGTCCCGGCGGAAGGCTGATGTTGTGCAGCACCACCAGGTCCACGGGCACGCCTTCGGGCCGGGCGTCGAAGTTGGGGGATGGCACGCGGCGCGCGGCCGGCACCCAGCCATCGGCGTCGGGCAGGTAGTCGCGCGGCGCATCAGCCATCGCGACCCTCCCCTTCGGCCAGCGATTCGCTATCGTCGCTGCCATCGCGCCCCTCGCGTCCTTCGCGCTCGTCGCGGATCCCGAGTTGCTGGATCCGGTAGCGCAGCTGGCGGAAGTTCAACCCCAGCAACGGCGCCGCGGCCGTCCGGTTGAAACCGGTCTGGCGGAGCGCGCGCTGGATCAGCTCGCGCTCCAGCGCCTCCAGCCGGGCCGGCAGATCGATCGGGAAAGTCACGTCGCGCAGCGCGTCGGCCATCGGGTCCGGCTCGGGAGCCGGCGCGCGGGCCGCTTCGGCCGGCGGCATCCCTGGCGCCGCTGGTGGCTGGGCGGCGCTGGCGACCGCGGACCAGGCCACGGCGCTGCCCCACGGATGGTAGGCGGCGGGTGCCGGCGCACTGGCTGGCGTGCCCGGCGGCAACAGGCTGGCGCGGTCCATGCCGGCGTCCAGCGGCCCGAGATCGGCCACCGCGATTTCCTCGGCTTCCGCGAAGGCGTAGGCGCGTTCGAGCAGGTTCTCCAGCTCGCGCACGTTGCCCGGGAACGGATAGGTCGACAACCGTGCCAGCGCGGCGCCCGACAGGCGCCGGGGGTGGGCGTCGCCATAGCGCACGGCCAGGTGCTCCAGGATCGCGTGCGCCAGCACCGGAATATCTTCGGCCCGTTCGCGCAGCGTGGGCATGCGCAGCTCCAGCACGTTGAGCCGGTAATACAAGTCCTGCCGGAACGCCCCGGCCGCCACCATCGCGGCCAGGTCCTTGTGGCTGGCGCACATCACGCGCACATCCACTGTGTCTTCCTTGCTCGCGCCGATCTTGCGCACGCGCCGCTCCTGCAGCGCGCGCAGCAGCTTGACCTGCATGGCCAGCGGCAGGTCCGCCACCTCGTCCAGCAGCAGCGTGCCGCCGTGGGCCGCCTGGAAGAAGCCGCCACGCTCGGCGTCCGCGCCCGTGAACGCGCCTTTGACGTAGCCGAAGAACTCGGACTCCATCAGCGTCTCGGGAATCGCGCCACAGTTTACGGCCACGAACGGATGGGCGGATCGCGCGCTGACTGCGTGGATGGCGCGCGCGGCGCGTTCCTTCCCGCTGCCGGACTCGCCGCTGATCACCACGGGCGCCATGCTGCGCGCCAGCCGCGATAGCGACCGGCGCACCTCCTGCATGGGTGCCGACAAGCCCGGCAGCAGCCCGGCGGCGCGATCCGCGGCCTCGGCCGCTTCCGCCGCCTCGGCGTTGACCACGGCGCCATCGGTTGGCGCGCGCTGCTGGCGGCCCAGCGCATTCAGGATCAGGGTGCGTAGCTGGTCCAGCGATACCGGCTTGGCGATGTAGTCGAACGCCCCGGCCTTGAGCGCATCCACGGCGTTGTCGGCGCTGCCGTAGGCGGTGATCACGGCCACCGGCGTGCGTTCCGGTGACGTGGACAACTGCCGCACGATCTCGATGCCGAGCCCGTCGCCCAGCCGCATGTCGGTCAGCACAAGGCAGTAGCGGCGTTCGGCCAGCCGCAGCCGCGCCTCGGCCAGCGATCCGGCCATCACCACGTCATGGCCCATCCGCCGAAGCGAGATATCGAGCAGCTCGCGCAGGTCGGCCTCGTCGTCGATGACAAGGATCGGGTCGAGGGCGGGCGGTCTGGCGGGCATAGAGGGCGTGGGTTTCGGCGTTGCCGGAAAGGGTTGCGGGCGCTGGGCGCGTTAGGCGGCGGTCACGACGTCGGGCGTCTCGATCCGCATGGTCAGCACGAAAGCTTTGGCCGGGAGTGTATCGCGTGCGCCGCCTGCCAGCAGCCCCGTGCGTTCCAGCAACGCTTCCAGGCCGATGGCGCCGTAGCGCACCTGGGCATCGTTGGCGCCGCAGAGCTCGCGCGCCATGAACAGGCCCAGGCCGGTGCCCTGCGCATTGCTGGTGAAGAACGGCTCGAACAGGCTGCGCTGCTGGTCGCGGGTCACCTCGGCGCCGTCGTTCCAGACAATCAGTTCGGCGTGATGCTGGTCCAGCGCGTGCGCCAGCATCCGGATCGAACCCGGCAGCCGGCTGCAATAGCGCCAGGCATTGTCGAGCAGGTTGCCCAGGACCTGCTGGAGCTGCGCGCCGTCGAAGATGACCGGGCGGTCCACGTCCACGATCAGCCGGATGGCGTTGGCATTGATGTCGGAACGGGCGCCGGCGCGCGAGCGCATCTCCAGCCGCCAGCGGTCCAGGATCTCGGGCAGCGCCTGGCTCAACTCCACGGCGCTGTGGCCCGTGCGCGGCCGGCGCGACAACTGCAGCACGTCCGACACCACCTGGTCCAGGCGCCGCACGTTGTCGCTGATGATGCGCAGCAGCCGCGCATCGATATTGCCCTCGCCCGCGCCGGAGTCCGCCAGCAGTTCGTTGGCCTGGCTGATCGCCGCGAGGGGATTGCGGATCTGGTGCGCCACGCTGGCCACCAGCCGGCCCATGGCCGCGAGCTTTTCCTGCTGAACCTGCTCGGCAATCCGTTCCCAGCTTTCGATATGGACCAGCACCGTATCGCGCATCTCGCTGCGCAACAGGGTCTCGTCCTCCGGGCTCCATGCCATCGCCTCGTTCTGGGCGATGGCCAGCCGCAGGCGCGCCGCGCCCTCGGGCGACAGGTCGTTCCAGCCGGCGGTATCCAGGGCGGCCGGCGAGGTCATGACGCCCGCCAGCGTGGAGCGCAGCCCGGCCAGGCCCGGCAGCACGAAGCGCAGCCGCAGGCGGGTGTGCAGCAGCGGGTTGCCGGCCGCCGACGGGCGCGATGGCAGCGGCAGCAACTGCAGGATGCGCGGCACATCGTCCTTGCGCCGGATCCAGTCGCGCAGCATTTCCATCAGCGGTTGCAGGCGCGCAATGCGGCGCAGGTCGAACAGCACGTTGTCGCTCTCGCCCGCGCGGACCTGGCCATCGCGGAGGCGCTCGTGCGGCTGCACGCCCAGCAGCACCACGGCGGCCGGGTTGGCGGCCACCACGGCCCCGTTGGCGCGCACCAGCATCACGCCGTCCTGCATGTCGTTGACCATCAGGCGGTTCACCAGTTGCTGCAACCGCAGCTCCTGCTCGCGCGCCAGCGCCAGCCGCTCCTGCGCGATCTGCCGGTTGGCCAGCATGTACATCACCAGCGCGGCGATCATGAACACCAGGCCGAACAGCCCGGACCCGAGCAGGTTGGCATCGGGTTGCCGGGCCAGCAAGGTCTGCAGGAACGGCTGGCCCATCACCACCAGCGCCGACAAGGCCGCCGTAAACAGTGCAAACAGCAGGCTCGTCAGCGCGCCCGCCTCCAGCGCGGGCAGCAGGAAGATCATCGCCATGCCTTCGCCATGGCTGCCGATCTGCCCCAGCACGGCGTAGATCGCCGTCAGCAGGAACATGTCCGTAAGGACCTGGCCGCGGACCCGCATGTGGAAATGACGCCGCCACATCGTGCCGATCAACGCCACCACCGCGATCGCGATGTAGGGCAGCACAACCGGCAGCGCCGCGGCGGTGCGGGCATTGGCGGCGACATTGACCACAGCCACGCCTGCCACCGACCGTTCCAGCGGCAGCCACGCGTAGCCGAGCAGCAGCAGCGCCACGGCCAGCCGGGTCCAGCAGAAATAGCGCAGCAGGCGCCAGTGGAATTCGGGCGGCTCGGGCTGCCGCCAGAGATCAACCAGCAGGCGCCAGCCGCTCAGGCGGGACCAGACCGATGCCCGCGGCCTCATGAGCGCGCGCCGCTATCGCCCTGGCCTGGCACATCGGGAAGATGGCTGCGGCGACAGTAGTGCAGGCCGTGCCAGGCAATGGCCTCGCCGCGCGGCAGGTGCACGCCGCACTGGGCGCACTGGACCATGGGCTCGCTATCGTCTGAATTGCCCGTGGCTCCCGAATTCGGCGCGGCGCGGCGCCGGGCCGTTGGCCGGTCGGCCGCCTCCCGTGCGGCGCGGCTGCGCAGCCACCAGAAAATGCCCAGCACGATAGCCAGAAGGATAAGGATTCTTGCCATGAAATGGCTCAGGGGCTCAGGGGTTCAGGAAAGGCGGTGCAGCACCACTTCGATCACGAAGCGGCTGCCCACGTACGCCAGCAGCAGGATGCCGAACGACGCGATGACCCAGCGCAGCGCGGTGCGTCCGCGCCAGCCGCGGAAATGCCGGCCGATCAGGATGCCGCCGAACATCGCCCACGAGATGATCGCGAATACGGTCTTGTGATCCACGCGGAATGCGCGGGCAAACAGCTGTTCGGAAAACAGGAAGCCGGACACGATGGTCAGCGTCAGCAGCACGAAGCCCGCCGCGATCAGGCGGAACAGCAGCTTTTCCAGCGTCAGCAGCGGCGGCAGCAGGTCCAGCCAGCGACCGAGCCACTGGCCGGACGCCGGCTCGCCCGCCAGCGGCCGGTTGAAGCCGTGCAGGCGCCGTTCGGCCAGCAGCATCAGGAACGCGTGGAACGCGGCCAGCGTGAAGAGGCCATACGCCACGTTGGCGATGATGAAGTGCAGCTTGAACAGCGGCCGTGCCGCGTAGCCCAGGATCTGCGCGCCCGGGAACGCCAGCGGGATCAGGCTCGCCAGCATCGCCACGGGGAAGACGATCAGGCCGAGCCCCGCCAGCGAAAAGAAGAAGCTCTCAATCCAGTAGATACCCACGCCCAGCCAGAGCATGGCGGAAAGGGCGAAGGCGAAGCCGAACACCATGCGGTCGGCCGGGAAGATCGTTTCGTGGAGCAGGATGCCGTGGCTGACCAGCGCCCCCAGAACCACGACATGCCACCAGGCAGGCTGACCTTCGCCACGGGCGCCGCCGGGCTGGGACATGAGCACCGCCGTGGCCGCGGCGCCGGGACGCCCCGGATGGCCGACCGTCGCCCCGCTGGCGGCCGCCAGCCGCGGATTGCGCGTTGCCCAGCCGTGAAAGGCCAGGCCGCAATAGAGAAGTGCCGTCAAGGCATACAGTACAATGGCCATTTGCGCAGTTTACCCTAGGGTCTGCCCCTGTGCCCTTGTCGGTGGATCGCCACCACAACGCCACGCGCGCCCCTCCCACAAGCCGAATTCCTCCCCCTTTCCTGCCATGCTGGATAACCTCACTCAACGCCTGGCGCGGGTCGTCAAGACCATGCGCGGCGAGGCCCGACTGACCGAGGCCAATACCGCCGAGATGCTGCGCGAAGTGCGCCTTGCCATGCTCGAAGCCGACGTGGCACTGCCGGTCGTGCGCGAATTCGTCGCCCGCGTCAAGGAAAAGGCGCTTGGCGAGGAAGTCGTCAGCAGCCTGACGCCGGGCCAGGCGCTGGTCGGCGTGGTGCAGCGCGAGCTGACCGCGGTCATCGGCGGCGACGA
The DNA here is from genome assembly GCF_056400065.1 of Cupriavidus sp. 01L415. Lineage (NCBI taxonomy): Bacteria > Pseudomonadati > Pseudomonadota > Betaproteobacteria > Burkholderiales > Burkholderiaceae > Cupriavidus > Cupriavidus sp. 01L415. The sequence goes on along the minus strand of NZ_JBFTSP010000022.1, from coordinate 71,334 downwards.
AGCCGTCAGCGGGGAAAAGTCTGCCGAGCTGAACCTGAACGTCCAGCCGCCCGCGATCATCCTGATGGCCGGCCTGCAAGGCGCCGGCAAGACCACCACGTCCGGCAAGCTGGCCAAGTGGCTGAAGGAAAACAAGAAAAAGAAGGTGCTGACGGTTTCGTGCGACGTGTACCGTCCCGCCGCTATCGCCCAGCTCAAGACCGTGTCCGAGCAGGTCGGCGCGGACTTCTTCCCGTCGCAACTGGACCAGAAGCCGGTGGACATCGCCCGCGCGGCGCTGGACTGGGCCCGCAAGCACTACCACGACGTGCTGATCGTCGATACGGCCGGCCGGCTGGGTATCGACGAGGCGATGATGCAGGAGATCGCCGCGCTGCACGCGGAACTCAAGCCCGTGGAAACGCTGTTCGTGGTCGACGCGATGCTCGGCCAGGACGCCGTGAACACCGCCAAGGCGTTCAACGACGCGCTGCCGCTGACCGGCGTGGTGCTGACCAAGCTCGATGGTGACGCCCGCGGCGGCGCCGCGTTGTCCGTGCGCCACATCACCGGCCGCCCGATCAAGTTCGTCGGCGTGGGCGAAAAGCTGGACGGGTTGGAGCCGTTCTACCCCGAACGCATGGCCCAGCGGATTCTGGGCATGGGCGACATCCTCGCGCTGGTGGAAGAGGCACAGCGTGGCGTGGACATGGATGCCGCCGAGAAGCTGGCCAAGAAGATCAAGAAGACGGGCGGCTTCGACCTGGAAGACTTCAAGGCCCAGATCGGCCAGATGAAGAAGATGGGCGGCCTGGGCAGCCTGGTGGACAAGCTGCCCGCGCAGTTCGCCCAGCAGGCGCAGGGCGCCAACATGGATCAGGCGGAAAAGCAGGTGCGCCGCATGGAAGGCATCATCAACAGCATGACGGCGGCCGAGCGCGCCAAGCCGGAACTGATCAAGGCCAGCCGCAAGCGCCGCATCGCGGCGGGCGCCGGCGTACCGGTGCAGGAGGTCAACCGCCTGCTGAACCAGTTCGACCAGATGCAAGGGATGATGAAAAAACTCAAGGGCGGCGGCATGATGAAGATGATGCGCCAGATGGGCGCGATGAAAGGCGGCATGAAGGGCCTATTCAACCGCTGATCGTTGTTGCTACCCTTCGATATCGCTTCCCCGCAAGACAAGAACAGGACAGACATCATGATGACCGTCGAACAGGCCCGCGAACTCTGGGCCAGCTCCGAGGAAATCGTCAGCGCCCAGGAGGTGCAGGACTCGCTGGACCGCATGGCCCAGGAAATCACGGAAAAGATGGGCGATGCCTTCCCGCTCGTCCTGTCCGTGATGGGCGGCGCCGTGGTCTTTACCGGCATGCTCCTGCCCAAGCTCCAGTTTCCGCTGGAGTTCGACTATATCCACCTGTCCCGCTACAACAACAAGACCGTGGGCGGCGAGATGCAATGGCGCGTGGCGCCGCGCGAATCCGTGAAGGATCGCGTGGTGCTGGTACTGGACGACATCCTGGATGAGGGCGAGACGATGGCGGCCATCCGCCAGCGGATCATGGACATGGGCGCCAAGGAATTCCACGCGGCGGTGCTGTGCGAGAAGACGCTCACCAAACTCAAGCCGATGCACCCGGATTTCTGCGGCTTCAAGGTGCCGGACCGCTATGTCTTTGGATGCGGCATGGACGCCAAGGGCTATTGGCGCAACCTCGGCGCCATCCGCGCGCTGGTTTGAAGCGGGGCCGACGCCCTTCGGCGCTCAAACCCCGTGGGGATGGGCGCCTAGGATCGGCCAGAGCGACAGCAACAGCAACACGGCCATCGTCACGTTGAAGACGCGCAGCACACGCGGCTGTGCCAGCCAGCGGCGCAGCGCGGCGCCGAATACCGCCCACGTCGCCACGCTGGGCAGGTTGATCACGGCGAACAGGCTCGCCATCCACAGCGCATTCACCCAGATATTGCCGTCCAGCACGTAGGTGCTGCACGCGCCCACCGCCATCACCCAGGCTTTCGGATTGACCCACTGAAAGGCCGCCGCGCGCAGGAAACTCATCGGCCGGGCCACCTCGCGATCCTGCACGCCGCCGGCGGTAGCCAGCTTCCAGGCCAGCCAGACCAGATAGGCCGTGGCCGCCACCCGGAGCAAATTCCAGGTCCACGGCAATGCCGTGAAGACTGAACCCAGCCCCAGCCCGACCAGCGCCACCATCACGGAAAAGCCGATGCTGATGCCCAGCAGGTGCGGCACCGTGCGCGCCAGGCCAAAGTTGACGCCCGAGGCCAGCACCATGGTGTTGTTCGGGCCCGGCGTGATGGAAGAAACCAGCGCAAACGCGCAGAAGGCAAGCAGCACGCCAGAGCTGGCGGCAAATTCGGGCAGAGCCATGACGGCGCTCCGGGAGATATGGGAGCGACCAGTTTATTGAGGCCAACCAATACAGTACCGATACACTTAGGCAGAAATGTACCGGTACGGATCTGGCAACCTCGCCGGCAATCGAACTTCCCTCCCGTTCAGGCCTTGCTGCGATAGGGTCGTTCGCGAAGCCACTTGGTGGCGATCCATTTCTCGCCGGCCTCCACCGGCAGGCCCGCGTGCAGGGTGCGATCGTCCAGCGTGCCGTCCGGCATCTGGTAGCTGAAGAAGACGGCATTGCCCTTGACGGGTGCCACTTCCAGCCCCAGACGCGGGAACGCCGTAGCGCCGCCTGCCGGCGGGCTGTTCAGGTAGATCACCAGCGTGGCGATGCGCTGGCCGCCGACGCGGAGTTGGCGCGCCTCGCCGGGACGTTGCGGGTTGAAGAAGTCGAAGTGCGGCTGATACTCGCCGCCCGGCTTGTAGTTGAGAATCTGCAGGCCCTCGCCGTGCTCGACCGGCACGCCGGTCACGGCGGCGATCCGGGCTTCGATGCGCTCGATCAGGGAGTGTTCGCCAACCTGGAACATCGCACCCATGCTGGTGCGGGCGTCGATCAGGTTCTCGTCGCCGGTATCGGGATTGACCACCGGCGATCGCTGCAACCGGCCTCGCGACAGCGCGACCAGCGCGTCGCACTCGGCATCGTTGAGCAGGTTCTGCAGCAGCAGGATGCGTGGCGCTTCCAGCGCAAACAGGATCGGGATCTCGCGATCCTGGTGGCGAAAGGTATTGCGGCCGGACGACGCCGATGCCTGCGCGGCAGGCGTGCTGACAGTGGCGGAGGTGGAAGCTGGCCCAGCGGTCCGGCCCACGGCAAGCGCCGGCGCGGTCGATGGCACCCTGCCTGCCGGCTTCGGCCGGTCGAGCGCCGCAGCCACGGTCGCCCGCGCGAAGGTGGCATCGTAGCCGGAGCGCAGCATCGACAACACCAGCGATTCGGCGTTGAAGCCCTGCTCGATATGGCGCGCCAGCCAGCGGTCCAGCTCCGGCGAGGACGCCCGGTAGCCGGCCTTGCCGGTGCCTTCGGACTGCACAGGTGTCGGCGAGAAAACCGAACGATCGGATCGGAAATCGCGCGTCATGACGGATTGGCCAGCCGTAACGGCGAGAACGGATTGCGCGCCGGGGATTCCGGCGGCAGCGCGCGGCGCGACGTCGCTGGCGCGGCGACCGCAGCCGCCGCTGCAGCGGGATCCGGATCGCCGGCAATCGTCACCGTGGATTCGGAATACTGCCAGCGCTTCCACGCCGCCAGCACGGCATTCGGATACTCGGGACGGCCCCGACTGCCGTTGTAGCGGCCAAGCGCCAGGAAGAGATCGCCGTTCTCGCGGTCCAGGTAATGGCGCAGGATCGTACAGCCGTAGCGCAGGTTGCTTTGCAGATGGAACAGCTTGCGGACGTCACCATCGCCAATGCTGCGCACCCAGAACGGCATCACCTGCATCAGTCCGCGCGCATCGGCGGAGCTGATCGCGTATTTCCGAAACCCGCTTTCCACCTGGACCAGCCCCAGCACGAGCGACGGTTCCAGGCCGGCGCGCTTGGCCTCGTAGTAGACCGTTTCGATCAGCTCGACGCGGATCTGCGGTTCGGGGATGCGGGCCTCCAGCCGGCGGGACATCTCGCCCAGCCACTTCAGATAGCCCAGGCGTTCCCCGCCCGATGCAAACGCCGGCCGCACCGGCCGGCCGTCGGCGATCGCCGCGGCCAGGGCGCCGCGCACGGAATCGGCCAGCGCCTCTTCCTTTTGCGCGCCGGCATGGGCAGTGGCCGCCACAACAAGCAGCAGCACGCTGGCCAGCGCTGGCCAGCGGCGACGGGTCGGCAGGCCGGATGCGCGCATCGGGATCAGTTGGCCAGCAGGTTGCGGACGTGACTGACCACGTCTGCAACGGCCACCGGGGTGGCCTGCGCATCGCGACGACCCTGGTATTCCACCTTGCCTTCCTTCAGGCCGCGGTCGCCCACGACCACGCGGTGCGGCACGCCGATCAGCTCCCAGTCCGCGAACATCACGCCGGGGCGCTCACCACGGTCGTCCAGGATCACGTCGACGCCGGCGGCCTGCAGTTCCGCGTGGATACGGTCGGCTTCGGCGCGCACTGCCTCGTTGCGGTCGTAGCCTACCGGGCACACCACCACGGCAAACGGGGCGATGGCGGCGGGCCAGATGATGCCGCGCTCGTCATAGTTCTGCTCGATGGCGGCACCCAGAATCCGGGTCACGCCAATGCCGTAGCAGCCCATCTGCATCGGCTGGGTCTTGCCGTTTTCGTCGAGGAACGTGGCGCTCATCGATTCGGAATAGCGCGTGCCGAGCATGAACACGTGGCCCACCTCGATGCCGCGGCAGATTTCCAGCGTGCCCTTGCCGTCCGGCGAGGCATCGCCCGCCACCACGTTGCGCAGATCCGCCACGAGCGGCTCGGGCAGGTCGCGCCCCCAGTTCACGCCGGTGTAGTGGTAGTCGCGGTCGTTGGCGCCACAGCAGAAGTCGCTCATGTTGGCGACCGTGCGGTCCGCCACCAGCTTGACGGGCTTCTTCGGGCCGATCGGGCCCAGGTAGCCCGGGGGCGAGCCGAACGTGTCGACGATCTCGTTTTCCGTCGCAAAGCGGAAGTCGGCCAGGCCGGGCACCTTCGACGCCTTGACCTCGTTCAGTTCATGGTCACCGCGGATCAGCAGCAGCCAGATCTCGGCACCCGCCTCGGTGTCCTTGGCCAGGACGATCGACTTGACGGTGCGCTCCAGCGGAATGCCGAGGAACTCGGCCACGTGCTCGCACTTGGACTTCTCGGGCGTCGACGTCTTCTTCAGGTCTTCGCCGGGGGTGGCGCGTCTGGCCAGCAGCGGCAGGGCCTCGGCGGCCTCCATGTTGGCGGCGTAGTCCGAGGTCGGGCAGTAGACGATGGCATCCTCGCCGGTGTCGGCGATCACATGGAACTCGTGCGAGCCCGAACCGCCGATGGCCCCGTTATCCGCCGCCACGGCACGGAACTCCAGGCCGAAACGCTGGAAGATGCGCACGTAGGCGTCGTACATGTTCTGGTACGAGGCTTTCAGGCCATCGGTGTCGCGGTCGAAGGAATAGGCGTCCTTCATCGTGAACTCGCGGCCGCGCATGATGCCGAAGCGCGGACGACGCTCGTCGCGGAACTTGGTCTGGATCTGATAGAAATTGACCGGCAGTTGCTTGTAGCTGCGGATGTCGCTGCGGGCGATGTCGGTCACGACCTCCTCTGAGGTCGGCTGGACGGCGAAGTCGCGCTCGTGGCGATCCTTCAGGCGCAGCAGCTCGGGGCCCATCTTGTCCCAGCGGCCGGTTTCCTGCCAGAGTTCGGCCGGCTGGATCACCGGCATGGACAGCTCCACGGCGCCGGCCCGATTCATTTCCTCGCGAACGATGTTCTCCACCTTGCGGATCACCCGCAGCCCGACCGGCATGTAACTGTAGATGCCGGCGCCCAGTTTCTTGATCATGCCGGCCCGCATCATCAGTTTGTGCGACACGATTTCCGCGTCGGCGGGGGCTTCCTTGAGGGTGGAAATGAAGAATTGCGAGGCTTTCATCCGTTGCTTTCTCGTAAGACCGGGCGCCGCCGGGCAGTACCCGGCCGCCGCGGTGCGGCATTCATTGGGCAGGACGCGCCTGAAACTGCGCTTGCCGCTCGGGGAAAACCAGCATTCCCGGCGTCAGGCCGTCTGGCGCGCTTCCTTTATAATCGTCGTAATTCTAAAGGATTCGAGGTGCAGTCATGCTCGATCGTGAAGGCTTTCGCCCGAACGTCGGCATCATCCTCATCAACGCACGTAACGAGGTTTTCTGGGGCAAGCGAATCGGCGAACACTCCTGGCAGTTTCCGCAGGGCGGCATCAAGTACGGCGAAACGCCGGAACAGGCCATGTACCGCGAGCTGCAAGAAGAAGTCGGCCTGCTTCCGGAGCACGTCAGGATCGTCGGTCGCACGCGCGACTGGTTGCGTTATGAGGTGCCGGACAAGTTCATCCGCCGCGAGATCCGCGGCCACTATAAGGGCCAGAAGCAGATCTGGTTCCTGCTGCGCATGGTCTGCCGCGATTGCGACATCCACCTGCGCGCCACGGACCATCCCGAATTCGACGCCTGGCGTTGGAGCCAGTATTGGGTCCCGCTGGACGCCGTCATCGAATTCAAGCGCGATGTCTACCAGATGGCGCTGACCGAGTTGTCGCGCTTCCTGCACCGGGGGCGCGCGCCGCTCAGCCCTTATGGTAACCACGGCCACCATGCCGGGCACGACCGGCATGGTGACGCTGCGCGCGCGGAGCAGACGGCCGTCGTCACGGTGACGGCCACGGCCGTGGTCACCATGCCAGTGGTCGCCCAGGACGCGTCTCTTGCTTCGCCGGCCAGCCCGGCAACTACCCAACGGAGTTCCGATGAATAGCTTCACCGGCCGGGGCGCTCGCGCCGGCCAGCCCGCCAGCCGCGCGCTGCGCGGTACCTGCCTGTTGCTGGCCGCCGCCTGCCTGACGCTTGCCGGCTGCAAGACCACCAGCAAGGGCATGCCCGAAGAGGAATCCCAGTGGATCAACCCGTTTGAGCCGAAGGATTTCAAGGAAGCCGAGACGCTGCTGCCCCCATTGCCCAAGGATGCGGACCTGATTCCCTTCTCGGTCAGCGGCACCGGTGACTTCCGCTTTGCCGTCGACGGCAAATCCATCGCCGTGGGCGCTGACAACGTGGTGCGCTACACCGTGGTCATCACCAGCCCGGGCGGCGGGCGCAATGTGAACTACGAGGGCATGCGCTGCGACGCTTTCGAGCGCAAGCTGTACGCCACGCTGCCGCAAGGCGCCACCGAGTGGGTACCGAACCGAAGCGAGGACCGCGATACCTGGTATCGCATGGAAACCCGCGCGCGCAACGCTTACTCCGCCACGCTGGCCAAGGATTTCTTCTGCGAGGGCCGCACGGTCGCCGGCAAGCCGGCCCAGATGGCGGCGGACCTGAAGGCACACGCGCCGAGCCGCTGAACCCGGCTCGACGGAAGTCGGACCATCCAAAACAAAACGGCGAGGCCTGCAGCCTCGCCGTTTTGCTTGGTGGCGCATCACCGGATAGCGTCCGATAGCGTCACGCCAGCGGTGCCGGTAACTATCGCACTTTCAGATCAGCACCAGGTTGTCGCGATGGATCAGTTCGGGCTCGTTCAGATGGCCCAGCACCGACTCAATCTCCGACGACGGCTTCCGGGCAATCAGCCGCGCCTCCGCGCTCGAATAGTTCGTGATGCCGCGCGCCACTTCGTGTCCCGCCGGATCGATACAGGCGATCACCTCACCGCGCGCGAACTCGCCCTGCACCTCCACCACACCGATCGGCAGCAGCGACTTGCCGCCACCGGTCAGTTTTTCCACCGCACCGCTGTCGATCACCACGCGGCCACGCAGCTGCAGGTGATCGGCCATCCACTGCTTGCGCGCGGTCAGTCGGCCCGTTGGCGCCAGCAATTGCGTGCCGATGGCCTCGCCCTCCGCCAGACGTCCCAGCACATCGGTCTCGCGGCCGGAGGCGATCGTGGTATGCGCGCCGGACTTTGCCGCGCGCTTGGCGGCCAGGATCTTGGTCAGCATGCCGCCACGGCCAATGGCCGTGCCCGCGCCACCTGCCATTGCCTCCAGTTCGGGCGTGCCCGCCAAGGCTTCGTCCACGAACCTCGCGTTCGGGTCCCTGCGCGGATCGGCGGTATAGAGTCCGCGCTGGTCGGTCAGGATCACCAGCGCATCGCCTTCGATCAGGTTGGTCACCAGCGCGCCGAGCGTATCGTTGTCGCCAAACTTGATTTCGTCGGTGACGACGGTGTCGTTCTCGTTGATGATCGGCACCACGCCCAGCGAGAGCAGCGTCAGTAACGTCGAGCGGGCATTGAGATAGCGTTCGCGGTCCGCTAGGTCGGCATGAGTCAGAAGCACCTGCGCGGTGCGGATGCCGTAGCGGCCAAACTGGCTTTCATAGACCTGCGCCAGACCCATCTGGCCCACGGCGGCTGCGGCTTGCAGCTCGTGGATTTCCTTCGGACGGCGCACCCAGCCCAGGCGTTGCATGCCCTCGGCGATGGCACCGGAGCTGACCAGCACCACTTCCTTGCCGGCGCCGCGCAGCTTGGCAATCTGGGCGGCCCAACGCGCGATGGCGTCGTGATCCAGCCCCTTCCCGTCGTTGGTGACCAGGCTGGAGCCCACCTTGACGACGATACGTTTTGCTTGGGCGATGACCGATTGCATGACGGGTATCCTGTCTCCGGGTGCCGTGTAATGCTGCTTGTTCGGGGAAAAACGTCGTGTCGGGCGCGGCAGCCGGGGGTCAGGCACCGCCGGCTTCGGGATCCACGTTGTGAAGCCGTTCGTCCAGACGGATATCCGGCTCAGCCAGCGCGGCGGCCTCTTCCGCCTTGATCGCGGCGAGGTGGTCCTTGATCGCGTAGATCAGCTCGCGGCAGCCTTCGCCGGTCAGGGCCGAGATATGGAACACCGGGCCCTTCCACTTGTAGCGCTTGACGAAATCCTTCACGCGTGCGGCGCGCTCGTCATCCGGCACCACGTCGAGCTTGTTCAGCACCAGCCAGCGCGGCTTGTCGTACAGCGTTTCGTCGTACTTCTTGAGTTCGTTGACGATCGCCCGCGCCTCGGCCACCGGGTCGACATTCTCGTCGAACGGGGCGATGTCCACGATATGGAGCAGCAGGCCCGTGCGCTGCAGATGGCGCAGGAACTGGTGGCCCAGGCCGGCACCTTCGGCCGCGCCTTCAATCAGGCCCGGGATGTCGGCGACGACAAACGACTGCTCGTGGTCGACGCGCACCACGCCGAGGTTCGGGTGCAGCGTGGTGAACGGATAATCCGCAACTTTCGGACGTGCGTTGGACACGTGCGAAATGAACGTCGACTTGCCGGCATTCGGCATGCCCAGCAGGCCAACGTCGGCCAGTACCTTCAGCTCGAGCCGGAGCATGCGGCGCTCGCCCGGCTTGCCGTCCACCTGCTGGCGCGGCGCGCGATTGGTACTGGACTTGAAATGCAGGTTGCCCCAACCACCCATGCCGCCTTCGGCCAGGCACACGGTCTGCCCGTGCTCGGTCAGGTCGGCGATGACCTCGCCGGTATCCATGTCGGTGATCAGCGTGCCCACCGGCATGCGCAGCGTGACATCTTCGCCGGCGGCGCCGTAGCAATCGGAGCCGCGGCCATTCTCGCCGTTGCGCGCCACGTGCTTCTTGGCGTAGCGAAAGTCGATCAGCGTATTGATATTGCGGTCGGCCTGCGCAAACACGCTGCCGCCACGGCCGCCGTCACCGCCATCGGGGCCACCGAAGGGCACAAACTTCTCGCGCCGGAACGACGCACTCCCGTTGCCGCCATTGCCGGCAATCGCTTCGATTCGGGCTTCGTCGATGAACTTCATGTTGGTCTTCCGTGTGGATCAGGCTGGCGCCATCAATACAGATAGATGCCAGAAATGAAAAAGCCCCGCAAGCTTTGCGGGGCCTTCGTGCTGCAAAGGCTGTATCAGGCCGCCGGAACGACGCTGACTTGCTGCTTCTTGGCAGGGCCTTTGACTGCGAACTGCACGTGGCCGTCCACCAGCGCGAACAGGGTGTGGTCCTTGCCGATACCCACGTTCTCACCAGCGTGCACGCGGGTGCCACGTTGACGAACGATGATGCCGCCGGCGTTGATGGCCTGGCCACCGTACACCTTCACGCCCAGACGCTTCGATTCCGAATCACGGCCGTTCCGCGTAGAGCCGCCGCCTTTTTTCTGTGCCATGTCTTAACTCCTGTTGACCTATTGCGATGCAAGCCTGTGTCCGAGCAATGCTCAGGCAACGATGGCTTCGATGCGCAGTTCGGTGTAATTCTGACGATGGCCCTGGCGCTTCTGGTAGTGCTTGCGACGGCGCATCTTGAAGATCTTCACCTTGTCGTGACGACCTTGGGAGATCACGGTAGCCTTGACGGAAGCCCCGCTCACCAGCGGCGTACCAAACTTGATTTGGTCGCCGGCGCCCACTGCGAGCACCTGGTCCAGCGTGATTTCTGCGCCAATGTCTGCCGGTATCTGTTCTACTTTAAGTTTTTCGCCAGCAGCAACCTTGTATTGCTTGCCGCCGGTTTTTACGACCGCGTACATTGTCGAACCTCTCGATGTGAATGAAACGTCGAATGCTGCCCCGGGAGTCCCCGGAGCCGGCGCCGTTTCCTGCGCCGTTTGAAAGGATCTCAGGCCGGCTGGCCGGGATCCCGCCCGTCAGTGGGTGGCGCGCATACAGGGCTGTATACGGCAAACGCAACCGAAGGAACCGGCAATTGTAAACCAGTTCCAGGAAAAGCGCAAAGAAAACAAGTAGATAGCCTGCCGGTGCGGAGGCAGCGGCGACCGGCGCACATGCCGGGGCACGGGAGTCAGGTCAGGTCGGCCAGCAGGAACCCGGCCAGGGCGGCAAACGCCACCCACCAGGCGGTGCGGCGGACATGCCGGCGGGATGCTTGTGGCTTGTCCATGCTGCAATTATAGGTGGGCACCCACCGTCCGGGCGACTACCGTGCGACGCACGCTTACATTGCCCGGAAATCACCCCGATATCTTCCCGCCTGCGCAAGCCGGCAGCCATGTGCACACCGCCATCGCATATAATCCTCCGGTTTTGCGTAACGGTGATTTCATCTTGTCCCAGTCTTCCGCCACTGCCTTGCTTGCCCCGGTCGCTGCCGACATGCGCGCCGTTGACGCCGTCATCCGTCGGCGCCTGTCGTCGGAAGTGCCGCTGATCGAGCAGATCGGCGAGTACATCATCGGGGCTGGCGGAAAGCGCCTGCGCCCGGTCATCCTGCTGCTCTCCGCCCGGGCATTCGGCTACGACGGCCATCGCCATCACGAGCTGGCCGCGGTAGTGGAATTCATCCACACTGCCACGCTGCTGCACGATGACGTGGTGGACGAATCCGAGCTTCGTCGCGGCCGCCAGACCGCCAATGCGGTGTTCGGCAACGCGGCCAGCGTGCTGGTTGGCGATTTTCTCTATTCGCGCGCATTCCAGATGATGGTGGAAGCCGGCAGCATGCGCATCATGGAAATCCTGTCCAACGCGACCAATGTGATCGCCGAGGGCGAGGTGCTGCAACTGCTGAACATGCACGACCCGGACGTCACCGTCGAGCGCTACCTGCAGGTGATCCGCTACAAGACCGCCAAGCTGTTCGAGGCTTCGGCCGAGCTTGGTGCAGTGCTCGCGGGCGCGGACCCGGCAATGGAAGAAGCCGCCGCCGAGTATGGCCGACGCATCGGCACGGCATTCCAGCTGATCGACGACATGCTGGACTACACCGCCAGCGCGGAGCAGATGGGCAAGAATGCGGGCGACGACCTGCGCGAAGGCAAGCCGACGCTGCCGCTGCTGCATCTGCTGGAACACGGCACCGCCGAGCAGCGCGAACTTGCGCGCGAAGCCATCGTGCAAGGCGGCACGGAACACTTTGATGCGGTGTTCTCCGCGATCCACGCGAGCGGGGCGCTGGAGGTAACCTTCGCGGCCGCGCAGCGCGAAGCGGAGGCAGCGGAAAGAGCGGCAATGCAATTTCCCTCTTCCCAACTGAAGGAAACGCTGATAGACTTGTGTGCTTTCTCGCTGCAACGACAATCCTGACGTCGCAACGCAGAAAAACAAGGAAATCGGGGTGTAGCTTAGCCTGGTAGAGCGCTACGTTCGGGACGTAGAGGCCGGAGGTTCGAATCCTCTCACCCCGACCAGATTTTCGGTGTTACGCGAGTCATCGCGATGCACCCAGCAAAAAAGCCGCACAGCAATGTGCGGCTTTTTTGTTTTTCACGCCCTCGTTTTCTCGAGGCGCTCCCGCGCTTCCTTTCGCACCCCCTCCTCCCGCCCCCCTCGTTTTCCCGGTGCTCATTCCACACGGCCCGCCACGCCCCGCGCCATCCTTCGTCGGCCCGCATCGCGCGCGTACTCCCTCCGTCAACAAGCGCCCCGCGCAAGTAGGGTTGCGGACCTGTCGCACAAACGCCAACGCGTACGCTGCCTCGCTTTACAAAAAGTGACCCCGGCGGCAAACTGCCCCGGTCCGGGACCCACGCCCCGCCGATCCCGCCGCAGTCAACCGCGCCGCCGTTCGATGTTTCGAACGCACGCATATCGCATCGTATTTCGCTATGACACTAGGCCTTGCGCTCGCACAGAGCCGGCGGATCGCACCAGCGCTGCTCGCCCAGCTGGAGCAATCGGCTCGGGAAAAGAAATCGCAGCTGATCGACGAGATCATCGGCAGCGGCACGATGTCCGCGCATGACGTGGCCATCTTCGCTGCCGACAAGTACCAGCTGCCCCTGCTCGACCTGTCGGAGTACAACCTCAACCGCGTGCCGCCCGCACTGGCCGGCAACCGGGAGTTCCACGCCCACCGCCTGCTGCCGCTGGGCCGGCGCGAAAACCGCCTGCTCGTGGCGCTTTCCGACCCCGCCAACCAGGCCGGCGTGGACGCGATCAAGCAGAAGTTCAACCTCCCGGTGGAAACCGTGGTGGTTGAGCACGACAAGCTGATGAAGCATGTGCGTGCCGCCGGTGAGGCGCTGGGCACGATGAAGAACATCTCGCCCACGACGCCCACCGCGCAGAAGATGATCGAATACGATCCGGTGGCCGCGGCCAGCGCCCGAAAGGGGCCGGGCAACGACATCGACGACGCGCCGGTCGTGCGCTTCCTGCAGAAGCTGCTGACCGAGGCGTTCCAGCGCGGCGCATCCGACTTGCACTTCGAACCGTTCGAATTCTTCTACCGCGTACGCTTCCGCGTGGACGGCGTGCTGCAGGAAGTCGCCCGGCCGCCGCTGGATATCCGCGACAAGGTCGCCACCCGGATCAAGGTGCTGTCGCGCCTCGACATCTCGGAAAAGCGCGTGCCGCAGGATGGCCGGATGAAGTTGCTCCTCTCGCTGCCCAAGGACAAGGAAGGCAAGGAAACCGTGGAAAAGGCGATCGACTTCCGCGTCTCCACGCTGCCCACGCTGTTCGGCGAGAAGATCGTGATGCGGATTCTGGAGTCCTCGTCCGACAAGCTCGACATTGATCAGCTCGGCTATGAGCCCGAGCAGAAGGCGCTGCTTCTGGAAGTGATCAAGCGTCCGTACGGGATGGTGCTGGTTACCGGTCCGACCGGCAGCGGCAAGACGGTGTCGCTCTATACGTTCCTGAACATGCTGAACCAAGGCGACATCAATATTTCCACGGCGGAAGATCCCGCGGAAATCCAGCTGCCCGGCATCAACCAGGTCAACGTGAACGACAAGGCCGGCCTGACCTTTGCCGCGGCGCTGAAGTCCTTCCTGCGGCAGGATCCGGACATCATCATGGTCGGCGAAATCCGAGACCTGGAAACCGCCGACATCTCCATCAAGGCCGCCCAGACGGGCCACCTGGTCTTGTCCACGCTGCACACCAACGATGCGCCGACCACGCTGACGCGCCTGATGAACATGGGCGTGGCGCCGTTCAACATCGCGTCGTCCGTATTGATGATCACCGCGCAGCGCCTGGCGCGCCGGCTCTGCACCTGCAAGCGTGCCGGCGATCTCTCGCGCGAAGTGCTGATGGACGCCGGTTTCAAGGAAGCCCATATCGACGGCACCTGGCAACCGTACCATCCGGTCGGCTGCGACCGTTGCAACGGCAGTGGCTACAAGGGCCGTTGCGGGATTTACCAGGTCATGCCGATCACGGAGGCGATGCAACAGATCATTCTCTCGCACGGCACCGCGCTGCAGATCGCCGAACAGGCGCGTCGCGACGGCGTGCTATCGTTGCGGGAAGCCGGCCTGCTCAAGGTCAAGCAAGGGGTCACGTCACTCGAAGAAGTGCTGGCCACCACCAATACGTAAAACAAAAGTCTTAGTCGAGGGGTCAAATCATGGCGACGCGCGCACCAGCGGCGGGCGCCCGGACGGCAGCGCCGTCGCGGGCCAAATCAGGGCGGAAGGCGCCCACGCAGTACATCTTCGAATGGGAAGCCAAGGACCGCAAGGGCAAGTCCTTCAAGGGCGAGCAGCGGGCCGAGAGCCAGGCGGAGGTCACCGCCACACTGCGCAAGCAGGGCCTCACCGTCGTCAAGATGAAGAAGCGCAAGGCGGCGCGCGGCAAGAAGATTACCGAGAAGGACATCGCGTACTTCACCCGCCAGCTGTCGACGATGCTCAAGGCGGGTATCCCGCTGCTGCAATCGATCGATATCATCGCGCGCGGCCACGCCAATCCCAATTTCACGCAACTGCTGGCCGAGATCCGCTTCGACATCGAGTCCGGCAGCAGCATGGCCATGGCATTCCGGCGCCAGCCGAAGTACTTCGACACGCTGTACTGCAACCTGATCGATGCCGGCGAGCAAGGCGGTATCCTGGACGCGCTGCTGGAGCGGCTCTCGCTCTATATGGAAAAGAGCATCGCGCTGAAGAGCCAGATCAAGTCCGCGATGATCTATCCGATCGCCGTGCTGACCGTGGCATTCGCCGTGACGGTGGTCCTGATGCTGTTCGTGATCCCGGCCTTCAAGGGCGTGTTCTCGAACTTCGGCGCGGCCCTGCCCGCGCCCACGATGTTCGTGATCAATATCTCGGACTTCTTTGTCCAGTACTGGTACCTGGTGGTTGGCCTGCCGATCGCCTCCATCATCACCTATGTCCGGGCGAGGAAATCGTCGGAGAAGGTGCAGCGCTGGCACGACAAGGCCCTGCTCAAGCTGCCGATCTTCGGCAGCCTGTTCCGGAAGGCCGTGATCGCACGCTGGACCCGCACGCTGGCAACGATGTTCGCGGCCGGCACGCCACTGGTGGAGTCGATGGAATCGGTGGCCGGCGCGGCCGGCAACTGGCTCTATTACGATGCCACGCGCGAGATCGAACAGGCCGTGCGGATCGGTACCAGCCTGACCAACGCCATGCAGGCCACGCACGTGTTCGACAACATGGTGCTGCAGATGACGCAGATCGGTGAGGAATCCGGCGCGCTGGACAACATGCTGCTCAAGGTGGCGGAGTTCTACGAGCGCGAGGTCGACGACGCCGTGGCAGCCATCTCCAGCCTGATCGAGCCGCTGATCATCGTGATCCTGGGCGTCCTGATTGGCGGCATGGTGGTGGCCATGTACCTGCCGATCTTCAAGCTGGGACAGGTGGTGTAAGGCATGCAGTCAGTCTTTGGCGCCGCTGGCGCCGCAACGCTGCCGGTGCTGGCGGCCCTGCCGCCGGCATTCCTGGTGGCAGTGGCCGGGCTGCTGGGCCTCGTGGTGGGCAGTTTTCTCAACGTGGTGATCCATCGCCTGCCCCGGATGATGGAGTACGACGAGGCCAATTACCTGGCCGAATTGCGTAATGAACCGCTGCCGCATCCAGGGCGCTACAACCTGATGGTGCCGCGATCGGCCTGCCCGCATTGCGGCCACCAGATCGCGGCATGGGAGAACATCCCCGTCATCAGCTATCTGTTCCTGCGCGGCAAGTGCTCGTCCTGCAAGGCGCCGATCGGCATCCGCTATCCGCTGGTCGAACTGGCGACGGCCGTGCTCAGCGCCCTGGCGATGTGGCACTTCGGCCCGACGGCTCAGGCACTGGCCGCGATCGTCATGGTCTGGGCGCTGGTCTCGCTGACGATGATCGACGCCGATACCCAGCTGCTGCCGGACCAGATCACGCTGCCGCTGCTGTGGCTGGGGCTGCTACTGAATCTCCAGGGCCTGTTCGCCACGCTGGCCGATGCCGTGATTGGTGCGGCGGCCGGCTACCTGCTGCTGTGGAGCGTCTACTGGTTGTTCAAGCTCGTACGCGGCAAGGAAGGCATGGGCTACGGCGACTTCAAGCTGATGGGTGCCCTCGGTGCCTGGTTCGGCTGGCAGGCACTGCCCGCGCTGGTGTTGCTGTCGTCGGTCGTCGGTGCGTTGTTCGGCCTGGGACTGCTCGTCGTGCGGCGCCAGGGCAGCGAAACGCCCTTCCCCTATGGACCATTCATCGCCGGCGCCGGCCTGATCGTCCTGTTCTTCGGCGCCGATGTGCTACCGCTGGGACTCGTGACCAGCCACTGACAGCACGCCGACAGGCCGCCAACGATCGCAAGCTGGTATCGTTGGCGGCATTCGCCACGATTGTTCAACACCGCCCCATGCTGGAAATCGGACTCACCGGCGGCATTGGCTCCGGCAAGACCCGCGTCGCCGACTTGTTCGCCGCGCGAGGCGCCGCGCTGATCGATACCGACCTGATCGCCCACGAGATCACGGCACCCGGTGGTGCCGCCATCGCGCCACTGGTGGCCGCCTTCGGCCCCGGCTGCCTGCGCCCGGACGGCGCAATGGACCGCGACGCCATGCGCGCGCTGGTTTTCTCCGACCCAACCGCCAAGGCCACACTCGAGGGCATCACCCATCCGCTGATACGAAGTGTGACCGAGGCGCGCGCCGTGGCCATCCGCGCCGCCGGCCAGCATCCGTACCTGATTTACGTGGTGCCGCTGCTGGTGGAATCGGGCAAGTGGCGCGGACGCGTCGGGCGCGTACTGGTGGTGGACTGCCACGAGGAGACGCAGATCTCACGCGTGATGGCGCGCAACGGATTCACGCGCGAGCAGGTGTTGTCGATCATGCACCGCCAGGCGACGCGCGCAGAACGACTCGCACAGGCGGACGACGTGGTCGACAACGATGGCCCACCCGACGCGCTGCCGCCACAAGTGGCCCGGCTGGATGCGCTGTATCGCGCGCAAGGCGCCGTGCCGGCGGCACCGGGCGGGGAAGAATAGCGGCCCGCGCGGGTTGCACGGGCCCTGGGTCCATCGCGGGCAAGTCCTGCACACGTCCCGAGTACGTCGCACGGCCACGTTGCATTTGTCCTCAGCGCCCGACTCGCATAGAATGCGCTGAACATGCCGGGAAATGAGCGCTTACTGACGGCTTCCGGCCTGTGTGCCACCTCCCGCGCGCGGGTGTTGCCGGCCACGGGCAGGCCCCGAACGCCCACCGGCTGAAACGACCCGCCAACCGCCGCGCCGCACGGACACCGCACTTGATCCTGTACGAATATCCTTTCAACGAACGCATCAGGACGCTCCTGCGCCTGGAAGACCTGTTCGATCGGCTGGATTATTTCCTCGTACAGGAACATCCCCAGCAGCATCACGTCGCCATCACCACGCTGTTCGAAATCATCGACGTGGCCGGCCGTGCCGACCTCAAGACGGACCTGATCAAGGAACTGGAGCGGCAACGCCAGGCGCTGTCGCCGCTGCGCGCCAATCCGCAAATCGACCAGGACGCGCTCGCCAATGTCATCACCGAGATCGAGCAGGGCATCGCCGCGCTGAACCAGACCGTGGGCAAGGCCGGCCAACTGCTGGCCGACAACGAGTGGCTCACGAGCATCCGCAGCCGCGCGATCATCCCCGGCGGCACCTGCGAATTCGACTTGCCCGCCTACTATGCGTGGCAGCATCGCCCGTCCGAGGATCGCCGCTCGGACATCCTCAAGTGGGCCCGCCCGCTGACTTCGCTGCGCATGGGTGCCTCCATCGTGCTGCGCCTGCTGCGTGAGTCCGGCCAGAGCGGCAAGGTGATTGCCACGGGTGGCAGCTATCAGCAGATGCTGTCTGGACGAAGCTATCAACTGATGCAGGTCTACCTGGATGAATCGCTGCTTGCATTCATCCCGGAGATGAGCGCCAACAAGTACATGCTGTGGGTGCGCTTCACCCAGCAGGACGGCGACATGCGGCCGCGTTCGGTCGACGCCGATATTCCGTTCCTGCTCAAGCTCTGTAATTTCTGAAGTCCGCCGATGCCCGCCGTCGTTAAATGTCCCACCTGCGGCAAGGATGTCGCATGGGTGCCGGAAAACAAGTTCCGCCCATTCTGTTCCGATCGCTGCAAGCAGATTGACCTGGGCGCCTGGGCGGCCGAGAAGTACGTCATCGGCGGCAAGCCCGGCGAGACGCCGCAGGATTCGCCGGAAGACGAGGAAGACTGAGGGCCTCGCCTCGCCTTCCTGCTGTCACCTTCCTGCCTGATATCGTGTCCGACCGCCCGCCTACCGGGCGGCAAGCACGCGCTGGCAGAATCCCACGCAAACCAGCACAAAGACCGCCAGGCCCAGCCATTGCGCGGTCGCGCCGAACCCTTCGCCGACCAGCGCCAGCGGCGCCTCCTTGCCTGACAGGCCAATCACCGCGGCCAGCGCCACACCCACCAGGCTCTCGCCGACAATCAGGCCGGAAGCCAGCAGCGTGCCGCGCCGTTCGGCATGCTCAACCGCCAGCTTCACGTCGTCGCCACGCGCAGCGGCACGTCGGCGCTCAGCGCGCAGCAGCCACCAGGACAGCACCGCCCCCACTACGAGTGCCGAACTGATCGTCGGCGGCAGATAGATGCCAATGCCCACAGCCAGCACGGGCAACCGGGCCACGCCGCCCCGGCGGCGCAGCATTTCGTCGATCGTGATCAGCACCACACCCAGCGCCACGCCGATCAGGATCATGGTCCAGT
The DNA here is from genome assembly GCF_056400065.1 of Cupriavidus sp. 01L415. Lineage (NCBI taxonomy): Bacteria > Pseudomonadati > Pseudomonadota > Betaproteobacteria > Burkholderiales > Burkholderiaceae > Cupriavidus > Cupriavidus sp. 01L415. The sequence continues at coordinate 52,353 of NZ_JBFTSP010000022.1, read as the reverse complement.
TGAGCTGGTGCGTGAAGATGCCCGTGGCGATGGCCGTCATGAGCGTGGCCTGCGGCGCGGCAAGGGCCTGGCCCGGATCCATGTCGGCCCTGGGCAGCGCGCCCGCGAAACCATAGGCGTGGTACAGCAGCTCCAGCACGGGCGGGATCACGGCCGCACCGACCGCGCAGCCGATCAGCAGGGCCACCTGCTGACGCCATGGCGTGGCGCCGACGATCCAGCCCGTCTTCAGGTCCTGCAGGTTGTCATTGGAAATCGACGCCACGGCCACGACGGCCGAGGTCGTGAAGATGGCCAGCGCGATCGCGAACTTGCCGCCCTCCGCCGTGCCGAGCAGGCCGTCCAGCGTACCGATGCCCAGGATCAGCAGCGAAACCAGGATCACGGCGATGATGCCGATTCCGGAAATCGGGCTGGCGGACGATCCGACCAGGCCGGCCATATAGCCGCATGCGGCCGCCACCAGGAAGCCGAACACGAACGCGAACAGCACAGCGCAGGCCACGAGGCGCCAGCTCGCCCCCGCATCCAGCGGTGCCAGGGCAAGGAAGTGACCGAACGTGATGGCCAGCACGACCAGCAGCACCAGCGTGATGACACCGATCCAGACGGCAGGCAGATCGCGCTGCGTACGCGGAACCGGACCGCCCTCGCCCACGCCGCTGCCGCGCAGCGCACCCATCGACGCGCGAATGCCCTCCATCATCGGCTTGAACAGCGTGCCGAGTGTCCAGATCGCCGCGATGCCGATGGTGCCGGCACCAATAAAGCGTGCCTGCGTACTCCACACCGACGTGCCAAAGCTGGCCAGCGTGGCGCCGGACGGCATCGGCGTGACGGCCGTGAGCCACGGCACGGCGATGCCCCAGGTCAGCGCCAGCCCTAGCAGCATGGCCAGCCCGCCGACGATGCCGACGAGATAACCAGCCCCGACCAGCGCAAGCGAGAATCCCATCGACAGCCGCACCACCGACGCCCCCGCTGCCAGCCACGCGTTGGCGCCCTCGGCCAGCACGCGCAGACCACCCGCGGCGAAGCTGAACACGCCCGCGGCCACGCCGCCCGCCAAGAGATCGGCCAGGCCGGTTGCCTGTTTCTTGCCGGCCGCATCGGCCGGGGCGGCGCTACCCACACGCAGGATTTCCGCGGCGGCCACGCCTTCGGGATACGGCAGGTCGCTCTTCACCACCATCGCATGGCGCAAAGGGATGCTGAAGATCACGCCGAGCATGCCGCCAGCGGCGCAGATCGACAGCGTCTGCCAGAACGGAAAGCCTTGCCAGTGCCCGAGCATGACCAGCCCCGGCAGGATAAAGATGATCGACGACAGAGTGCCCGCAGCGGACGCCTGCGTCTGCACCATGTTGTTCTCGAGGATGTTTGCGCCGGGGAAGAGCCGCAGCACGGCCATGGAGATGACGGCGGCGGGAATCGCGGACGAGAAGGTCAGGCCGACCTTGAGTCCCAGGTAGATGTTCGAGGCAGTGAACACCACCGTGATCAGCGCGCCCAGAATGACGCCGCGCAGCGTCAGTTCGGGCAGCGAAACAGCGTCATCGATGCGGTCAACACGTTGCATTGAGCCTCCAGTGTTTGTTGTTCAGGTTCTGGCGACGGGGGCGACGGGACTGCAAGTTCTGCGCTAGCGGGATTCCTCCGACAGCCATTCCACCACTGGGATCGTCGCCGGCAGCAGCGGCCCCACGGTCACGGGCACGGCCTGCCAGGAGAAGGCCTGGCCTTCGCGGCCGACGGGATCGCCGCGCCAATCCGTGACCTTGCAGAAGTAGAGCCGCACATAGGCGTGCGGATAGTCATGTTCCAGCGTGTGCCAGCGTTCGCAGCGGGTCACGTCGAGGCCCAGTTCCTCGTGCAGCTCACGCGCCAGCGCGGCCTCCACCGATTCGCCCGGCTCCAGCTTGCCGCCCGGAAATTCCCAGTAGCCCTCGTACGGCTTGCCGGCCGGCCGTTGCGCCAGCAGGAAGCGGCCATCGGGCTGGATCATCACGCCGACGGCCACCTCGGTTACCTTGCGTGGCTGCCCGTCGGTCGTCACGATCGTTTCCGACTTGGCGCTCATGCCTGGCTGCCATCCACGTCTGGCAAGAACGGCTTGCCGTGCTTGCCGCCCCAGTCGCGCGCGAACTGCCACGCCACACGGCCCGAGCGTGAGCCACGCTCGAGCGCCCAGACCAGTGCATCGCCGCGTGCGGCGGCAATGTCCTCCGCGCTGCAGCCAAAGTGCGACAGCCAGTGGCCGACGATGGCCAGGTATTCGTCCTGCTTGGGCGGATAAAACGACAGCCACAGGCCGAAGCGCTCGGACAGCGAGATCTTTTCCTCGACCACCTCGCCCGGATGGATTTCGCCATCGGCGGTGTGCTGGTAGGTCTCGTTGTCCTTCATGTACTCGGGCAGCAGGTGCCGGCGGTTGGACGTAGCGTAGATCAGCACATTGTCCGATTGCGCCGCCACGGACCCGTCCAGCGCCGACTTCAGCGACTTGTAGCCCGACTCGCCTTCCTCGAACGACAGGTCATCGCAGAAGATCACGAACCGCTCGGGACGCTGCGACACTTGTTCGACGATATCGCCGAGGTCGCCGAGGTCGTCCTTGTCGACTTCGACCAGACGCAGGCCATCCTTCACATAGGCATTCAGGCAGGCCTTGATCAGCGACGACTTGCCCGTACCGCGCGCGCCGGTCAGCAGCACGTTGTTGGCCGGCAGACGGGCCACGAACTGACGCGTATTGGCGACGATGGCGTCCTTCTGGCGCTCGATGTTCTTCAGGTCGTCCAGGTGGATCGGCGGCAGCTGGCGAATCGGCTGGAGGTAGCCAATGTTGCCAAACAGGCTTTGCCGCTTGCGCCAGCGGAACGCTACCGCCTCCTGCCAGTCCGCGTCGGTCAGTTGCGGCGGCAGCCATTGTTCGAGTCGGGCAAGGAAGGAGTCGAGGCGGGAGGCGAGGTCAGACATGGCGAGGCGCGAAAGCGAGAGATGACAGCTGGGATGCCGACCCGCGTGGCGGGCCGGCGGGGCAACGCATCAGGAACGATAGTCGGCGTTGATCGACACGTAGTCGTGCGAGAGGTCGCACGTCCATACCGTGGCTTCGGCATTGCCGCGGCCCAGGGCGATGCGCACCGTGATCTCGGCCTGCTTCATCACGCGCTGGCCATCCTCTTCACGATAGTCGGGATTACGGCCGCCGTCGCGGGCAACCCAGACATCGTCGAGCCACAGGTTCACGCGGTCCACATCCAGGTCGTTCACGCCCGCGTAGCCCACCGCGGCCAGGATGCGGCCGAGGTTGGGGTCCGATGCGTAGAACGCCGTCTTGACCAGCGGCGAGTGCGCAACGGCATAGGCGATCTGGCGGCACTCGGCCACATTCTTGCCGCCTTCCACGCGGATCGTCATCAGCTTGGTGGCGCCTTCGCCGTCGCGGACGATCATCTGCGCCAGCTCCTGCGCCAGCGCCGTCACGGCGTCGCGCAGCGCTGCAAACGCCGGGCCGTCGGCACGGTCGACGACCGCGCCCGACTTACCCGTGGCGATCAGCACGAAGGAGTCGTTGGTCGACGTGTCGCCATCGATGGTGATGCTGTTGAACGAATGGTCAGCGGCGTGCGAGACCAGCGCCTGCAGCACCGGCTGGGCCACGGCGGCGTCCATGGCGATAAAGCCGAGCATGGTGGCCATGTTCGGGCGGATCATGCCGGCGCCCTTGCTGATACCGGACAGTGTGACGGTCTTGCCGTCGATCTGCACCGTGCGCGACGCGGCCTTCGGCTGCGTGTCGGTGGTCATGATCGATTCGGCGGCGGCCAGCCAGTTGTCTGCGCGCGCGTTGGCGATGGCGGCGGGCAGGGCCGCGGTCAGGCGATCGACCGGCAATGGCTCCAGGATCACGCCGGTCGAAAACGGCAGCACCTGATTCGCCGCGATTCCGAGTTGTGCGGCCACGGCATCGCACGTGGCGCGCGCGGCCACCAGGCCCGGCTCGCCGGTGCCGGCGTTGGCATTGCCGGTATTCACCACCAGGGCGCGGATGCCCTTGCCTGCGGCCAGGTGCTCGCGGCAGACCTGGACCGGTGCGGCGCAGAAGCGGTTCTGGGTGAAGACGCCCGCCACGGTGCTGCCTTCGGCCACCCGGACCACCAGCACATCCTTGCGGTTGGCCTTGCGAATTCCGCCTTCGGCCCAGCCGAGCTCCACGCCGGCGACGGATTTGAGGTTTTCTGCCTGAGGCAGGGGCAGGTTGACGGGCATGTGCGTTTCCTCTCTGCTTTGACGAACATGCCCGCTTGCGCGGGCATGTTGCATTCGATGATGACTTCAGTCAGTGACTGTCAGGTGTCGCGGCTTGCGCTCAGCTCAGCTTGCCGTGGCACTGCTTGAACTTCTTGCCGGATCCGCACGGGCACGGATCGTTGCGGCCGACCTTGGGCATGCCGGCAAGGGCCACATCGCCGCCCATCGCTGCCATTGCCGCCGCGGCCGTGCTCCGGCGCGCCAGCGACGCGTCCTCGACCGGCTCGCCGCCTCCGGCAAACTCGTCGTGCTTGTACTGCACGTTCTCCAGGTGCGACAGGCCTTCCTCGATCTGCTCCGACGCCTGCTCCAGTTGCTCCGGCGACTGGATCTGCACGTTGAAGATCACGCGCGTGACCTCGCTCTTGATCACGTCCAGCAGACGTGCGAACAGCTCGAACGACTCGCGCTTGTATTCCTGCTTGGGATCCTTTTGCGCATAGCCGCGCAGGTGGATGCCCTGGCGCAGGTGGTCCAGCGCCGCCAGATGCTCGCGCCAGTGCGTGTCGATGCTCTGCAGCATGACCGAACGTTCGAAGCCGGCAAACGACTCGCGGCCCACCTGGCCGACCTTGGCGTCGTAGTGTTCGCGCGCCGCGGCCATGATCAGGTTCAGCAGTTCCTCGTCCTCGATGCTTTGCGCGCCCTCGATGGTCTTGGCCAGCGGCACGTCCAGGCCCCAGTCGTCGCGCAGGCGCGCTTCCAGGCCCGCGACGTCCCACTGCTCTTCCATCGTATCGGCCGGCACGTGGTCGCGGAACAGCTCCACCAGCACGCTTTCGCGCAGGTTCGCCACCATCTCGCCGACGTCCTGCGATTCCAGCACATCGTTACGGAGCTTGTAGATCTCCTTGCGCTGGTCGTTGGCCACGTCGTCGTATTGCAGCAGTTGCTTGCGGATGTCGAAGTTGCGGCCTTCCACCTTGCGTTGCGCGGATTCGATGGAGCGGGTCACGATGCCCGCCTCGATCGGCTCGCCTTCCGGCATCTTCAGGCGTTCCATGATCGCGCGCACGCGATCGCCGGCGAAGATGCGCAGCAGCTGGTCGTCGAGCGACAGGTAGAAACGCGATGAACCCGGGTCACCCTGGCGACCGGCACGGCCACGCAGCTGATTGTCGATCCGGCGCGACTCATGGCGCTCGGTGCCCACGATGTGCAGGCCGCCCGCCGCCTTGACCTGATCGTGCAGCGACTGCCATTCATCCTTGAGCTGGGCGATGCGCACGGCCTTCTCGGCATCCGACAGATTCGCGTCGGCTTCGATGAAGCTCGCTTGCTTTTCCACATTGCCGCCCAGCACGATGTCGGTACCGCGACCGGCCATGTTGGTGGCGATGGTGACCATCTTGGGGCGGCCGGCCTGGGCCACGATTTCGGCCTCGCGGGCGTGCTGCTTCGCGTTGAGCACCTGGTGCGGCAGCTGTTCCTTGTTCAGCAGGTCCGACAGGTATTCGGACGTCTCGATCGATGTCGTGCCCACCAGCACCGGCTGGCCACGGTCGAAGCAATCGCGGATGTCGCGCACCACCGCGTCGTAGCGCTCCTTGGACGTCTTGTAGATCTGGTCCTGCATGTCCTTGCGCTGGGCCTGACGGTTGGTCGGGATCACGACCACTTCCAGGCCATAGATCTCCTGGAATTCATACGCTTCCGTATCGGCCGTGCCGGTCATGCCGGCCAGCTTCTCGTACATGCGGAAGTAGTTCTGGAACGTGATCGTGGCCAGCGTCTGGTTTTCCTGCTGGACGGTCACGCCTTCCTTCGCTTCCACGGCCTGGTGCAGGCCGTCGGACCAGCGGCGGCCCGTCATCAGGCGACCCGTGAATTCGTCGACGATCACCACCTCGTCGTTCTGCACCACATAGTGCTGGTCGCGGTGGAACAGGCTGTGCGCACGCAAGGCTGCGTACAGGTGGTGCATCAGCGTGATGTTCTGCGGCGCGTAGAGGGATTCGCCCTCGCCAATCAGGCCCTGTTCCGCCAGGATCTGCTCGGCCTTCTCGTGACCGGCCTCGGTCAGGTAGACCTGGTGGCCCTTCTCGTCCACGAAGTAGTCGCCCGGCTTTTCCACACCCGTGCCATCGGCCTTCTCTTCGCCGATCTGGCGCTCGAGCAGCCGGGGAATGTGGTTCATGCGCTGGTACAGGTCCGTCTGGTTCTCGGCCTGGCCGGAGATGATCAGCGGCGTGCGGGCTTCGTCGATCAGGATCGAGTCCACTTCATCGACGATCGCGTAGTTCAGTGGCCGCTGTACGCGCTGCGACGGGTCATAGACCATGTTGTCGCGCAGGTAGTCGAAACCGAACTCGTTGTTCGTGCCGTAGGTGATGTCGGCGTTGTAGGCAACCTGCTTCTCGTCGTGCGGCATCTGCGAGAGGTTCACGCCCACCGACAGGCCGAGGAAGTTATACAGGCGGCCCATCCACTCGGCATCGCGCTGTGCCAGGTAGTCGTTCACCGTCACCACGTGCACGCCCTTGCCCGTGATGGCGTTCAGGTACACCGGCAGCGTGGCGGTCAGGGTCTTGCCCTCGCCCGTACGCATTTCGGCGATCTTGTTGTCATTCAGGACCATGCCGCCAATCAGCTGCACGTCGAAGTGACGCATCTTCATGATGCGCTTGCTGGCCTCGCGGCAGACCGCGAAGGCCTCGGGCAGCAGCGAATCGATCGATTCGCCCCCGGCGTGACGCTGACGGAACGTCTCGGTCATGCCGCGCAGCTCGTCGTCCGACAGTTTCTCGAACTTCGGCTCAAGCGCGTTGATCTGCGCCACCGTGCGGCGGTATTGTTTGATCAGCCGTTCGTTGCGGCTGCCGAAGACTTTCTTGAGAAGGCCCGTGATCATCGAGTGCTTTCACCTGCGCGCGTAGCCCGAAGCGACCCGGGGCGACGGCGCGAGGAATGGGTGGATTGGCGCGAAACGCCGAGTTTATCATGTGCCGGTGTCGTGGCCGGGGCCACGCCGGCACCGATTCTGCGCAGGAGCAACAGCCGCCCGGACATCGGCCGGGTACCTTGCGGGTCAGGTTGGGACAATGGAGCCGACTTCAATGTTCCGCGCGGCAACAAGCGGCTACCGGATTGCCGTGCGATCGGTCGGTGCCGACGCCGCGGCCGTCAGGAAAGCGGTCGGGTTACGTGGCACACCATTCACATGCACCTCGAAGTGCAGGTGCGACCCGGTCGATCGCCCCGTGCTGCCCACCCGGGCAATCAGCTGGCCGGGCCGGACCAGATCCCCCACTTTCACCAGCGACTTCGACGCATGCGCGTAGCGCGTCTTGAGCCCGTTGCCGTGGTCGATGTCGATCATGTTCCCGTATTCGTGGTGCCATTCCGCCGCAACCACGACACCGCCGGCCGCTGCCACGATCGGCGTGCCGGGCGGCGCGACGAAGTCGACGCCATCGTGCTGGGTACGCCGGCCGGAGAAAGGGTCGATACGGGCGCCGAAGCTGGAGCCATCGTAGCCTGCGGCCACGGGCATCACGCTGGGGATGCGGTGCTCACGAAGCTGGCGATCCATCAACGTCCCCTCGATCACGTCGAAGTAATCCACGCGGTGATCGGCCTGTTCGCCAAGGCGTAGCAGTTCGTCGCGCAGTTCTGGCAGCGTCAGATCGCGCGAAGTCCCGGCGGGCGCCGGGCCGCCCCGGGCGGGGCGGTGACGGAAATCGAAGTCTTGCGGCGCGATGCCGGCCAGGCCGGAGACCCGCTCGCCGAGGGCATCCAGGCGGACCATCTGCGCCTGGAGCTCGCCCACGCGGGCGGCCAGCACGGCCAGGTTTTCACGCAGATAGGCGTTGTCGCGCGCCTGCCGCGAAAGCTCGGGCGCCGCGCTGGCGCGTGCCAGGAGCCAGGTCAGGCCGGACGATGCGGTCGCCACGAGAGCGCACAACAGCATGCCAAGCAGCACGGCACGTGGCCGTGTGAGCTGGAAACGGAACACCCGCGGCTCGCGCGGATGGAGCACGATGATTTGCATGACCTTACCCCCAACGCAAAAAAGGGCCTGAACGGCCCCGGCGCGCATGCGGGCGTGGCATCCCGGCTCTCGGACGGGCGGGATTGCGCGCTAGAATGCGCGCATGCGCATGTTCACTCACCACGCTCTCCAGACCCCGGCTGCCAAGCCGCTCAATGATTGGCTGGCAAAGTCCGGGCCGGTCTCGGCGCTGATGCAGACGGCGCGTGAACTGGCGTCACTGGAAGCGGAAGTCCTGTCACTCCTGCCGCGAGGCTTGCAGGCCGGAATCGCGGTGGCCGGGGTCAAACACGACAACCGCGGCCCACAGCCGGAAGCGACATTGCTGTTGCTGGCCGCGCATGGCGCGGCGGCCGCGCGGGTACGGCAAGTGGTGCCGACCCTACTTACCCGGCTGCAACAGCGGGGATCGCAGGTTACCGCAATCCGTGTACGGGTACAACCTGAGGTCGGGCGCGGGGACTGGGACGCCCCCCCGGTGGAGCGCAAACCTCGCGCCGCCAACATGGCCCCGGCCGGGCTGGCCAGCATGGATGCACTGGCCAGGAACCTGCCGGAATCGCCGCTCAAGGATGCCGTGGAGATGCTGCTCGCCCACCACCGCGGCCGCTGAAGGCTCGACTGGCAAGCCGCCCGCGACACGAAAGACCCGCACCAAAGCAAGACGGCCTCCCGAAGGAGGCCGTTCTCGTTTCCGCGCCGGCGCCAGGCCGGGCGGCGATCAGGCAAATGCTGGCTGGATCTGCGGCAGGAATGCCGCGGGCGCTTCTTCGACCTTGTCGAACGTCACGAACTCATACGCTTCCTGGTCCGCCAGCAGCGCACGCAGCAGCTGATTGTTCAGGCCGTGGCCGGACTTGTTGGCAATGTACGCGCCGATCAGCGGATGGCCGACTACATACAGATCGCCAATCGCGTCAAGGATCTTGTGGCGGACGAACTCGTCGCCATAGCGCAGTTCTTCGTTATTGAGCATGCGATGCTCGTCGAGCACGATCGCATTGTCTAGGCTGCCGCCGCGGGCCAGGCCCATTTCGCGCAGCGCTTCCACTTCATGCGCAAACCCGAACGTACGGGCGCGGGCGATCTCGCGCACATAGCTGGTGTCGGCAAAATCGATCGAGAACGCCTGGCCAGTCTTGTCGACGGCAGGGTGGCGGAAGTCGATCGTGAACGAGAGCTTGAAGCCAAAGAACGGCTCCAGCCGGGCCAGCTTGTCGCCCTCGCGGACTTCCACGGCCTTCTTCACGCGGATGAAACGCTTGGCGGCAGGTTGTTCCTCGATGCCGGCCGACTGCAGCAGAAACACGAACGACGCCGCGCTGCCATCCATGATCGGGATTTCTTCGGCGTCGACGTCGACATAGAGATTGTCGATACCGAGGCCGGCGCATGCCGACATCAGGTGCTCGACAGTGGAAACACGCGCACCATCCTTCTGCAGCACGGACGCCAGACGGGTGTCGCCAATGGCCGAGGCGGCCACGGGGATCTCGACCGCCTCGGGCAGGTCGACGCGGGTGAACACGATGCCGGCATCGGTCGGAGCCGGTCGCAGGGTCAGCGTCACTTTGCGACCCGAGTGCAAACCGATGCCGACCGTCTTCACCAGGGATTTGATGGTGCGCTGCTTGAGCATGACAGCCTCAACTATTATAAAAAGCTATTGGGCACAAATTCTAATAACGCAATGCTACCACTGCTCTGTGTATTGCGCTGCACCACTTTGTTTCGGGGTGTTATTCAGCGCCACAAAAGCATCTTTTACATCACTTTGTGCCCGATCAATCGTGTCAGGCGCGCAACGCCTGCAAGACGGATTCGGCGCTGCTGACCTTGAATTCGCCTAGGGCTTCCACGAACAGGTGCGTGACGACGCCGTCGTCGAGCACCATGGCGTAGCGCTGCGCGCGCACGCCCAGGCCGCGCTGGCTCAGGTCCTGGTCGAGGCCCAGGGCCTTGGCCCACTGTGCCGCGCCATCGCCCATCATGCGGACCTTGTCGCCGGCCTTCTGCTCACGGCCCCACGCGCCCATGACAAAGGCGTCGTTGACCGAATGGCACCAGATTTCGTCGATCCCTGCCGCGCGCAGCTCGTCATGCAGCTTCACGTAGCCGGGCACATGCTTGGCGGAGCAGGTCGGCGTGAACGCGCCGGGAAGACCGAACACCACGATCTTGCGGCCCTTGACCAGCTCGGCCACGGGGAACGCATTGGGGCCCAGCGCGCAGCCCTCGGTCTCGACATCGAAGAACTCGTACAGCGTTGCGTCCGGGACGCGTTGGCCTACAGCGATCATGGTATGGTTTCCTCCGTAAAAACCCTGCCTGCATCATAGGGGCGGATCCCGCCTCAACCAAGCGGGATCGCATTCAGGTGCTCAGGAAACACCTTGCTACAAAAACGCCGCGCGGCACGTCCTGAGACGCGCCGCGCGGGCGACTGCACATCCCGCCGCGGGAAGGCGGGAAACCAGTCCGGGGAGGCGGCCGATGGCCTGCCTGTCCCGGCAACGGGATGCGGGCTGACGTACTCCAGCGCGGGCGCGCGCAGCCGGGCACGCTGACGGGTTGCGTCAGTCCGGGCGAATGCCGAGCGGATAGGGAGCGCTCAGGCGTCGCCGAAAGGACCTTGGACAACCTGCCAGGCGTGCGGCCGCTGCCGCCGCCCTGCCGGGGCCCAACTCAGTCTGCCTGCTTGCGCAGGAAGGCCGGGATGTCGTACGTGTCCACACCCTTTTCTTGCAGCGCCGCCACGTGGGCGGATGCCGATTCCCGCGAGCTGCGCCATACCGCCGGCGTGTCCAGGCCGCTGTAGTCCGGGGTCGCATGCGCCGGAGCCGCGGTCATCCCGCCCATCATCTGCACCGGGATGTTGTCCGTGCCAGTCTTCAGCAGCGTCATCGGCTGCTGCTTCTTGGCCGAACGGCCCAGGCCCGTGGCCACCACGGTCACGCGCAGCGCATCGCTCATCGAGTCATCGTACACCGTACCGAAAATCACGGTCGCATCCTCCGCGGCGTAGCTGCGGATGGTGTTCATGACTTCCTTGGTCTCCGACAGCTTCAGCGAACGGCTGGCCGTGATGTTGACCAGCACGCCACGCGCGCCGGACAGGTCCACGCCTTCTAGCAGCGGGCTGGCCACGGCCTGCTCTGCGGCCAGGCGGGCGCGATCCACGCCGGACACGGTCGCCGTGCCCATCATGGCCTTGCCCTGCTCGCCCATCACCGTCTTCACGTCTTCGAAGTCGACGTTCACCAGACCGTCCACATTGATGATTTCGGCGATGCCGGCCACGGCGTTGTGCAGCACGTCATCGGCGCACTGGAAGCACTTGTCCATCTCGGCGTCGTCGCCCATGACCTCGAACAGCTTCTCGTTGAGCACGACGATCAGCGAGTCCACCGACGACTCAAGCTCGCTCGAGCCATGTTCGGCCACCTTGGCACGGCGTGCGCCTTCGAATTCGAACGGCTTGCTGACCACGCCCACGGTAAGGATGCCCATTTCTTTGGCCACCTGCGCCACGATCGGCGCGGCGCCGGTGCCGGTGCCGCCGCCCATGCCGGCAGTGATGAAGACCATGTGCGCACCACGCAGGGAATCGGCGATCTGCTCGCGAGCCTGCTCGGCGCAGTTGCGGCCGACTTCCGGCTTGGCGCCGGCGCCAAGGCCAGTGTTGCCAAGCTGCAGCACGCGCGATGCCGAGGAGCGCTTGAGCGCCTGGGCATCGGTGTTCATGCAGATGAATTCCACGCCCTGGACGCCACGGCTGATCATGTGCTGCACGGCGTTGCCGCCCGCGCCGCCCACGCCCACCACCTTGATGATGGTGCCGTCCTGCATCTCCGTTTCGATCATGTCAAAGTCCATCACTGCCTCCGAGAAGAATCAGTCCCCAAACGCTGCAGCCTCCCCGCCGCAACCCTTGGTTCCTGAACAAGAAACCAACAATAAGAAACCTGCTCAACGTGCCATCGCGCGATCCGCTGACCGCGGCGCATGGCGGATATCAACAAGCCTGACCTGCCACGGCATCAGAAGTTGCCGACAAACCATTCCTTCATGCGCGTCCACACCTGCTTGACGGAGCCACTCTGCACGGCCACCTTGCGGCCACGCATGCGTTGCACGCGGCCTTCCAGCAGCAGGCCCATCACGGTGGAGTAGCGCGGGCTCTTCACCACCTCGTGCAGGTTGCCGCGATATTCGGGCACGCCCACGCGCACGGGCTTCAGGAAAATGTCCTCGCCCAGCTCCACCATGCCCGGCATCATGGCCGTGCCGCCGGTGATCACCACGCCGGACGACAGCAGTTCCTCGTAGCCGGATTCACGCACCACCTGGTGCACCAGCGAATACAGTTCCTCGATGCGCGGCTCGATCACGGCGGCCAGCGCCTGGCGGGACAGCGTGCGCGTGCCGCGATCGCCCACGCCCGGCACTTCGATCATGTCTTCCGGGTCCGCAATCGCCTGTTTGGCGATGCCGTACTGGATCTTGATGTCCTCGGCATCGGGCGTCGGCGTGCGCAGCGCCATCGCGATGTCGTTGGTGATCTGGTCCCCGGCGATGGGAATCACGGCCGTATGCCGGATCGCGCCTTCGCTGAAGATGGCGATGTCGGTGGTGCCACCACCGATATCGACCAGCACCACGCCCAGTTCCTTCTCGTCTTCGGTCAGCACCGCCAGGCTCGAAGCCAGCGGCTGCAGGATCAGGTCGTGCACCTCCAGGCCACAGCGGCGCACGCACTTGACGATGTTCTGCGCCGCGCTGACCGCGCCCGTGACGATGTGGACCTTGACCTCCAGGCGGATGCCGCTCATGCCGATCGGCTCGCGCACATCTTCCTGGCCGTCGATGATGAATTCCTGCGTGAGGATGTGCAGGATCTGCTGGTCGGTCGGGATGTTGACCGCCTTGGCGGTCTCGATCACCCGGGCCACATCCGTCTGCGTGACCTCCTTGTCCTTGATTGCCACCATGCCGCTGGAGTTGAAGCTGCGAATGTGGCTGCCGGCGATGCCGGTGAAGACCTCGGCGATCTTGCAGTCCGCCATCAGCTCGGCTTCTTCGAGCGCGCGCTGGATGGACTGCACGGTGGCCTCGATATTGACCACGACCCCCTTCTTCAGACCCTTGGACTCGGACTGGCCCATCCCGATCACTTCGTAGCTGCCGTCGGGGCGCAGTTCCGCGACCACCGCCGCCACCTTCGAGGTGCCGATGTCGAGACCGACCAGTAAGTCCTTGTATTCCTTGCTCATCGGGTTTTCTCCGCGTTCTTGCTCTTGAGTCGCGTCGGATTGTTGTTGGTATTGCCGGCCGAAGCCGCCTGGGGGGTAACTGCCTTGGCCGCTGCCTTCGCTGCCGCGGCAGCCTGGGCATCGGTCAGGAATCGCACATTGGCTGCGCGGATGGAAAAGCCGTTGGGGTAGCGCAGGTCCGCGTACTCGACCTGCTTGCCCCATTGCTCCGTCACCTGCGGCCACGCCGCCACGAAGCGCTTGACCCGCGCCTCCATGGCAGCCCTGTCCTCGTCCGTCTGTTCGCGACCGAGTTCGATGACCATGCCGTTCGACAACTTCGCCCGCCATGCATAGCGGGACGACAACGCCACGGCCAGCGGCTCGACCTTCAGCGGGCGGAACCACTCGCGCATGATCTCCAGCTTCTCGACCACGTCCTCCTCGCTGTCCGGCGGTCCGTCCAGCGCCAGCAGCTGGGCATCCTCTTCGGCTTCGGCGGTGTTGGCCACGAACACCTCGCCATAGGTGTTGATCAGCCGTCCGCCGTCCGTGCTGCCCCAGGTGCCAAGGGCTTCATGCTCTTCGACTTCCACCGCCAGGCCGTTCGGCCATTCGCGGCGTACGCTGGCGTGGCGCACCCACGGCACCGACTCGAACGCCTGCCGCGCCGCATTCAGGTCCAGCGTGAAGAAATTGCCCGACAGCTTGCCCAGCGCGTTGGCCCGCACGCTCGGGCCGTTGACGTGCCGCAGCGGCTCGCCGCCCATCGACGTCAGGTCGACATGGGTAATGGCGAACACCGGCCGCTGGGCCAGCCACAGCAGGCCGGCAGCGAGCGCCATCAGCGCCACCAGCGCGTAGAGCGCTGAGGCGATGAGGTTGAGCAGGCGCGCGTTATGCCACATGTCGTCAGGTCGGGGCGGTCAGGCCGGTTCCGGTTATTGCTGCGTTATTCGGGCTTCCAGTGCTCGTTCGGATGCAGGTCCAGCGTGGCCTGGGCCACCACCTGCATGACAAAGTCCTCGTAGCTGATGCCCACCGCCCGCGCCGCCATCGGCACCAGCGAATGGCCGGTCATGCCCGGGGACGTATTCATTTCCAGCAGGTAAGGCTTGCCGTCGCGGGTCAGCATCACGTCTGCGCGGGCCCAGCCGCGGCATCCCAGCACCCGGAATGCCTCCACCGCCAACGCGCGCACTTCCTGTTCCAGTGCTTCAGGCAAAGTTGAGGGGCACAGGTATTGGGTATCGTCAGTAAAGTACTTATTTTGATAGTCGTAGTTCGACTCGGGCGCGACAATCTTGATAACGGGCAGCGCTTCGGCCGTCGGACCCTCCCCCACAACGGGGCAAGTCAACTCGGCGCCGTCGATGAACGACTCGGCGATGACGTCGTTATCGAGCGCGGCAGCGCGCTCGAAAGCGGCTCGCATCTGGTCGGCGGCAGTGACCTTGGTCAGGCCGATCGACGATCCCTCGCGCGCCGGCTTGACAATCAGCGGCAGGCCCAGGTCCACGACCACGGCGGCAAAGTCGGTATCCGCGTGCAGCATGGCAAAGCGCGGCGTGGGCAGGCCGTGGGTCATCCACAGCCGCTTGGTGGCCTGCTTGTCCATGGCCAGCGCGGACGGCAGCACCCCGCTTCCCGTGTAGGGCACGCCGAGTTGCTCCAGCAGGCCCTGGATCGTGCCATCCTCGCCATAGCGGCCGTGCAGCGCGATAAAGACGCGGTCGAACTTCGCGGCGGCCAGTTCCGCCACCGACTGCAGGCCCGGATCGAACGGGTGCGCATCCACGCCGCGCGACTTCAGCGCGGCAAGCACGCCATTGCCGGAGAGCAGCGAGATTTCGCGCTCGGCCGAGCGGCCGCCCAGCAGCACGCCAACCTTGCCCAGCGATTTCGGATCGATATTGGGATGGGCGACGAAGCTCATGCCTGGCCTCCTGCCTGTTGCTGGTGCGAGACCAGTTGTCCTGGCACCCCGCCGATCGTGCCGGCGCCCATGGTCACGACCACGTCGCCGGGCCGCACGGCATTCAGGATGGCCTGAGGCATATCCTCGATCTGCTCCACAAAAACGGGTTCCACCTTGTTCGCCACGCGCAGCGCACGGGTCATCGCGCGGCCATCGGCAGCCACGATCGGCGCTTCGCCAGCGGCATAGACCTCGGCGAGCAACAGCGCGTCGACGGTGCCGAGCACCTTGACGAAGTCCTCGAAGCAATCCCGCGTCCGCGTATAGCGGTGCGGCTGGAACGCCAGCACCAGCCGGCGGTCCGGGAACGCGCCGCGTGCGGCGGACAGCGTGGCGGCCATCTCCACCGGATGGTGGCCGTAGTCGTCGACCAGCGTGAACGTACCCTTGCCATCGCTCGTCGCCACCTCGCCATAGCGCTGGAAGCGGCGGCCCACGCCATGGAACTCCCGCAGCGCCTTGACGATGGCGGCGTCCGGCACCTCCAGTTCGGTGGCGATGGCGATGGCGGCCAGCGCGTTCTGCACGTTGTGCAAGCCCGGCAGGTTCAGCACCACGTCCAGTGGCGGCTCGGCGTGGCCGTTGAGCTGGCGCAGGACCGTGAAATGCATCTGGCCGTCCACGGCACGCGGATTGATGGCGCGCACCTGGGCATCTTCTGCAAAGCCGTAGCGCACCACCGGCTTGGACACGAACGGCAGGATCTCGCGCACGTTCGGGTCATCGACGCACAGCACGGCAATGCCATAGAACGGCAGGCGCTGGGTGAACTCCACGAACGCCTGCTTGAGCCGGGCAAAGTCATGCCCGTAGGTGTCCATGTGGTCCGCGTCGATGTTGGTGATGACTTCCATCACCGGGAACAGGTTCAGGAACGACGCATCCGATTCGTCCGCCTCGGCCACGATGAAATCGCCCGTGCCCAGCCGCGCGTTGGCACCGGCCGAGTTCAGCCGTCCACCGATCACGAAGGTCGGRTCGAGCCCGCCTTCGGCCAATACGGACGCCACCAGGCTGGTGGTGGTGGTCTTGCCGTGCGTGCCGGCGATGGCCACGCCCTGCTTCAGGCGCATCAGTTCGGCCAGCATCACCGCGCGCGGCACCACGGGGATGCGGCGGGCGCGGGCGGCCAGCACTTCGGGGTTGTCGTTGGTGACCGCGGTGGAGACCACCACGGCGTTGGCGCCCTCGACGTTGGCGGCGTCATGGCCGTGGGCCACGCGCGCGCCGAGCGAGGCCAGGCGCCGCGTGGCGGCATTGCTGCCGACGTCGGAGCCCGAGACCTTGTAGCCCAGGTTCAGCAGGACCTCGGCGATGCCGCTCATGCCGGCGCCCCCGATGCCTACGAAGTGGATGTTCTTGACGATGTGTTTCATTGAATTCGTTGTTTCAGTCGCCCGCCATCTGGCGGCAAATCTCGGCGACGCGCCGGGTTGCCTCCGGTTTGGCCAGGCTGCGCGCAGCGCGCGCCATGTCCTTCAGTTGCGGCCGCGACAGGCTTGACAGCGTTTGAGCCAGTCCCTGCGCGGTCAGCTCGTTTTGTTGCACCAGCAACGCGGCACCCTGCTTCGACAGGAACTTCGCGTTGGTGGTCTGGTGGTCGTCCACCGCGTGCGGAAACGGTACGAACAGCGCCGCCACGCCGGCGGCCGCCACTTCGGATACCGTCATCGCGCCGGCGCGGCAGATGACCAGGTCGGCTTCGGCATAGGCCGCCGCCATGTCGTCGATGAATGGCACGGTCTCGCCGGCCACGCCCGCCGCGGCATAGTTGGCCCGCAGCGTGTCGATCTGCTTGGCGCCCGCCTGATGCTTCACGACCGGGCGCTCGCCTTCGGGCAGCAGCGCGATGGCCTTCGGCACCACGTCGTTCAGCGCCGCCGCACCCAGGCTGCCGCCCACCACCAGCACGCGCAGCGGGCCGGTGCGATCGTCGTAGCGCGACTCGGGCGCCGGCATGTGCGCCAGTTCCTCGCGCACCGGATTACCGGTCCATTCGCTGTTCGGTAGCGTGTCCGGGAATGCGCAGAGCACGCGGTCGGCAACCTTGGCCAGCACCTTGTTGGCCAGGCCGGCGATCGAGTTCTGCTCGTGCAGCACCAGCGGCCGGCCAAGCAGCGACGCCATCATCCCGGCCGGGAAGGTGATATAGCCGCCCATGCCCAGCACCACGTCCGGCCGCACGCGGCGCAACGCGCCGATGCTCTGCCAGAACGCACGCAGCAGGTTCAGGGGCAGCAGCAGCTTGGTCACCAGGCCCTTGCCACGCAGCCCGCCGAACTGGATGTACTCCATCGGGATGTCGTGCTTCGGCACCAGCGTGGCCTCCATGCCGGTACGGTTGCCCAGCCAGACCACGCGCCAGCCCGCGTCGCGCAACGCGTGCGCGACCGCCAGCCCCGGGAACACATGGCCCCCGGTGCCGCCAGCCATGACGAGCAGCGTGCGCGGCAAGCTCATACCTTCCCTCCGCGCATCATCACTCTGTTCTCGTAGTCAATGCGAAGCACGATGGCCAGCCCCACGCAGTTCATCAGGATCCCCGATCCGCCGTAGCTCACCAGCGGCAAAGTCAGCCCCTTGGTGGGCAGCAGGCCCAGGTTCACACCCATGTTGATGAAGGTCTGCCAGCCAATCCACACGCCAATGCCCTTGGCGACCAGCCCCGCGAACGTGCGATCGAGTTGCAGCGCGGTGCGGCCGATGTTGAACGCGCGTCGGACCAGCCAGTAGAACAGGACGATCATCACCAGCACGCCGATGAAACCGAATTCCTCGCCGATCACGGCCAGGATGAAGTCGGTGTGCGCTTCCGGCAGGTAGTGCAGCTTTTCGATGCTGCCGCCCAGGCCGACCCCCGTCCATTCGCCACGCCCGAACGCGATCAGCGAATGCGTTAGCTGGTAGGCCTTGCCCAGCGCGTTGCTCTCTTCCCAGGGATTCAGGTACGCGAAAATCCGCTCGCGACGCCAGGGCGACGCCGTGATCAGCAGCGCGAACGCGCCCACCGCCACCCCGACCAGCCCGGCAAACAGCTTGCCGTTGATGCCCCCCAGGAACAGGATACCCATGGCCACGGCAGCAATCACCAGGAACGCGCCCATGTCCGGCTCCAGCAGCAGCAGCATGCCCACCACAACCACGGCCACGCCCATCGGCAGGAAACCCTTGGACACCGTCTGCATCCATTCCTGCTTGCGCACCGTGTAGTTGGCGGCGTACAGCACCACGGCCAGCTTCATCAGCTCCGAGGGCTGGAAGTTCATGACGCCGAGCGGAATCCAGCGCCGCGCGCCATTCACGCCCTTGCCGACGAACGGCACCAGCACGAGCACCAGCAACACCAGCGCGAAGATGAACAGCTTCGGCGCGTACCGATCCCAGACCTTGACGGGAATCTGGAACGCCACCAGCCCGGCCGACAGCCCGATGAATAGCGCAAACGCATGGCGCACCAGGAAGTGGCTTTCGCGATAGTTGGCGTAGCGCGGCGAATCCGGCAGCGCGATCGATGCCGAATAGACCATCACCAGGCCGAGCGCCAGCAGCACGATCGCCACCCAGAGCAGGGGCTGGTCGTACTCCATCATGCGGGAACGGGTCGGCTTGACGCCCGACACCGCGTCACGCAGGCCACCCCAGGCATTGCCGATGGTGGCGCCGATGAAACCGCTGCGCTTGGCCGGTGCGTCGCTCATGGCAGGATCCCCCGGGACAGGGCGAGTTCTTCCACCGCGCTACGAAACACTTCCGCGCGATGGACGTAGTTGCGGAACATATCGAGACTGGCGCAGGCCGGTGACAGCAGCACGACATCGCCGGCTTCCGCCAGACTGGCCGACTTGTTGACGGCCTCTTCCAGCGTGGCGGCGTCGACCAGTTGCGTACCAGTGCCCTCCAGCGCGGCGCGCAAGGCGTCGGCATCCTTGCCGATCAGCAGCACGGCGCGTGCATACTGGGCCACCGGCGCCGCCAGAGGCGAGAAGTCCTGGCCCTTGCCTTCGCCACCGGCAATCAGGACCACGCGCTTGTCCAGCCCGGACAGCGCGGCCACGGTGGCGCCCACGTTGGTGCCCTTGCTGTCGTCGAAATACTCGACCTCATCGATCGTCGCCACCCACTCCACGCGATGCGGCTCGCCGCGATACTCGCGCAGGCCATGCAGCAGCGCGTTCAGCGGCAGGTCGATCGCACGGCACAGCGCCAGCGCGGCCATCGCATTGGTCGCGTTGTGCATGCCGCGAATATGCAAGGCATCGGCAGGCATCAGGCGCTTGTGGCGCACCGCCACGGCCTCCGTGGCTACGTCGGCACCCTTGCGGCGGCGCGGCTTGGGTTCGCCGTCGGACTCGCTGTCCGGCTCGGCCAGCACCAGCCAGGGCATGCCGCCTTCGCGCAGCACGCCATAGCTGCCCGGCATCTCCGGCAGATCCGTGCCGAACGTCACCGGCTGCGTGCCCGGGCGCGCCATGTCCATCGTCAGGCGATCATTGCGATTGAGCACCTGCACGCACGCCTTGTCCGCCGGGCCGAATACGCGCGCCTTGGACGCGGCGTAGGCTTCCATGCTGCCGTGCCAGTCCAGGTGGTCCTGGGTCACGTTGAGCACGGTGGCGGCATGCGGCGCCAGCGAGTGCGTGGTTTCCAGCTGGAAACTGGACAGCTCCAGCACCCAGACGTCCGGCAGCGTGGCGGTGGCGATGCACGCGGATAGCTTGTCCAGCGCGGACGGGCTGATGTTGCCCGCCACGGCGACGGTCTTGCCGGCACGCTCGACCAGCCGCCCCGTCAGCGCGGTGGTGGTGGTCTTGCCGTTGGTGCCGGTGATCGCCAGCACGCGCGGCGCGTAGCCGGAGGTGGCTTCCAGGTAGCCCAGCGCCTGGGCAAACAGTTCGATCTCGCCCCACACGGGAATGCCGCGCGCCTGGGCGGCGTCCAGCAGCGCCCGGGTGCCCGCTTCCAGCGGGGACAGGCCGGGGCTGATCGCCACCAAGCCGATATCGTCGAGCAGGCTGTCGGCAAACGGCGCGCCCACGAACCGGGCCGCCGGAAGCTCGGCCTGCAGCAGGGCCAGGTTGGCGGGCGCCTCGCGCGTGTCGGCCACGCGCACGCGGCAGCCGTTCAGGCCGCACCAGCGTGCCATGGCCAGCCCCGATTCGCCGAGGCCCAGTACCAGCACATGAGGTTTTTGCAACGCGCCAAACACTTCGATTTCCTGCCCTATGGTCTTGTTGATGCCTGTGTATCTATATAGAGAGCGTTCGCTCGCCCCGGTCAGCGCAGCTTCAGCGATGACAGCCCGATCAGCACCAGCAGCATGGTGATGATCCAGAACCGCACGGTGACCTGCGTTTCCTTCCATCCGCTCAGCTCGAAGTGGTGATGCAGCGGGGCCATGCGGAACAGCCGCCGGCCTTCTCCATAGCGCCGCTTGGTGAACTTGAACCAGGTCACCTGCAGCATCACCGACAGCGTCTCCACCACGAAGATGCCGCCCATCACGAACAGCACGATTTCCTGCCGCACGATCACCGCGACCGTGCCGAGCGCGCCGCCCAGCGCCAGCGCGCCCACGTCGCCCATGAACACCCTGGCCGGATGCGCGTTGAACCAGAGGAACGCCAGCCCCGCGCCGGCCATCGCCGAGCAGAAGATCAGCAGCTCGCCGGCGCCCGGGATGTGCGGGAACAGCAGGTAACGGCTGTACACCGAACTGCCCATCACGTACGCGAACACGCCCAGGCCCCCGCCCACCAGCACCACGGGCATGATCACCAGGCCATCCAGGCCATCGGTCAGATTCACCGCGTTGCTCGAGCCCACGATCACCAGGTAGGTCAGCACGATGAATCCGGCCACGCCCAGCGGATAGCTCACTTCCTTGAAGAAGGGCACGATCAGGTTGGTCTTGTACGGCACGTCGGCCCACATCCCACCTTCGATCCAGCTCAGGAACAGGCTCCACACCCGCACGTTGCTGGCTTCGGACACCGAGAAGGCCAGGTAGACCGCGGCCACCAGGCCGATCAGCGTCTGCCAGAAAAACTTTTCGCGGCTCGACATGCCGCGTGGGTCCCGGTAGACCACCTTGCGGTAGTCATCCACCCAGCCGATGGCGCCGTAGCCCAGCGTGACCAACATCACCACCCAGATAAAGCGATTGCCCCAGTCGCACCAGAGCAGCGTGGAAATGGCGATGGAAATCAGGACCAGCACGCCACCCATGGTGGGCGTGCCGGACTTCACCAGGTGCGTCTGCGGGCCGATCGTGCGCACGGCCTGGCCGATCTTCAGTTCGGTCAGCCGGCGGATCACCCACGGGCCAAACCCGAGTCCGATCACCAGCGCGGTGAGGTTGGCCATCACCGCGCGGAAGGTCAGGTAGTTGACGACCCGCAGGAAGCTGTAATCGTTTTGCAGCCACTGGGCCAGAGCCAATAACATCGTGTGTCTTATTCGTTAGCGAGCGGAAGGTGTTGCGACAAGCGCATCCACGATCCGTTCCATGCGCATGAAGCGCGATCCCTTCACCAGCACGGCCGCCGCACCGGCCACCGCGCCCTCGTTGTCTTGCCGCAGCGCCTGCGTCAGGTCCTCGACGCTGGCGAAATGCCGCGCCGTCGAACCGTAGGCCTGCACCGCGTGCTGCGCCAGTTCACCGGTTGCCCACATCGCCTCGATGCCGCGCATGCGCGCGTAGGCACCGATCTCGGTGTGGAAGGCCGGGCCCTGGTCGCCCACCTCGCCCATGTCGCCCAGCACCAGCAGGCGCGGCGCGGCAAACCCGGCCAGCACGTCGATCGCGGCGCGCATGGAATCCGGATTGGCGTTGTACGTATCGTCGATCACCACCGTGCCGCCTGGCGTGTGCTTGACCTGCAGGCGGCCCTTGACCGCCGTGAAGCCGGCGATGCCGGCCTGGATCGCGGCCACCTCGACACCCGCCGCCAGCGCGCAAGCGGTCGCAGCCAGTGCATTGCGCACGTTGTGCGCACCCAGCAGTTGCAGGCGCAGGTCGAACGCCAGGCCCGGCGCGGACACGTGAAGCACCTGCACGCCATCATCGAGCGAAATCGTCGCGCCTACGTCGGCCGACGCATCGGTGCCGAATGACAGCACACGCCGGCCGGCCGCGGCCTGGCGCCAGATCGGCGCATGCTGGCCTCCGCTCTCGCCGTCCACCGGGAACACCGCCACGCCATCGGCGGGCAGCGCGGCAATGGCGCTCGCGTGCTCATGGGCCACCGCCTCGACGCTGACCATGAATTCCTGATGCTCGCGCTGGGCGTTGGTGATCACGGCCACCGTCGGCTGGGCGATGCCGGCCAGATAGACCGTCTCGCCCGGGTGGTTCATGCCGAGTTCCAGCACCGCCAGCTTGTGATGCGCGCGCAGGCGCAGCACCGTCAGCGGCAGGCCAATGTCGTTGTTCAGGTTGCCGCCGGTGGCCAGGCGATCACCCTCCCCCACCGCCGCGGCAAAGATCGCCGCGATCATTTCCTTGACCGTGGTCTTGCCATTGCTGCCGGTCACGGCCACCGTGGGCGGCGTGAACTGGCGGCGCCAGCCGGCGCCGAGCTCGCCCAGCCCGATGCGGGTATCCGGCACGATGATGGCCGGCACATCGAGGCTGCCGATGGCCGATTCGCGGCTGATCAGCACAGCGGCCGCGCTGCGCGCGACCACATCGGCCAGGAAATCGTGGGCGTCGAAACGCTCGCCCGTGAGCGCGACGAACAGGTCGCCGGGCTCGACGGTGCGGCTGTCGGTATGTACACGCGAGAATGCGCGCGCGGCATCGCCGGTAATACGGGCGCCGGCCATCCAGCCGGCGGCTTGCTGCAGAGTCGTCATCGTCTTTGGGTTCATGCCGACACCCCCCGTGCGCCCAGCGTCAGGCGCACATGCTCGCGATCGGAGAACGGACGCTTCTTGCCGTGAATCTCCTGCGTGGCTTCGTGCCCCTTGCCGGCTACCAGCACCACATCGGCCGGAGCCGCGTGCTTGATGGCATAGAGGATGGCGGCGGCGCGATCCTCTATCAGGCGGGCGCGGGCACGGTCTTTCATGCCGTCGGCGATGGCCTCGAGGATGTCGCGCGGATCTTCGCTTCGCGGGTTGTCGCTGGTCAGGATGAGGTCATCCGCCAGACGCTCGGCCACGCCGCCCATCAGCGGGCGCTTGGTGGCATCGCGGTCACCGCCGCAGCCAAACACGCACCAGAGGCGGCCCTGGCGGGCCTCGGCCACGGGGCGCAGTGCGGCCAGCGTCTGCGCCAGTGCATCCGGCGTGTGGGCGTAGTCGACCACCGCCAGCGGCGCGTCGTGGCCACCGAACAGTTCCATGCGGCCATCGACCGGCGTCAGGTTGCGCAGTGCGGCGATGGCGGCATCCCATTCGACGCCCTGGGCCAGCGCCGCACCCAGCACGGCCAGCAGGTTGCTGACGTTGAAGGCGCCGATCATCGGCGTGGTCATGTCCGCCGCGCCGAAGCTGCCGTCGATGTGGAATGCGGTGCCGCTGGCCGTCGCGCGCACATTGGTGGCGCGCAGCCATTGGCCTCGTGTGCCGCCGACTGACGCGCCGGCTTTGCCGTCGATGCCATATTCGATGATGCGCGGCGCGCTCACTGCGGCGGCGTTGGTGGCTAGCAGGCGGCGCCCCATCGCGTCGTCGCGATTGATCACGGCGGCGCGCAGGCCCTCCCACCGGAACAGGCGCGCCTTGGCGGCCTCGTACTCGGCCATGGTGCCGTGGTAGTCCAGGTGATCCTGCGTCAGGTTGGTCAGCGCGGCCACCGCAAAACCGGTGCCGGCCACTCGGCCCTGTTCAAGGCCGTGCGAGGACACTTCCATCGCCACGGCACGCGCGCCGGCGTCGTTCAGGTCGGCCAGGCTGGCCTGCAACTGGACGGCGTCGGGGGTAGTGAAACCGGTGTGCTGGAGCGCATCCGGGAAGCCGGTGCCCAGCGTGCCGATCGTCGCGCACGGCGTGCCGGTCGCCTGCAGCAGGCGGGCCAGCCATTGCGCGCACGAGGTCTTGCCATTGGTGCCGGTGATGCCGGTCACGGTCAGGTCTCGCGCGGTGTTCTGGTGCCAGCCAGCGGCGATCGGCCCCGCCAGTTCGTGCAGGCGCGAAACCGCCAGATGCGGCACCGCATCGCCGTGATGCCATGCAAACCCGTCAGCCTCATAGACAATGGCTGATGCGCCCGCGGCAAGCGCCTTGTCGATATGCGGGCGGCCATCGGTAGCCAGCCGGTCGTTGCCGAGCACGTAGGCGAAGAACACATCGCCCGGCCGCAGGCGGCGCGTATCGCCCGTCAGCCGCGCCGTGGCGGGGACGTGCGTACGCAGCCAGGCCAGCGCGTTGCTGGCCTGGGCGGAGATTTCGATGGGGAGCAATGGCTTGGCCGTCATGGCGTGGCGCTCCAGGGCTCGCTTTCCTGAACCTTATCCGTCACCATCAGCTGGCGGATCGGCGAATCCGGCTGGACGTTGAGCGCGCGCAGCGCGCCGCCGGTGATGGCCGCGAAGGCCGGGCCGGCCACCGCGCCGCCGTAGTGGCTGCCGGAGGTCGGCTCGTCCACGCTGACGGCTACGATCACGCGCGGGTTGGACATCGGCGCCAGGCCGATGAACGATGCGCGGTACTTGGAACGGTCGTAGCCGCGGCCCACGTGTTTGTAGGCCGTGCCGGTCTTGCCGCCGACGCGGTAGCCCATGACCTGCGCTTCCGGCGCGGTGCCGCCCGGTGCCGTCACGGTTTCCAGCATCCCGCGCACGTCGCGCGCCACCTGCGGCGAGAGAATGCGCTCGCCCGTCGCCGGGCCGGTGGTCTTGAACATCGATACCGGGATCAGCTCGCCGTCATGGGCGAAGATCGTGTAGGCGTGAGCCACCTGGAACAGCGACACGGACAGGCCGTAGCCGTAGGACATCGTCGCCTGCTCGATCGGGCGCCAGCTCTTGAACGGTCGCACGCGGCCCGCCACGGCACCGGGGAAACCGATCTTCGGCGCCTGGCCCAGGCCCACGCTGGTGAACATGTCCCACATTTCCTGCGGCTTCATCAGCATGGCAATCTTGGTCGTGCCGATGTTGCTCGACTTCTGGATCACGCCGCCGACGGTCAGCGCGCCGTAGTTGTGCGTGTCGGAGATCGTCGCGCCTTCGAAGTTGTATTTGCCGGTCGTGGTCACCACGGTGGACGGCGTCACGCGGCCCAGTTGCAGGGCGAGGCCGATCGTGATCGGCTTCATCATCGAGCCGGGTTCAAACGTATCGGTCAGCACGCGGTTGCGCAGCTGCTCGCCGGACAGGCGGGAGCGGTCGTTCGGGTTGTAGGTGGGCCAGTTGGCCAGCGCCAGCACCTCGCCGGTCTGGGCATCGAGCACCACGGCGCTGGCGGCCTTTGCCTTGCTCCGCTCGACCACGGCCTTGAGCTCGTTGAACGCCAGGTACTGGATCTTGGCGTCGATCGACAACTGCATGTCCTCGCCGTCGCGCGGGGTCTTGAGGACACCGACGTCCTCCACCACACGGCCCAGACGATCCTTGATCACTTGCCGGGCACCGGAGCGGCCGGCCAGCACACTCTCACGCGCCAGTTCCACGCCTTCCTGGCCCTTGTCTTCCACATTGGTGAAGCCGACGATGTGCGCCATCGCCTCGCCTTCCGGATAGAAGCGCTTGTATTCGCGGGTCTGGTGCACGCCCTCGACCTTGAGCGCGGCGATCTTGTCGGCGGCGTCGGGCAGCACCTGGCGCTTCAGGTAAACGAAGCTCTTGTCCTCGGACAGCTTGCCACGCAGCTCCTTCTCGGACAGGTCCAGCAATTTGGCCAGCTGGCGGATGCGCTGCGGCTCGACGTCGTTCGGCACGTCCTCCGGCACGGCCCAGATTGCCTTGACCGGCAGGCTGGTGGCCAGCACCAGGCCGTTGCGATCGAGGATCTTGCCGCGCGTGGCGGGCAGCTCCAGCGTGCGCTGGAAGCGCTTCTTGCCCTCCATCTCATAGAACTGGTTGCCCGGGCCCTGGATCCACAGCGCGCGGGCGGCCAGCGCCGCGAACGCTGCGAACATCAGGAACACCACGAACTTGGAACGCCACATCGGCAGGCGCAGGCCCAGGACCGGGCTGGCCGAGAATTGTCCGGTGCGCGGGCGCGCGGCCTCGCCACGCGAGGTGCGGGCCGCTCGGGCACGGTTCAGGGTCGGGCGGGCCATGCTCATTTGGCTGACTCCCCCGTGGCGCCATGCTGGGCATCGGGCGGGCTCGACGGCAGGATCACGCCCTGCAGGTATTGCGTGCGACCCGCCAGCGCGGCGGACATCTTCAACTGGCTGCGGGCGGCATCGGCAATGCGCGCGCTCTTGCCGAGCGCGCTTTGCTGGTACTGCAGGCGCGACCAGTCGATATCGAGCTGCTTCTCCTCCGATTGCGCGCGCTCCAGCGCCACGAACAGCGTGCGTGCCTGGTGCTGCGCGCCGACCAGCGAGAGCGCGCAGAAAATCAGTGCGGCCAGGAGGAAGAAGGTCAGCCGGTTCATGCGGGCTGCCCTCCGGGAGCCAGCTTTTCGGCGACGCGCATGACGGCGGAGCGCGCGCGCGGGTTTTCGGCAACCTCTTCGGCGCCGGGCTTGTATCGGCCCAGCAGCTTCATTGTGGGTTGCGGCAGGTCGGCCGCGCGCAGCGGGGCGCGGCGCAGCGCCGGATCAGCATCCTGCTGCGGGCGGGCGTGCGCCTGCATGAACCGCTTGACGATGCGGTCCTCGAGCGAGTGAAAACTGATCACCACGAGGCGGCCTCCGACCTGCAGCAGTTCGTACGCCGCCTTCAGGCCTCTTTCGAGGTCCTCAAGCTCTTGATTGATGTGAATCCGTAGAGCCTGAAAGGTGCGGGTCGCAGGGTCCTGACCCTTCTCGCGTGTTTTGACGGCTTTCGCCACGAGCGCGGCAAGGTCTGAAGTAGTGGCGATTGCTCCGCCATCGCCGGGTTCGCGCCGGCGAGCAACAATCGCCTTTGCAATCTGTACAGCAAACCGTTCTTCCCCATAGTCTCGTATCACCCTGGCAATGTCTTGCTCGTCCGCCTGCGCCAGCCACTCGGCGGCGGTGACGCCGCGCGTGGTGTCCATGCGCATGTCCAGCGGGCCCTCGAAACGAAAGGAAAACCCCCTCGCCGCCTCGTCGATCTGGGGCGAGCTGATCCCCAGGTCGAGCAGTACGCCCGCCACGGGGCCCCGCCCGGCCAGACGTTCGGCCATGGCCCCAAAGCTCGCGTGCTCAATGGAGAAGCGGGCATCCCTGATGGTGCCCGCTTCTGCGATTGCTGCCGGATCCTTGTCGAACGCGACCAGGCTGCCGGCTGGCCCCAACCGGGCCAGCACGGCCCGGCTGTGCCCGCCCCTGCCGAACGTGCCGTCCACGTAGGCGCCGTCGGGCCGCCAGACGAGGGCGTCGACGGCCTCGTCCAGCAGCACGGTGCGATGGCGCAGGGCGGTGGTCCCCGGCGTTCCGGTAGGGGTCATGACCTCGTCAGAAAGAGAAATTCTTCAATGCTTCCGGCATGCCTTGCGCCATCGCCTGTTGTTCCTTGGCGGCGTAGGTGGCGGCATCCCAGACTTCGAAATGGCTGCCCATACCGAGCAGCATGACTTCCTTGTCGAGCATGGCGGCACTGCGCAGCTCCGGCGCGATCAGCACACGGCCTGCGCCGTCCATTTCCACGTCGGCGGCGTTGCCCAGGAAGATACGTTTCCACCAGTGGGCATCCATCGGCAATGCCGCAATGCGGCCGCGGAAGGTCTCCCATTCGGGGCGGGGAAAGAGCAACAGGCATCCATCCGGGTGCTTGGTCAGCGTCACCCGGCCCTCAGCCTGCTGTTGCAGCGCCTCGCGGTGCCTGGCCGGAATGGACATCCGGCCCTTGGCATCAAGCGACAGCGCCGATGCTCCCTGAAACAAGCTCGCCCCCCGGTTACCGCTGGCCTCGTGGCCTGGCGGCAGGTCGATCCATCCTGTCCCGCCTGCCGCGAATCATCGCAGAGCCGGGCCGCTTTTTCACACAAAAATACACTTCCTCACACTATTTCCCACTTTAGAGGAAGCGTTTTAGCGGGTCAAGGCTCGCCATCGGGCGATAAACGGGGTTTTTTTAATCAGAACAATGACTTAGCGCGCCAACTTCACGCACCACGAAAGTGAATCCCTAATGAAATGAAGATCTTATGGAGGAATGCAGAGAAACCACCTGAGAACCGCTGGGAGGGGAACTGCAGACAGCGAGAATTGAACAGAGTTCCACGCTGTGGGGAAGGATACAACGTTTTGCCAACAGGGCCGTCCGGACAAGGGCTTGCGGCAGTTTTCCACAGGGGAGCGAAGCAGTGCCAGACACGCGCGTCGAAACGCAAAGGGCGACGACGCGTTCGCACGCATCGCCGCCCTTCCGGACCCTGGTCTCAGATGCGATAGGCCGTGGTGGTCATCACGCGCGACGCGGCGCGCATCAGCGCGCGCACCGGGCCGGGCAGGGGCAAGCCGCCAGCATCGGTCGCGGCATTGCCGTGGCGGATCTCGTCATCGCGCATCTGTTCGAGGATTGCGCGCGAGCGGCCGTCCGCAGCGGGCAGCTGGTCCAGATGACCGGTGAGGTGGTGCTCCACCTGTCGCTCGGTCTCGGCGACAAACCCCAGGCTCACGCGATCACCTGTACGGCCAGCCAGCCAGCCGATTGCAAAGGCGCCGGCGTACCAGACCGGGTTGAGCAGGCTCGGGCGGGAACCGAGTTCGCGCAGGCGCTCGGCACACCAGGCCAGGTGGTCTTCTTCCTCCCGCGCGGCGGCATCCATCTGGGCGCGCACCGGCGCGCTGCGCGCCGTCAGCTTCTGGGCCTGGTACAGCGCCTGGGCGCAGACCTCGCCCACATGGTTGATGCGCATGAGCCCGGCCACATGACGGCGCTCTTCCGCGGTCATTTGTTCCGTGTCTGGCGCGAGCCTGTCAGCGGGGTTGTCGCGGTCGGGCCGTGTCGCGCCGGCGATGGCGCGCAGTGCCACATCGAATTCTCGAATCAGTGTGTCCATGTGTGTCTATGGAGAGGCGGGTAGCGCCTGGCGGCGTGCCCTACCAACGGGGTAAGCGCTGTCCGAAACGCGCCCTCGGGATTTCCCGCATTGTACCCGGCACACCGCGCGCGATGCCTTGCGACGACCCGCATGGCCGCGCCAGGACTGGCTCCAGGTACTCCAAAACCCTGAGTTGTGAAAACCAGACAAGACGTTTACCTCAGGGTCAACAAAATTCCGGCTTTTGCTAGAGTGATCGACAGCTTCCTTGGAAGTTAAGCGCCGAAGATGGAGAGAGGACTCAGGAGGTTCTTCCGCGCTTCACCTAATAATTTTAAGTGGAGATAACCCAGCATGAAAAAATCGCTTCTCGCGCTTGCCGCGTTGAGCGCGTTTGCCGGCACGGCAAGCGCCCAGACAAGCGTGACGCTGTATGGCGTCGTCGACCTGCCGATTGAATATAACAACCATCTGGCTCCGGGCTTCAACACCAACCCCGCAACCTGGGCGCCGAACGGCCGCCCGCCCTCGCTGGCCGGTGGCGGCAGCCGCGTCGGCCTGCAAACCGGTGGTGGCCTGTCCGGTTCGCGTTGGGGCCTGCGTGGCACGGAAGATCTCGGCGGCGGCCTGAAGGCCCTGTTCGTACTGGAAAGCGGTTTTGGCCTCGATGACGGCAAGTCGCAGCAAGGCGGCCGTCTCTTCGGTCGTCAGGCCTATGTGGGCTTGCAGAGCGATACGGTGGGCCGCGTGACCTTTGGTCGCCAGTACACGACGATGTTCGACATGTTCGCGAACTTCTCGCCGACCGGCTACGCCACGATCTATGAACCGGTGGTGGCCCAACTGGGCACCAACTTCCGTTCGGACAACACCGTCAAGTACACGGCCGTGGTCGGCCCCGTCACCGCCGAGGCGCACTGGAGCTTCGGTACCGGCGTGGCGGCGATCGGTCCGGTGCCGCTGGCTGGCGCCGGCGCGGGCGAAACCCCGGGCAACTTCAACAACAACGCGGGCGGTGGCGCCGGCGTGCTGTACCTGAGCGGCCCGCTGGGCTTCACGGTTGCCTACGACGAATGGCGTCCGACCGTCACGATCGGCCAGCCTGGCCGTTCGCGCAAGGTCGGCGCCGCCGGCAGCTATTCGTTCGGTCCGGCCAAGGTGATGGCTGGCTATCGCTACGGCCGCACCACGGACACCAACGGGGCGGAACTGCTGCGCGACAACTACTACTGGTTCGGCGTGAACTACCAGGTCACCGCACCGCTGGGTCTGACGCTGGCGTACTACTACGACGACGTGAAGACGATGCGCGCCTCGTCGGCGTTCCTGGCCGACAACCCCAAGAACCCGTGGCAGATCAGCTTTATTGCCGACTACAACCTCTCGAAGCGCACCGACGTCTACCTGACGGCGGGCTACGTGAAGAACTCGGGCCTGAACTTCGATACGTCGGCGGTCAGCTTTGCCAACGGCTACCCGCTGGAGCAGGGCAAGACCAGCCAAGTCGGCGTGGCGGTGGGTATCCGCCACAAGTTCTGATCCGCGGCACGCACATAGATCCTTGTCTTCAAGGCGCCTTCGGGCGCCTTTTTTCTTTGGGCCGCCGGCTTGCGCGCTAAGGGTCTCACCTCATGAGGATGTGCGGCCTGAACTACTAGAATGGCCCCGAGACCGGGACGTCCGGCCACCTACTCGGAGACACCCTCATGCACCACCCCCGCCGACGCGCCGTCGCGATGATCCTGTCCGCCGCTCTGGGCACCCTCTTGGGGCCGCTGGCGGCCGTGCCGGGCCATGCCGCAGATGCCTATCCGACCAAGCCGATCCGGCTGGTGGTGCCCTTCCCCGCGGGCGGCACCACGGACATCCTGGCGCGCGCGGTGGCAGCCGAACTGTCGAAGCTGCCAGGCTGGAACGTGGTGGTGGACAACAAACCCGGCGCAGGCGGCAACATTGGCACGGACATCGTCGCCAAGTCCGCACCGGACGGCTACACGCTGCTGATGGGGACCGTCGGCACGCATGGCATCAACCAGTCGCTCTACGGCAAGCTGCCGTTCGATCCGATCAAGGACTTCGCGCCGATCACCGAAGTGGCGTCCGTGCCGAACGTGCTGGTGGTCAATCCCGCGTTTGCGCAGAAGAACGGCATCAACAGCGTCAATGACCTGATCGCCTATGCGCGCGCCAATCCGGGCAAGCTGAACATGGCATCCAGCGGCAACGGCACCTCGATCCACCTGGCCGGCGAGTTGTTCAAGACGCAAACCAAGACCTTCATGGTCCATTTCCCGTATCGCGGCAGCGGCCCGGCGCTGACGGACTTGTCCGGCGGCACGATGCAGCTGATGTTCGACAACCTGCCCTCGTCGATGCAACTGATCAAGAGCGGCAAGCTCAAGGCGCTGGCGGTGACCAGCGCCAAGCCGTCGCCGGCCCTGCCCGACCTGCCGACGGTGGCCGCCGCCGCCAAGCTGCCGCAGTTCGAGGCCAGCTCGTGGTTCGGGCTGCTGGCACCGGCCGGCACGCCGCACGACATCATCAACCGCATCCAGCAGGAAGTGGCCAAGAGCCTGGCCACGCCGGCCATGCGCGAACGCCTGGTGGCCCAGGGTGCCGACCCGGTCGGCAATACGCCCGAGCAGTTCGCCGCCTTTATCCGTTCCGAGCACACCAAGTGGGCGAAGGTCGTGAAGGATTCCGGCGCGAAGGTGGACTAGGTCACGCGCACCAGCGCATATACTTGAGGCATCAAACGTTCAGCCGGCCCGCGTAACCACGTTGCGCGGACGGCACCGCCCTGAATCACGATGCCCACGCACCCTGCCGCCAGCGGCGCCACCGACGCCCTGCCGGTCGATCTCGAAACCCGTGCCGGCGAGACCAGCCACGAAGCCCTGCGGCTCTGGCTGCGCCTGTTGACGTGCACCAATCTGGTCGAAGGTGACATCCGGTCGCGCCTGCGCCAGAACTTTGCCGTCACGCTGCCTCGGTTCGACCTGATGTCGCAGCTGGACCGCCACCCGGAAGGACTGAAGATGGGCGAGCTGTCCCGCCGGATGATGGTGACGGGCGGCAATGTGACGGGCATCACCGATCAGCTCCAGCAGGAAGGCCTGGTGACCCGCGAGGCCCTGCCGACCGATCGCCGCGCCTACCTGATCCGCCTGACACCGGCCGGCCGCGAGGCATTCTCGCGCATGGCCCGGGCGCACGAGGAATGGATCGAGCAGTTGTTTTCAGGCCTCGCCGAGACCGACCGCCGCGCGCTGTTCCGCCTGCTCGGCCGCCTCAAGACCAGCCTGATCACGCCATGACGCCTTCCCTCTTCCGCCTGATTCCGGCGATGGCCGCAGCCGTTATCGTCGCCGCCTGCAACACGGCGCCATCGGCGCCGCAGGTCACGCCCGTGAATGCGACGGTCAAGCTCGGCCGCGTCACGGAGAAATCGTTCCTGACGCGCGTGGATGTGACCGACACCGCGAGCTATGGCGGCTATGGCGTGGGGGTTGGTGCAGCCGGCGTGGGCGGCGGCGGCGGTGGCGGCGTGGGGATGGGTTTCTCGATCGATCTCACGCGCCTGTTCAACCGGCAGCCGCCGCAGCAGATCGACCTGTTCCAGTACAAGGTACAGGCCACCGACGGCACGGTGGCCACGGTCAACGCCCCCGCCACGCCGGGGCTGGAGCCCGGCACCTGCGTGCGTCTGATCTATCCTGACGGCGCCGCGCAACCGCAGATGGGGCCGTCGAACGAATGCTGACACGGCAGTCGCCACAGGCGCTTGCAGTCAACCAAAGCAGAATGGCCTCCCGACTGGGAGGCCATTTCATTTCCGGCTAACCCCGGACCCTGATCCTAAGCAGCCTTGCGGCTATCGCGCAGTTCGCGGCGCAGGATCTTGCCCACGTTGGTCTTGGGCAGTTCGGTACGGAATTCCACGTACTTGGGACGCTTGTAGCCGGTCAGGCGCTCCTTGCAGAACGCGATCACGTCGGCCTCGGACAGCGCCGGGTCCTTCTTGACCACGAACAGCTTCACCACCTCGCCCGAATGGGTGTCCGGCACGCCCACGGCCGCCACTTCCAGCACGCCGGGGCACTCCGCCACCACGCCCTCCACCTCGTTCGGATACACGTTGAAGCCAGACACGAGGATCATGTCCTTCTTGCGGTCGACAATCTTCGTGTAGCCACGCTCGTCCATCACGCCGATGTCGCCGGTCTTGAAGAAGCCGTCCGGCGTCATGACCTTGGCGGTCTCGTCCGGACGCATCCAGTAGCCGGCCATCACCTGCGGTCCGCGCAGGCAGATCTCGCCCGGCTGGCCCAGCGGCAGCACGTTGCCATCGTCGTCGCGGATGGAGATCTCGGTCGACGGCAGCGGCAGGCCGATCGTGCCCGAGAACGCATCCGTGTCGGTCGGATTGCAGGTGGCCGACGGCGAGGTTTCCGACAGGCCGTAGCCCTCGATGATCGGGCAGCCGGTCTTGGCCAGCCAGTTCTTGGCCACCGCCTCCTGCACCGCCATGCCACCGCCGTTGGCCACGCGCAGGCCGGAGAAGTCGATCTTGCTGAAATCCGGATGGTTCAGCAGCGCGTTGTACAGCGTGTTCACGGCCGGGAACATGTTGAACTTGTACTTCTGCAGTTCCTTGATGAAGCCCGGGATGTCGCGCGGGTTCGGGATCAGGATGCTCAGCCCCCCGCTGCGCATGCCCAGCAGGCAGCAGACCGTCAGCGCGAAGATGTGATACAGCGGCAGCGCGGTAATCGTGATCGGCTGGTCGATATGGGTGCCCTTGTTCAGCGCCGGCTGCATCCACGCCTCGGACTGCAGCACGTTCGACACGATATTTCGGTGCAGCAGCACGGCGCCCTTGGACACACCTGTGGTGCCGCCCGTGTATTGCAGGAAGGCGATGTCGTCCGGGCCGGTGGCCACCGGCTTCAGCTGCATCTTGCGGCCTTCCGCCAGCACGTCGTTGAAGCGCACACAGTGCGGCAGCTCCCATGCGGGCACCATCTTCTTGACGTTGCGGACGACAAAATTGACGATCCCGCCCTTCAGCGTGCCCAGCATGTCGCCCATGCTCGCCACCACCACGTGCTTAACCGGCGTGGCGGGCAACACGGCCTGCAGCGTGGCCGCGAAGTTTTCCAGGATGACGATGGCCTCGGCGCCGCTGTCCTTCAGCTGGTGCTCCAGCTCGCGCGGCGTGTACAGCGGGTTGACGTTGACGACCACGTAGCCCGCGCGGAGCACGGCGGCGAGCACCACGGGGTACTGCAGCACGTTGGGCATCATGATGGCCACGCGCGCGCCGGGGCGCAGGCCGCGGGACTGCAGCCAGGCGGCAAAGTGGGCCGAGTACTGGTCCAGCTCGCCGTAGGTCATGGCGCGGTCCATGCAGATGAACGCACGCCGGTCAGCGTAGGTACGGAACGACTCCTCGAGCAACTGGGCGAGCGAACGGAACTGGCTGGCGTCGATTTCAGCCGGTACGCCTGCCGGATATTGTTTCAGCCACAGCTTTTCCATACCGTCTCCTGAATTTCTGAATGGTCGTTCGATTTTTGGGGAATGCTAAACGCGCGAGCCCCTTAAAGACAACACGTTAGACGAACTCCTCCACGAAGCGAATCGCAGAAATCGTGAATTATGCGTCACCCAGCGCGGTAAGCGAGGGAATACCCCTAGGGTTCCGGACGGGCCGCACGGCGGCGATCAGCTCGGCAGGACGAGCTTCATCATGTTGCTGGCCAACTCCCGCGCGAGCGTTTCGGTCTCCATGCGGCCGGGCTCGTGCCACGTGTACATGAATCCGATCACGCCGCCCATCGAATGGGCCGTCACGCGCGCGTCGCCGAAGGCAAAAACGCCTGCCGCGCGCCCTTCCTCCAGCAGGCCATACAGGTCGCGATAGAAGTCGCGCGCCATGTTGTTGAGCCATGCCACGGTGTCCGGCTTCAGGTACTGGTTGTCGCGGAAGCTCAGCGCGGCCGCCATGTGGCAGCTCACGCAGCGCCGCGCCATCTCCAGCAGGCAGGCATGCAGGCGCTCGCGCACCGGCAGCGACGGGTCGGCGGTTTCCCGGATGACCGGCAGGCAGGTCTGTGCGGATTCCCGGCACAGGATGTCGAAGATCTCGTTCTTGTCCGCAAAGTAATAGTAGACCGCGGGCTTGGTCACGCCGAGGGCGCGGCAGAGATCGTTCATCGTCATGCCGGGGTAGCCCTTGGTGTAGAAGAGCTGGGCGGCGGCATCCAGGATCTGGCGGCGGCGCGCTTCCTGCCGCTCGGCCACGTGCGAACGCGCCGGTCCATCGTCGGCCAGCGTGACGGCTTCCGTGGCGCGCGGAGTGGCGCCGGGTTTCCTGGGAACATGAGGCATGGGCGCAATTTTCGCATGCGCCGCGCGCGCCACCATCGGGAAACACGCGGCTTGACGGATGCGCCCGAACGGCGTCGGTTTCTACCGTCCGGTATCGGCCTTGTCTGCTTCGGTGCGTGCTGAAAGCGGCGTCACCTCCGTGGCCGGCGGTGCCAGCCGGCGCAAGGCTGCGTCGCGATCGGCCGCAGGCAGGTCGCCGATCTTGCGCGCGGCGGCATAGAAGCGGTCCCAGTCGCCGCCGGACTGCGCCAGCAGCGCGGTGAAGGCCGGCACCCATTGCTGGTACGTGGCCACGGCAGCCAGGTGCGCGTTGGTCAGCGGCTGGTCGAACCAGCGGTCGTAGCCGCTGTAGCCGCCCCACTCCGCCCGGGCGCGCGCGTACGACTCGCGCAGCTCGGCAAAGATGCGCGCCTTGCCCTCGCGCTTGGCGTCATCGTCCAGCGGGGACCGGTACAGCGCGACGAGCTTGTCGCGCGTGGAGAGCAGCATGGCGCGGAACTGGCGCCGCCGGTTGTCGTAGATCTGATAGCTGGCGCGCGCCTCCGGCGACGCCGCATGCGCCAGCCAGCGCTCCACGCCGGCCACCTCTACGGCCGTGGCAAAGGATTCGTTGAAAGCCGTGTCGTTGCGCACGTAGACCACCTGGTGCGCCAGTTCGTGGAAGATCAGCCGCGCCAGTTCGCCTTCGGGCAGGTAGACGAAGGTGTTGAGCAGCGGATCGTCAAAATAGCCGAGCGTGGAATAGGCCGGGATGCCGGCCACGTAGGTTTCCAGCCCCTCGCGGCGCAGGCCCTCGGCGTAGTGATCGGCATCGGCCTGGGCGTAGTAGCCGCGATACGTGATGCAGCCAACGACCGGGAAGCACCACTTGCGCAGGTCCATCGACAGTTCGGGCGTGGCGAAGACGCTCCACACCACATAGGGCCGATGCAGGTTGGCGTAGCGGCGATAACTGCCATTGTCAGGCAGCTTGAGTTCCCGCGACGCATAGTCGCGGATCTGGCGGGCCAGCGTGAGCCGCTGTGCCAGGCGCGCATCATTCGCGCCATTTGCCGTGGCGATGGCCTCGTCAAGCGACTGCGCCTGCGCCATCACGCCCAGATGGCCACCAATCGACTGATAGTAATAGCCGAGCGTGTCGCAACCGGCCGCCAGCGCCGCCGCGACGAGCACCACCAGGGCACCCGCCACGCGCCGGCGGGCCGGCCACCGGATCATGACGCGAGGACCTCCGCCTCGGTTGCGGCCTCCGCGGGCACCGCCTCCACTTCGACCAGGCAATCGTAGAACACCGGCGCGCGGCCCAGGTCCGTCAGCCGCTGGCTGGTCAGTTCGTTGGCGTTCTTGCCATCCGGCGCCAGCTTTTTCCACCAGATCGACAGGCCGACGACCAGCCCCTGCCTTGCGCGATCGGTCACGCGGGCCCGCGCCTGCAAGCTGCCGCGGTCGTTGTAGGCACGCACCAGCGCACCGTGGACGATGCCGCGCTCGGCGGCGTCCATCGGGTGGATGTCCAGGTGTGGCTCGCCTTCGGTGGCCCGCAGGCTGTCCACGTTGACGAAGGAGCTGTTGAGGAAATTGCGCGCCGGCGGCGAGATCATCGCCAGCGGGTAGCGGGCGGCCAGGTCCGGCGCGGACGACGCGGCTTCATACGGCGGCACGTAGGCCGGCACCGGGTCCAGCCCCTCGCGCGCCATCGTGTCCGAGTAGAACTCGCACTTGCCCGACGGCGACGGAAAGCCGCCCTCGGCGAACGGGGCGGCCGGGAGATTCAGCTTCTGCCAGCCCTGCGCCTTCAGACTGTCCCAGCTGATGCCGTCGGCGCGCTTGTCCCCGCGCTGGATGGCCTGCGCGGCGATGGCTTCGTCGCTGTCGGCGAAGCACGGCTCGGTAAAGCCCATGCGCGCGGCCAGCCTGCGGAAAATCTCGGTGTTCGGCAGCGCCTGGCCCATCGGCTCGACGGCCTGGTTGTTGGCCAGGAAGTACGTGTGGCCGTAGGCCTTGTGCACATCCACGTGCTCGAGCTGCGTCGTGGCCGGCAGCAGGATGTCGGCATAGTCGGCCGTATCGGTGCGGAAGTGCTCCAGCACCACCGTGAACACGTCTTCGCGCGCGAAGCCGGCGGCCACCTTCGACGATTCGGGCGCCACCGCCACCGGATTGCTGTTGTAGACGACCACGGCCTCGACCTTCGGCCCATGGCCCGTGGTGCCGTCGTCCAGCAGCGCATCGCCGATCGTGCTCATGTTGATGGTGCGCGGCAGACCGGGCCAGTCCGGCAGCAGGTCGGGGCGCTGCAGCGCCGCGTTGTCGACCGGGAAAAAGCCAGACGTCGACAATTGCAGGCCGCCGGCGGCGTGCCGCCAGGCACCCACCAGCGACGGCAGGCAGGCCACGGCGCGCACGGCCTGGCCGCCGCCGTGAACGCGCTGCATGCCGTAGTTCAGGCGAATGGCCACCGGCTGGCGCTCGCGCACCGCCAGCTGACCGTAGAGGCCGGCAATCCACTCGATATCCTCGACGGGGACGCCGCAGATCTCGGCCGCCCTGGCCGGCGGGAATGCCATCGCGCGCTCGCGCAGTGCGTCGAAGCCCACCGTGTGGCGATCGATGTAGTCCTGATCCAGCAGGCCATCGCGGATCAGCACGTGAATCATCGCCAGCGCGAAAGCGCCGTCCGTGCCCGGCATCGGCGCGATGTGGCGATGGCATTTTTCGGCCGTCAGCGAGCGATATGGATCGATGGCCACCAGCTTGGCGCCGCGCCGCTTGGCTTCCTGCGCGCGCGTCCAGAAGTGCAGGTTCGAGGCAATCGGGTTGCCGCCCCAGATGATCACAAGCTTTGCATCAGCCACGTGCTCCATGTCCATGCCGACACTGGCACCATACGTGTAGCGCAGTGCGGTGGCGCCGGCGCTGGCGCAAATCGTGCGGTCCAGCAGCGAGGCGCCGAGCTTGTGGAAGAACCGCGCGGCCATGCTCTCGCCCTGCACCAGGCCCATCGTGCCGGCATAGCTGTAGGGCACGATCGCTTGTGGATCGCGTGCGGCGATGGCCGACAGGCGCGTCGCCACCTCGTCGAGCGCCTCGTCCCAGGAAATCGGCTCGAACTTGCCCTCGCCTTTCCTGCCCACGCGCCGCATCGGCGTCAGCAGGCGGTCGGGGTGATAGGTCCGCTCCGTATAGCGGGACACTTTGGTGCACAGCACGCCTTGCGTACCGGGGTGGTCTGGGTCCCCCGCCACCTTGACGGCGCGGCCGTCCTCGACGGTGACGAGCAATGCACAGGTATCGGGGCAGTCGTGAGGACAGGCGGCGCGGACGATGCGGGTGGCCATGGCGGTGTCGGCAGGCTGAAGATGGGGGCGAAATACGATCGGATTCGCCCGGCAGGCGGGACCCGGGCGGCCCGCGCGGGGAGTCGACAATTCACGCCGGGGAGTGCGGCGGCGGCTTGTTTGCCGGCATGTCTGTGGCGCAACGGCCTCGCCCGGAGGTCCCGGACCGGGAGAAATTGTTTGGCTCCGATTGTATTCGATTATGATGTGCCGGCGCAGTCCGGCAAGCCGCCGGACGGTCCGGCCCCAGGCCGGAACCTCGCACTGGCGACAGACCGGGCAGAGGCGGCGTGGGGTTCCGAAGCAAAGCAACAAGAACTTTGATTTTTTTGACGGGGATTCACATGGTTTTGCAATCAGGGGTCAAGCGCCGGCGGCTTGCCGGCCTGCTGATGGCGTTCGCCATCGGTGCTTGCGGCGTACCTGGCGCCGCGTTTGCCGCCAACACCACGGCTGGCGAGGTGGGCGTGACCGCCGACACCATCCTGCTGGGCCAGTCGGCCGCGCTGACCGGTTCCACCTCGGTGCTCGGCAAGCAGATGAACGCCGGCGCGCGGATCTACTTCGACTACGTCAACAGCCAGGGCGGCGTGTTCGGACGCAAGATCGAACTCAAGGCGCTCGATGACATGTACGAGCCCGACGAGGCCGTCAAGAACACCCGGAAGCTGATCGAAGAGGATCGCGTCTTTGCGCTGTTCGGCTACGTGGGCACGCCGACCAGCCAGGCCGCCATGCCGCTGGCCAACCAGGCGCGCGTGCCGTTCTTTGCGCCGTTCACGGGCGCACAGTCCCTGCGCGAGCCGCGCAGCCGCTACGTGTTCCACGTGCGCGCCGGCTACGACGAGGAAACCGCCGCGATCATCCGCCAGATCCGCACCACGGGCCTGAAGCGCGTGGCCGTGGTTTACAACGACGACGCCTACGGCAAGGCCGGCATCGCGGGGATCGAGCACGCCATCAAGTCGCTGCCAGCTGACAGCGGCGTGCAACTGGTGGCGCAGGAAAGCGTGATCCGCAACACGGTGGAGATCGGCGACGCCATGCAGACGGCGATGAAGGCCAAGCCCGATGCCATCGTGCTAATCAGCGCATACCGCACTGTGGGCGCGTTCGTGAAGGAAGCGCTGCGCCGGGGCTACAGCGGCCAGTTCTACAACGTGTCTTTCGTGGGCACCCAGGCGCTGGCCAAGGAAGTCGGCCCGCAGGGCAGCGGCGTGATCATCTCGCAGGTGATGCCGCATCCGGGCAACGCCACGCTGCCGGTGGTGCGTGAATACCTGCGCCTGCTGCAGGCCACCGGCAAGCAGAACGACTTCGACTACGCCAGCATCGAGGGCTTTATCGCCGCCAAGGCATTTGTGGAAGGCCTGCGCCGCGCCGGGCGCGACCTGACGCGAGACAAGTTCGTCACGGCGATGGAGAGTATGCGCAACGTCGATCTCGGCGGCTTCATCATCCAGTTTTCGCCTGACAACCACGTGGGTTCCAAGTTCGTCGAGATGACGATCATCAACTCGCGGGGCGTGGTGATTCGCTGATTCCGGCACATCGCCAAAGAGAAAGGGGGCTAGCGCCCTAATGCCGTTCAGTTAAGTCTGGACGGCATTTTTGCTTTTTAGGGTTGTAAACCGGGTGTTGAGCTGTTAACTTCGCGTTCCGATGCTATCGGAACAAGTCCACGCCACCCTTGAGCTTAGTGAGCCGGCCAGTTTTGCCCGGCTGAGCGAGCATCTGCCGATGGCGTGGATTGAGCAGGCGCTGGCCGCCACGGGTACGGCGTCAGTCCGCCGGCGCCGGCTGCCGGCACAGCAGGTGGTCTGGCTGGTCATTGCACTGGCGCTCTATCGACATCAATCGATTCCCGATGTGCTCGAGACACTGGACCTGGCGCTGCCCAACGATGCCAACGCCTGTGTCAGCAAGAGCGGGATCGCTCAAGCCCGCGAGCGACTTGGCGACAAGCCTCTGTTGTGGCTGTTCGAGCAGACCGCGCGGGCATGGGTGGCGCAGGATGCAGCGCGCTACAAATGGAAGGGATTGGCGCTTTACGCCATGGATGGGACCACCTTCCGCACTGCCGATAGCCCCGAGAATCGCTTGCACTTCGGAGCCCAGAACTATGCCGGCGGCAAGGTCGCCAGCTATCCACAAGTCCGCGGTGTCTCGCTCACGGCTGTTCCCACCCATCTTGTTGCCGATATCGCTTTTGGCCGTTACGGGTGCAACGAGATGCTCTATGCCAAGGCACTTGTTGAGCGGGTCCCGGATGATTCGCTGACGATCTTTGATAAGGGCTTTCTGGCCGCCGAGATCCTGTGGGGCTTGCGCATGGCCGGCAAGGAGCGCCACTTCCTGATCCCTGCCAAGAAGAACCTGCAGTGGGAGCGACTATCAGGCAGCGAAGACGACGGCATTGTGCAGATGAAGGTTTCGCCTCAGGCTCGGCGCAAGAACCCGGCCTTGCCCGAGACCTGGAGCGCCCGTGCGATCCGGGTCGAGGGTACAGAGCGGATCCTGCTGACCTCATTGACGGATCGTCGACGCTTCAAGGCCGCCGATATCATCCGGTGCTACCAGCGCCGCTGGGAAATCGAAACCAGCTATCGTGAACTGAAGCAGACCATGCTCGGGGCAGAGCTGACCTTGCGCAGTCGCCAGCCTGAAGGCGTCTATCTGGAAATCTGGGGAGCGCTGATCGCGTATAACCTGGTGCGCCTGGAAATGGCCAAGGCTGCGCTCGAAGCCCGCGTTGAGCCCACGGACCTGAGCGTCATACTGGCCTTACGCTTGATACAGGGGGAGTTGGTCTGGGCTGCCGGTATGGCGCCGGGCAAGTTGCCAGCCCACCTGCAGCGCATGCGCCTCAAACTCCAATTGGCCATCGTCCAAAAACGACGGGGGCGTAAATGCCCCCGTGTGGTTAAAGCACTGCCCAAACGCTACACCGTTCGGGTCCTTAGCAAGGACACTAACTGAACGGCATTAGGCTAGCGCCCCCTTTTTTTATTAGCCCGGCAGCCCGGCCGGCAATGCGTGGCGCTAGGCCATGTCGTTGAGGTGACACGCCGAGAACCGCAATGGCGCGATCTCCTTCAGCACGGGTTGCTCCTCCTTGCAGCGCGGCATCGCGTACGGGCAGCGTGGATGGAAGTGACAGCCCGTAGGTGGATGCAGCGGCGACGGAATTTCGCCACGGATCGCCACATAGGTCTTCTTGCTGACCTCGAGCTTGGGGGCCTCCGCCAGCAGCGCCTGCGTGTAGGGATGGTTGGGCGCGGCGAACACGTCCTCGGTCGGCGCGGACTCCACCACGCGCCCCAGGTACATGATGACCACGCGGTCGCTGATGTGCTTGACCACGCCCAGGTCGTGGCTGATGAACAGGTACGTCAGGTTCAGCTCTTCCCGCAGGCTCATGAACAGGTTCAGCACCTGTGCCTGGATGGACACGTCCAGCGCGGCGACCGATTCATCGCAAACCAGGAATTCAGGCTTCACGGCCAGCGCGCGGGCGATGCCGATCCGCGCGCGCTGCCCGCCCGAGAACTGATGAGGGAAGCGCCGCAGCACGGTCGGGTCCATGCCCACCCGCACCAGCATGTCTTCCACATAGGCCTTCTGCGCCGCCTTTTCCACCATGCCGTGCACGACCGGCGCCTCGCCGACGATGTCGAGCACACGCAGCCGCGGATTCAGCGAGGCGTACGGGTCCTGGAAGATCATCTGGATGGCGAGTTGCTTTTCGCGCCGCTTGTCCGGCGGCAGACGGTCGAGGTCGGTGCCGCGCCACAGGCGCTCCCCTTCCGTCAGCGAATGCAGGCCCACCGCCATGCGGCCGAGCGTCGACTTGCCACAACCGGACTCGCCGACCAGGCCGACCACTTCGCCCGTGCGGATGGACAGGTCGACGCGGTCCACGGCGTGGACGACCTCGACGCGCTGCTTTGCGCCGAACACGTTGGCGATCTTCGCTGCGACGTCGAGCGATTTGACGAAGCGCTTTGACACGCCACGCAGCTCCAGCAGCGGCGCCGGCGGTGTCGCGGTGTCGGCGGGCGTGTCCGTGGCAACACTCATGGGATCACTGGCAGCGACGTTGGCGAGGGGATCGATCACGGGCGCACTCATGCTGCCTCCTGCTGGGCGAGGACCGGATGGAAGCAACGCAGGCTGCGGCCGTCCGGCGACAATCCCAGCGGCGGCTCGGTCTTGCAGATATCCGTGGCGTACGGGCAGCGCTCGCGGAACGAGCAGCCGCCGGGCAGGTTCAGCAGCGATGGCGTCATGCCCGGAATCTGGCGCAGCGGCGTGCCGCGCGGGTTGCGCGACGGCGCCGAGCCGATCAACCCGTGGGTGTACGGATGTTCCGGATGCTCAAGCACCTGGCGCAC
Source organism: Cupriavidus sp. 01L415 (assembly GCF_056400065.1). Taxonomy (NCBI): domain Bacteria; kingdom Pseudomonadati; phylum Pseudomonadota; class Betaproteobacteria; order Burkholderiales; family Burkholderiaceae; genus Cupriavidus; species Cupriavidus sp. 01L415. The sequence continues at coordinate 8,621 of NZ_JBFTSP010000022.1, read as the reverse complement.
GTCGCCGGCTTCCACGATCTTGCCGGCGTACATCACGCAAACCTTGTCGGCCAGGCCGGCCACCACCGACAGGTCGTGCGTGATCCAGATCAGCGCCGTACCCGACTCCCGGCACAGCGTCTGCATCTCATACAAGATCTGGCCCTGGATGGTGACGTCGAGCGCCGTAGTCGGTTCGTCGGCGATGATCAGATCAGGCTTGTTGAGCAGTGCGATGGCAATGGCCACGCGCTGCCGCATGCCGCCCGAGAACTGGTGCGGGTAGGCCAGCAGGCGTTCGTCCGGCGACGGGATCCCCACGCGGGCCAGCGCATTGCGGGCACGCTCGCGCGCGGCAGCCTTGCTGACATTGTCGTGCGCGCGCACGGCCTCGATCATCTGGGTGTCGATGCGCAGGACCGGGTTCAGCGTCATCATCGGGTCCTGGAAGATCATCGCGATGCGGTTGCCGCGCACGTCGCGCTGCTGTGCCGGGGTGAGCGCGCGGAGGTCGCGCGTCACGCCGTCACGGCTGGTCAGTGCAATGCGGCCATCGACGACTTTGCCGGGCGGGTCGATCAGTCCCATGATCGAATAGCCGGTCATGGATTTGCCCGAGCCGGATTCGCCGACGAGGCCCATGATCTCGCCGCGCGCGACGGAGAACGATACGTCGTCGACGGCCTTGGCCACGCCGGCGCGCGTAAAGAACTGCGTCCTGAGGTGTTCGACGACCAGGGTTGGCTGAGTCATGTTCGCTCCTGGTCCGTTATTGCGTTTGCAGGCGCGGGTTCAGCACGTCGCGCAACTGATCCGCGACGAGGTTCATCGCCACAATGGTGAGGACCAGCGCGATGCCCGGGAAGAAACTGATCCAGTACTTGCCGGACAGCATGTATTGCTGGCCATTGGAAATCAAGGATCCGAGGGACGGCTCCGTAACCGGCACGCCGAGCCCGAGGAAAGATAGCGTGGCCTCCAGCGTGATTGCCGAAGCCACCTGCAGCGCGGCGATCACGATCAGCGGCGGCAGACAGTTGGGCAGCAAGTGCCGGAACATGATCCGGCCCGGCGGCAGGCCAAGGCAGGTGGCCGCCTCGATGTATTCCTTGCGGCGCTCCACCAGTGCCGCGCTGCGGGTGGTCCGCGCGTAGTACGCCCACTGCACGGCGACCAGCGCGATGACGATATTGCCGAGACCGGGGCGAAGAAATGCCAGCAGGATCAGCGCCAGCAGGATGGGCGGGAACGACAGCTGCAAGTCCGCCACGCGCATGATGAATGCTTCCGTGCGGCCGCCCAGGAAGCCGGCCAGCAGGCCCAGCGTGGCACCCAGCAGCAACGCGATCACGGTGCTGAGCACGCCAACGCCAATACTGATGCGCAGGCCGTACATCACGGCGGAGAGGATATCGCGCCCCTGCTCGTCCGAGCCGAGGAGGAACGTCATGCCGCTGCCGGCCTGCTCACCCGGCGCCAGGCGCGCATCGAGCACGTCGAGCGTGGCCAGGTCATAGGGGTTCTGCGGCGCGAGCCACGGCGCGAAGATCGCGATCAGGATGATGACAAGAAGCGTCGCCAGCCCCAGCACCGCCAGCTTGCTTTCGAAGAACTGCCGGACAAAGCGACGGAACGGCGTCTGCTCTTTCGCGCTGGCCGCCGGCTTTGCCGCGTCTTGGGATACGGTGTTGGTACTCATGGCTCAACCCTTGTTGTCGGCAATGCGCACGCGCGGATCGAGCATGCTGTAGACGATATCGACCATCAGGTTGATCAGGATGAACAGCGTCACGATCACCATCAGGTAGGCGACGATCACCGGACGGTCCAGCAACTGGATCGAGTCGATGATGAGTTTGCCCATGCCGGGCCACGCGAAGATCGATTCCGTGACAATGGCGAAGGCGATGATCGAACCAAACTGCAGCGCGATGACGGTGACGATCGGGATCAGGATGTTCTTGAGAACGTGTACGCCGACGATACGACTGTTGGAGAGCCCCTTGGCGCGCGCGAACTTGACGTAGTCCTGCAGCATCGCCTCCTGCGTGCCGGCGCGCGTGAGCCGGATCACCATGGCGATGTTCAGCAAGGACAGCGTGACCGCCGGCAGGATCAGATGGCGAATGCCATCCACGGTCAGGAAGGATAGCGGGATGCCGAGCACACGGACAGTCTCGCCGCGACCGTTGGACGGCAGCCAGCCCAGCTGCACGGCAAACACCATGATCAGCATCAGGCCAACCCAGAACGTGGGCAGCGAAAAGCCGAGGATCGATACCGTCATGATCGACTTGCCCGCGACGCCGTTCGGCCGCAGACCGGCCCACAGGCCGAGCGGGATGCCGAGCACGATGGCCAGCGTGATCGCGCACACGGCCAGCTCCATCGTCGCCGGCATGCGCTCGAAGATCAGCTTGAGCGCCGGCGTGCCATGCGCGAACGATGTGCCGAGATTGCCGTGGAGCGCGTTCTGCAGAAAGATCCAGTACTGCTCCCAGAGCGGCTTGTCGAGGCCGAGGGCGGCAATGGTGCGCTTGATGTCTTCCTGGTCCGCCTGCGGGCTGATCAGGATGTCGACGGGGTTGCCGATGGCGAAGACGCCAAGAAAGACGAGCAGCGACATGACCAGGAGCACAACCACGCTCTGCATCAGGCGCCGGATGATGAAGACCAGCATGTTCGAGACACTTTCCTTTCGCCGGCGCCCGCTACTGGCAGCCAGCGTGTTCGCGACCCACGGTGGGTAACGTGGGTTAAGAGGTGCTATCAAAAAGATTCTGGCGTCGTTGCCGTGGTCCCGCTATCGCTTCCTTTTGATAGCACCCCTAAGTCGCCCCGGCCGCGTCGGCAATCGTGCCGGGCCGGGGCCGCGATCATACCGGAGCCGGTTGCCAGCAGCAGTCCCGGTGAGGACTGCTGCCGGTCCGGCTTCCGCCGCCAGCTTACTGCGGCTTGAAGTTGTGCGCGTAGGTGCGTTCGTCGGTACGCGGCACGTACGTGATGCCCTTCTGCGTGGCCCACGTGGTCACTTGCTGGTGGATCGGGATGATGCCGCCGTCGTTGATGGCAATGGCGGTCGCTTCCTGCAGCAGCTTGGAGCGCTCGTTGTCATCCACGGTGGACAGCGCCTTCTCCAGCACCACGTCCATCTTGGGGTTGCAGTATTCGCCCCAGTTGGTCGTGCCGAAGCCCTTCTTGGAATCTTCGCATGCCAGCAGCGCACGCAGCGGCGAACTCACCTCGCCCGTCTGGGCGCCCCAGCCGAGCAGGCCGAACGACCACTCGTGCTTGATGCCCTTGGACGAGTACGTTGCCATCGGCATGCCTTCCACCTTGGTCGCGATACCGATGCGCGTCAGGTTCTGGGCGATGGTCTGGGCGATCTTCTCGTCGTTGACGTACCGGTTGTTCGGCGTGTGCAGCGTCACGCCAAAGCCGTTCGGGTAGCCGGCGTCGGCAAGCAGTTTCTTGGCGCCCTCGGGGTCGTACTTCACCGTCTTCAGCGCCGGGTTGTAGCCGAACAGCGTGGGCGGCACCAGGTTGTTGGTCGGCTCGGACAGGCCCTCCATCAGACGGTCCTTGATGCCCTGGCGGTTGATGGCCATGCTGATGGCACTGCGCACGCGCGCGTCCTTCAGCGGATTCTTGTCCATCGGCTGGCCGTCCTTGGTGGTGACGAACGGCGACTTGTCGCGCTTGGCATCGAAGTACAGGTAGATCACGCGGTGCGAGATCTTGGAGAAGAACGACAGCTTCGGATCCTGGCGTACCTTGGGCAGGTCAGGCGTCGGCACGTTCTCGATGGCTTGCACATCGCCCGAGAGCAGCGCCGCCAGGCGCGTGGCCGGGTTCGGGATGAAGCGCAGCGTCACTTTGTCCCAGGCGGGCTTCGGCCCCCAGTAGTCGGGGTGCCGCACGAGCTCTACCCGGTCGTCGCGCGCATAGCTGACGAACTTGAACGGGCCGGTACCGACCATGCCCTTGCCCTGCGCGAAGTCGTCGGAAGTCAGGCCCTGCGTGGCCTTCTTCTGCACGACGAAGATCGATGTCAGGTCGTTCAGCATCAGCGGATACGGCTGATTGGTCGTGAGCTGGATCGTGTACTTGTCGATCACCTTCTTGTTGATGATCGCCTTTGTGTAGACGTCGAACTTGCCGGGGCTGTTCTGGATCGTGGAAGGACGATCCAGCGACCAGGCCACGTCCTCCGTGGTCAGTTCGGAACCGTCGTGGAACTTCACGCCCTTGCGGATCTTGAATTCCCAGGTCAGGTTGTTGACGAGCTTCCATGACTCGGCCAGGCCCGGAATGATGCGGCTGTCCGGGTCGAGCTTCACCAATGTATCGAACATGTGCTCGGACACATTGATGTTGGAAAACAGGTTATAGAAATGCGGATCCATTGAGGTCGGCGGCGAGCTCATGGCGATCTTGAGATCTACCGCCTGAGCGGGCCCGGCCAGGCCGAGGCCGATGGCGCCTGTCAGCAGAACGGCGCCAACCGTCTTGCCGATTGCCGTCTTGACGTTGCGAAGGGACATCGCGCGATTCTCCCTGTGGGATGTCTTGAAATGACGATAAGGATCGGCCATGGCTGCCGTCAATGAGAATCGCCGCATTTTGGTGCGGCAGTTCTGCATGACGGACGACACGCGGCCGGCCGGGCACTTCAAGCATGAACTGTTCCAGCAGTGGAGGGCCTCCGCCATGCGGGGAAACCCACCCGGGATCGGCGCGCTGGCCCATGCTGCGCTGCGCCACGTATCGATATGCGATCGGCGGCGGATGCGTGCCGGCATGTCGCCGTCGGCGCGCCGCAATGCACGAAAACGTGACGACAGGTGCATGCTTTGGCGCTTTGCTGACAGGCATCGTATGATCTGGGGTATTCCATCGCCCGGTACGGCATCATGAAACTCATCCCCGAAATCCTCCACGCGCAAGCCGAAATCCGCACGATCCGACGCGACATCCACGCCCACCCAGAGCTCTGCTTCCAGGAGCAGCGCACGGCGGACCTGGTGGCGAAGAGCCTGGAATCATGGGGCATCGAGGTTCATCGCGGCCTGGGCACCACGGGCCTGGTCGGCGTCATTCGCAATGGCAACAGCGGCAAGTCGATCGGCCTGCGCGCCGACATGGATGCCCTGCCGCTGCAGGAAGCCAATACGTTCGGCCATCGTTCACAGCATGACGGCAAGATGCACGCGTGCGGCCATGACGGACACACGGCGATGCTGCTTGGCGCGGCACGCTATCTGGCCGAGCATCGCAACTTCGACGGTACGGTTCACCTGATTTTCCAGCCCGCCGAGGAAGGCGGCGGCGGCGCGCGGGAAATGATCAAGGACGGCCTGTTCAAGCGCTTTCCGTGTGACGCCGTGTTCGGCATGCACAACTGGCCGGGCATGCCGGTGGGAGCGTTCGGCACCACGGCGGGCCCGCTGATGGCGTCGAGCAACGAATTCAAGATTGTGATCCACGGCAAGGGCGCGCACGCTGCCATGCCGCACAACGGCTTCGACCCGGTGTTCACGGGCGCGCAGATCGTGTCGGCGCTGCAGGGCATCATCACGCGAAACAAGCGCCCGATCGATACCGCCGTGATCTCCGTGACACAGTTCCACGCCGGTGATGCGACCAATATCGTGCCGGACCAGGCGTGGATCGGGGGGACGGTACGAACATTCACCGTGCCGGTGCTGGACATGATTGAGCGGCGCATGGAGGAAGTCTCACGCGCCGTGGCTTCGGCGTTCGATTGCACGATCGATTTCGAATTCCACCGCAACTATCCCCCAACGATCAACAGCACCGCCGAGGCCGAGTTTGCCGTGGATGTGGCCGGCGAACTGGTGGGGCCCGCCAACGTCGACGCCAATGTGGAGCCGACCATGGGCGCGGAGGATTTTTCGTTCATGCTGCAGGAGAAACCGGGCTGCTACCTCTTCATCGGCAATGGTGAAGGCACGCACCGCGAGGCGGGTCACGGCATGGGCCCATGCATGCTGCACAACCCAAGCTATGACTTCAACGACGAGCTGCTGCCAGTGGGCTCGACGTTCTTCGTCAAGTTGGTGGAAAAGTGGCTGGCTCCGGCCTGATATTCAGAAAGCTCTGACAGGATGACGGGGCGATGACGCATACGCTGCTGGACGATGCAACGGCGGAAGGCTTTGCCAGGGTGGCGCTCGAGAATATCGTGCGCCGGTATCCGTACAAGGTAGACCACCTGATGACCAGCGCCGAGGACATCGGCGAGCCTGCGGCAGTACACCCGGTTTTCTACGGCAGCTACGACTGGCATTCATCCGTGCATATGCACTGGCTGCTGGTGCGGCTGCTGGCATTGCGCCCGGGGCTGGACGTCGCGCCTCGCATTCGGGAGGCGCTCGAAGCCCAGTTTCGTCCCGAATCCATTGCAGTGGAGCTTGAGTATTTCGAGCGCCCGGGTTCGCGCACCTTCGAGCGGCCTTATGGCTGGGCCTGGATGCTGCGGCTGCAGGCGGAATTGAATGTGCTGGGCGCGACCGATCCGCAAGCCGCGCGGTGGGCCACCGCCTGCGCGCCGCTGTCCGGTCATTTGGCGCAGCGGTTGATCGACTACATCGATATCGCCGACTTTCCTGTCCGCACCGGAACACACTTTAACAGCGCGTTCGCGCTGGTCATGGCGCTGATCTATGCGAAGGCAGACCAACACGTTGCGTTGCGCAAGGCGATCGTCCGCCGTGCACATCGTTGGTTCGGGCACGACCAGCGCTACCCTGCACGGTACGAACCCGGCGGTGATGAATTCCTCTCCGGCGGGCTGATCGAGGCCGTGTTGATGCGGCAGGTCATGGACGACTGCGGATTCGGTGACTGGTGGGAGATGTTTTCGCCGGGCCAGGCGGAACTCGCGACCTGGCTGACGCCGGTGGTCGTGGCGGACCGCACGGACCCGAAGATGTCGCATCTTGACGGGCTGAATCTTTCGCGCGCATGGTGCTGGCGACTGCTGGGCCCTGCCCTGCCGTCGCCGCTACAGTCGCTGGCTGTGCGAGCGTGGTCGGATCACCTGGAGGCGTCGCTGCCGCAGGCTGTTGGGGGTCACTACGTCGCCACGCACTGGCTGGCGTCGTTTGCGCTATTGGCGCTGGAAGACAGCGCCGTCATAGCCTAGTTCRTCGCAGAGGTGCGCACGTTCAGTCGAGGGCGATGTCGCCGTACCAGCTTTCGGCGCGACTCTTCGTGTTGTCGGTATCGGTCATGATGCCAACGGCCACAACCTTGCCCGGGTCGGCACCAAATGCCTGCCGATAGTCGGCGCGCAGATCACGCTCATGGCAACGCCACTCGTTGGTATGGCGCGTGCCCGAATCGACAACGATCATCCTCACGCGGTCAGTGTGCGGATTGTTCACGACACTGCCCTCCGGTCGACGTCCGCCCCAGATATACATCAGCGTCGCGTAGGGCATTTCGCGACCAGTTGTGATCCTGGCCATCTCATACATCAACTGATCACGGAGGGGCAACGTGCTGCGATCCCCCTCAAATGCCACAAAGATGCGCAGCGGCGCGTCTTCACGCTGGCCCATGCCGTTGTCCGCGCTACGAATGATGTCCCGCGTCTTCCACATCCAGCGCAGTGTGCCCGCATCGCGCTGGGCAAGTGGAACGTACAAGCCGGAGGCGGAACTCTCGGCCTGGGCATGCAAGACCAGACGCTGATCAACCTCTGTCAATGAGTACTGCGTCGGGAGCTTGTTCCGATTGACCGTCCAGGGCTGCCAGCCTGCGGGTAGCCGCGATGCGCCCTCGGATGTGGAGAACAACGGTAGATGGGAAAGCGCCGGCGCCGCGGTGACAGTAGGGTCTGCCTCCGCTTCGGCATCGCCACCGGCGTCCTGCTCGGGTCGGCCAAGGAGATTCGCGATCTCCAGCGGATCCGCTGCTGCGCCTCCTCTGGCAGTCATCATGCCGGCTTTTGTGCCAAACGTCTTGCAATCCACATTGGAGATTGCCGCCATCTTCGCCGACTCCGCGGGTGGGCTCCCCGCTGTCGACGCACATCCCGCAAGCAACAGCATGCCTGCAACGCCAGCCAGCGCTGGCAGAAACTTCATGGCCAACACCATGTAACCCCCTGAACCCCGAATCTCGTCACGTTCGTCGAATCCCAACATTCCTGCTTCTGGGCCCTTCGGCGCCGCGGCGTTGCTGTTGCAGACTGCTTCGCGCCAATACAGAGCGCTTGGGAGGAACATATCAGATGCATTTCTGCGCAGGAATGCTCCGCTACCCTGAATACAACAGCGGTGACATTGCTGTGGTTTCAGCGATTGGGACTAACGGCAGGGAAGACGTGAACTGAAGACTGCTTGAATGGCAGCTTGAATTGGGCAGAGAGCATGGAAATGCTCCCAGAGGGAGTGACATCGATTGGCGCCCGTCCGTGCGGACGTTACCGACATGCAAGCGTAAAAACGCGAAGTCTGACCCCTAAAAGCAAAACCCCCAGCTTTTGAGGGCTGGGGGTTTTGGGTATAAGAGCCTGGCGATGACCTACTTTCACACGGGTAGTCCGCACTATCATCGGCGCAAAGTCGTTTCACGGTCCTGTTCGGGATGGGAAGGGGTGGTTCCGACTCGCT
>NZ_JBFTSP010000021.1:0-98025 GCF_056400065.1 Cupriavidus sp. 01L415 | reverse complement strand
TGGTTCAATCACCACCGGCTGATGGAACCCCTTGGCTATATCCCGCCCGCCGAAGCTGAGGCAAACTACTATCAGCAGCTTCAAATGCCTGCCGCTGAAACGCTATTAACTTAAACCAACCAGCCTCCACGGTACCCGGGGCGGTTCACCTTTCGCGCAAAGCCCATCTCGTGCGTGACAACCATCATGGTCATGCCTTCGTTGGCCAGGCCCACCATCGCGTCGAGGACCTCTCCTACCATCTCGGGGTCCAAGGCCGAGGTGGGTTCATCGAACAGCATGACCACAGGGTCCATGGAAAGAGCGCGTGCTATGGCAACACGCTGTTGCTGCCCTCCGGAGAGCTGGCCGGGAAACTTGTCCCTATGTGCCATCAGGCCAACCCGGTCAAGCATCTTCAAACCACGTGTTCTCGCATCTGCCATGCTCCTACCCAGCACCTTGACTTGGGCAATCGTCAGATTTTCGGTCACTGACAAGTGTGGAAACAGCTCAAAATGCTGGAACACCATCCCAACTTTGCTGCGGAGCTTAGGAAGATTGGTCTTCGGGCCATGAAGCTCGATTCCGTTGACGATAATCTCGCCCTTCTGAAACGGCTCCAGTGCATTCACTGTCTTAATCAGCGTGGATTTTCCTGAGCCAGACGGGCCGCAAACAACCACCACATCGCCTTTGTTCACACTCAGTGAGCAGTCATGAAGTACTTGCGCCGGGCCGTACCACTTGGAGACGTTCTTGATTTCAATCATGGCTTGAGACATAGCAGTATCCTCAGTTTCCGCTCAGCGGATAATGGCAATCTTCCGGTGCACGCGCTTGACTAAGTAGGACAGCGCAAAGCAGATGATGAAATAGGTGGCGGTGGCAAGCAGGTAGCTTTCAACTGGACGACCTCGGTTAGTGCCAGCGACCACAAAGCCCTTCAGCATGTCGTTGGCGCCGATGGCATAAACAAGAGATGTGTCCTGGAACAGAATGATGGTCTGAGTAAGGAGCACCGGCAGCATGTTTCTGAAGGCCTGCGGCAGGAGGACAAGGCACATGTTTTGGCTGAACGTCATGCCGAGAGCCTGCCCCGCCAACATCTGGCCGCGGGGAATGGACTGAATCCCGGCGCGCATAATTTCGCTGAAGTAGGCCGCCTCAAAGGCAATGAACGTGATGACTGCCGCGACCTCTGCGCCAATGGGCCTCCCAATCAAGAGAGGCACTAGCAGGAAGAACCAGAGGAGAACCATCACCAACGGGATGCTTCGCATGCCGTTGACGTAGACGGTCGCCGGCACAACCAAAGCCTTCCGTTTGGACAGGCGCATGAGCGCCAGCAAGGTCCCGAAGATGATGCCACCTGCGGTCGCAATGACCGTCAACATCACACTGAAGTACATCCCGTTAAGGATGTAGTTGCTGATGAGTCCCCAGCCGTAGAACGAAAAATCGAGGTCCATAGTTCAATGCCCCCCGCCGCCGGCCAAGGCCATCAGCCCCGGTATGCGCGCCCGCCTTTCGATGAACGCCATCATTCGATTGATGGTCAAGGCAGAGATGATGTATAGGCCTGTCACGGCTGCATACATTTCAATTGGACGCGAAGTTTCTTCCCCCGCCTGCATGGCGAACCAGGTCAGCTCAGTTACCGATACAGCGAAGGCGACCGATGAATTCTTGAAAACGTTCATTGCTTCGCTTGTCAAGGGCGGAATTACGATGCGGTACGCCATTGGGAGAAGCACATATCGGTAGTACTGCAACGTGGTGAATCCCAGTGCCATGCCCGCGTAGCGCTGGCCACGAGGCAGTGCCTGGATACCGGAGCGTACCTGTTCGGCGACGCGTACCGAGGTGTACACGCCTAATGCGATAACCACCAACGCGAAATTGTCGAAACTCTTCATCGGGGGTAAAAGCGCCGGAACGACGTGGTACCAGAGAAAAATCTGCACCAGCAACGGGACGTTTCGGAACAACTCAACCCAACCGCCAGCAAAGGCAGACAGCACGGGGCTATGAGGCAGCGTACGCAGAATGCCGATGATGGACCCGAGGATGAACGCGATAATTAACGCCAGTACGGCGACCGATGCGGACCATCCCCAGGCAGACATTAGCCATTGCCAGTACGTGGGGAAGGTTCCGGGGTCTTGAAGAAAGACTTTCCAGTCCCATTCGATTCCCATAGAACGCTCCTAACTTTCTATTTCTATGTGGTGCACCCGCCGCGAAGGTGCGGGTGTCTCCGCAATGCGTGTGCAACAGCTCTTGATACTCGGTGTGCGAGGCTGTTCTTGCACGACTTAACGCTCGACGGTAAGCATGTCGCGTCAAACGCTGTCATTCGACCTTGTACGACTCCGTTGGCCTATCGTTGAGATGTTCCCAGGCGGCCTTGGTAGCTGCGGAGGCAGGTAGGTTGAGCGAAGTGTTCGACGGAGGGATTGCCTTCATGAACCATTTGTCATAGAGCTTGGCGATGGTTCCATCCTTCACTTGGCGAGCGATGCTGTCGTCTACTGCTTTCTTGAAGGCGGCATCATCCTTGCGAATCATGATGGCAATGGGTTCTACCGACAGTGGCTCGCCGACAATCTTGAAGCTCTTGGGATTCCTCGCCATGGCAATGCTTCCCGCCAGTACTTGGCTGTCAAGTACGAAGGCGTCCGCACGCCCAGTTTCGAGCAGAAGGAAGCTATCGGAGTGGTCCTTTCCACTGATTTCCCGGAAGTCGATATTCTTCGCACGCTTGTTCTGACGAACCACTTGTAGCGCGGTTGTGCCGGTCGTGGTCACGACAGTTTTTCCGTTGAGGTCCGCCAGTGATTTGATTCCAGAGTCAGCTTTAACTGCCATGCGGACCTCCTCAACATACAGAGTACTGGCGAATGCCACTTCCTTTTGTCGGGCCAGGGTATTGGAGGTAGAGCCGCATTCAATGTCGACCGTACCGTTCTTCACGAGCGGTATACGATTGGCCGAGGTCACAGGGACATATTTGGCCTCGAGCTGCGATAGACCCATCTGTTTCTTGATATCAGAGATGATGTTGGTGCAGACCTCGTAGTGAAAGCCGGCATAGACCCCGTTTCCCAGCGCATAGGCAAGAGCACCAGAAGCTTCGCGTACGCCTTGGGTGATACTCCCTACGGCCTTGATTTTGGCAAGCGTGTCATTGCTCTGAGCATGGGCCGCTCCAGCGGCGAAGATAGCGACCGAAAGCGCAACAATATTCTGTTTCATGTGTGGGTGTCTCCAAGAGAAGTGGTCCACCCCTTCGTCTATCCGGCTTCTCGCCAGTAGCGGCCCTGAATTGGGGTGGACTGCTTTTTTCGTACGAGGGCGCTGTACGTCCATTCGTGATGAATCGGGGCCTACGTCGTCAGTCGCGGATGAGAAATACGGCCTCAACCTCCACCATCATTCCGTGCGGGAGAGAGGCCATGCCCACAGCGGAACGGGCATGCTGGCCGACATCGTCCCCAAACGCAGCCACCAATGTGTCCGAACAGCCATCGATTACCTTGGGGTGCTGCATGAATGCAGTCGTGGAGTTGACTAGCCCGAGGACCTTCAGAACCGCCTCCACCCTAGACAAGTCACCCACGGCTAGCTGAACTGCCGCAAGCAGATTCAGAGTTGCGAGTTGAGCGGCTCCATAGCCCGACTTCACATCATCGGGAGTCGCAAGCTGACCAGTGACATAACTGCCGTCTTCAAGCCGCGGTCCATGGCCTGAAACAAAAAGAAGCTGCCCAGCTCGACGAAACGGTCGATAGTTGCCCGACGGGGAATACGCCTTTGGCAGCTTCAGGCCAGCAGCCTCTAATCTCTGTTGAGGATTCATGATGGGAATGTTGGTTTGCAATGGAGGTTTCCGACGCCGAGGACGGGCCGACGGGTGTGCTCAACAGCGCTCAAGCGCCATGGAGAAAACTGAAGGGTCGACGTTTCCACCGGAAGCGATGACCACAACGTTCTTTCCTGCAACGTCGGCCTTCCCTGCCAGGACAACACCTAGGGAAGCGCCCCCCCCCGGCTCGACGACTAGCTTGAGCATCTTGAACGCAGCGGCAACACCATTTAGTCCGTCGTCGTCGCTTACGCTTAGCCCAGTAGCTTGGTGGCGACGCAGCACTTCGAGGGTCTTCGCGCCGGCCGTCGGTCCCGAGATGCCGTCGAGGATTGTCTTGGGAACTGAGGGATTGCTTTCAGGCCTGCCGCTCTCCAACGACCGTGCGACCTTTTCATAGCCGAGGACTTCCGCAATCATGACCCGCGTGTTCGGGAAGGCATTCTTGATGGCTTCCGAGACACCAGAGGCAAGCCCGCCACCGCTGCAATTAATAACAACTGCATCGGGCCTCACCCCAATCTCCTCCAGTTGCTCAACGATTTCCAACCCGCAGGTACCCTGACCCGCCATGATGTCGTAGTCGTCGAATGGAGGGATAACCGTCATGCGTCGGGACTGAGCGATACGCTGAGCAACCTCGACACGGTCTTCCGTCTGGGGGTCATACTTGACGACTTCTGCGCCCCACCACAGACAGTTCTCAACCTTGATTCGCGGGGCATTGTTCGGCATTACGATGACTGCCGGACAACCAACTTGACGAGCGGCCGCAGAAACTCCCTGACCATGGTTTCCGGCAGAGAACGCAACGATGCCCTGTCGTCGCGCGGCGTGCTCCATCGAGAGAACCTTATTGAGTGCGCCGCGGACCTTGAAGGAGCCCGTTAGCTGAAGCGCCTCGGCCTTTACAAGTAGCCGGCAGCCCGCACGCTCGCTAAGCATTGGCGATTCGAGCAGAGGGGTACGCACCACCTTTCCGCGTAAACGGGCCGCAGCTTGGCGGATTACATCCAAACTGAATTCACTCATGTTGCCTCCATCTTTGTTGTTTGTGCCAACACCACGGGGCCAGCACTGTCGCAGCCGCTGAATGGCGTCCGTGCCCGGTGGGTGGTAGCGAAAAACGAAGCAAGGAGAGTCCTGCGCATCGGAATCGCAGCTGACGTCAGCCGCTACGCAGCGGTCGAGTCGCAAGAGCTCACACATTGCCGGTTTTCACGAAGATTCGAAGGAATCATCGGCCCCTGCATCTCATATGTAAATTCCGAACTAGGTATCTCCGTGATACGATTTTCGGAACAGAGGACACTTGGCAAAACACGGCATACGGAGGGCCCTGAAGTGAACACCTCAATCGATTTCCGCCTGATAAGGCAGCTTTGGTTGTTCTTGGCCGTTGCCGAGGAGCAGCACTTCGGACGTGCTGCAGCGCGACTGAACATGTCACAACCGCCCCTGACCGAGCAAATCAAGGTTCTTGAACAGTCACTTAAACTACAACTCTTCGAACGGTCGCGGCGCGGCACGCAGCTTAGTCCCGCGGGCGCTGCAATCCTGCCGGCAGTTCAACAGTTCGCGAGCCAAGTGGAGCGGCTGCAGTTGGTCATCCGTGAGGTCGCTTCCGGTCAATCAGGCGTGCTACACATTGGTGCAGTCACATCTGCAATGTTGGAGACGGTTCCGCCACTGCTGGATTCGCTCAGGCAGGCGTATCCACATCTCACTGTATTCATAAAGGAAATCGACAGTGTTGAGGCAATTCCGGCCTTGAAGTCCGGCGAACTCGACCTGGCGTTCGTTCGCCTCGATGGTGATGTGGGAAGTGGCATCATGACCATGCCTTTGTCGGAGGACCGACTCGCGGTGGCACTTCCGAAGGACCATTCCTTGGCCGCACTTTCCAGGGTGAGCCTGCGTTCGCTTGCAAATGAGGAACTGGTGATGTCGTCGAGAGAGCGTAGCCCCGTCTACTTTGACTTGCTTACATCAGTCTGCCGCGCGCATGGCTTTGCTCCTCGCGTCCTGCACGAGGTGCGCACCATCACATCGCAAATCGCCTATGTTGGATGTGGTCAAGGCGTAGCACTGGTACCGTCCTCCATGCGCAAGGTGGCACCCGAGAACGTCGTTGTGCGCCCCTTGAAGGAGAGAATCATGGTGGTGGCTGCGGCGCTGGCATGGAACTCAAATCGGTACCATCCAATGGTCGATGTGGCCGTTTCCTGGTTGAAGAAGAAGAAATGAAGATGGGGTCCCATAGGACCCCAGGTATGTGGGCAACGTGGTGTCATCATTTGCGCTTCGCGGAGGCAGGGCGGAGAGCACTGTGTTGATATCCGCAGCGACGGTATGATGCAAGGGTTGACTCTGAGAAGTCTGTCCTATCACGTAACGCCCCGTGGAAAACGAAACCTACCTGCAGTTTGACGCCCTGCAAGCTCTCGCCCGCCGCACCGATGCCGTAACTCTCGATTGTGCGTGTAGCGCCCCTGAGCTCGATGAATGGACGTCGTTGCCAGTCTCCTTCCCAGAGCAACAGCTTCGCGTCATTGGCACCCTGCTTCGCGATGCCTACACCGAGGCGACGTATGAGGAGTATCACCCACAGGGCACAACCCTCTGGTCAGCCGAAGCACCGATTGCTCCCCTCTACTTTCCGTACAACCGCTCCACCGTCTCGGAGTGCAAGGTTTGCCAACGCGCGTATTTGCGCTACGTGGAGGGCGGAGGGTACTTTGTTGACCCGCGCATCCGTCGGCTGAGGACCGGTGTTCTTGTGGACGCCCCACTCTCTGAGTAGGCCGGAACCGCCGGTCCTGTCCGAGCCGGATTACTCCGCGTAGACGCCTGCCGCCTTGATGACCGGTGTCCAACGTGCGATTTCTGCCTTGGTGCGCGTCCCGAGTGCCGGCGCATCTTGTCGCTCAGAGGTCGGAACTGTGACCCCCATCTGGCCAAACCGTTGCAGTACGGCCGGGTCGGCAAGCGCGAAGCGCAATGCTTGGTTCAATCGCTCAATGACTGCCGTCGGTGTGCCCTTCGGTGCGTAGAGGCCGTGCCAAACCTCGAGTTCAAAGTTCGGCAAGCCCGCCTCGGCGAAAGTGGGGACATCGGGCAGTCTCGCCAGACGCGAAGCTGCCGCCAGGGCATATGGCTTCAACATTCCGCTCCTGATGTAGGGACCGGTCGCCACCGGTTGGTCACAGAGCAGGTCGACTTGCCCAGCGAGCAGGTCCTGCAACGCCGGTCCGGTTCCGCGATACGGCACCATGGTCACCTCCGTGCCCAGTGTCTTGGCCAGGAGCATTGCGCACAGATGCGAAGTCGAGCCGATACCTGCATGGCCGAAGCGCACCGAACCTTGCTTTTGCTTGATGTGGGCAATGACCTCCTTCAGGTTCGAAGGTGCAAACCCCTTTGTTCCTACAAGAATCATCGGCACGTCAGCCGCCTGACCGACCGGCTCCAGGTCCTTGGCCGAGTCAAAGTTCAGCTTCTTGTACAGCGCTGGTGCCGTGGCGATGCCCATGTTGTGGAAGAGCAGCATGTAGCCATTCGCCTGCGCGTTCACCACGCGCGCCGTTCCAATGGTCCCACCCGCGCCTCCGGAGTTCTCAATGACGACCGGTTCCTTGAGGTTGCGAGCCATAGATTCGCCCAATGCCCGCCCGATGACATCAGTAGACCCACCCGGTGCGTAAGGGATGATGACCTGAATAGGCTTGTTCGGATAAGACTGGGCAGTCGCGAGCGCTGACGTCAGAGCAATGGCAATGCCTGTGGCTACTGCAAGTAATCGTTTCATGATGTCTCCAATCTGAATGGCAACCTCTGTCGAATCGCCTTGTCTTTTTTCGGGCTGCAGCCGTCGTAGGGACGAGCGTGGCCCACCGCTCCGTTTGGCGCGGAAAATCAGTACATCAAAGAATTGGGATGCCGCCCAGGCTATCCGCTATCTATCGGATGCCTTGGCGGAGCCGTGCATGGGCCGGCGGCTAGGGTTGCTCGACGAAGCGATACATTTCCGTGTGGTCCGCGCCCTTCCCTAGCTCGTTGGATGCTTGCGTGCACAAAGCGTTGACATACACGCCCAGCGGCATTGCGGCGTCTACTGCCTCGGCAAGGACAGCCGCGATGCCGACATCCTTTGCCATCAAGGCGAGCGAGAATCCTGAATTGAACGCACCGGAAAGCATGAACTGCTTGGCCTTGTTTTCCGTTGTGTTGTTCTTCCCAGTGGAGCTGTTCAGGACGTCGACCATGACATTGGGGTCGATGCCAAAGCGCTGACCGGCAATCAGCGCTTCCGCGGTAGCAATCAAACCAGCGGCCGAAACATAGTTGTTCAGTGCCTTCATCGCGTGGCCGGCGCCAATGCCACCGACATGGGTGAGCGTGGAACCCAGGTGGCCAAGAAGCGGCCGAACCCTTTCGACATCAGCGGCATCACCGCCGACCATAATCGCCAAGGAGCCGGCACGTGCGCGACTTACCCCGCCGGACACGGGAGCATCAATCATGGTCAAGCCCGCCGCCTTGACCGCATCCGAGAGCGTTCGCGTGCGCACCGGGTCGGCGGAACTCATGTCGACCAAGATGGCTCCTTGCTGCAGAACCTTGGTCAGCTTGAGGACGGCTTCATCGACAATTTCGGAGTTGGGCAGCATCGTTACGACGACATCGCAATCGCCGAACTCTTGCAGGTCCGCCGCTACACGGTCTCCCGTTTGCTCGGCGGCGAAGCGCGCCCGGGTCTCCGCGACGACGTCATAGGCGAGGACGTTCACCCCCGCTGCGACCAGGCGGCCGGCCATGGGGAAACCCATCATCCCCAGGCCGACGAATCCAATCTGCTTCATGGCCGACTCCTTAGATGTCCATTTCCTTGAACACTTCCCGGGCGATTCGGAACGAATCGATTGCCGCCGGCACGCCGCAGTAGATGGCCACCTGCAGGAAGACCTCCTTGATTTCATCCTTGGTCAGCCCGTTGTTGATGGCGCCCCGCACGTGCAGCTTCAGCTCGTGCGGCCGATTGAGCGCGGCAATCATGGCCAGGTTCAGGAAACTGCGCGTGCGACGCTCCAGGCCTGGGCGATTCCAGACATCTCCCCAGCAGTACTGCGTCACCAGTTCCTGCATATCGCGATTGAAGTCGTCCGCGCTCTTGAGCGATGCGTCGACGTACTCGCTACCCAGCACTTCGCGACGGGTCTTGAGGCCTTTGTCGAACAAGTCTTGATTCATGCGTCTCTCCTTTGGTTAGTGGGTCCCATCGTAGAGCGCAGTTTTTCGTAAGTCAATAAGATTGTCTGACAATCTGTTTGGTTGGAAATCTGGGATAATTCCCGGCAACCAGCGTGGCGACCTATGGAAACAGACCTGTACATCAAGCGCGACATGACCACCCTACGTCAACAAGTGACGGATAGGTTGCGTCAAGCCATCCTTTCCGGCCGCTTCGTGCCGGGGGCACGACTCGTCGAACGGGAGCTTTGCGAAAACCTTGGCGTGAGCCGGCCGCTATTACGCGAGGCGCTACAGCAGCTCCAGGCGGAGGGGTTGATTCATCTGATTCCTCACAAGGGCCCGGTGGTAGCCACCATCTCCGAAGAGGAATCGCGTCAAATTTACGCTGTGCGCGCCTATCTCGAGGCGTGCATCGGTGAAGGGTTCGCGCGTAATGCAACGGACGTACAGATTTCGCGCCTGAGGGAAGCGCTGCAATACCTGGCCACGCCCAAGGTTTCCGCAGACACCGATGCCTTGCTCCGAGGCAAGAACACCTTCTATGCAATCTTGATGGAAGGATGCGGAAATGAAATTGCCGGGCAGATGCTCACCCAGCTCAACAACCGCATTACTCTCTTGCGCCGTCTGTCGCTCGGCCGCACCGGACGGCTTGCCGAATCCATCAAGGAGCTCGATGCAGTTGTATCGGCGATTGAGAAGCGGGATGCGGAGACCACTCGTCAACTTTGCTTTGACCACGTCCTAAGCGCGGCGAAGGCTGCAGAAGACGCTCGCTCCCTCACTCACACCTGAAATCAATGTCGGGTTGTGGCGGCATGGGACCCCAGGCGGCTTCAACCGTACCACTGAGGAATGCAGTGGCTACCGTGCGTCGGTTATCGGCTTCAAACTGGCCAAAAAGCAAAAAAGGGACCTGCCCTATCGCAGGTCCCAATGGTCAGGAGACCACCGATACGGTTATCAGAATGACCGAGGCATGCCGAGAATGTGCTCGCCGACGTACGCCAGAATCAGGTTCGTCGAGATAGGCGCCACCTGATATAGACGGGTTTCGCGGAACTTGCGTTCGACGTCGTACTCGGCCGCAAAGCCGAAGCCACCGTGATACTGCAGGCAGGCATTGGCCGCCTCCCACGAAGCGTCGGCAGCCAGGAGCTTGGCCATGTTCGCCTCTGCACCGCATTGCTGGTGTGCGTCGAACAGCCTTGCTGCCTTGAAACGCATGAGGCTTGCCGCTTCGACGTTCACGAATGCACGTGCGATGGGGAACTGCACGCCCTGGTTCTGGCCGATAGGCTTGCCGAACACGATGCGCTCGTTGACGTACTTGGTCACCTTGTCGATGAACCAGTAGCCATCGCCAATGCATTCCGCCGCAATCAGCGTACGCTCGGCATTGAGGCCGTCCAGGATGTACTTGAAGCCCTTGCCTTCCTCGCCAATCAGATTTTCGACAGGGATTTCCAGGTTGTCGAAGAACAGCTCATTGGTCTCATGGTTGACCATGTTCAGGATGGGCTGAACGGTCAGACCGTTCCCGATAGCCTCCCGCAGGTCGACCACGAAGATGGACATGCCTTCCGACTTCTTTTTCACCTGGTCCAGCGGCGTCGTACGCGCCAACAGAATCATCAAGTCGGAATGCTGAACGCGCGAAATCCACACCTTCTGCCCGTTCACGACGTACTTGTCGCCCTTGCGAACGGCCGTAGTCTTGATTTTCGTCGTGTCCGTGCCCGTAGTCGGCTCCGTCACAGCCATCGACTGCAGGCGCAGCTCACCGCTCGCAATCTTGGGGAGGTAGAGCTTCTTCTGCTCATCCGAGCCATGGCGCAACAAGGTGCCCATGTTGTACATCTGGCCATGGCATGCACCCGAGTTGCCGCCGGCGCGGTTGATTTCTTCCATGATGACCGACGCTTGGGTCAGACCCAGCCCGGAGCCACCGAATTCCTCAGGGATGAGCGCGGCGAGCCAGCCGGCTTCGGTCAGCGCATTGACGAACTCTTCGGGATAGCCTCGGACTTCGTCAATCTTGCGGAAGTACTCGGACGAAAACTGGCCGCAAAGGTCACGGACTGCTTCACGGATTTCTTGATACTCATCGACTGCGTTCAGCACATCGGTCTCCAGTCTTATAAGGGTTAAGCCAGCTCGGCGGACCCGCTCATCGCGAGCGCCCCGTCTTCATGGCGAATCCAGAGATTGACGGTCTTACCGTCCTCAGAACGCTTTCCGCACACGGAAATGCGCTGCGGCACGAAGGTCGGGCGGACGCCGCGGAACGAGAACGACTTGATCGTAGCTTCCGGAAGGTTGAGGCGCACCAGTTCCAGCAACAGCATGGCCTGAAGCGGGCCATGAACAATCAGGTCGGGATAGTGTTCGACACCGCTCACATACGGCTTGTCGTAGTGAATCCGATGGCCATTGAAGGTCAGTGCCGAAAAGCGGAAGAGCAGAACAGCGTCAGTCTCCACTTCCTGGACCCATTCTTCGTCGGTGGGCGCCGGAACAACTTCGGCAGCAGGAGCGTCCGGCGACGCAGCCTCACGGTAGACGATGTCGTGCTCTTCGGTGACGGCGAGCCCCGACGGTCCGTAGTACTTGTGTTCGACCGTCACAAAGGCTAGAGAGCCGCTCCGTCCGGACTTTGCATTGACATCGAGGATGGTCGAGACCTTGGAAGCAAGATTGCCGACGCGGAGAGGCTGATGAAACTGGAGGCGCCCACCCGCCCACATACGGCGAGGCAGCGGCACGGGAGGCAAGAAGCCACCGCGGCTCGCATGACCGTCCGCACCAATCTCGGAGCGGCGATGCAGGGGGAGGAAGTACAGCCAGTGCCAGAGAGGAGAGATTGCTTCGCCACGGCGCACGGCAGGAATTTCATAGTCCAGGGTCGCCGAAAGTGCCGCAACCGGGAACGCAGTGATTTCGTCTTGGGCTTCCGTCGTCCTTCCGACCCACTGCTTCAAATGCTCAACATCCATGGCTTTCCTCAGTTAGAACTGCTTGGCCTCCACTATGCACGTGACACGCACAACCGAAAATTCGAAAGTTCGGAACGCGCCGTTCGGTCAGGCAGAAAGCAGCCTCCACCTTGAGTGAATCCGAATGCAGCATTCGGAATTCGCGGATTTACGAAGCACCAATGTGCCTCCAGCATTGAGTCATGACAATGCGCACAGCCAGGCCCATGCAAGTTCAAATCCGATGCCGCTCCCGAGTTTCACTTCATCGGCTCGTGCCCGCGTTCCCCATGTCAATCACGGCTACCAGGGGCGAACAAACGCTGAGCCGACGCGGATTTACTCGTCCTCTCCGTGAGGGCCAGACAATTGGCATCCCCGCGTTCGAATCCGTTGACCTACACCTCACGGGTGGCATCTTCTTCCCATCCGAATGCACCCTTTCCCTCTCCGATAGCCATGGCGTGTCCTCAAAGGAACTTCCCGCCTTTGCGACGGGTAGCGCAAGCGCCAAGGTGCAACATCTGCGCGAGCTGATTTCAGGGACCGTGTTCCAGAATCCTCAGGAGACATGGAACGCAAAAGTCATGGCGACCACATTGCAAACTACGCCGAACAAGATTCGCACAGCCTTGTTCACCCAGGGCGCCGCCTTTACCCAACTGTGCCGAACGCAGCGGCTCATGAGGGCACTGTTCGATTCCTTCCTGTTTGACTTGTCGGTGGCCGACCTGCGGCAACGGGTGGGCTGGGGAGACGGCAAGGACCTGGAAGCTTCCTTCCACGACTGGTTCGGCGTCTCTCTGGGTACCGTGGCCCGCCTCCGTGAAGACGGCCTGTGAGCAACCGGAAACGAGAGAAAACCATGAAGAACAGTATTGGCAGACTCGTCCCAGATTGGGCTGATGGACAGCGCCTGAAGCCATATGCAGGCCTTAATGCGGGCCCAGAGGTCCATCGTCGGGTGGAAACAAGCCTGCGCTCGTTCCCCC
The DNA here is from genome assembly GCF_056400065.1 of Cupriavidus sp. 01L415. Taxonomy (NCBI): domain Bacteria; kingdom Pseudomonadati; phylum Pseudomonadota; class Betaproteobacteria; order Burkholderiales; family Burkholderiaceae; genus Cupriavidus; species Cupriavidus sp. 01L415. Next base: position 84,958 of record NZ_JBFTSP010000021.1, on the reverse strand, counting down.
GAGGAACACCTAAGTTGCTTGGCTCGATACGGGAAAGCTTGGACGCTGCCTGCGTGCGAGATGGGTCCACCATCTCCTTTCACCATCATTTGCGCAACGGCGATGCGGTGGCCAACGCCGTCCTCAAAGAAGCCGCTGAGATGGGATTGCGTGGCCTGACGGTCGCTGCAAGCTCCATCTTCCCCGTCCATGCGCCATGGGTGGAGCTCATTGAGGCCGGAGTCATCAGCAAAATCTACACCGCATATGCGGCGGGGCCGGTGGCCGATGCGGTCGTTCGAGGCTCACTTCCCTCGCCGCTCATCATGCACACCCACGGCGGGCGGGCCAGGCTTGTCGAATCCGGCACTCTGCGCATCGACGCTGCGTTTGTGGCCGCTCCAACTGCAGACGCCATGGGCAACATGAACGGCGTCCAAGGTCCATCCGCTTGCGGAACATTGGGCTATGCGGAAACCGACATCGGCCATGCCGCCACGGTCATCGTCGTCACGGACAACCTGGTGCCATATCCCGCCTGCCCAATATTCATCAGGCAGGACTACGTGGACTACGTTGTCGCCGTTTCCTCCATTGGCAATCGCGCACAAATCGTCTCGGGTACAACACGCCCTACGGAAGAGCCTATCGGTCTGGCTATAGCCGCGACCGCAGCGAAGGTCATCGATGCGGCCGGCCTTCTCGATGAGAACTTCGGGTTTCAGACAGGCGCCGGTGGCATCTCTTTGGCCGTCGCCGCATCCCTGCGGGAAACAATGCTTCATCGGGGCGTCACAGGCAGCTTCGCGGCGGGTGGAATCACGGGTTACCTTGTCGACATGCTCGAACAGGGTCTTTTCCGGAGTCTGCTGGACGTCCAGTGCTTCGACCTGCGCGCAGTTGATTCATTTCGCGACAACCCGCGACATCAGGCTATGTCGGCGTCGATGTACGCCAACCCTTGGAACAAAGGCGCAGTCGTCAACCAACTGAGCGCCATGATTCTTGGTGCTGCGGAGGTCGACCTGGATTTCAACGTCAACGTGACCACCGCTAGTGACGGCCGCATCATTGGAGGGTCGGGCGGCCACAGCGATACGGCGGCCGGGGCGAAGCTCTCCATCGTTACGACGCGACTGCGCGCTGGGACCGTACCCAAAATTGTCGAACGGGTGCGCACCGTCACGACCCCAGGTGAGACCGTGGACGTCGTGGTCACGGAAGCCGGCGTTGCCGTCAATCCGCTCCGAATCGACGTCAAGGAGCGCCTCGTCTCGGCAGGGATAAAGGTCGCCCCTATCGAAGTACTCTATGACGAAGCACACCGACGCCTGGAGAGGCGGCAAGCAGTGCCGAGTACAACTGGAGAGGTTGTGGGCATCGTCGAATACCGGGATGGAACCGTGCTCGACGTCATTGAACGGATTTCCGAATGAAAAGGTGGGGGCTCGACTTGCCGCCACCCACCTTTAATGAGATGGTCAGCCTGACCGAAACAGCCCGATCGGCTTACGCTGATCGGGCTGTTTCTTTTTTCCAGGAGATCATCATGGGCACCGCGACGTTGATCGGCATCGATCTGGGCAAGCACTACTTTTTTCTGCACGCACAGGATCGCCACGGCCACGAGGTGTGGCACAAGAAGGCCACGCGCACACAGCTCCTGACGGTGCTGGCCAACTGCCCAGCCAGCACGGTCGCGATGGAAGCCTGCGCGGGCGCGCACTGGCTGGCTCGCAAGCTCCAGGCGTTCGGCCATCAGGTCCGCTTGATCGCCCCGCAATTCGTGCGCCCCTTCGTGAAGGGCAACAAGACTGACTTTGCCGATGCCGAGGCCATTTGCGAGGCAGCAGCGCGCCCGGCCATGCGCTTTGTAGCGCTCAAGACGCCCGAGCAACAGACGCTGCTCGCCTTGCACCGGGTACGTGAGGCTCTGGTGGCCGAGCGCACGGCTACGGCCAACCAGATTCACGGTTTCCTGCTTGAGTTCGGTGTAAGCCTGCCAGTAGGCACGCTCGCCATTACACGCCTGCCGGCCTTACTCGACAGTCCCGCTGTGACGCTCCCACCCCGGCTCATCTCCCTCCTGCTGCGCCTGCACCGGCGCTATGGCCTGCTCAGCGAAGAGATCGCTCAACTTGACAGCGAACTTAAGCGGCAACTGGACGAAGACGAAGCCGGCCGACGTTTGCTGACGATTCCCGGAATTGGCCCGATCACCGCCAGCTGCCTGCTGGCCATGGCCGGCGATATGCACGGCTTCAAACGCGGGCGCGATTTTGCCGCCTCGCTAGGTCTGGTGCCCCGACAGCATTCCACAGGCGGGCGCCCCACCCTGCTGGGCATCACAAAACGCGGCGACAAGCACCTGCGATCCCTGCTCGTCCAAGGCGCACGAGCGGTGATGCAGCGCGCCCCGCGCCGTACCGATGCCTTGGGCATCTGGCTGAGGTCCCTGATGCAGCGGCGCCACAGTAACGTCGTCGCCTGCGCGCTGGCCAACAAAATGGCCAGAATCGTCTGGGCGATCCTGGCCAAGGGGGGCGAGTACCGGGCGCATCCGGCCACCGCCTGATCCGAGTTTCCCGCCTGCTTTTGCGACTTCTGACCCGTGATGAAGAGAATCGGCTCACGGCCCGACAGATAACCTGACATGAAATTCAGTCCTGCAGACTGAGCCTTTTTTGAGGACTGTCGGGCGCGGCTTCTCATCGGGGGCCGGGCGCGATCCGCGCCCATTGCGAGCCCGGATACATTTGCGCAAGCCATTTCATCTTAGGTCACAGGCCAAGGTTGCAAAGATCAGGCTGACCATACATTTTCATGGAGCCCGCTGAGCTCCCATCCGTTCCAGGCTTTATGCTCGGGCCAAGCCGGCTTGCCGCAGAAGCTCTCTGGCTCGAGCAATAACAGGGGCATCCACCATCTCACCGTCTAGCTTGAAGGCGCCGGGCGAGGACCTGGCAGTGCAGACAACCTTTTCGGCCCAGGCAATCTGTTCGTCGGACGGGCGAAAGGCCTTATTGACCTCCGATACCTGAGTGGGGTGGATGCAGAGCTTCGCACCGAATCCCAACCGGCGCCCCCGGACGGAGGCGCGCTGAAGCTCCTCCACATCGTTGATGGCGACCGTCACACCGTCGATAGGAGCTGCAATGCCTGCCGCCTTCGAAGCCAGCACAATCATCGAACGGAAGTACAACAGCTCCTGGTCGTCGCCCTCAATGCCGAGCTCAGCGCGAAAGTCGACAGTTCCGAAAATCAGGCGCTCGACTCCGACCGTCGAAGCAACTTCATCGAGACACTTCATCCCCCGCGCGGTCTCAATCAGCGGAAGCACCTTCACGTTCGTCGGCAGATGCTTGACGATTCTCGCAATCACCTCGGAGCCTTCTGCCTTCGGCAATATGACCCCTTGAAGACCGGGCTTACGGCAAGCCAGGACGTCGTCTAACCAACGCGCCTTGGTGGCGTTAATCCGGACAATCCCGGTACCGCCCGCCTCGAGATACTCCGACACCTGGCGGCGGGCTGAGTCCTTGTCGCCCTCCGCCACGGCATCCTCCAGGTCGAGAATGACCCGGTCTGCTCCAGACTGATGAGCTTTGGCAAACCGTTCTGGACGGTTGCCAGGGACGAAGAGGTACGAGCGAGCGGATGAAGACGTGGTCATAGTGGAATGTGAAGTCGAGAATGGCAAACGTCTCCGTCGCCTGAGTGAGGTCGAAGGAGACGATGTGCTTCAGAACCAGGCGGGCGACACGCTAGATGGCACCTTCTGCACGAAGGCGGTCGATATCCTGGCTGACGTAGCCAAGTTTGCGGAGAATGCTCTCGCTGTGCTCACCAAGCGCCGGGATAGCGTCCATCCGCGGCTCATATGCATTCGACAGGCCCGGCGGCAGCAAGGCTGGAATTGCACCCACCGGGGAATTGACCGAGGTCCAGCGCTCACGCGCTCTCAGCTGCGGATGGTTCCACACGTCCCGCATCTCGTTGAGACGTGCATTGGCAATCTGCGCCCGTTCCAGTCGTTCGACAACCTGCTCGATGGTCAGCGGCGCGAACGAGTCGACAATTAGTTGGGTCAGCTCAGCGCGGTTCTTGCTGCGCAACGAGTTCGAGACGAACCGCTCGTCCTTGGTCAGCTCCGGCTGTTCCAGCACCACGCGGCAAAATGCATCCCACTCTCGTTCATTCTGCAGTCCGAGGATGACGGTCTTACCGTCTCCTGCCGAGAATGGACCGTACGGGAATATCGTCGCATGCGAGGCGCCGGCACGCGGCGGGGGCGTGGCTCCATCGAACGCGTAGTAGAGCGGATACCCCATCCATTCGGCCATGCTCTCCAGCATCGACACGTCAATGTGCGAGCCCTTGCCCGTCTTGCCGCGTTGCAGGAGGGCAGCCAGGATGTTGGTGTAGGCGTACATACCGGCGGCGATATCGGCAATCGAACAACCCGCCTTGGACGGACTGTCGGGCGTACCCGTGATAGAAATGAACCCAGACTCAGCCTGAATCAGCAGGTCATAGGCCTTCTTGTCACGATACGGGCCGTCGTTGCCATAGCCGGAAATATCGCAAACGATGATGCCGGGATAGCGCTGCGTCAGCGCCTCGTACGACAAGCCAAGGCGGTCGGCCGCCCCCGGTGCCAGGTTTTGCACCAGGACATCGGCTTCTTCCAGAATCTTCTGCAGAATCGCCGGCGCTTCGTGATGCTTAAGGTCAAGGGCCAGGCTCTCCTTCGAGCGGTTGGTCCAAGAAAAGTGCGAGGATATGCCGTCTACCCGCTCGTCATATCCGCGCGCGAAGTCACCAACCTTCGGTCGTTCAATCTTGATGACACGGGCGCCGAGGTCTGCCAGTTGACGAGTGCAGAACGGCGCTGCGATTGCATGTTCCAGAGATACTACAGTGATGCCATCAAGGGGACGCATAGCAGCCTTTCGAAGGTTGATAACGTTCGCGCTGCCGGCGCAGCAACAAACAGCTGGATATAAGGCAGGATGGCAGTGAAGGCGAAGTAGGTAAATCTCGCTTTTTCGAATCGGTCATTCGCCTGTAGCGAACGCGGGTGCGAGGCACACCTTGGGCAGCACCCTTTGCGCCGTATGTTTCGGCTTGGTACAGTGTGGGCGGAGGAGATTCGATGCATTTTGACTTTGCCGACCTTAGGCTTTTCGCACGCATAGCCGAGGAAGAAAACCTGTCCCGCGGGGCGAAGAAAGCCTTTCTTTCGCCGGCGGCAGCCAGCGCACGGCTGAAAGCCTTGGAAGACCAGCTTGGCACGCGCTTGTTCTATCGGGAAAGCAAAGGACTCTCCCTGACGCCGGCCGGTGAGCGGCTATTACGCCACGCCAGAGTCATCGAACGCCAGTTCGAGCACGTGAGAAGCGAGTTTGAAGAGTTCTCCAAAGACTCCGTCGGGCACATCCGAATCTTCGCCAATACGACCGCGGTCACAGAGTTCATGCCGGAGGTGTTGGCTCGCTTCATGGCAGAGCGTCATGCCGTAACGGTAGACCTGCAGGAACGTCTCACTCGAGACATTATTCGTGGCGTGCTGGACGGCAGTGCCGACTTGGGCATCATCTCTGGACCGATGACTGCCGAAGGCCTGGAGGTCATTCACTTCAGCACTGACAAGCTCGTCCTGGTAACGCCGGTTGGACACCCGCTAACGAAGAAGAAAGACGTCTGCTTTGAAGACACCCTCGAGTATGAGCACGTCAGTCTCCACGAGGGCAGTACGCTTCATGCCTTCCTGACCGACCTTGTGCGCGACCAGCGAAGCAAGCTCCAGATTCGAATCCAAATCAGAAGCTTCGAGGCCGCTTGCCGAATGATTGAGGCTGGAGTCGGCGTCGGGGTCCTGCCGTTGTCGGCTGCCCTGCGACACCGCCGAACGATGAAGCTCGCGATTGTGGAACTGCTCGAACCGTGGGCGCTCCGGGAGCGTGCTGTCATCGTGCGAGAACTGGAAGGCCTCCCTAGTTGTGCAAAGGCTCTCATTGACACGCTGATTGAAGCAGCGGAGTCGGCGGGCGGCGCCCAAATGACGCCGTATAGTTTGCCGCAGCGAGGACGGCACGATTAACTCAGCTTCGGTAGCCGGTCCACATAACTTCCAACCTAGCGCGAAATCTTGCTCTTTGTCATGCTATGTCGGCCTGGGGCAACACCAGGAAGCGCCCACGCAGCGCAACAGCTCGGAGCACATGCCCCTGAGCTGCTGCACGATTGTCAATTTAAGTTGTGCCCTAACGAATTGTGAACGGGTTTCCGGTCGGGGCACCTGTATTCACCCACACACTTTTCGTCTGCAGGTACGACTCGATGGCGGTCATACCGTTCTCGCGACCAAGGCCAGAGTCCTTGTAGCCGCCGAACGGCGACATGAAACTCACGGCACGATACGTGTTGACCCAGACAGTACCCGCCTGAATGCGCTCTGACATGCGGAATGCGCGGCCGATGTCACCCGTCCAGACGCCCGCGCCAAGTCCATAGCAGCTGTCATTAGCAATCGCAACCGCGTCGTCTTCATCCTTGAACTTCAAGATGGACAGGACCGGGCCAAATACCTCCTCCTGTGCGATTCGCATCTTCGGCAGTACATTCGCGAAAATGGTTGGCTCGACGAACCACCCACCACAACTCGCTGGCTTTCCGCCAAGCAGGAGCTTCGCGCCTTCGGTTCTGGCAATCTCGATATATGAGAGGACCTTCTCGTATTGCGCCGGCGTCGTGATTGGACCGACCTGCGTGGTCGATTCCATCGGGTTGCCAAGCTTCGCAGTACCGGCGAGTGCAAGAAGCTTCTCAACGAATGCGTCGTGAATGTTCTCTTGCAGAAGCAGTCGCGAACCTGCAATACACGTTTGGCCACTGGCCGCGAAGATGCCGGAGACCGCACCATTGACCGCATCGTCAAGGTTGGCGTCATCGAAGACGATGTTCGGCGACTTGCCACCCAGTTCGAGGCTCACATGCTTAAATTGCTCGGCGCACTGCTGGTTGATGATACGACCGGTCGCGTCGGAGCCTGTGAATGTCACTTTCTTCACAAGCGGATTCGTTACGAGTGGAGACCCGACTTCGCCGCCGAATCCGGTCACTACATTGAATACGCCCGGCGGAAAGCCTGCATCCTGGAACAGCAATGCCAGTTCCAGCGCAGACACCGAAGTGAATTCCGATGGCTTGACGACCACCGTGCATCCCGCAGCCAAAGCTGGAGCAATCTTCCAAGCCAACAGCATAAGCGGAGAATTCCACGGCGTGATTGCCGCGACGACGCCCAGTGGCTCCTTGCGCGTGTAGTTGAAGTACCCCTTCTTGTCCAGCGGGATAACCGAGCCTTCAATCTTGTCTGCCAGACCGCCAAAGTAGTAGAACCACTGCGGCAGGTACCTGAGTTGGGCCCCCATCTCTGCAAGTAGCTTGCCGTTGTCCCGCACTTCGAACTCGGCAAGCCGGTCGGCATTTTCTGCGATGAGGTCACCGAGTTTTCGCAGCAAGGCGCCACGTTGCGTCGCTGTCATGTCGGCCCAAGGCCCCGAACGGAAGGCTCGGTCTGCCGCCTTCACTGCTCGGTCGACATCGGCCTCACTACCCCGAGCAACTTCGGCCCAAGGCTTTCCGGTGTAGGGGTTGTGGGTTTCAAACCAACGGCCGTCGGCTGCATTGTCGAAGGCCCCGTCGATGAACATTGGATACTGCTTCATGGCGCTTTGCTTCCCTTGGGCTTAGAAGGGTCCGAATCCGAGGTGCTGACGGAAACGGTTCTTCACGTAGACACCATCACGCGGAGGCAGAGCACGCTGCGGCTCTTCGGTCGAGATGTAGACCTGAGAGACCGTCATGCCCTCACCCTTCTTGATTTGGCTGACCAGGGCGCCCAGCTCCTCGATGTCGGAAATCTCGAGAGTCGAAGGCACACCGACCGCCTTGGCCACTTGTGCAAGGTTGGTACCCAGGCTTGTGTGGCTCTGCTGCATGCCTGTCTCTCCGAAGTGACCGTTGTCCAGAATCACGATAGACAGATTCTGGGGATGTTGCGCGGCCGCAGTGGCTAGACTGCCAATACCCATCAGCTGCTCACCGTCACCTGTAATGACAATCACGGTCTTTTCCGGCTGCGCAATTGCCAGGCCGAGAGCCAGTGACGTGGAGCCACCCATTGCGCCCCACAGGTAGAAGTTGCTCGGCCGGTCGCCGGCAGCGAAGACGTCGTATGCAGGCGAACCAAGACCCGTTACGACGAGCGCGTCAGGGAATTGCTTCAAGAGTTCAGCAACGAACTTGCGACGGTCAATACCGTTCTTGGGAGTCGAGGTAGTCATAGCTCAGCGCATCCACTTTTTGCGGCCAATCAGGCTCTGGGACAGAAGGACGGCAACGCGATTGCCGGCGTCGAAGGCGGATACCAGGCCCGCGTCGACGAGTTCTGCCGCATCTTCGGGCGAGTTCACGCGGTAGACCGTGATTCCCATCAGTTCAAGAGCCTTCTCAGTAGCCAACCCCATCGGGTTCTGCCACGGATTGAACTCCGCATACTCCCCACGCATCGTCACGAGCGTGAAGAACGGGAAGCGGCAGCTATCGAGCAGCGAGAACATGTTCACGCAATTGCCCACACCACTGCTTTGCATCAGCAGAACTGCTCGCTGACCGCCGAGCCAGGCACCGCTAACGACAGCCACGCCCTCTTCTTCAGTGGTGAGCACGATGTCCCGGATGTCCGGGTCTGCGATGGCGCTCTTGATAACGTGCGCGTGGCCGGCGTCCGGCACGTACGCTACCTGTTGAATATTGTTTTCCTTGAAGGCCTGGAAGATGGCCTCTTGCCACGCGAGCGGCTCCGAGCTGGGACTGGTCATAGTAGGCAGTGGGTACACGAAAGTGGGACAACGCTGCTATCATAGTTTTGTTGGTATCGCACCATGAAATACAATTATTTGATGGCAGCATCACGATTCTGCATAGGACCCGGAGCAGGCAAACCATATGGACATCAAGCAACTGCGCGCCCTTCTGGCGATTGCGGAAACGGGTAGCGCCACCAAGGCGGCGGACCTCTTGCGTATCGTCCAGCCTGCGGTCTCGAGACACGTGCGCCTTTTGGAAGAAGAGCTGGGCGTGGAGCTATTCGAGCGGGAACGGCACGGCATGGTGCTCACCGAGGCCGGCCGCACGATGGTTGAATACGGCCGACGAGCCATCCAGGAACTCGACCGTGCCAAGGCGCAAATCAAGCCAGCTAGCCGCGAGCTTTCCGGCACCGCAGCGATTGGGCTACTGCCCAGTACCTGCGAGCTGCTGGCAACCGAACTGGTGTCGGCGGTCAAGGCGAAGCATCCGCAACTGGTGGTCCGCATCAATGCCGGGTATGCGGGCAACGTACTGGAGTGGCTCGAAGCCGGCGACGTAGAAGTCGCACTGCTCTACGACACCAAGGTGTCTTCCAACCTGGCCGTCGAAGCGCTCCTGGATGAGCAGCTCTATCTCATCGGCGCACCAGGGTCGTTGCAAAGCGCGGAGGAAAGCGTTGAAAGCCTGAAGGGCATCCCACTTGTGCTGCCAAACGCTCCTCACGGGTTGCGCGGCGTCGTCGAGCATGCTTGTGCGGTGGCAGGCATCACTCCAATGGTGGCAATGGAGACGAATGCGCTCAGCGTTCAGAAAGCCCTGGTTGCGCAGGGATTCGGATTTACTGTGTTGCCAAGCTCGGCTGTATCCGAAGAACTCGAAGCAGGCACCCTCGCAGGAGCGCCTATTGTTTCGCCCAACCTCTCCCGTCGAATCGTCATCGCGCAGGCGAGCAGTCGTCGCCCGTCGCCGGCTAGCAGCTTCGTCGCTGGGGAGCTTGTCGCGTTGATGCGTCGCTTGGTGCTGGATGGGGCCTGGCCCGGCGCGACATGGATTGGTGCGTAACACCGGGCCTCCCTATATATGGAGCAGCCCGGCTGCCCAGCTCATTCTTGCTGGATGTTGCCAGCTTTGATGACCTCCGCCCAACGGCGGGTCTCGGCCTGAACGAACGCAGCAGCCTTGTCCGGCGTGGAGTCCAGAACCGGTTCAACGCCAATCTTCTGCATGCGCTGTTTTACGTCGGGGTCCCTCACGGTCGCCAGCAGGGCAGCGCTAAGCTTCTCGATGACTGGCGCAGGCGTTCCCTTTGGCACCATCACCATGTTCCAGATGGACGTCTCATAGGAAGGAAAGCCTGCTTCCTTCATCGTCGGCACATTGGGGAGCACCGACGAGCGTGTGGACGTGGTGACAGCGAGGGCCTTCAGCTTGCCGGCCTGAACCATCGGCGCAGCCGTCGACACGGCGTCCGTGATGAACGGGATATCGCCCGAAATCACAGACTGAATCGCCTGGCTCGCGCCGCGGAACGGAACGTGCGTGACCTGCAGCTTTTCCTGGTAGGCCAGGAGCTCCACGGCCATATGCACCGCACTGCCCTTGCCTGCTGACCCGTACGTGTACTTCGCCGGATTCTTCTTGATGTCATCGATGAACTCCTTCGCCGTGTTCGCCTTCACCGACGGGTTCACGGCCAGCACCATCGGAACCGACGCGACAATCGACACAGGAACTACGTCATGGGAGTCGTAGGGCAAACGCTTGTACAGCGAAGCGTTGATTGCGTGGGAGCTGGTACCGAATAGGAGCGTGTAGCCGTCTGGCTTGGCCTTCGCCACAGCGTCGGTAGCGATGCTCCCGCCGGCTCCCGCGCGGTTCTCCACGACGACGGATTGGCCCAGCAGCGTGCTCATCTTGTTGGCGACAATACGGGCAACCAGGTCCGTGCTACCGCCAGCTGCGAACCCGACAATGAGACGCACCGGATGGTCAGGATACGTCGGTTGGGCGTAGGCGCTGCAGGAAATGAGCGCACCTACCCCCACTTTCACGATGAAGTGTTTCATGTCTCTTCCGGATAATTTTTGTCTGGGCGAGCGACGCGCTGCATCCCTGTGAACCCATGGTATCCAAGGGGATGAGCAATAGAGAAATAGAATATTCGGCTGCTGCCATCACAGGCTTGTATACCTGATGGCTTGCCCTCACCGCATGAGGGAACAGCAGCATCCGCGGCCTGGATAGAAAAATGGCCCGCGCGAGGCGGGCCGAAAGGGTCAAATGACCCCGCTTTGGATTCTCAACACGCACCGGGCTTACGATGCAGGCCGGCCTCAGTCCGCCTCGACCTTCATCGTCTTCAGTAGCGGCTGCCACTTGTCGCTTTCAGATTTCAGCCATGTCTGCAGGCCGGCCGGCGTTTGCTTGTCGACCGGCACGACTTCCGCGCCGAGCTCATCCAGGCGCTTAGAGACCACAGGGTCCTTCAAGGCCTGCTGCAATGCTTTCGTCAGACGGGCAGTGACGGCAGGGGACGTGCCTTTTGGGGCATATACGCCGTGCCACACCTTCATCGAAAAGCCCTTGACGCCACCCTCATCCATCGTCGGCGTATTGGGCAAAGCCTTGATTCGGTTCGGCGTAGTGACGCCGTACAGCTTCACGCGATTGGCATTGATTTGCTGAAGCGTGGAGGTCGTCTGGTCGCAGAGAAGGTCAACCTGACCACCCAGCAGCGCGGTCATGGCGGGGCCAGTACCCTGGTATGGGACAGACGTCATCTTGACGCCAACCGCTTCTTCGAACAGCAGGCCGCAAAGCTGCGATACGGCACCCAGGCCGGCGTTGGCTAACGAAACCTTGTCCTTGTTCTGTTTGACGTACTTGACCAAATCAGCCGTAGTCGCAGGCGGCAGGTCCTTACGGCCGAGCATCGTCATCGGGACATCCGCGACCTGGCCAATGTACTCAAAGTCCTTGAGCGGGCTGTACGACAGCTTCTTGTAGAGAGCCGGTGCCGTGGCCATCCCGTTGTGATGGATGAGGATAGTGTAGCCATCAGGCTGAGCCCGCGCGACGTAGGCGGCGGCAACGGTTCCGCCGGCACCAAGTCGATTCTCGACTACAACGCTTTGGCCCAAATCCTTCGACATTGCCAGCGCGAGAGCCCGCGACACGACATCAGTCGGACCTCCGGCAGAGAACGGGACAATCAGCGTCAGAGGCTTCGACGGGAAGGCATCCGTTGCCAAAACAGCCGACGAAAAGGCGAGGCCAAGTGCTCCGAACGCCAAACGAATGCCCAATTTGCTACCAACTGACTGCTTGCGAATCATCTCTGTCTCCGAGTTATCCTCGGCCAATCTGTCGTTGCCGAGTGTGTCTGTCGGAGACAAGGTTGCGTGAAAACTGCAGTCCATAGCAATCTGGAATTACCGAACGGCCCTTACCGCAAATCCGAACACAGGTGACGAGCCCAGTCTCCATAGGCGTTCCGTATGGCCCGGACGGCGAGCCGGCTCGCCTTCCCGCTCATTGCAGCTTAGTACAGCGCATGAGGCTCAAGCACCTTGCGAAGCCACTCTTGCTCCCTTACGCCTGTCGCAATCTCACCCATAATTGTCTGCTCGTTCTTTGCAGTTACGGCGACTGCTTCGAGAAGCGCAGCTGCTTGAGACAAGGGAAACGCGACCACGCCATCCTCGTCACCCACCACAACGTCGCCTGGGGACACAATCTGGCCGCCAATCGACACCGGAACGTTCATTGCCCCGGGCCCCATCTTGTATGGACCACGGTGACTGACACCCCTTGCGTAGCAAGGAAAGTCCGACTCGTAGAATGCTGCAGTGTCACGGATAGCACCATCCAAAACAAAGCCAACGCATCCCCGCGCTGCCGCGTATTGCATGATGAGTTCACCAACCAGCGCGTTCGTACAGTCTCCGCCACCGTCAACAACCAGGACATGGCCCGGTTGCAGCTCCATAAGCGCCTTGTAAATCAGCAGATTGTCGCCAGGTCTGGCTTTCACCGTGACTGCCGTGCCGACCAGCTTGCGGCTCCGGTTGAACCGCGTCAGACCAGTTACGCCAGAGAGGCGCTGAAGGTTGTCACTAATATGCGGAGTCACCACATCCCGAAAGGCCTCGATGACTTCGGGAGGCGCAAGAGGAGGAACGGGATTGACGATGAAATTGGACGCAGCCACAAGAGTCTCCTGGAAGGAATCGCGGGTATATGCGAACTCTCGGGCATCATCATGCAACTGTAAATTCCAAATACCGGATGGATTTGATACGCCAAACCTATGGATAGATTTTGAACACCGTATCCCGTCCTAGCGCTGTGTGCGCTGTCGAGATGAGCCCACTTTTCCGCTCGACAGGATGTCGATAGCCGCTTCAACCGCAGGGCTCTGGCGGCTCTTCGACCAGGCCATGGCGGTGGTGACAACATTCACCGCCTCCTTCAAAGGACGGACGACAACACTTTCTGGCGCTGCCTTTTTCATGGATGACGGCACAAGCGCGATGCCCTGGCCGCACCCAACAAATGCCACTTGCGTTGCAACGGTTCTTACTTCGTGGAGTATTCGCGGAGAAAAGCCCGCCGCCCGGCATGTCGCGATGAGACTGTCGAAGTACGTCGGACTGACGGAGCGCGCGAAGCTGACAAAGGGCTCTTCAGCCAGGGTTGCAAGGCGAACCCTAGGCATGTCCGCAAACCTATGGGTCTTCGGCAGGGCTACTGCAAGTCGGTCTTGCTTCAGCGGAAGCGCGCCGATTGCCGTGCCCATATCACCTTCGAGGCGAGCAAATGCCAGGTCAATGTCCCCCCGCTCGAGCGCCGGAACCGCATCGACGCTATCAATCTCCGTGACCGAAACCGTGAGCTGAGGGAATCTTCTCCCCAATTCATCAATGAGGCCCGGCAGCGTATCAACGAGTGCTGAGGAGATGGCGCCAATGGATAGCACGCCAGTGCTGCCGGAAATTGCCTCCTGGACGGCCAGTTCCAGGCGGTCCAATTGCTCGGCAAACTTCCGCACTGCGGGCAGGATTGCGACCCCAATCGGAGTCAGGGTCGCCCCTTTTCTTCCACGCTCAAAGAGCTTCACCTTTAGAGCCTGCTCCAGCACCTGAATTTGCTCGGTCAGTGGAGGCTGCGACATCCCAAGCCTCTTCGCAGCACGCCCAAAATTCCCCTCCTCCGCTACCGCCAAGAACAGGTACAGGTGTCGAACAAGCCTGAAGTTAATCATAGCGATTGATAGGTTTGACGTATCGAAAGGTTACTGGATTCGGAATTTACATTTCGAACTCTAGCGCCGAGAGTACAGCCATGGCAACCCAACACACCCTCATCATGAGCACATCCTCCCTGCTGGACCGCCTTGCATCGCTCGACACCAACACCGTCTCCGATGCGCTCGACTTCCTGAATCTTTCCGGTGCAACCTATGGTATTCGCCCTCTCTGGGACTGCCCGAAGATTGTCGGCCGCGCAAGCACTATCCAGCTCGGCCCCAAGACCGATGCAAAGCCGACAGTGCACCTCATCACGCCGGTCGTCGTGCAAATTCAGACTGACGACCGCATTCTCGTCATCGCAGGCGGAGTGGAAGGCATCTCTTGCTGGGGTGACATCCTTGCAAATGCGTCCGCAGCCAAGAAGGTCCGCGGGTCCGTCATTGACGGCATGAGTCGCGATATCGAGGGAAGTGAATCGATTGGCTATCCCGTATTCGGTCGTGGCGTCACGATGATTAGCGCACGCAACCGCGTGGTGCAGGTCGACTCTGGCAAGGCGGTCAAATTCGCAGGCGTCGTTGTTAGCGAGGACGACTATGTCATCGCGGACCGCTGCGGCACGGTCTTCGTCGCCGCCGACCGAATTGAAGAGGTGCTGGACCTGGGCGAACGCATTGCGCGGCGTCAGGACGGCATGGTGCAGGCCGTGCGCTCGGGACGCTCCGTCGAGGAAGTCATGCACGACAAGGAATTCGAAGCTATCAACAGCAAGGACGCAAAATGACTGACAAGGACCTGGTAGCCCTCTTTGAAGGCCTGGACACCCCTGGCGTATCTGACGCGATGGACCGTCTCGGCCTGCCCGGTCAGTGCTTGGACATCGCGCCGCTGGACAACTATCGCAAGCCCATTGTCGGGCCCGCGTTCACCGTGAAGTATGTGGCGGCAAGTACGCCGCCTGGCACCGTTGGCGACTTCATCGACGACGTGCGACCCGGCGACATCGTCGTCATTGACAACGACGGCCGCACGGATTGCACGGTCTGGGGCGACATCATGACGCAGTGCGCCGGCGCACGTGGCATCGCTGGTACCGTAATTGACGGCGTCTGTCGCGACGTAACGAAAGCGCTCGGCGACGGGTATCCGCTCTTCACCCGGGGCCGTTTCATGCGTACCGGAAAGGACCGCGTGCAAGTTGAGTCGGTGAACACTCCGATTTCCGTGGGAACCGCTCGCGTTTGCTCCGGTGACATCGTGGTGGCAGATGCCAACGGCGTCGTCGTCATCCCGCGCGACCGCGCCAAGGAAGTCGCGGAACTCGCACGCAAGATTGAGGACGTCGAATCGCAGATTCGCGAGCACATCGCAAGCGGCAAGACGCTTGGTGAAGCTCGGGGAGCGCTGGGCTACCATACCTTGCAGAGGAAGGCGTGATGGCAGACGAACAGCAGCGATTGAACGTTAATCTCGCCAACGCTCAGCCGTCGGCAACCTATCGCATGATGGACCGCGTTGCTGCTAAGCGTGCGACCGGTGCAAAAATCATCTCCCTGAGTGCCGGGGAGCCCGACTTTGACACGCCGGCGCACATTTGTGAGGCGGCCATCGGCGCCATTCGTAGCGGTTACACGCGCTACACCCAGGTGGCGGGGCTTCGCGCGCTGCGGGAAGCTATCGCTGAGAAGTTCAAGCGCGAGAACGGTCTCGATGTCAGGTGGCAGGACACCATCGTCTGCTCAGGCGGCAAGCAGGTCATTTACAACGCCTTGGCAGCCACATTGAACACCGGCGACGAGGTCATTGTTCCGGCTCCGTACTGGGTGAGCTATCCCGAGATGGCGCAGTTGTGCGGGGCCACGCCCGTGGTCGTGCAGTGCGGCGCCGATGTCGGATTCAAGCTGACACCCAATGTACTGAGCAAGGCGATTACCCCACGAACGCGCTGGCTGATTCTCAACTCGCCGTCTAACCCGACCGGTGCGGTCTACTCGCGAGACGAGTTGGCCAGGCTGGGGGAAGTACTGCTGGACCACCCTCATGTGCTCGTGCTGTCTGACGATATCTACGAACACCTCACCTTCGACGGCGAGCAGTTCTTCACGCTCGCCCAAGTCGAGCCACGTCTGAAAGACCGGACGCTGACCATGAATGGCGTCTCCAAAGCGTATGCCATGACCGGTTGGCGTATTGGATTTGGCACCGGGCCAGCATGGCTGCTGGAAGCGATGGAGAAGCTGCAGGGACAACAGACCTCCGGCGCCTCGTCGATTTCGCAGCACGCCGCTCTCGCCGCACTCCAAGGTCCGCAGGACTTCATCCGCGATTCGAAAGAGGTCTTCCAAGGCCGTCGGGACATGATGGTGGAATTGCTGAACATCACGCCTGGGCTTAGCTGTGCTGTGCCGGGCGGCGCGTTCTACGCGTTTGCGTCTTGCGAAGGTCTGCTCGGCAAAACCACCCCAGGCGGCACGCTGCTGCGTACAGACGAGGACGTTGCTCTCGCTCTGCTCGAGGAAGTACACATCGCCGTAGTGCACGGCTCTGCTTTCGGGTTGGGGCCCTACATTCGCATCGCTTACGCCTTGGACAACGAGTCCCTGCGTAAGGCGTGCGAAGCCATTCGTCAGTTCTGCCTGTCTCTTAAGTGAGATAGATGGCAGGGTCAGACAGGGCGCAGAGCCAATGACGATGAAGCCTGCACAGTTCCGTATCCTGATTGGCTCCGATATTCGGAAGTGGTCTGAGGCCGTCAAGCTTTCTGGTGCCACAGTCGACTAAGAATCTAACCATCATCCCGACAATGACGATGAACAGAGATACCCGGAAGGAAACCATAGCGCTTGAGGTAGACGGCGTAGCGCTCAAAATCGCGGCCATTGGTCGTCAAGGAGAGCTCGCGCCGATTGTGTTCTTGCACGGATTCGGCTCGACGAAGGAAGACTACGCGGACATCGCCATCAATCGTGCCTTCGCGGGCCGCCCCTTCCTTGCATACGACGCGCCCGGCTGTGGAGAAACTGCCTGTGGTGACCTTCGCAAGGTCAGCATTCCCTTCCTAGTGGAGACAGCCAAAGCAATGCTGGCTCATGCGGGTATCGACCAGTTCCATTTGGTCGGGCACTCCATGGGCGGACTCACTGCGCTGATGCTCGCACATGAACTGCCTGACCGCGTGTTGAGCTTCATCGACATCGAAGGCAATGTCGCGCCTGAAGACTGCTTCCTGAGCAGGCAGCTTGTGGACTTCCCCGCGGAGGACCCTCAAGCGTTCTTCAACGAGTTCATCGAACGGAACTGGCACTCTTCTCAGTATTCTTCACCGCTCTTTGCCGCAAGCCTTCGCCACAAGGTCCGCGCCCAGGCGGTGTCCGGCATCTTCACCTCGATGGTGCATCTGTCGGACCACGGTGGCCTCATGGACAAGTTCTTGTCGCTTCCTTTCCCAAGGATGTTCATGTACGGCGAGCAGAATAGCTATCTAACCTACTTGCCGCTTTTGGCCAAGTCCGGCGTCGAGCTTGCAGAAGTCGCCGAATGTGGCCACTTCCCGATGTATTCAAATCCGTTGGAGATGTGGCGGCGAATTGCGGCGTTCCAGACGAGCGCTGAAAGCGGCTAAGCGAGTCGGCACCATCCAGCAGTGCCCACATCAAGCTTCAGCGTCGATTAGTGCGACGCGAATGGCCGAGCCATCGACCGCATGAAGCGTAGTCGCCGCCCTTCGAAAGAGCCTCCCTCCGCCATCTGTGTCTGGGCTTACCACGCTCCGAATCGATGGGGGACTCTTGCATCAAAGATGACACACTTCTTCTGCAGGTTGGAAATAGGCGGCAGCCTTGTCACTTGTCCTCATTCGGTCAAGTAGTCGAGGCTTGGACGATTTCCAGGGCCTCCGCCTACAGCCGCAATGCGTTGTTTGCCGCCGCCGCTGCCGCACTGCATGACAGGGAGGAAGACGCGCACGCATCGCCGGAAGGCAACGAGCATCGCGATGCGCGTCCCGCCCCCGGCATCGCAGGCGGGCCGGATGTCCGCACCGTGCTGGTTGCCGAGGACAGCCCACTGAACCAGATGCTGATCGCGGAGCAACTGGAGCTGCTCGGGTGGCACCCGATCGCGGTCGGCGACAGCCGTCATGCGCTCGCCGTGCTCGCTCACAACCGCGTCGACCTGATCCTGACGGACATTCACATGCCCGTGATGGATGGCTACGCGTTGCTCGCTGCGGTACAGACCTCATGGCCCGACATCGCGGTCCTCGCCTTCAGCGCGGTCACGGCCGACGGGCGCGCGACCGACTGGCGGGCCCGTGGCTTTGCAGGACACATTGCAAAGCCCGCGTCGCTCCGGGAACTGGAACATGCGCTGCGGGCTGCGCCGGCTCCACCGCGTACGGGCACAGCGGCCGCCACAGCCGGCCACGCCGATGTCGAAGACGCGCCGCTTGCGCCCGCCGAACTGGCCCGATATCAGGGCATCCTCCGGCAGCAACTGCAGACCGACGCGCCCGAGCTGGCCGCCGTCATGCGGCGTCATGACTCCGTGGCGCTGCGGCACTGGGCGCATCGGTCCGCAGGCGCGTTCCTGATCGTGCAGGCGCGCGAGATCTTCGAACGATGTCGCAACCTGGAGCACCGCTGCGCTGGCACGGACATCTGGACGCCGGAGATCGGCACGCTCGCCGAAGCCCTGTACGCCGCCGTCCTGGCGTATGGCAAGGACACGACATCGCCCTCGAATCCGGGGACTGGCGCCTTTGCAGGGAATCCCTGGCGCCCCCAGCCGGTGCTGGCGCTCAAGCCCCCGGTCCGGGGCGCGCATTCCGCACCTCCTGAGCGAGAGGTGCGCAGGGACGTGGCGCCGGACTGACGTTCCGGCCTACCACAAACGCCGCATTTGCGGGCGACGCCCGCCCGGACGATAATGGCGCCTCCGATCCCGTGGGGCATCTCCGCCAACACGGGGAATGGCGAGAATACGCCAGCCGCTTATCCATCCATGCAGCCCTATCAAGGCCTCCCTCGGCCCCAGCGTACCTGGGCCATCCTGACCGTCTTCTGCGGTCTTGTGATGGCCGTGCTGGATGGCTCGATCGCCAACATCGCCCTTCCTTCCATTTCCCGGGAATTGCACGCCGATCCCGCGCGTACGATCTGGGTCGTCAATGCCTACCAGCTGACCGTCACGGTTTGCCTGCTGCCGCTGTCGTCACTGGGGGACATCTTGGGCTACAAGCGCGTCTACCGGGTTGGCCTGGCTACGTTCCTGGTGGGATCGGTGCTGTGCGCACTGTCCGTGAACCTGCCCATGCTCGTGGCGGCCCGCGTGCTGCAAGGGGTGGGCGGTGCCGGCATCATGAGCGTCAACACGGCGCTGATCCGCTTTATCTACCCGCCGACCAAGCTGGGTCGTGGCATCGGGCTCAACGCGCTGGTCGTGGGCGTCACCATCGCCGTGGGGCCATCGCTTGGCGCGTTGATCCTGGCGATCGGCAGCTGGCCGTGGCTCTTCGCGGTCAATATTCCCGTTGCAATCTTTGCCCTGGCGATCTCGCGCGGCGCGCTGCCCGAGACACCAGCGCAGCCGCGCGAATTCGACTATCCGAGTGCCGCCCTGTCGGCGGTCGTCTTTGGGCTGTTCATCCTTGGGGTGGACGGACTGGGTCACGCACCGCTGCGTCTGGCCGGTGCTTCCGGCGTGGTGCTGGCCGTCGTGCTGGGCTGGCTGCTGGTGCGTCGCCAGCACGGCAAGCCCGCGCCGCTGGTGCCGGTGGACTTGTTTGCCAGCCGTGCGTTCACGCTGGCGGTCGGCACGTCGTTCTGCTCGTTCATGACGCAAATGCTGGCCTTCGTGGCGTTGCCGTTCTATCTGGAATATCAACTTGGCCGCAGCCTGCAGGAAACCGGGCTGCTGATCACGCCATGGCCGCTGATGGTCGCCGTCATGGCCGCCGTGTCGGGCCGGCTCTCCGATCGCTACCCGGCCAGCATCCTCGCCGGTGCGGGGTTGGTGATGCTGACGGCGGGACTGGTCGGCCTGGCGGTGCTGGGCAAGGACGCCAGCAGCTTCGACATAGCCTGGCGCATGGCGCTGTGCGGACTGGGTTTCGGGTTCTTCCAGTCGCCCAACAATCGCGCCATGATCGGCGCCACGCCGCGCGAGCGCAGCGGCGGCGCCAGCGGCGCCCAGGCCACCACGCGCCTGCTGGGCCAGACTACCGGCACGGCGGTCGTGGCGTTGTTGTTCAGCCTCGATCGCTCGGGCGCCGCGCGCCTGGCGCTGTATGTGGCGGCAGCGGTGGCATTCTCTGGCGCGGTGATCAGCCTCAGCCGACTGCGCGACGGGCGCGCCACGGCATCGTCGTCAGCAGCGGCGGAACCGGACGCCTGACGGTCCGGCCCGCCACCACGGCGCGTGGCCTTACTCGGCCTTCGCGCCCGACTCCTTCACCACCTTCGCCCACTTCGCGATTTCGCTGCGCTGGTAGCCAGCCAGCTTGTCAGGCGTGCCCAGGATCGGATCCAGCCCCAGCGTCTTCAGCTTGGCCTGCACGTCAGGCAGCGTGTAGATGCGATTGAGTTCCGCATTGAGCTTGGCCACGACATCCTTCGGCGTATTGGCCGGCGCAAAGATCGCAAACCAGGAATCGGCGTCGAAGCCTTGCAGGCCCTGCTCGGCCAGCGTCGGGATATCTGGTGCCGACGGCGACCGCTTGAGGCTCGTGATGCCCAGCGCGCGCAGCTTGCCCTCCCGGACCACCGGCAGCGCCGACGGCAGGTTGTCGAACATCATCGTGATATGGCCGCCGAGCAGGTCCGGAATCGCCATCGCCCGACCCTTGTAAGGCACGTGGGTGATCTTGACTTGCGCGAGCGTATTGAACATTTCCCCCGCCACGTGCGGCGACGTGCCGATGCCAGGCGTGCCAAACGTCAGTCCCCCCGGCTTGGCCTTGGCCAGCGCGATCAGTTCGGCCACGTTCTTCGCGGGCACGGACGGATTGACGACCAGCACGTTGGGGGTCGATGCCACCAGGATCACCGGCGTGAAATCCTTGACCATGTCGTACGGCATCTTGCTGTACAGCGCGCCGTTGATCGAGTGCGTGCCCACGGTGCCCAGCGCAAGCGTGTAGCCGTCCGGGGCGGCATGCGCCACGGCTTCGGCGCCGATATTGCCGCCGGCACCGGGCTTGTTGTCCACGATGACCGGCTGCCCCCACGACGACGAGATCTTCTCGGACACGATGCGCGCCAGCGTATCGGGCGCGCCGCCGGTGGGAAAGCCCACCACGAGCCGGATCGGCTTGGACGGATAGGTATCGGCCTGCGCCGCGGGCGCAACGGCCACTGCGGCAGCAGCCGCCATCATCGCCAGGACCTGGCGGCGCTGGAACAAACGAACACGCATGAAAATGTCTCCTGGTTGGCTGCCGTTCTGGTCAGTCCATCGGCAGTCCGATTTTCTTCGACGATCGTCAATCACCGGGGAGGCGAGCGCGTGGCCCGCTCCTGCTCCGATTGTCCATGCCGCCCGGCGCGCGGCAATCCGCATATGCCTGGGTGTTGCTATACGGCAATATTGCCGAATGTCTGGGTGACCTGATCGTGCAACCGGCGCATGCCGCGCAGCCAACGGTCATAGTCCTGCCCCTTGCGGCGGTAGTACTCGAGCACCTCGGGGTGCGGCAGGATCAGGAAGCTTTCGCTGGCCACGCCTTCCAGCGTCTTGGCGGCCACGTGCTCCGCCGTCACCGATCCTTCCTGCAGGAAACCCTTGCGCTCGCCGCTCTCGCCGAACAGCATCTTCGTCTGTACGCCCTGGGGGCAAATGCAGCTGACCTTGATGCCACGGTCCCCGTAGGTAATCGACAGCCACTCGGCAAACCCGATCGCCGCATGCTTGGTCACCGCGTACGGCGCCGAGCCGATCTGCGACAACAGGCCCGCCGCCGACACCGTATTGATGAAATAGCCATCGCCCCGTTCCAGCATCTGCGGCAACACGGCCTTGGCCGCATGGATATGCGCCATGACGTTGATGTCCCAGATGCGCTGCCATTCCGCCGCGCTGGCGTCCAGGCCCTTGCGCAGGATGATGCCCGCGTTGGAGCAGAAGATGTCGACCTGGCCAAAGCGCTCCGTGGCCACGTCGACCAGGCCTTGCACGGCATCCGCATCGGCCACGTCCACGCGCTGCGCAAACAGCTTGCAGTCGGGCGCGACGGCGGCGGCTTCCGCGGCGACCTGCGCGGCGCCCGCGTGGTCGATATCGGCCACCGCCACGCCGCGTGCGCCCGCTTGCGCGAAGGCCAGCACCAGTGCGCGGCCAATACCGGTGCCGCCGCCGGTCACGATGACGGTCTTGTTGCGAATGTCCATGCTTGTCTCCTCGTCGAATCGGGTGGAATCGTTGTTCAGGCCGGTTGCCAGAGCCGCGCGGCAAGCGTGTCCGCCAGTTCGCGGATGCGCGGCCCCAGGTTGCTCTCCAGAATCTCCGGCGACAGCCGGGAGGAGGCGCCGCCAATATTGATCGACAGGACTTCCGTGCCGCCTTCCAGGCGCACCGGCGCCGCCACGCCGCTGACCGTGCGGTCCCATTCGGCATGCGCCAGGCAGAAGCCGCGCCGCGCGTGCTCGCGCAACGACCGGTCCAGTTTTGTGCGCATGCCGGGCCAACGCGGGCCGTGATGACGCTCGAGTTCCGCGATCACGGCCGCACGCCGCTCTGGCGTCAGCCCCGCCAGCCATGCGCGGCCAATCGCCGATGTCGCCATGGGCAGCCGCGATCCCGGCGTCAGCCGCATCACCAGCGCACCGCGTGGCTGGCAGACCTCAAGGTAGAGCATGTCGTGGCGATCCGGTGCCGCCAGCGCCACTGTGCAGTCGGTGGCAAACGCCAGTGACTGCATCAGCGGCTGGGCGATGTCCCGAATGCCCGCGCCGGAAAGGTAGCGCTGTCCGGGAAGCATCGCGCCTTGCCCCATGCGGTACTTTTCCTGTGCTTCCACGTAGACCAGATAGCCCAGGCTCGCCAGCGTGTAGGTGAGGCGCGAGACGGTAGGACGTGGGATACCGGTACGGCGCGACAACTCGGCATTGCCGAGGAAGTCGTCATCGGGCCCGAAGGCGCGCAGCAGTTCCAGCCCGCGGGCCAGCGCGGTCACGAAGTTGCGATCCTCGCCATCGGCGGGATACGCCGCTTCGCCGGAAACCAGCGCGGCGTCGACCGGTTGCGGAATCGTGAGGGTGCGCTTCATCGCTGATTAATATCAGGTTCCCGTCTTCGGCGAGCCGGCTATGTCGAGAAAACATGTGCGCCAAAAACGGGGCTAATAGATACGAATCAGCAGGTTAGCCTGGGGGACAGACCCCCAGCAGCACTGTATATCCATACAGCCATCGCCATGCCTCCACGAGACGCTTGTCGGCGGGAAGTGAGTCGGCCACCGGCGTGCCCGCCATTCGCGCTCAACTGGCCGAAGGTGCGGGAGCCGACGACGGATCCCACAGGATGTCATGCAACGGGGACCGCTTGCGCCAGCCCAACTGTTCGAGCATCGGCGCTTCGTAGAAGGCGGGTACGGGCCCGAGGCAGAGCAGGCCAAACGGCGTTGCGCCGGCAGGGAGGCCGAGCTCGCGCGCGAGCGCATCGGGATCGAACATCGATACCCACCCGAGGCCGAGGTTTTCGGCACGCGCTGCCAGCCAGAGATTCTGTACGGCGCATGCGGCGGAAGCCCAGGCCATTTCACGAGGCATGCTGCGGCGGCCGAAAATCGTGCCGTCGTCGGGCGCCAGGATGACCGCCAACAGCTCTGCGCAGTCACGAATGCCTTCGACCTTGAGGCGCAGGAATTCCGCAGCACGCTCCCCCAAGGCCTGCGCCGTGGCCTGCCGTTCCGCCTCCACCAGCGGCGCCAGACGCGCGCGCCATTCCGGGGTGCTCAGGCGCATGAACCGCCACGGCTGCATCAGGCCCACCGAGGGCGCCTGGTGGGCCGCGTGCAGAAGACGCTCCAACTGTGCATCGGGGAGGACAGGCCCCGGCGTGAAGTGACGACAGTCGCGCCGTAGCGCCATGATGCGGTACAACGCGGCACGCTCGATGTCGTCAATGCGAGGGTCAGACCCGATTTCTTCCATTTTCTCAGTATGTTGCCGGGGGCAGGTTGTTGCAGCAGATCGGATGTACCGTCATGGCGATGCGCCACGCCCGGGGCGGTGGAGAACGGCGGGGGACGCCGTCACGGCAATCGCAAACTAGCGCAAGTGCTTCCCCGGCAAGGTCGGCTTCTCGTAACGCGTAGTTGCTTCAGGCATTCCGGCATCGCGCGCGCGCCGGGCCTTTGCCGATGGCTTCTCCGGCGGCTGACGCCCCGTAAGCCGGTTCTCCCCGCGCGCGTCGAACGTGCCGATATGGATCGGCTCGCCCATACCCCCCACCACCTGCTGGGCGGCCGCATTGCTCCCACCGCTCAATAGCATCAAAACAGACGCCAGTAGACCCAGTGCCCGGATCTTACCCATTGATTCTCTCCTCGTAACGCATTGGCCCCATCGGCCATCAGCGCTCGGCAGCATATTGCCAGCAAGCGTACGAGGTTGTAATCGTTTGTGAGCGCGAGCGAGGACCACGGCGGGCGGCTGCGGACTGCTTCTCGGTCTCCCACCAGCCCCTCAGCATGCCGGCGGCCATGCGCAGGCCCCGGAGCGGATGCAACAGGCAATGCCGTACCTGCCCGCTGCGGCTTTCGCCATACAGGCACCACGTGCAAAGGTGTTCACAGTTGTTGGTCAGCAGGTTGTAGCGATCTTCGCCCAGCCGGGAGCGGGCGCGCCTGACGGATTCCGCCGCGCTGTAGCGTGCCGTAGGGGTCGCCAGGATCGTGATGCCATGGCCGTCCGCGAATGCTGCCAGCGTCAGCTCTTCCACCGGGCCACGTTGCCGCCGGTGGCAGTAGCCCGCGTAATGCACCACCATGCCGTGGCCGACGTAGATGCCGTGATGCGCGTAGCCGTGGCGCGGCGTGATGAGGTGTGCGCCGAGCGGTGGTTCGGACGCTGCGGCCCCTCCCCATGCGTCCGCCATCGCATGGGACGCTGGCCGGATCATCTTCTCCGGAGTTTTGCCGCTGGATTCCATCACCGTCTCCTGGTTGCTGCCTGCCGGCCACCTCGCGGCCATGCCCTTTCTCTGCATCGGGCGTGCCAGGAAGGTGTTCGCGGGTTCGGAGTGGTGAGGGCGATGTGTGAAGGCGCAGGGAGATGACGGGTGCAGGACAATTCCTGCACCACATCCCCGGCGTGTGGCCGACCGGGCCACGACGGCCTTACTCAATGGATCAAATTCGCGGCCCGGCTTTGATCAAATGATCAAATCGCGGCGCGCATGGCGTCACGCCGTCACGGCCGCACGCCGGCGTGCCACCTCTGCCAGCGGAGCGTTCGCGTTGTCGGCATGCAGCGTGAAGTTGAAGCGGATCACCGAAAACGGCCTGTCCACGCCCAGCGCCTGCATGGCGGCCGCGTCCTCGACGCGCGTGACCGGCGGCACCAGCCCCTCGCGCGTGGCGAAGGCGAAGTCATCCCACAGATAGGGGTCACCGTCGATGTTGATCTGCGTGGTCAGCTTGCGATGTCCCGGCGCGGATACGAAGAAATGGATATGGGCCGGACGTGTGCCGTGACGGTCCAGCTGCTTCAGCAGCCGGTCGGTGGCGCCACCCGGCGGCACGCTGTAGCCGACCGGCACGATGCTGCGGAGCCGATACCGTCCCTCGCTGTCGGTGACGATGGTGCGCCGCAGGTTGAACGCGCTCTGGGTCGGATCGAAGTAGGAGTAGTTGCCCATCGAGTTCGCGTGCCAGACCTCCACCCTGGCATCGGGCAGCGGCTTGCCATCCCTGTCGAACACCTGCCCTTCCATCACCAGTATCTCGCCGTCATCGGTGCCATCGTCCAGGCGGGCCTCGCCCTGGACGACCGGGGCGCCGGCCACGTAAAGCGGTCCTTCGATGGTGCGCGGCGTGCCGCCTGCGACGCCGGCGCGCGCCTCGGCCTCGTCCATGCGCAGGTCCAGGAAGTGATCGAAGCCAAGCCCCGGCGCGATCAGGCCGAGTTCGCCGGCGCGGCCTGCCTCGGCCAGGTAGTTGAGTCCGGCCCAGAACTCCTCGGGCTGGATGTCGAGGTCCTCGATCATGTAGAACATGTCGCGCACCATCCGATGCACGATGGCGGCGATGCGCGGGTTGGCGTTCTGGCCGGTGCTTTCCTCGATGCGGTTGAGCACGGCGTCGATTGCGATCTTGTCCATGGTTGTCTCCTTGGGTCTTGTGGGGAAAATGGGCGGGCGTCAGAGCGAGCGGAACAGCGGGCTGCGGGTGGCCTGGCTCGCGTCGGCCGCCGACAGGAACTTCTCGGTGAAGATGTCTTTCTCGAACAGCCGGCCTTGCATCAGCGTGGCGATGCAGGCCTCGATCATCGGTGGCGGCCCGCACAGGTAGGCGCGCCAGCCACGGAAGTCGTTGTCGAAGTGGCGTCCTGCCAGATCGTGGACATAGCCGCGCTCGCCAGCCCAGTCGCTATGTTCCGGCTCGCCGGACAGCACAGGCAGGTAGGTGAAGTTGTCGTGCCGACGCGCCAGCGCCTCGAAGGCGTCGCGGTAGTAGAGCTCCCCTGCATTGCGCGCGCCCTGCACCAGGACGATCTCGCGCGGATCGCCGCACTCCAGTAGGTCGAGGATCATCGAGCGCGGACTCGACAACCCCGATCCCCCCGCCATGAACATCAGCGGCCGCGGGTCGCTCTTGCGCACGAAGAAGCGGCCCAGCGGGCCCGACAGCTGCAGGCGCTCGCCCGCCTGCAGCTGTTCATGCACATAGGTGGTGGCGCGGCCGCCGGGCACCAACCGGACGTTCAGCTCGATCTCCCCCGCGGATGGCACGCTGGCGATGGAGAACGCGCGCGGCGCGGCCTCCTGGCCCAGCCAGACATTGACGTACTGGCCGGGCTGGAACTGCAGGGGCTCGCCCTCGATACGCAGGAACACGCCCTTGATGGTCGGCGTCAGCGCTTCGATGCGTACGACCTCCGCGGTGAAGTCCATCAGCGGCAGGCACTGTGCGTCGGGATCGGGCTCGATGTCGGCCTCGATCACCATGTCGGACATCGGCCTCGCGCAGCAAGCTAGGCACTTGGCCTCCTCGCGCTCGAAGTCCATCAGGGCGAATGGCGACGCCTCGCCGTGATCCAGTTCGCCTTCCAGCGTCTGCACCTTGCAGGTCCCGCACAGGCCGTGGCCGCAGGCGTGTGGCAGCCACACGCCGGCGCGCAGGCATGCGTCGAGCACGGTCTGGCCTTCCTCGATGTCGATGGTCTGGCCGAGGGGCTCGATGGTCAGTTGATAGGTCATGGCAGCCTCCGTAAATCTGTCTGGGGCGACGTTTCGGTTTTCAGTTGCAGGAACCGGCGATGCCGGCAAGGCCAGGCGTGCGCAGGCGCAGCAGCGATTTGTGCCCGAGCCCGTTGCCGGTCAGGCTGGCATCCGCGTCCGGTGTGAACGGCTCGCTGCCGCGCAGCCACTGCGCCTGCGTCCAGTCGATGGCCGCGCCCTCCGGGTGGGCGGCCAGCAACGGCGCGATGACCTCGCTGACCAAGGTGCCGAACGGCATGTCGGGCGGCAGCGGCAGCGTGAACGGGCTGCAGAACAGCAGGTGCTGGTCCCAGCCGAAGAACACCAGCTGGTTGCCGTGGAAGTTTTCGATCCGGTCGCGGGTCTCGCCCGCATAGCCCGGCTTCAGTGCGATGACTGGCATGGTGGTCTCCCGATGTCGATTCAGTCGTGTCCGTGGTCGCAGCACGGCGCGCCGTTGCCCGGCTCCGTTGCCGGCGCTGCCGCCGTGCCGGTCCAGCGCTGCCAGTTGGCGCGATCCTGCGAATCGGCATAGTCGCCACGGTCCTGCGGGCCGAGGTGGTACCAGTCGAGCACCTCCGGCAGGGTCGTGCCGCCGCAGTTGCCCTGGAAGATCTGATGCACGGGCAGCCAGGCCTGCACATACTTCTCGGGCTCGTCGAGGAAGATGTCGCGGCAGCCGTCGGAACAGAAGTGATAGTGGTCGCCGGCGTGCTCGGCCTCGCGGTAGCAGATCTGCGTGGGGTCGTCCGGCTCGGTGAAGGCCATCGGGATCTGGCAGACCTGGCACAGCATAGGCAGGCCCGGGTTGGACCAGCGCTGCCCCGCCGCCTGTTGATGCTGCCAGTAGTCGAAGCGCGGGCGATAGTGCTTGTCGAAGCTGTCGGGGTACTTTTCGGCCAGCCAGTCCATTTCCGACGGCTCCGGCACCCAGGTGTGGAGCGCGGCAGCATGGTTGAAGTTGTAGAAGATCGACCAGGCGATGTGCGACAGGTGGTCCTTCTCCTTCGCCGCCTGCTCGTGGTACTTGGGCATGCGGATGCCGTAGCGCGCCAGATCGGCGAACAGCGCGCCGCCGTTCTGCTCGAAGTAGATCTCCCAGGCCTCCTTCCAGCTCATCACGCGTTTGGGCAACATGTAGTCCATCATCATCGCCACCAGCGTCAGCAGCCGGTAGCCACGCCAGAACCACTTGTCGATCCACTTCTGGATGATGGGGCGGTTGGCGGGGTCCTGCTCCAGCATGAACTTCACCACCTCCAGCCCCAGCGTCATGTGGCGCGATTCGTCGGACTGCGCGGAGAAGCCGAAGGTCACGGTTGCCATGTCGCCGTTGTAGGCCGCGCCGGACATGAACGGCATGAACAGCAGGTTGGTCAGCACGTACTCGAACGAGAACGAGATGGCCGTGATGAACTCGAACGGGCCCGCCGTCATGGCGTCCTCGAAGTAGGACTTGGGCACCGACAGGTACCACAGCCGGTCATGCAGGTGGCGCCAGTCGGAAAAGCCGTTGAAGTACTTGTTGTAATGGCTGATCGTGTGGATCTGGGTCTGGCAGTGGCGCAGCTCGTCGATCGACTGCATCTGGCAGGCCACGCGCGCACCCGCGCCGCGCAGGCTGCGGCCGGCCATCGCAAAGCCGCGGTGCGCGGCATATTCCAGCGGCGACACGCCGGTTAGGAACAGCTTGAGCGCGTTGACGTAGCGCGCGTCGGTGACGTTCAACTGACCGTTGTTCTGCTGGAAGGCGTCGATGATCGCGTACAGCTTGCGTTCCTTCTCGGACTGGAATTTCCAGTACGCATCCATGGTCAGGCGGAACGGGTCCTCCCAGCCGTTCCAGTCGTGGATTACGATGCCTTCGAACTTGTCGTGCGGGAATACGGTATCCATCGGCTGGTAGGTGGTTTCCCAGCCCAGGTCGCGCGTCAGCACGGCGTACTTGTCCTTGAGCGACAGCTTGGGCCTGGCGG
Source organism: Cupriavidus sp. 01L415 (assembly GCF_056400065.1). NCBI lineage: Bacteria > Pseudomonadati > Pseudomonadota > Betaproteobacteria > Burkholderiales > Burkholderiaceae > Cupriavidus > Cupriavidus sp. 01L415. The sequence goes on along the minus strand of NZ_JBFTSP010000021.1, from coordinate 55,455 downwards.
CCTGCCGCTGATTGGCTGCGGGGGCTGCGGGCGCTTCGGGGGTGGCGGTAGTCATGTCCTTGTCTCCTGGTGTTTCTGATGTTTCCGGTTCAGTGCCAGGCCAGCACGAACTGGTCTTCGGTTTCGTCGATGTTGCCGGCCAGCGAGATCAGGCCAAGCTGCAGTTCCTGCACGTCCCAGGTGCGTCCGATGCGGTCCTCCACACTGGCGCGGTTGATCTCCAGGCGGCCGGGCGCGTCGATCTTGACCATGGCCGGGTAGCGATTGACGGTGGCATGCGGGTTGTCGGCCTCGATGGCGTCGATGACGGGACGCATCTCTTCGTTGGCCTGCAAGGCGATGAATACGATTTGGGTGGTCTGGGCGGTCATGGCGGGCTCCCTCGGTGTCATGCGGCGGCACGGACAAGGCCGAGCCCGGCCAGGCGCTTTGTCAGCGCGGCCACGGCTTCATCCAGCGCGGCCTCGGCTTTCCCGGCAAACAGGCGGCGCGCCAGTGGCGCCAGCGAGTGCTGGAAGCGGTCGAGCCAGGCAAAGGCAAAGCCGGCAATCACCACGGCGTTGGCAGGCTGTTCCTGCGCCGCCGTCTTGACCGTGGCGTCGACCCAGCGCGCGGTCTCGGCGTACCAGGTGTTCATGAAATCGGTGACCAGCGAGAACGCCGGGCTTTCGGCCGACAGCCGCGCATCGAGGCGCTGATAGACCAGCGGGTACAGCAGCCCGTCCATGACGAGGTTCTGGGCGACGTGCAGCTCGAACCAGTCGTCGCGCACCAGCAGGTCCTCTACCGCATGGCGCAGCGGCTGCCAGGCGAGGTCTTCCATCCATGCCGCCTTCGCGGCGTCAACGGCCGCCTTGTCGCCGGCCAAGAGGCCGATGCGAGTCAGGTACTGCGCAATGCCGAGCCGGTCCATGGTCTGGAACATGGCCGCCTCGGTGATGGCGGAGCCGTAGCCATAGGCGGTGATGGCGGCATTGTTCATGTTGGCCGCCCACTCGACATGGCGCAGCGGCACGACGCCAAGCGTCAGCAGCTCATGCAAGTGCGCGGGCAGCGACGCCAGCAGGCCCCGCTTCTCCACGAACTCGAGATTCTTGTCCATCGCCTCCTGCTGGCGGGCGCGGACGTTGACATAGCTGCCGTAGTAGAACTGGCGTGGGTCCTTCAGGGCGTACCAGTCCTGCATGACCACCTGCGTGCGGCGCACATCGTAGAGCTCGTATTGCGGCTGCCACAGCGGGCGGTAGTGGAAACTGGTTTCCGGCTGCAGGTCGTACATCGCCTCCTGGTAGCGCGTGGCCGGCTTGTCGGCGCCAAGGCGCCGCGCGAGGTTGGCGAAGGTCTGCCGGATCGGGCTGACGCTGTCCGTACGGATATCGATTTGCATGGTGGCTTGCTCCTGTCTCCCTGGTATCTGCTTGTGGTGTCTGGCTGGTGTCTGGCTGCTGTCTGCGCGCGTCGTAGCGGCCTCAGGCCACGCTCTCGCTCCATTTGCCGCGTTCCTGTTCGAGCGCCTGGCCGACCTGACGCGACACCGCGGTGGCGCCCTGCGTCGCGCAGAACGCGGCGAACTGATCGGGGCGCATGACCAGCTCCACATAGAGCGCCGGGTCGCCGAGCGAGAACTCGAACTCGACCCAGTGCTGGTCGCGCGCGGTCACCCGCACATAGCGGCGGCCCGGCGTGGTGGAAGGGATCATCGGAGTGGTCATGTCTCGCACCTGTTGCGCTGCACACCGGCTGGCGTGCGCTGTTTTTGGTGGAGGGATATATAGCGAGAGCCGTGCCATCGGCCGCGAAACCATGCCCCACAAGGGCCGGAGGGAAATCGGCACGGGTTTTCAAGCGTTGGTCGCTTGACGATTTGATGAGGTGAGGAAGCCGGTTTTCACCAAATGATCAAATCCGCCGCTATTGCGGCGCACCATGCTTTGCGCGCCACGGGACGCGTGCTTGCGTGGCCCTTGAACCGGCGTGTAGGCTACGAGCAAAACGCGGCAGGACGACTCCCCTCTGGATCGATCCACGCCCACAGGTAATCTGGAGGATGGAGATGACCGCGCCCCCCAAGCAGCCGCCGTTCGACCTGGCTTCGCTGCTGACAATCGACCCCAAGGCCGCACAAATCCGGCTCGGGGAATCCCGCATGGTGCTGATGCATACCGAGGCACTGAGCTATCTGCGCAAGGAGATCCTGGACACGCTGGGGCTGGAGCGCGGCAAGGGTCTCCTGATCCGGATGGGCTACGCGCAGGGCATGCGCGATGCCGAGATGGTCAAGCGCGAGCGCAAGGAAGAACTGGCGAGCTCGCCCAACGATGCCTTCCTGCTGGGCCCGCAGCTGCACATGCTCGAAGGCGTGACACGGGTCGACCCGGTGCGCCTGGAGATCGACCGCGACACTGGCCACTTCTACGGCGAATTTCTCTGGCAGGATTCGTGGGAAGGCGAAGCGCCCTACAACGAAGCGCTCAGCCGCGAGGAAGGCGGCTGCTGGGTGCAGCTGGGCTATGCATCGGGCTACAGCAGCACCTTCATGGACCGCCTCGTCATCTACAAGGAGACCGAATGCCAGCGGCGGCTGGACGCGCTGTGCCGCATCGTCGGCAAGCCGGCCGAAGCGTGGGACGATCCGGACTACCTGAAGTACTTCGAACCCGATTCGGTCATCAGCGACCTGCTGACCCTGCAGCAGGAAGTCAGCACGTTGCGCGAAACGCTATGCGGCGCCAACCAGGGCAACCTGATCGGACAGTCTCCCGCCTTCCGCGAGGCCTTCAACCTGCTGTCCGCCGCAGCCGACAGCCACATCACCGTACTGCTGACCGGGGAGACCGGCGCCGGCAAGGAGATGTTCGCCCGCTGGCTGCATGACCACGGCCCGCGCAGCCAGCAGCCGTTCATTGCGGTGAACTGCGCCGCGATTCCGCACGAGCTGATCGAATCGGAGCTATTCGGCGTGGAGAAAGGCGCCTACACTGGCGCCCAGCAGTCGCGCCCCGGGCGCTTCGAGCGGGCCCACGGCGGCACGCTGTTTCTCGACGAGATCGGCGACCTGCCGCTGTCGGCGCAGGTCAAGCTCCTGCGCGTGCTGCAAAACGCCGAGGTCGAGCGGCTGGGCGGTGTCGAGACACGCAAGGTCGATGTGCGCCTGATCGCGGCCACCAACGTCAACCTGGCCCAGGCGATCCGGCAGACCCAGTTCCGCGCCGACCTGTTCTACCGCATCAGCACCTACCCTGTCAGCATCCCGGCCTTGCGTGATCGCCGAGATGATATTCCCGAGCTGGCGCAGGCCTTCATCCAGCGTTTCAATGCGCGCTACCAGAAGCAGGTACGCGGCCTGAGCCAGCGGGCGCGCAATGCGCTGATGCAGTACCAGTGGCCGGGCAATATCCGCGAACTGGAGAATATGATCGAACGTGGCGTACTGCTCGCCCCCGCGGCGGGGCTGATCGATACGTCCCACCTGTTCGCCAGCCAGCAGGCTGGAACGGCCGAGCCGCCGGAAGATGCCGATGCTCTGTTGCAGAAGCTGCTGGACCAGCAGGTATCGCTGGCGCAGATCGAGGCCAGGCTGATGCAGCTGGCCATCGATACGACGCGTGGCAACCTGTCGTCGGCGGCGCGGATGTTGGGAATCACCCGGCCTCAGTTGGCGTATCGGTTGAAGAAATAAGGTAGGGCACCGGACACACGCCGGATGCGGACTCGAGTTCGCCAGAGTCAGGATGACGCCGACTGCACGAGATCCTCGACGCCAGGCTGCTCTTTCGTCCGGCTTTGACTCGTCTTGTTAACGTAGCCCTCCGGAGCGCACTCGCTTGGCGTAACGCCCTGGTTGCGAAGATGGGTGGCGACCATCTCGCACCATTCGAGCAACTGGTGCTTGTCAATATCGGCGACCACGTCTTCACCGAAGAGATTCGAAAGCTCGAGCGCAACGCCTGAAAATGCGGCGCCGTCATCCCGAATGGTCAATACCCCGTCGCCATCGTGGTCGCACATCTCAATCCTTGTGGCAGACATATCCATTACCTCCTGAAGCTTCGGAACCGTCACTTGACTCGTAACCGTCATATCAGGCTTCCCTGCCTTGTCGGTCTCTTGGCCAGCGTATCTATGCTAGAAGATCGGTTTGCCTTCCACCAAGGGAAGTAACGGCCCCTGATCCACCGCTCTACGGCGGGATCATTGACTGTCGGCGTGGCGGGGAGCTGCGCTGGTGGACGGCCGGGTCGGCGGATTCTCTGCTGTTCGCTCGGAATTTGGTTGGCGGTTGCCCGTTGCAGATTCAACCGGTCAACGCAACAGCTTGATGAAATCGTTCAGCTGATGTATCGAAGTTTAGCGTCTTGCAGCTTTGCACAATGCAACGTAGCACACCCCTCGGAATGAAGGCATGCTCGCTATAGCTCAGCTAAAAGCCCTCCCTACCCAGCTCGTTGACCTTGAACGTGAGGCTTCGAATCAAGGGTTTAACTTTATGGGGCGTTTGATTGACGAGTGGCACACCGGAAGGAATAGCTTCGACAAGCTGGGAGAGCGCCTGCTAGTGGCTGCCGACAACGGAAGCATCGTGGGTATTGGTGGTTTGAACGTTGACCCATATAAACCAGCCGGCGATACGGCCCGACTGCGTCATCTTTATGTCGCAAATGACTTTCGGCGTCGAGGCGTAGGCGAAGCCCTGGTCTATGCGCTCCTCGAAGGAGCGTCGTTAAGGTTTCGTGCGGTTAGGCTTTCGACGGATACCGAATCAGCCGCTGCCTTCTATTTGCGACTGGGTTTTAGCGCAGTCGACGATGAGACAGCTACCCACGTCAAAATGCTGTGACGTGGGTCCACTTCGAAAGATCCTGAGTGGCAGCACCGAAATCAGGAACGCGCCGCTTGCCAACGCGCCAGCGCCGTGCGTAGCAGAGAAGCGGACGCTGCCAACAGCACGAGATCCTTCAGCAGGAACTGACCGATCGGTGCGGAGATCGCCGGGAACCCACCGGCAGTCGGCTCGGCCACGCCGGGGGTGGTGACAAAGAACGTCAGTGTGATGGCGTACGTCGCACATGACATGGCTGCACCAAGTATCGACACCCCACGATGGAATGCACCGACGGCCAGCGTCACCGCGGTGGACAGTTCCAGCACGCCAATGACGCCGCTGGCTCCACGAACACCGAATGCATCGATGAGCCAACTCATGAAGGGGCTATTTTCAATGAACGGCGCAATGCCCTGCGCTTCGTAGCCGGTGAACTTCATCCCGCCGAACCAGAGGAAGACAATGACCAGGGACCAGCGCAGCAACGCGTCAGGATGGTGGATGGCTTGGTTGGTCCGCGATGTGGTAACGGAGGTGATGGGCAGCATTGTTTACTCCTCAACAGATTTGATGTGGGGTGGAGGAGCACGCCGTGGTGGCGCAGACCTCCTTGCCTGTCATTGCGACGATGCGCACAAGCGCATTCCGCCGCGGCCGGTTCCAGCTCTGCCAGAACCGGCGATTCGGAAGATTCCATCTTCCAGAGACGTATCAGGCGCGTCCCTTCCCGATATGAAGTCGCCCCATGGAAGGCGGGACTATCCCCACGCGGGAAGGTGCGCTTGAGCGGAGTTCAGTCGCGGAACAGGTGCGTGGCATGCGTTACGGCCCCGCCCGCCCGGATTGCCGCCGCCACAAGTGCGGCTTCCGCCAGTTGCTCATTGGTGGCGCCGGCATCGCGGGCCGCCTTGGTATGCAAGGCGATGCAGTATGGGCACTGCGTGGTCAGCGCCACTGCGACCGCAATAATTTGCTTCTGCTGTACCGAAAGCGCGCCGTCAGCGAAGACTGCATAGTCAAATGCAAGGAAGCTTTTCATCGCTTCAGGAGCGTTTTCGTCCAGCTTCTTCAGACGGGCAAGATCTTTCATATCAAACATGGGAACCTCTATCAGGATTGGGATTGGAGTAGGTATGATAGGAATGGCAAGGTTCCAGGTGGTCTTAGTTTGGTTTCAATTCGTCCAATGATGGCATCCGCCCCTTCTGCACATCGTGTGCTCGAACATTTCCTTGCCACACTCGACATTGGTGTCACGCACATCACACGGTGCGACATTCGCGATGGCTGGAGCGTGCGGTTCGAAGCGTGTGAGACGGCCAGCCTCCACTACTGCCTAGACGGTCGCGGGACACTCGACGCAGGCAACGGCCACCGCATCGCACTACAGCCGCACAGCTTCGTCCTGATGCCGCCGGGCGTTTCCTATCGACTGGAGTGCGCGCTCGAGTTGCCGACCGTTTCGGTGGATCGGGCAAGGCTTGGCTCGTGGTCCGCGCGTGAAACGGCGCCGACAGTGAAGGTGGGCGAGGCAGCAGTGGGCGTCGAGATGGCGTGTGGCGAGCTGCGCTTCGCGACAAGTACCGCCGACCCCTTCAGGATGCTGCGGCGCCCCATCGTGACGCGATTCGACGGGCCCGCAGGGTTGAAAGACCAGTTCGTCATGCTGTTGGCGGAATCCGCGCAGCCCGGATTGGGCTCGAGGGTTTTGATCGAGGCATTGCTCAAGCAATGCCTGGTCATGCTGCTGCGGCGCCAGGTGGAGGGCAATGACGCGGAACTGTCGTGGACGGCGGCCGTTGCAGATCCCCGCCTGCTTCTTGCATTGGAGAAGCTCTTTGAACATCCCGATGCGCCACTGTCAGTGCAACGATTGGCCGACCTGGCCGGCATGAGCCGTTCAGCGTTCGCTTCGCACTTCGAACGAGCGTTCGGCCAGACGCCTATGGCCATGTTGCGAGCGGTTCGGCTGCACAAGGCCGCAGAGCTGCTGGCGACCACAACCTTGCAAATTTCCCAGGTGGCGCGCGCCGTTGGCTTCTCCAGCCGCAGCAATTTCTCACAGGCGTTCCACAAACAGCATGGTGTGGACCCAAGCGGATTCAGGCAGCGGATGACATCTCGTCAGCGCGTGGGTGGCGACAACTGAACTTCGGTCAAAGACCATCTGGACACATCGACCCGCAATCGGACACGCTTGAGGTGCACAGACGCACCAGCCGAATTTGTTCCTGGCGATCAAAACTGTTTGTCCATTCCGGGTGTACGCAAGCGGGTCGGGGAAGCCTAGATTGACGATCCAACGGCGCTGTGGACCCTCGACAGCAAATGCCGACACCCTTAGAAATGGAGCAGCACCATGCCAATGATCGACGCACTCTGGCCGGAAGATGCCTTGACCCCTGAGGCGGAAGCCCATCTGGTCAAAGAATTGACTGACATTCTGATCAAAGCGGAGGGGTACGATCCGGCCAATCCGATTGCACAGGGCGTATCTGTTCTCAATCTCCATCGACCTGCTGCGGTATTCGTCGGTGGGGAACGCTCGAAAGCAGCGCGCTACCGGATCATTCCGTCGGCGCCCGAAGGGCAGTACACCGACGAGTCGCGTAGAGCGCTGGTCAAGGCAATCACGGAAGCGGTGGCCCGCGCCGAGAACCGACCGTTCGACGAGGTCGTATCGCGCGTCTGGGTCTTCCCGACGGAGATTCCCGACGGTACCTGGGGCAGTCGTGCCACCATCTACACGCTCCCCGACATTCACGCCTTGCTTGCCGGTGAGGCCGAACGGAGCGCCGGCGCGGAGCGACTCGCGCGCCGACGGCGCGAGAAGGCACGAATGACGTTCGAGGCCACGGTCGATGTACTCCAACGGGCGAGCGACAACGCCTAGTGCGATCTCGCAGGTCGACGGGCCCACTGATCCGGCTGGAGGATGACCGCCAGATAGACGGAGCCTGTCACCACCCGTATGAACTTGATCGAAAGCGGCTCGGTGGCGTTCGAGCGCCGGTTGGGTACTCCAAAGCGGCCTTTGAGCCGCGGGGGCCAACTGGCTGACCTGCCACGAGCCGAAGGCAGGCGCATGTTCCCGCGCCTGGACCACGAAGCGGCCCGGACAAATCATGCCGTTGCCGTGCCCTGCTCAGGACAGGCATTCCCCGCTGCCGCGCGCATCGTTGTGCGCGCCGTCGGTGAAGCCATCGCGCGAGCTGATGCGGGCGCCATCGGTGTAAGGATCAGGCTTGCGCATGCCGTCCTGGTACGGATCAAAGCCACGGACCGCGCACACGGACCGGCCCGGATGCGCGACCACGGGCAACATGGTGGCCTCGGTGGCCGGGCGGTGCGCGCCATCGGTAAAGGCGTCGCGCTGGCCGTTGTGTCCCGGCGCGGCAACGATCAGTGCATCAGCATATGCACCGGCGTGGGCGGTCTGGCTGAGTCCGGCGGCAAGTGCGGCAGCGGCAAGCAGGGTCTTGGCAAGAGTCTTATGCATTGCTATCTCCAACAGGGGGTCGGCGGCATAGCCGCGACGGCCCTCCTCGTGCAGGCGATCCGCTACGGAACAGCACGGCCCGCACGGGATCGCCTCTGCCGTGCAAACCATTGCCAGGCGCGGGTGGGCTGTCAACCCATCGAGGCTGGTATGCAGGAGTTTTAGCAATCTCGGCGTTTCGAAAGCGTTAGGCGAGCCGTTACATGGGGAATCCCGCCTTCCAACCGCGCGCGGCGGTCGAGCAGAAACTAACGCGCGAGTAACGCTCGCGCCTTGACGATGTCGGGCTGATCGAAGCCCTCAATGAATCGCGCAAGCGACGCCTCGACCGCCTTATGAGGATTTGTGCGCCCCTGCGAAGTTCGCAGCGTTGCCCATGACAGGGTGGTACGCAGTTCAAGCGGGAGTGCGTGTTGCGCTGTGGAGATTTCGATACATCGTACCCGTGCGTCTGGATCAGCTTGCCGGACCGCATGCTCGACACATAGGCCGCCGCCGGGCCTTAGGCCTTGGGCAGTTCGATTCCGAGCTACGTAAGTTTGTCGTAGATTCGCGGCGCCGGCGCGAACGCCGGACCGTTCGGTTTCAGGCGCATGCCGGGCTTGAGATGCTGCCATGGCAGGTCCGCCGGATCGGCGATGAACGGACCGGGCGCACGCACCACGAAAATGTCCTCCGCGATCGCGGCGAAGTCGGCGCGGAAATGCACCGAGCTCTTGTTCACGAGAATCTTCATCTCCGCCGGTTCGATGCCGACCGCGCGGTACATGTTGCGATCGAGCAGTTGTGCCTTGGTCGAGCTAACGGCAACGAGCACGCCGTCGAGCCGCAGTCGCGCCATGGGTCCCATGTTGGCAGCCTTGCCGTGCATCATCGGTCCGCCGTAGACGAACTTGCCTTCGGACAACGCCTCCACCTCGAAGGTCGCCCGCAGCGGAGCGTCCTCGCTCACCTGAGGGCAGCCGCCAAGCGCAATATCGATCCTCGCGCCAACTCCAGCCTGGTGCGCAGCCGCGGCCGCGGCGGGATCGCAGATGATCCCGATCGCGGCGTCCTGCGCGCCAGCCTTGAGAAGCGCACGCAGCATGCCCATGGTGTTGCCATCGCCACCGACGCCCGGGTTGTCCTGCGTGTCCGCGAGGATCACTGGCCGCGTGGCCTCTTGCGCGATCCGCATCGCACGCTGCACCGCTGCATCCGGCTCCTCGAACTGCACGGCCCACTGGCTCTCGGGTTCGCAGATGCGCGCGAACAGTGCGTCGACGGCCCGCTCGACGCGGGCTTTGTCGAAGCCGTAGCCCCAAATGACAGGACCGCACTCGGCGAAGTCGGCCGCGGGAAAGCCCGGTGTGAACGACAGCGACAGCACGCCTTGTGACTCCAGCTCTTCGAGCAGCCCGTAGATGCCTTGAGCCGGCTGCATCATCGTGGACATGCTGTTGACCGGTATCAGGAACGGCACGCGTCGTGCCACCAGGTGCGCGCGCGCCTCCCGCCTGCTCAACTCCAGCAGCATCCCGGCTGCCCGTTTGCCGGTGGCGGCCATGTCCACATGCGGATAGGTGCGATACGCCACCACCCCATCCGCTAGCGCGAGCATCCGTTCGGTGACGTTGGCATGCAGATCCAGCGAGACCACGATCTTCATGTCCGGACCGACCGCGGCACGGATGCGCGCCAGCAACTCGCCCTCGCCGTCGTCGAGGTGCTGGGCCACCATGGCGCCATGCAGGTCGAGATAGATCGCGTCGTACGACGCCGTCGTCACCGCCTCCACGATCTCGCCGGCGATGCGCTCGTAGGCATCTGTCGTGACATGGGCTGAAGCACCGGCAGCCGCCCAGATCACCGGCGTGACGGTGTGACCGTGCTCGCGAACGTGCTGGATGAAGCCGCTGATCGGCACGTTCACTTCCAGCAGGTCGTAGATCGCCTCGCCGCGCGCCATGGCGGGAAAATCCTCGCCACGGACGAAGCTCTCGTAGGTGGCCATGGTCGGGGCGAACGTATTGGTTTCGTGCTGGAAACCGGCAACTAGGATATTCAAGGAGAACCTTCCTGGAACGGGATGCTGGAACAAGGCGGGGCAGCGACGCGAGCGCCGGCGCCGCCATGGGAACGGCCGTGAGCGGTGGAACTACTGCGCCGTCAGCTTGATCGAGGCGGCCATCTTCCTGAGCCTCTCGGTCTCGTCGACATAGAACTTCGCGGAGGCCTCAAGCGTCTGTGGCTTCATCGGCTGCACGCCCGAGAGCTCAAGCGCCTTGATCAGTTCGGGCGACCGCAGCGCTTGCTGCGAGGCGTCCATCAATACGCGGGCACGCTCCGCGGGGATGCCGGCCCTGCTCATGACGCCCAGCCAGATCGAATAAACGAACTCGGACTTGCGCGCGACGCTGGTTTCGGAGATGGCAGGCACATCGGGCAGGGTTCGCATGCGCTGCGTGTCCAGCACTGCAACCGCCTTGATCTTGTGCGTTTCGAGCAGCTGCGTGGAGGCACCGAGGTTTGGCAGAATCGTCATGTCGATCTGATGGCCGGTCAGGTCTGCCAGCATCGGCGTGGCGCCCTTGTACGGCACCTGCAGCAACTTGGCGCCGGTCAGTTGAGCCATGTATTCGGCGACGATGTGGTACATGGTCCCGTAGCCCGGATTGCCGAAGGTCAGGCTCTTGCTACCTGCCGACTTGCCGGCCGCGATGATTTGCTCAAGCGAGTTGTACGGCAGGTCGCTGCGCGTCATCACGACGAGCGGGTGGTTCGAGACTGGCGCCAGCAGGGCCAGCTCCTCCGACTTGTACTTGGCGCTGGCGAGCGCCAGCGGCGTCAGGATGGCCTCGTTCGGCGAGCCCATGATCAGCGTGTAGCCATCGGCCGGACGGCTTAGCATCCGCTGCACTGCCAGCGCGCCGCCGGCGCCGGGCAGATTCTCGATGACCACGGGCTGGCCGAGCGCCTTGGCCATCGCCGGCTGCATGGCCCGCGCCAGAACATCAGCGGGCCCGCCCGGAGGGAATGCGACCAGCATCGATATCGGCTTGGTGGGAAACGCGTCGGCAGCGACTGCCGGTGCGCTGGTCAGCGTCATCCCCAGGATGGCGGCACCAAATGCCATCCAGCGTTTGGCGGGGGGTAGTCCTCGGTCCTGCATGTCGTCCTCCACTTTTTCTTGACCTTCTCGCATAGATACGAGAACCGGTTGTGAGGGGGATTGTTGGCTGGAAAGCTCGTTCGAGGAACAGCAATCCTTACACGAAATCGTTGCCCTACAGGCAACGCAGCACGGGAGGGACTGGCTCTATTGGAAAGGTCCCATTGACGAAGTGTCTGGTTCCGCACTGACGCGCCCGGATCTTCGGCAAGAATTGCCATCGAAAGGAGACCGAACGATGACACACGTGCGTTCAAACGAAAACGGAATGACCTTGACAGCCAGCCAGCTGGACGCCTATCTCGCAAGGATCAAGATCGACCGGCCGGTCTCTCTCGATCTTCACGGCCTGTCGAGACTTCATCGTGCTCACCTCATGACATTCACCTTCGAGGCGCTGGATGCCTTCATGGGATGGCCGTCCTCGATCACCCCGGCGTCTGCCTTCGCCAAGATGGTGGAGGGCAGGCGTGGCGGCTGGTGCTACGAGATGAACGGTCTCTTCGGCGCAGCGCTCGATGCGCTCGGCTTCCAGATAACCCGTCTGTGCGGCGGCGTCAATCGTGAAATACTGGGCGACATTGCCATCGGCAATCATCTGACCCTGCGTGTCGATCTCGACGGCCCCTATCTCGCCGAGGTCGGCGTGGCCGACGCCATCGTCGAACCGGTGCCGCTGGGTATCGGACCAATCAGCCAGCGCGGCTTCGATTTTTCGATCATGTCGACGGAGGACGGCTGGCTGCGCTTCAACAATCATGTGCATGGCATCGCGCACAGCTTCGACTTCCGGGTCGACTACAGCGACGAGGCCGCCATGGCCGCCATGCATGCCTGGTTGATGCGCGATCCCGGGTCGCCGTTCACAAACGCGCTGGCAGTCCTGCGTCATACCGCGGACGGCTATGTCGCCCTGCAGAACGATCGCTTGCGCAACGTGATGCCCAACAGCGTTAGCGAACACCGCATCACCAGTGCCGACCATCTCGCGGACACGCTTGAAACTGTTTTCGACCTCGACATTCCCCAGCCCGAGCACGTCTGGGACAAGATCCGGGCGATTAGCCGCGATCAGGCTGCCTGAACAGGCGACACTCGCCCACCACTGGGTATCTCAATTGAACGGGCGGAGGCGTGTTACTCAGCACCAGGATTTCCAATCTCTTGCCGCTGTTGAGGCAGGCAACTTCGAACACGGCATTGGGGTCGGCTACGGCCATAGCCGTTGCGCCAACGCCGAAACAGATCACGCAGGGCGCCGTAGTGCATGGGCATATTGTTCGAAGCTCACCTGCTCCATCCATTCCACCGCCATCCCATCGATCGCCTCTGCAATGGCGATATGTATCATGCTGGCCGAGCTTGTGGCACCGTGCCAGTGCTTGGTGTTCGGTGGAATCCATACAAGGTCACCAGGGCGGATAGTTTGGGCCGGCTCCCCCCATTGCTGGACAACACCGACACCAGCCACGACCAGGAGCGTCTGACCCAACGGGTGGCTATGCCAGCCCGTCCTTGCTCCCGGAGCGAACGTGACCGTGGCTCCCCCCACGCGTGCCGGGGCTTCAGCCTGGAAGTGCGAATCGATACGAACGCTACCCGTGAAACAGGCTGCCGGTCCCTCGCTGGACGATTGCTGACATGGCGGTATCACTGTAATCATGCCGGATGGATTCGGTTCGTTAAAACGGTGGTGATGGCTGAGGTCATACTTGATTCTGGATCCCCGCTCATCCAGGACGCTTTGCGAAGACGTCCTTGAATACCGGCATGGCAGAGAAAACGCTCGGCCATCCTGTATAGAACGCCAGATGCGTCAGCAACTCTGAAGCCTCACTCTGGGTCAAGCCGTTGTCCATCGCACGGTTCAAGTGATAGGGAACCTGCGCCACCTGCCCCGTCGCGACGAGCGCAGCAACCGTGACCAGACTGCGGTCGCGCGGCACCAGCGCGGGACGCAGCCACAGGTCGCGAAACAGCACGTCTGTCGTGTACTGCACGACGCCCGGTGCCACGGCACCGAAGTTCTGTAGAACGCCGGCGGCCCGGGCGGCTTCTGCAGCTTCGTTGAGCTGCAAGCGCGCGCCGGCTGCGGGGGGCAGCGCGTCGACGCCAACGCCGCGAGCGACGAAGATCTGCTTTGCCGCGGGGATCGCCGCCAGCGCATTACCCAAGCCCGTATAGAACGAAAGGTGCAGAATGATCTCCGACAGTTCGGCTGGCTTGACGCCATGATCCAGCGCCGTGGCAAATTGCGTTGGCATATCCACTGTCTGGCTGCGGGCGATCAGTGCGGCTACCGTCGCGATACTGCGGTCGCGCGCGCTCATCAGCGGGCGCTGCCACACCTCGCCCTGGATCCTTTCATGGACGAACGCCGCCAACGCCGGTGACACCGAGGCGATGTCGGCTGCCGAAACAGGTGCTGCGACCGCGTTCGTCCGCAAACCGCCACTTCCCAGGCCTTCGAATTGCTGTGCCATGGCGGCACTCCCCGACGCAGCCAACGATGCAGCCGCCACGGCCAGAACGTGTTTCATTGTCTTGCTCCCTTGACGTCCCTCACTTGCGATACGGGTCATCGCTGACAGGCTCGAGCCAGTTGACGCAGGCTGCCGGCGACTCGGCTCGAATGATGCTGGACGTGCAGACGCCGCATTCGGATCTCCTCATGAAAATGCTTGCGCATGGCGCGCTTCGGGCTGAACAATAGCGGAGGCATTCATGAAATGCCCTCATAGCTCCATATATGCACGCGGCTGCCCGCCTGGCTGGCCCGAGTCGCAAAAGAAAGCCCGCCCATGCCCCGCCATAACCTGAACGACCTGCTTGCCTTGATCACCGTCGCCAAGGAACGCAGTTTCACGCGCGCGGCCGCCCGGCTCGGCGTCACCCAATCGGCGCTGAGCCACACTATTCGCAGCCTGGAAACCAAGTTGGGCGTGCGGCTGCTGACCCGGACCACGCGCAGCGTGTCTACGACCGACGCCGGCGAATGGCTGATCCAGTCGCTGGGCCCAAAGTTCGAGGAAATCGAAGCCGACCTTTCCGCAGTGGCCGAGCTCGGTGACCGGCCCGCCGGCACGATCCGTATTACGGCCGTCGACCATCCGATCGATGCCATCATCTGGCCGCGCCTGGCCAAGGTGCTTCCGCAGTACCCCGACTTGAACGTCGAGCTGACCGTCGACTATGGACTCACCAATATCGTCGGAGAGCGGTACGACATCGGGGTGCGCTTTGGTGACCAGATCGAGAAGGACATGATTGCGGTCCGCATCAGCCCCGACGTGAAGATGGCCATCGTTGGCGCCCCTGCGTACTTTAGGGGCCGCGACAAGCCCACCACGCCGCGTGACCTGCTGGCCCACCGATGCATCAACCTGCGGCTTTCAACGAGCGGCGGCCTTTATGCGTGGGAACTGGCCAAGGGCGCCAGGAAGCTGCAGGCGCGCGTGGAGGGCCAGGTCATCTGCAATAGCGTCAACCAGATGTTGAATGCCGCCCTGGACGGCTTCGGACTGACGTTCCTGCCCTGGCCCATGATTCAGCCCTACGTCGAGGCGGGACGCCTGGTCCGGGTGATGGACGACTGGTGCCCGACCTTCCCCGGCTATCACGCGTTCTATCCAAGCCGCCGCCAGTCTTCGCGCGCCCTCAAAATCGTCATCGACGCCATCCGCTACCGGGCGGATGGCGCACGCGGCTAGGCCTGCAAGAGCTGGTTGCGGATCGGCAGCGAGCGGATCCGCTGGCCGGTGGCCGCAAAGATTGCGTTGCACAGCGCCGGCGCTACCGGAGGCACGGGTGGCTCGCCCACGCCGCCGGGCGGCACATCGAAGTCACCGCCGACCAGCCACGTGTGGATGGCGCGAGGTGCCATCTGCGAACGCAGGATTTCAAAGTCGTGGAAGTTGCTTTGCTGCACGCGACCTCCCTGGAACGAAATCTCGCCCAGCATCGCCAGACCAATCCCCATCACACACCCGCCCTCAACCTGGGAGCGGATACGTTCCGGGTTGACCTGCGGGCCGCAATCGACCGCCATGTCCACGCGCGGGATCGTGATCTGGCCCTTGGCGTCGACCGCCACTTCCACGACCGTCGCCACATAGGTCACGAAGCTGTAGGCCATGGCGATACCCAGACCATGGCCCTTCGGCAGCTTGCGGCCCCAGCCAGCCCGGCGCGCAGCTTCCTCGATCACGCGACGCATGCGGCCCGTATCGAGCGGATACAGGTCGGGCGACTCGCTGTAGTTCCATTTGTCGGATAGCGTCGCGGGATCGATCTTGCGCGGCGGCCCGATCAATTCCAGCAGGTAATCCTTCGGGTCGCGGCCCGCCTGATGCGCCAGTTCGGCGACAAAGCTCTGCACCGCGAACGCATGCGGAATGTTGGACACCGAGCGGAACCAGCCGATGCGGGTGTGCGCCGGCACGTCGGCCGACTCCAGCCGGATCGATGGAATCTGGTACGGAATGTTGATGGCCGTCATCGCGGCCTCGAAGTCTGCCTTGCCTTGCGCGCCGACCTTGAACGTGGAGCCGATGGTAGGCGCGGCGGACCGATGCAGCCAGGCCGACGGCTTGCCGCTGGCATCGAGCACCGACTCCATATGCTCGACCGATACCGTGTGGTAATAGTCGTGACGGATGTCGTCGTCGCGCGTCCATTGCAGCTTGACCGGTGTGCCACCCATCGCCTTGGATACGAGCGCCGCCTCGGAGATGAAGTCCGCCATCGACTTGCGGCCGAACCCGCCGCCCAGCAGCGTCAGGTGCACCGTCACGTCCTTGGGATCAAGCCCGACATGCTTCGCCACGCTCTCCAGTGCTCCCTGCGGTGCCTGCGACGGGGCCCAGATCTCGCACTTGCCATCAACAAAGCGCGCAGTTGCCACCGGTGTTTCCATCGACGCGTGTGCAAGATGCGGGATGTAGTACTCCGCCGAAACCTTGCGTTGACCGTTGCCGGCCGACAGCGCCGCAACGGCATCGCCGTCGTTGCGCAGCGCCTTGCCCGGCTGACGCGCCGCAACTTCAAGCGCGCGACGGAACGCGGCCGATTCGTAGCTCGCGTTCGCCCCGTCGTCCCACTCAAGCTTGAGCGCGGCACGACCCTGCATTGCCGCCCAGGTATTCTTGGCGACCACCGCCACACCGCCGACGGGGTTGAACAGCGGCGGGCCGTCATAGCCCTTCAGTTCCACAACGCGCAGTACGCCCGGCACCTTCAGGGTGTCGGTGCTATCGACCTTGCGCAGCTTGCCGCCATAAACCGGCGGGCGAGCGATGACCGCGTAGACCATGCCGGGCAGACGCACGTCGATACCGTACGTGGCCTTGCCCTGTGCAATATCACGGCTATCCGCCGGCATGATCCTGCCTTTGCCGATATAGCGGAACGCTTGGGGTTGCTTGAGCCGGAGCTGATTGTGCGCTGGCACCGGCTGCCGCATGGCGGCTTCGGCCAGTTCGCCATAGCCAAGCCGGCGGCCCGTTGCCACATGAATGACTTCGTGATTGCGCGCCTGCACTTCGGCCGCTGGCACGTTCCAACGCGCGGCTGCGGCGGCTTCGAGCATCTGGCGGGCCGATGCGCCCACGCGGCGCATCGGCCCCAGGAAATGCCGCATGCTGCGCGAGCCGTCCACGTTCTGGCTGCCATAGCGAGCCTCGTTGGCGTCAGCCTGCACGATCTTCACGCGGCTCCAGTCGGCTTCCATCTCGTCGGCGACTACCATCGGCAAGCTGGTCCGCACGCCGGTGCCCATCTCGGCGCGGTGCGCGACGATGGTCACGGTGCCATCACGGGCGAGCGATACGAAGACCAGCGGATTGTCCACGACGCCGCCCGGCATCGACGCGGCGCCGTACTTCTTTGCCGCTTCGGCGGCATCGGCCTTCGCGATCAGGCCGCCGAACTGCACGGACAGCGCAAAAGCCGCTCCCGCCTGCAAGAGACGGCGGCGCGCCGGTTGCTCCAATGGCTGAATATCGGTGCGCGTCATGCCTTCGCTCCCGTCTTGTTGCCGGCGAGCCGTGACGACGCCAGCCGCACCGCGGCGTTGATCCGCGTGTAGGTGCCGCATCGACAAAGGTTGCCGCTCATCGCGGCCACGATTTGTGCGTCGGTGGGCTTCGGATTGTCTTTGAGCAGCGCCGTGGCGGTCATGATCTGGCCCGCCTGGCAATAGCCGCACTGCGCCACGCCCAGTTCTACCCATGCGTCCTGCACGGCCTTGCCGACATGATCCGAATCCATCGATTCGATTGTCCGCACAGGCTTACCGCCCAATGCGGATATCGGCGTCACGCAGGAGCGCACCGCCTGTCCGTCGACATGGACCGTGCAGGCGCCGCACAGCGCCATGCCGCATCCGAATTTCGTACCGGTAAAGCCCAACGCGTCGCGGAGGGTCCAGAGCAATGGGGTGTCGGGGTTCAGGTCGACTTCATGGACCTGGCCGTTGATCTTGAGCGATGTCATGGGCAGAAAACGTGGCAGGAGTTCGCGGGATGGTAGCGGAAAAACGCGGCCCGATTACGCGGCATTGATACATACGGTCATGAATGGGCCTCATGAATCTGTGGTCGCCGGCAAAGCCGTCGGAGCCCGAGTCTGCCATGTACGGCTCATGAGCGCAGTTCATAAAGGCATCCGGCATGGATGAGCTAGTCGCGCAGGCCGTTCCCCACGAAGATATCGGCGATGGAAAAGACAGTTTTGCATCAAGCGGCCGCCTGCCCGCCCTACCCCGGCTCCGTACCGCCCGACGCTGCACCCCAACGCCCTCCAGCGCATCAGCCTGCCCACCCACGGTCGTACTGGAGCGGCGTTTTCGCGATGACGCTCTGCGTTTTCGCATTGATCGCATCGGAGTTCATGCCCGTGAGCCTGCTGACGCCGATGGCGGCAGACCTGCATGTCACGGAAGGCATGGCAGGCCAGGGCATCGCGATCTCCGGCGCCTTTGCCGTCGTGACGAGCCTTTTCATCTCTGCGCTGGCCGGCAGCATGAACCGCAAGACCCTGCTGCTTGGACTCACAGGCGTCATGGCGTTGTCTGGTGCCATCATCGCGGTGGCACCGACCTACTTCGCCTACATGACCGGTCGCGCGCTGATCGGCGTGGTCGTCGGCGGATTCTGGTCGATGTCGGCAGCCACGGCCATGCGGCTGGTGCCGGCGCACCAGGTTCCGCGGGCGCTGGCCGTCTTCAACGGCGGCAATGCACTGGCCACCGTCGTGGCCGCACCGCTTGGCAGCTATCTGGGCGCGGTCGTTGGCTGGCGCGGAGCGTTCTATTGCCTGGTGCCGGTTGCCCTGGTCGCCCTCGCGTGGCAATGGATCAGCCTGCCCGCCATGCCAGTGGCATCCCGCAACGAAGCGTCGAGCCACTTGTTCGCACATCTGCGGCGTCCTGTCGTGGCATTCGGCATGCTGGCGGCTGGTGTGTTCTTCTCCGGGCAGTTCACGCTGTTTACCTACATCAGGCCATTCCTCGAAACCGTGACGCGGGTTGATGCTTCCACCTTGTCCCTGATCCTGCTGACGATCGGCATCGCCGGATTCGTTGGCACCATGTTGATCGGGACCGTGTTGAAGCACGCGTTCTACATGACGCTCATCGTCATCCCGTCGCTGATGGCCATCATCGCCCTGGCGCTGGTTGCGTTTGGCCACCAGAGCGCTGCGGTCATCGCGTTGCTGGCGCTGTGGGGTCTGGTAGCCACGGCGGCACCCGTCGGGTGGTGGAGTTGGATCACCCGCACGTTCCCGCACCACGCCGAGGCAGGCGGAGGCCTCATGGTGGCCGTCGTCCAGCTATCCATCGCAATGGGTTCCACAGTTGGTGGCGTGCTGTTCGACACGCTGGGCTATCGCAGCACGCTCGAGGCCAGTGCCACGCTGTTACTGCTCGGCGCCGGCCTGGCATTTGTGACGGCTCGCGCCGAAACCGCACAGGCCACCTGAGCATCGTTAAGGAGAATCTTCCATGGCCGTCCATGCATATCGCGCAGGGGCACCTCACAGCACCAGTGCCGCAATCAATCCGATGGGAACAGAAGTATCGTAAGCGCTCAATAAACGACACGCTGCCCCGGGATCCATCACCGCTCTCGTCGATGGCCAGATTTGACGGCAGGACGGAACGAACCGGCACACCTTCGTACAGATGACCGGAGGAACCAGGAGGTCACTCATGGCCCTCAATTCCTTCGCCCCCTTGGCGGACAGACGGAAATTCTCCGGAGATCACTGGCATTTTTTCTATTCGCCGCCAAAGCTGTACCTGATGGGAGGGCGAATGCAAATCAGCCCCTACGCAAAGTCGCCTTCTGACATCTGCTGGCCAACATGATTCGGGCGCCTCTCGTCCGCATTGACTACCGGCCAAGGGTTCCACCCAGCACCGGGTTCGCGCCAACTCCAGGGCATCAAAGTGAGTGACATATCATGCACACTGTAATAAGGGCATATTCGGGAGCAGGCGCCAAGGAACTCTTCGATTTGTTGGAGAGGCGCACTCCTGAGATCGAATCGCTGATGCGCTCGGTCCAAGGCTTTGTCAGCTACACACTGGCCCGTAGCGAGGATGGTGAATTTGGCTTCTCAGTGACCGTTTGCAATGACAAGACGGGGATTGATGAAAGCAGCCAAAAGGCTAAGGAATGGATCGCACAGAACGCTGCAGGCAATGGCGCAAGTGCCCCAACGATCTCGGAGGGAGTCGTGATCCTGCACGTTAAGTAGCGGCAATACGTGCTGAGCCGATCGAGCGCGGAGTTGGAGGCCGTCATCCACCGGTTGAATCCGCAGCCAGTTCCGGTCATCCGACGTCGCTGCCAAAATCGTCGACGCCTGTGGGGCGACTCGCCCGCCAGTGCACTGCATTTTCCATTTTCGACCAAGCCTATGTCGAATCTGAGGGACGGAGCGTCGTCTCAGACAAACTTAGAGCAATCGATTACGCTCTACCCTTTCGACAGCGTTGGTGAAGGTGACTATGACGAGAGACGACAAGCTGCGGCAGATCGCGGCGGAATTCGGATTTGATCCGGACGAGGAAATCAAGATCGGTGGAAAGTACACGCCTGTTTTGGTTGATGGAAACGTAGCTTACATTGCTGGCCAAATCCCGCGAGTTGGAGAAATGGTGCGCTTCGTTGGCGTAGTGGGCGAATCCATTTCGCTCGACGAGGCGCGTCGTGCAGCAGGGACTTCGACGCTGCGCGCTCTGTCTCTAATCAAAAGAAGCTGCGGAACGCTCGACGCCATACAGGCGGTGCCGCGCATCACCGTATTTGTGCGAAGCGCGCCAGACTTCACGATGCAAAGCGAAGTCGCCGACGGCGCATCTGACGTCTTGTATTCGGTGCTTGGCGACGTCGGCATACACACTCGCTCGTCTGTTGGTGTACTGCAATTGCCAAAAGGCGCGTCGGTAGAAGTGGATTTTATTTTCACGGTGCGGCCTGCGTAGTGGGGCCTATCAACCGATGGTAGTCATTTTGAGACTCCGCCACCGCCCGCTTCACCCACGCCGCGTGCCGCGGGACTATCGCGCCTCGGTCGATTCGCGCTCGAACTCGCGGATCACCGGGTTGCCAAGGATGGCATCCCTCCCCGCCTCGATCAGGCGATCGACGTCCTTCTCGGGCAGATGGAGTCTGGTCGGCACATCGCTCAGACTTGCAGCACGCTCCTTGTCGAGGGCTTCAAACGAGATCCGCGTGACGAAGAATTCGACGTCATTGCACCGCCAGCCTGGGCGGCGTGCAGCGATCTCCTGCTGCCGGGAATCCGGCATGCCACACCGATACGCCACGAGGTCGTCGCGCCACTGCTGCATCATCGGAACGAAGGCGTCATAGCTCATCCTGACGTTGGTCCCCATTGCCGCATCGATGGCCGCGCTTGCGACTTCGATCCCGGATGGGCCCTCCTGGCTTCGGTTCCAATCGCCGCGCGGGCCGTGACCCGCGTCAACGACGATGAAAAGCAGCCGCCGCACATTGATCGCGTCTTGCTCACTCATGGGACCATAAGCTGTGCCCAGCAGCAGGCGCGATTGCAAAATGGTGGCCAAGCCGTAATTGTCGGTCACCCCGCCGTCGACCAGCTTGATGTACTCTCCCTTCGAAGTGTCCCGGAGACCGCGAACGGCGTTTGCCAGGGCGCTGAACAGCAGCGATTGCCCAGGCGCCTGGGCCTTGTCAAGGTTCGGCAGCGGTGCACTGCAAGCCTCGGGATGCTTTTGTAGGACGATCGGTGCGAAGAAGAGCGGAACCGCCATGGATGCGGCGACGGCCTCGGATACGGGAAAGCTTGCGAGATCGCTGCATAGCGCATCGAATGCCTGCTGGCTGAACGGGAACGCGACCCGGTAATAGACGTTCGTAGCATTGATCCAAACGATTGGCTTACCGCGGCGGAACATGTCGGCGTACGTCGCGCCCTTGAACACGTCTTCGTCGAGCCAGCTCCTGAGATCTTCCCGATCATTGAGCCCCCCCGCGAAGAGGCGCGCAAGGTTGACCGGATTCAGGAGACTGAAGCGAAGTCCCGCCTCTCCGTCCTTCAAGAGTACGGATCGAAAGGTCGCCAGGCCGGCCTTGCCGTGCAGACCGTAGTACGCGGCGGTGATGGATCCTCCGGACACGCTGCTAATGAACGCGATGTCGTCGAGCAGGGACGGGCCCCCAGGACCTCTCATGACGTCCAGCCCCTGCAGCGCGCCGAAGGCAAAGGCTGCAGCTCGCGTGCCACCGCCGGAGAACGACAAGGCAACGGCTGTCTGGCCGACGACCTCCGTGGGTTCGCGCATGGCCGCCGATGCGCTGCCTGCCGCAGCCTCAGGCGGATTGCGCGGAGCATTGTGAGGAAACGACCCGCAGGCGCTGAGTCCCACAAGTAGAAGCAGTATCAGCGTGCGGTAGGCCCTGCCGCAGGCGCGTCGCTCTCTCCCTCCCGCCCCTATTCGCCAAGGCAGGCTGCTCTTGCGCCGAAGCGTGTATTCATGTCGAGAATTCCGCATTGGACTAGGTCAGGGGTCTATATGGGACGATTACCTTCTTAAAGGGGAATCATACGTTTCGACAGAGCACGCGGTAGTGCTCTCACGGTACCCACTCTGTTGTCACATCGGCACCAATCGCGGCGCTTTGCATGGTGTAACGTTCACGCAACCGTCCGTGTGACGCGCGATCCGTGCAGCTCTTGGAAGGCTCCAGCAACGCATCTGCGCAACAGCAAGGTTCGTAGTCGTTGGGCGAGACCTGCAAAATCGCACGACGTACATGACGCTGCTGGCAGGAATTCTGGCAACATCGTCATTTACCGACAAATGCGCGCTAATTAGTATCCAGGCATGTCGGCCAATGGAATATGCCGGTCCGTCGTCACGACAGGACTTGTTGGTCCCATGCACTGATTCGTACATGGCTATCACGCTGCAGCATCCCCAATCCGGCCCGCGCCGTGGCAACAAAGTGATCCGGCGTCTGACTTGCGCTGGCGACGACGACCGTTGCGTTTTTGTGCTTGAGTGTCGCTACTTCACATCATTCATGACACCTAGAGGCCTGCGCGTCTATCCAGGCGCCAAGAATTGGCGCTTGTCCAGCGGCGAACTCGTCGAGTTGATCGACAAAGATCTGCTTCGAGTTTCGCATACAGGAGAAGTGCTCTTGAGAGTCGCATGAGTCATCATCCGCCCTCTGTCGTGAAATGCCGTGCAGACACTCGCTAAGCGGATCGCGGTCGTCAACGAAAGTCCGACGCCAGCGGTGATTTTTTCCCGTAGGGACGCGCCTGGCGCAGATGCGTAAGCAAGGCTCTCGACCTACGGCTGCGACAGTGTGAATTCGTGGTGCAACGTATTAAGTTTCGAGACCCGATATTCGATGCGTTCGTCGTGGTACGAATACGCTGTTCGCAAGACCTGAAGCAAGGCACTGCCTGCGGACACCCCCATCAGCTCGGCATCCTCTTCGTCAGCGAGCGTCGCGCGCAGGCGTTCGTCGGTGCGGATGATGTTGATGCCAAACGCATCCTGATAGAAGTTGTAGAGCGTGTTCGGGCGCTCACGCAGTTGCGCCTCGGTGAGTGTTGGGAAGCGCTCAGCCGGGACCGTGATCGCATCGATCATGACAGGCTGCTTTTCCAGTGACAGGACATTGGCAAACCTGAAAACGGCATCGCCAATTGACAGGCCCAGCGCCGCGGCCTCCGCCTTATCGGCCTTGGCACGGCGGAACCGGACAAGACGCACCGTGGGATATTCCCGATATCCGTCCTGACGGACAACGCGGAAGAACCGGAAAAAGTGGTCTTCCATCCGGTGCGTGGCAACGAATGTCCCGCGGCCCTGATGACGAATAAGGATATTCTCCGTCACCAACTCATCGATGGCCTTTCGCAGCGTGCCGATGGAAACGCCAAATCGCTCGATCAGCTTGCGTTCCGAAGGAATCGCTTCAGCAGGCTTCCACTCGCCCTCCGAGAGGGCGACCAGAATGGCACGCTTCACGTCCTTGTACAGCACCCCACCGATGGCGGCACCGGCGTCGAATCTGGAACCCACGGGCAAATGTCCTCAAGTTGCGCGCCCTGTGACATCAGGGTCGCGTGTCATATAGATAAGCCACATCATACTGAAGTTGAATCGAGGACCAAAGAGGTGATGCATTGTCATCACTGCCAGGCGCCGCCATACCGACGTACCGGTATCACTCGGCCCGGATATGCTTCTCCTCAATCACCCTGGCCCATCGCGTAACCTCAGTGCCGAAGTACTCCGAAAACGGCGGGCCGCCCTGTGGCGCCGGTGTAAAGCCGGCCGCCGCGATGCGGCTGCGGATGGCCTCGGAGGCCAGCATGCGCGCCACCGAAGCCGAAACTTTCTCGACAATGGGACGCGGTGTGCCAGCAGGCACCATCAAACCCGTCCAGTTCTCAACGATCAGATCCGGGTACCCTGCCTCGGCCACCGTGGGGACATCGGGCAGCAACGGATGCCGCTCCCGCGTGGTGACCGCGAGGGCGCGGAGTTTTCCGGCCTTCACATAGGCCAGCGATTCCGGGAAATTGGAGAAGACCACGTCGATCTGCCCGCCGATGAGATCGGTCATCGAAGGCGCCCCACCCTTGTAGGGCACATGAGTCAGGTTGGCCTTGCTCTGGCTTTCGAAGAGTGCGAGCGTCAGATGAGGGGGCGTGCCATTGCCACTGGACCCTGCATTCAATGTCGACTTCTGCGCTGCCGTCGCCAGATCCTTCAGCGATTTGATCGGTGAGTTTGCCGGGACGACCACCACCATCGGCGACGACGCGATACGCACCACGGGCAGCAGATCCTTCTGCATGTTGAACGGCAACGCGGGAAACAGCGTCACATTCGACGCGTGTGTCAGCGTAACGGCGAGCCATGTGTAGCCGTCGGCAGGCGCTTTCGCAACCTGGTCGGCCCCGATGTTTGCATTGCCGCCGGGCTTGTTGTCCACGACGATGGGCTTCTTCCATTCTTCCGACAGTTGCTGGGCGACCGTACGCGCCATGAGATCCGTGAGTCCGCCGGCAGCAAAGGGAACGACATACCGGATCGGCTTGTCCGGATAATTTGCCACGCCATCCTGCGGTGTTGCCGCAGTCGCAGGTTTTGGCCCGGCCAGGGCCGTTACCACTGCCAACGTAGCGAACGCAAAGCAGAAGCTTCTGCGCGCGCCAAGATTCAAGCGTCGATGCATGGTTTGTCTCCTTTGTTGTCGTCGGCCTGTCTGACGCAGGCCAGCCGATGCACGGATGGGGGCGTACGCTAGGCTTCGATCGACTCCCCCGCCAAGGCTTTCAGGTCGCTCCACAAGGTTTCCGGAATCTCCACGCCATGTTCCGCGGCCTCCGTTTGCGCGCGATGCCGGCGCGCGCCAGGCAGGCGCGCGCCTTCGTCGTCCAGCATGGCGCGGACCAGCGCTTCAACGCGTTCAGCGTAGGTGTCGCTACCCGCAAACGCGCCAGGATCGAGGACAAGGAACAATTGGCCAATACGCGGACGGTTCCCGGCGTCATCGAAAAACGAATCGGCCTCGGCACCGAATTGCGCGCCGGCCAACGACGTCACCAGCAGTTCGACCATGAGCGCCAGCATCGCGCCCTTGACACCGCCGGCCGGCAGCATCGAGCCGCGCAGGGCCGCCCTGGCATCCGTAGTGGGCTGACCGGCCTCATCGAGCGCCCAGCCCAAAGGGATCTCCTTGCCCTGCTTCGCGGCGACCATGATCTTGCCGCGTGCCACCTCCGACAGAGACAGGTCGATCACCACGGGTGCCGCGTCGCGCCGCGGAAAGACTGCCGCGATGGGATTAGTGCCAAAGAGCGGGCGCTTGCCACCCCAGGCTGGCATGGCTGCCGGAGAGTTGCCCATCGCAATGCCGATCATGCCCGCGCTGGCCACCGCCTCCAAGGGCAGCGCCGCGGCGCCAAAGTGGTGACTGTTGGTCACGGCGGCAACGCCGACACCTGTCGTTCTGGCAAGACGAATCGCCTCGGCAATGGCCACGTCGCACGCTGCAAACGCGAAGCCGCAGCCCGCGTCGACCAATACCGCGCTGGCCCGCGTTCCACGCGCGACGGGCTCGGCATTGCCGTCGACGCGGTCATGGCGAAGGTGAGCCACGTACATGGGCACGCGGGAGACGCCATGCGATGGCAGCCCCACCGCATCGGCACGTACCAGCGCGGCTGCGGTCGCCGACGCTTGCCTCGTGCTGGCGCCCGCACGGCACAATGCCGATGCGGCCATGCGCTCCAGTTCAACAAGGGGAACACGTGTCATGTGCTTGCCTCCAGGGTTTCCCGAACTTCTCTGGCGATCATCATCGACACGCGCGCGTTTGCCTCTTGCGTGACACCGCCGATATGCGGCGTCAGAATCAGATTGGGAGCGTTCGCGAGCGGGCTTCCGGACGGCAACGGCTCATCGGTGAATACATCCAGGGCGGCGCCACCGACATGCCCCGCACGCAAGGCGTCGGCCAATGCGCTCTCATCCACCACGCCCCCACGCGCGGTGTTGATCAGGACAGCGCCTGACTTCATTGCCGCGAGCCGGCCCACATCGATGAGATTCCGCGTGGCGGCCACGAGCGGCACATGCAGACTGACCGCATCGGCCTGCGAGAGCAGCTCGTCGAACGACACTCGCCGCGCACCGCTGGCCTCCCAAACCGGATCGTCGGCCGCGAGCATCGGGTCATGCGCGATCACCTCCATGCCAAACGCTTTCGCCAAGGACGCGGTGCGTCTGCCGATGTCACCGAATCCCACCAGGCCGAGCGTCTTGCCCAGCGCCTCCCTGCCATCGGACAGCCTCGCGCGTGGCCATTTGCCCGCCGCCACTTCCGCGCTGGACAGATAGGCCCCGCGCAACAACACGGCAGCCGTCGTCACCACATACTCGGCAACGGACCGCGCATTCGCGCCGAGTGCGGGGATCACGCGGATACCACGCTGACGACAGGTCTCGACATCGATGTTGTCGAGCCCAACGCCGAGCCGGCCGATCACCTTGAGGCGGGTTGCCGCAGCCAGCAGTGCCGCGTCGACCTGCGTGCGATTGCGTACGATCAGCCCGTGGGCACCGTCGAGGACCTCCATCAGGTCGGCGCGCTTGTCGACCCACCCCGGCTCGTACTGCACGTCGAAGCCGGGGGTGAGCGCCTGCACCGCGACCGGGTCCATGAATTCGCTGATGCAGATGGTTTTCATCAGGCGGACTCGTGGATGCGGGTGAGCACGAACTCGCGGTGACCCAGCGCTTCGGCAGCGGTCCAGCGACCGTTGATGGTGGCCATCATGCATTCGAGCAGCTTGTCGCCCGTTTGATCCAGGGTCTGCTCGCGTTGCAGCAGGCCCGAGCAATCAACGTCCATGTGCTCGCTCATCAGGCGCACCGTGCGCGGATTGGCACACAGCTTGATGACAGGGACGATCGGATTGCCAATCACGTTGCCCTGCCCGGTCGGGAAGAAATGCACGACGTAGCCCGCCGCAGCGCAAAGCGTCACCATCTCGGCAGCGGCGGACGACGAATCCATGAACCAGAGGCCCGGGTGGGTCGGCTCTTCGGCCTTGTCGAGGACGCCATCCACGGTGCATTTCTTGCCGATCTTCTGGATATTGCCCAGCGCCTTCTCTTCGATGGTCGTGAGACCGCCGGCGATGTTGCCCTTGGTTGGCTGCGATTCCGAAAGGTCCGAGGTCTTCCAGCGGTCGATCATGCCCTGATAGCGTTCGAACATCGCCATGAACTTGTGGCGCACTTCGTCGTTCGCGCAGCGGGCCGCGACGATGTGCTCACCGCCGGTCAGCTCGGAGGTTTCCCCAAACACCAGGGTAGTGCCAAGCGGATGAAGCTTGTCGAAGGCATTGCCAACCGTGGGATTGGCCCCGCAGCCCGACGTGGTATCCGACTCGCCGCACTTGGTCGAGATCCACAACTCGTTGATCGGGCACTCGACGCGATGCAGTGCCGTGGCGTACTGCACGAACTCCTTCGCGGCCTTCGAGGCGCGCATGATGGTTTCATGGTCGCCGTGGCCTTCAATGCCGAAGCCCACTACCGGCTTGCCTGTCCTGGCGATGCCGTCGACCACCTTCTTGGTCCAGCCGTCTTCAATGCCGATCACCACCACCGCGGCGACGTTCGGGTTGCTCCCTGCGCCGATCAGCGTGCGGAAATGCAGGTCCAGATCCGGACCGAACTGCAGCCGGCCATAGGGATGAGGAATTGCCATGGTGCCCTTGATCGCGGCGGAAACAGCTTCCGCGGCGGAATTGGACAGGTCGTCCAGGGGCAGGATGATGACGTGGTTGCGGACGCCCACGCGACCGTTGTCGCGGCGATATCCCCAGAAGGTGGTGTTTTGATCGATTACGGACATGACAAGGTCCTCAGGTGCTTTGGATGGGAAGTGGCTTGCGGTAAATGCGTCCAGACGTCGCGCGTTACCAGCGCTTGGTCTTGATGTTGTGGACATGGGCGTGCTGCCCTGCCTTGATGGGCGCCACAACCTTGCCGATGTCGATGCCGTACTTGTAGACCGTCTCGTTCACTTCCATGTCACACAGCGCGACCTTGTGCCCGATCGGGATCGGTTGCAGCGCGGTGACGGTCACCACCTTGTCCTCGTCCATGATCCAGGCATTCAGCTTTGTGCCCGCCTCGATCCCCTCGACCACCGCCACCGCGACGGTGTCCCTGGCGTCATGCAGTACCACGTGAATCATCTTTATCTCCTTCGTGTGGGTCAGCGTGGAATCATCCTAGGCGGCAAATTCATCCATGTCAACTAGCTCATATATATGACTTTGGGACGCAGGGTCGTCGGTGTAAATCCCGCGGGAAGCGGATGTTGCAATGCACAAGCATCGACCCCCGCGTGAGGCCCCCCCCAAAAAAAACGACTCCCGGTGGAGTCGCTTCATCCCAGTTGGCTCACCCAGGCGTGCTGGCCGCGGTTCGCAGTTACCCAGCGAGACTGCCGACAAATCGCCTGATGTTGTCCAGGACGGGTTGCTGATCGCCCGCGAAGGCCCAGTGATCGGCGCCGTCGAGCTCGACGAATCGCGCCTGCGCGATGTGGCTGGCGAGATGCCGGCCGGCGCCGACGCGAACGGCGCGGTCGTCGTGACGGTGCAGCACCAGGGTGGGCATGGAAATTCGGCCCAGGAGATGCCGCACATCCATATCGCGCAACGCCTCGAGCACGCCCTTGATGGCTCCCGGACTCGACGCGGCGCGAAGCAAGCCAGCCCACCAGGCTCTCGCCTGAGGATCGCCAGACAGGCTCGGCGCGAATGTCTCGATGCCTGCCGGTCCACCCCAGAGTGCGACGAGCTGCTGCAGCCAGATGTCGTACTGACTTGCCTGAAGGGTGTGGGGATAGTCGTGCGTTGCGGTTCCCTTCGCCAGCGAGGCGAACAGAATGAGGCCGGCGACACGATTGGGGTGATCAACGGAAAACTTGATGCATGCTGGCCCGCCCTCTGACGCGCCGAACAGCACGACCCTGCGGCTGCCGGCGGCGTCCAGCACGGTGCCGATGTCCTGCGCGGTTGCGTCGACGCCGGGATTGAACCCGACCCGGTCGGAAAGCCCGACGCCGCGGCGATCGAGCAGGATGAGACGACCCATCCCGGCGAGAGAGGACAGGAACGCCCGGCAGCGGGGCTCCTCCCACACCCGTTCGACGTGAGACACGAAACCGGGCAGCACCAGAACATCGATGGGGCCGGCGCCGTAGGTCTGGAATGCGAGATGGACGCCGCCACCGCTGACGTAGCGCGTCGACGGCGGTTCCTCGATGGGCAACGTTGCGTCGGCATTCAGCAGCGCGCGGGTCTCGGCTTCGGGGGCCACATCGAGCTCGTCACGAAGGCGCCGCGTCAGGGCCTCGAGGTGCCGCTGGGCCGTGGCCGGGTCTCCGGCGAGCAGAAGGTTGCGGATGAGGTGCCGGCCGTACACTTCGCTGAGCGGATCGAACTCAACGAGACGGCCCGCGTGCGCGGCCGCGACCGCGTAGTCGCCGGCCGCGTTCCTGTCGCGCACCACTCGCTCGAGCGCCTGGATCGCCCGGCCCCGCAAGGCCTCCCGGCGAAAGAAGGCCCACTCGTCGAACTGCGGGCAGTCGCCGGGCGAAAAGCCCGCGAGAAAGTCACCGGAATAGTGGCGGCACGCCTGCTCGAACTCGCCGCGGTCGCAGGCTTGCTCGAACAGCTGGGAATCCACCTGCAGGTCGATCGCTGCCGACCATCGAACCGTTGACCGATCGGTGGTGAGAGCGTCGTCGCCGAGCGTGAGCTGGAGGCGATGCAATAGGCGCCGCAGCCGCGCCCGTACAACCTCTTCGCCCTCTTCCGGCCACAACATCGTGGCGACGACGTCGCGCCCGACCGAGCCCTTCGCTTCGGC
The DNA here is from genome assembly GCF_056400065.1 of Cupriavidus sp. 01L415. Lineage (NCBI taxonomy): Bacteria > Pseudomonadati > Pseudomonadota > Betaproteobacteria > Burkholderiales > Burkholderiaceae > Cupriavidus > Cupriavidus sp. 01L415. Next base: position 25,007 of record NZ_JBFTSP010000021.1, on the reverse strand, counting down.
CAGGTAGACCAGCAGGGCCAGGCCCTTGCGCAAGCGCAACTGGCACAGTCGGTCGTCCCGACGAATCTCCGGAAATCCTAGCGTCCGCACGCTGAACTGATTCATGGCGAGGCGACCCTCAATGACGGCGTCCGGGGGACGCTCAGGGGACGCGGCAATCCTACCATCCCCTGCAGACGATGGGTGCTGGACTCATTGCGACGGATTGAACTGGAGGATTGTCATGAAGAACCTGGGCAAGCATGCGATCGTGATCGGCGCCAGCATGGGTGGGCTCCTGGCCGCCCGCGTACTGTCGGATTTCTATACCAACGTCACCGTGCTCGAACGCGATGCGTTTCCGGCAGCAGACACGCCGCGCAAGGGCGTGCCGCAGGGTCGCCATACCCATGGGCTCCTTGCGCGCGGCAGCGCGGTACTCGAGGCATTCTTTCCGGGATATAACACCGAGGTCGTTGCGCAAAGCGGCGGCGTGATCGGCGATGTCGCCAACGATGTGATCTGGATCGGTCACAACGTCAGGCTTGCTAACGGCACGAGCGATTTGATCGGTCTGCTTGCGAGCCGTCCCGTGCTCGAAGGCCATCTACGCCGACGGGTCCTGGGGTTGCGCAACGTGCGCGCCATGGAAAATTGCGCTGTGCAGGGTCTTGCCACCGACCCCGTTCGCAAGAGCGTGACCGGTGTGCGCGCATGTGTCGAGGGCAAGCCGGAAGAGACCATCCACGCGGACCTTGTCGTTGATGCCACCGGCCGCGGCTCATCCAGTGCAGCGTGGCTTGAAGAGCTCGGCTACCAACCTCCCGCCGACGAAAAGGTAGAGATCGGCATCTGCTACATGACCCGTACCTATCGGCGCCGACCGACTGATCTTGGCGGCAAGCACGGCATTGTTGTCGCCGGTAGTGCGCCGAACTGGCGCAACGGCGTCATGCTCGCGCAGGAACATGACAGCTGGATCGTCAGTGCCGGCGGTTTTCTTGGCGACGATGCACCCGACAACGACCAGGGCTTTCTCGCGTATCTGGCGACGCTGCCAACCATGGAGATTCACGACGTTGTCGCAAGAGCGGAGCCGCTAACCGATTTCAGGCGCTTCCGCTACGTCTCGAGCCTGCGCCGGCGGTACGAGAGACTTGCACGCTTCCCTGAAAACTACCTGGTTTTCGGTGACGCCATCTGCAGCTTCAACCCTGTTTACGGGCAAGGCATGACGGTCGCGGCAGAGGAAGCGCTGACGCTGCAGCAGAGCCTGCGCGCGGGCCTGAACGATCTCGCGCGTCGATTCTTCAGGGCGGCCGCGCATATCGTCGATATTCCGTGGGACATCGCGGTCGGCAACGACCTCCGCCATCCAGAGGTCAAGGGCGCATGCCCGCCGATGCGGCGTTTCATCAACTGGTACATCGGCAAGCTTCACCTTGCCGCGGCACACGACAGCACGCTGGCCACTGCGTTTCTGAAGGTTGTCAACCTGATGATGCCGCCGTCGTCGCTGCTCAGCCCTGCGATCGCCATGCGCGTCTGGCAGGGCAACCGGAAGCCTGTGTCGTCGGCTCCCTCGTCTGCAATCGAAGTCGCGAGGCGGAATAGCGCATCGTCATGACCGGGTATCACGGTGTTGCCTGCGCGGCTGTCTGAGGCTGGCAACGCAGGGCCGCACGGACGATGCCCCGGGCAACCCGCTGGAAGGTCCGCAGGTCCGGTCTGGGCGGCTCGCACAGCCGCCGGTCGACGTGTGGCCAACAGCGCTACCCCGCTCGCAGCGCCCACAGGGCCTCCAGCACGTATTCCGTGGCACGTTCCACCCGTTCCTCGCTGTGCGCCAACCCCAGTCGCCTCCACAGCGCGGGCCGCAACGGCCGCATCACCACGCGCGCATCCGGCGCCGGCGTGGTGACCTCGTGTGGCAACAGGGCCGCGCCATAGCCGGCCGCCACCAGGCTCTTGATGGCGTCGTTGTAGTTGAGCTGAATACGCGGCGCCGGCCTGTGGCCACCGCTGGCGAACCACTCGGCGGTCAGGCGCGACAGGCGCGTGGTGCCGTCATTCAGGATCAGCGGGCGCGATGCCAGCCAGGCCGGCGTGATGTGCGCCGGGCAGGGCCAGCTCGCCGGCAGGAAAGCCCGTACCGGATCGCGCCGCCAGGGGCGGATGGTCAGCCCCGCCACGCGCGCCTGTGGCAGTGCCACCAGACCGACCTCCAGCGTGCCGGCGGCCAGCCGCGCCAGCGTCTCCTGCGAGGTGAGCACGGCCACCTGCACCTCGATGTCGGGGTGCCGCTCCGCTAGCACGGCCAGCGCCTGCGGCAGCAGGTGGGCGATGGCGCCGGTCGAGGCGCCGAGGCGCACGCGGCCGGTCAACCCCTGCACCTGACGCTGCACGTCGTCCAGCGCAAGGTCGGCATCGGCCAGCAGGCGGCGGGCGCGATCGACCAGTGTCTCGCCAATGGACGACGGACGCACCTCGCCGCGCTTGCGCGTCAGCAGTGGCGCACCGATGCGGGCTTCCAGCTCGGCAATGTGCAGGCTGACGGTGGGCGGAGCCAGGTGCAACGCGCGTGCGGCTTCGGCGAAGGAACCCAGATCGGCGATGGCGACGAGGGTACGCAGGCGGTCCAGGCTGATCTCGCGCATGGGGCGGCACTCCGGTTAAGGACGAATCTGCTGACGAGGATATCGTTCAGGAAACGTGAATTTCATCGTCATGAAATTCAACTTTTTCGATTCTATCCGGTGGCGCAAGATGGCGCTTCCCTTATCGCGCCACACCCGCGGCCGCACCCACGCAGCGCCGATGCTGCAGCGGCGGGGCTGCCACTTTCACGCCACTTCGGAGGATCCATCCCATGCGCTATCCGCTTGTTTTCATCGACGGCGACCAGGGCACCACCGGCCTGCAGATCCACGAGCGCCTCCGCGGACGCGACGATCTGCGCCTGCTGACGCTGCCCGCCGGCCAGCGCAAGGATGCACGCGCCCGCGCTGACGCCATCAACGGCTGCGACATCGCCATCCTGTGCCTGCCGGACTCCGCCGCACGCGAGGCGGTGGCATCCATCGTCAACCCTGCGGTGCGCGTGATCGACGCCAGTTCGGCACACCGCACGCAGCCCGGCTGGACCTATGGCTTTCCGGAGATGACTGCCGGCCAGGCGCAGCGGATCGCGGACGCGCCGCGCGTTAGCAATCCGGGCTGCTATCCCACCGGGGCGATCAGCCTGCTGCGCCCCCTGATGGAGGCCGGCCTGCTGCCGCACGACTACCCCATCGCCATCCACGCGGTGTCGGGCTATTCGGGTGGCGGCCGCGCCGCCGTCGATACCTACGAGGGACCGGAGGCCGCACGGGCCCTGCCCTTCCAGGTCTATGGCCTGGGCTTGGCGCACAAGCACACGCCTGAAATCCAGCAGCACGCGGGCCTGGCGCGGCGCCCCGCCTTCGTGCCGGCCTACGGCGCCTTCCGGCAAGGTATCGTCCTGACGGTGGCGCTGGAGCTGGACCTGCTGGCATCCGGCACGGACGTCGGCAGGCTGCACGCCTGCCTGCTCGACCACTACGCCGGCGCCCGCCATGTCGAGGTGATGCCGCTCGCCGAATCGGCCGCCGCCACTCGCCTCGACCCGCAGGCGCTGAACGGCACCAACGACCTGCGCCTGGGCGTGTTCGCCAACCAGGAGCACGGGCAAGTGCTGTTGGCAGCGGTGTTCGACAACCTCGGCAAGGGGGCTTCGGGGGCGGCAGTGCAGAACCTCGACCTCATGCTGGCCGGGGCGGCGGAGGTTCGCCGGTCCGCCTGACGTCTACGCAGGGTCACGGCGGCGGTCGTCGCAGCCGGACAGTCCCGAGTTCACCGTGTCGCCTTCGAGGCGCGTCACTCAAGGCGGCGCAAGCTTCGGCGTCGAAACAAAAAACGGGCCGGCAGCTTGTCGGCTTCCGGCCCGCGTGTTGAGATCAGGTCAATCCGGCGTGATTCAGCGCTTCAGTGAATCTGCATGCCACGCAGGGCGTGGATGCGTTCGTGATGCTTCTGCATGCCCTCGTACTGGCGCAGGACCACCGAGCGGATTTCCGCCGGCATGTCTTTCATCAGCGCCGCGCGATACTCGCGCCTGGCCGCGTCTTCCTCGCGTTCGCACAATTGCAGCACCGCGTCATCATTGTGCGGAGCGATGATGTGCATCACTTCCATCCAGGCGCGATGCATCGTGCCGGTCATGGTGCCACGGTCGCGCGGCACGGCGCCCAGGGCGCTGACAAGGGTCTGTAATTCGGTCACCGAGCTGCGGCAGGTTTCAGCGGTGCCTGCCAGGATGCTGCGCATCTCGGCGTTGTTCACTTCACGGGCGCCGGTCAGGCAGCTGAGCTCGCCGTCCTTGCCGACTTCGATGAGGTGGTTCAGGGTGAAGACGAGTTGTCCTTGAGCGTTGGCCATTGGAAACCTCCTTGCCCGAATCGAGGCAAATGTGAACCTGCGATGACATTCACACCGGGCGGGTGGTGCCGGGTTGGCTGACGTGGGATTTGCCAGGATCAAGTTTCCCGCTATTGGCGTGCACCACAGTCGAGCGCGAGTCTCGCACGTCGTCATCCCAGTATAGAAGCGAAGCAGGGTCGGCCAGTGGAAGTCTATCCCGCCTCGGATTCCCGGATGTCGCTCGACAGCTCGGGCTTGACCTCCGGATTCGACTCGCCATCCCTGGTGGCAATCAACGCTTTCGGCGCCAACGGAATCAAGGGCAGAATCAGCGCGTACACCACCGTCGTGGCGATCACACAATACGTGAACCCGAGCGCGGCGCCGCTGTGATAGATCCAGGAGCCCAACAGATCGCCGGCTCGCGCCGAGAGCGCAAGGACACCATCCACCAGCATCATCAAGGTTCCCTGCAGGCCCGGCGGACAGGACCGCATCGCGAGATCGAAGTATGCTGCCGTGGCGATGCCGCCCATCAGCCCAATCGGTACTGCCAATACCAGCGCGAGATCGGGTGAGTGAATGAATGCCAGCGGAATCATTTGCGGCACTGCGACGATCGTTCCCCACCACAACAGCTTGTTCAACGATACCTTCCTGCACAGAAAGCCATACAGCAAGAAAGTGGGGATGAACGCGGCGGCGAAAATCCCGTTGTAGTACGAGTAAATGGAATCCGATGCATGCAGTTCATTGGTCAAATAGAACTGCAGTGGGGTGGCCGATCCTGGTGCGAAGTTCCAGAGAAAGCAGATGAGAAGCGGCGGATAGACGGCCTTGTGCTTCACGAGCCGCCTGACATTCCCGACGAAGTCCGCGCCCCTCGCTTGCGGCTTCTCGTACGCATGGCCGAAGACGGAAATGGGCTTCCACAGCCCCAGCACAGCGATCGACAACGTGACCATCGCCATCAGGAGGAGGGCCTCCTTCGCGGCAAGATGATCGGAGATGTACCCGGAAGCGAACGCTCCCGCGACGACCGGGACGGAGCTGATCGTGTTGCACAGGGCGCTCAGCCGCCCGGACATGAGCTTCTCCTGCCCCACCAGAGCGATCAAGCCTTGATAGGCTGCGGCGATAAATCGGGATGACAGCATTGCCAGCAGCATCCCGACGACCAGTCCCGCGTATGAGGTCGACGAGAACGCCATCCAGACGAATGCTGCCGAGGTTACCGGAGCGAAAATCAGGAAGAAGCCGCGATCCCGCAATCCCAGCGGATTCCAATGGTCGCGCGCGAGGCCAAAAACAAACGCGATGTACACCGGGATGCCCGTAACCAGCCGGAACGTCGAGATTTGCGTCGCCGTCGCATGCAGTTCATTCTTGAGCAGGTACGACGTCTGTATATCAACCAGGTAACCGGCCGGCGTCGCCAGATGGACGAACAGGGTCAGCCAACCAAAATACAGCAGGGTTCGGTTGTTGCCCTCGGAACCATTGCGATCGGAAACGGCCGGCATGCTCGGAGGCGAACAGCGAGACTGGGTCAGTTCACCATGCCAGATCCGCGCGTTCGGCGTTGGCCTGGCTATCGCCACAAGCCCGGTCGACACGCCCGGAATGGCATGGAGTCGCGCCTGCCCGCTTGCGGCTTGCTGGGTTGCGTGGCAGTCGCATCACCAGCGCCCCCAACCAGCCGCCAGCGAGCAGCGTGCTCAAGAATAGGCATAAACTGCTCTGCCAGACAAGGACGGGGGGTGCCTGGACAATCGCGCCAGAGATACGAGGGATCTGGCGCTGGCCCAGGTCGAAGGATGACTCTTCTATGCGGCGGACCCTATGCGGCGGACCTGAGAGCGATGAGCGAACGCCCCGGTACAGGTTGGCCGGCGATCTTGAAATACATGACGTCGTCTTTCATGCCGACTGCCTGCTCGCGCAGCGCCTGTGCTGCTGCGGCAGACTCCTCGACCAACGAAGCATTCTGCTGCGTCACCTGGTCGATCTGCGCAATGGCATGGCTCACCTGCTCGAGGTTCTTGCTCTGCTCGTCAGACGCAGCGGAAATTTCTCCGATGATGTCTGACACGCGCTCGATCGCTACGCTAACCCGTTCCATCGCAGCACTGACACCCTCGGCCTGCTGCGCGCTGACTTGAACCTTCCCCGTCGATGTCTCGATCAGTTCCTTGATTTCCTTCGCTGCGCCAGACGCCCTTTGCGCGAGCGATCGCACCTCGCCGGCAACGACCGCGAATCCCCTTCCTTGCTCGCCCGCACGAGCAGCCTCGACTGCGGCGTTAAGCGCCAGGATGTTGGTCTGGAATGCGATGCCTTCAATCATTCCAGTGATCTCTGCGATCTTCCTCGACTCGGCGTTAACCTCATTAACGGTCTGAACCATCGCTGCCACATCGGCACGTCCGGACTCCGTCATCTCCCTGGCACTTCCCGCCAGGGAAGTCGCCTGACGCGCGTTGTCGGCGTTCTGGCTCACCGTTTCCGTCAGTCCGGCCATGCTGGCAGCGGTTTGCTCGATGGATGCGGCTTGCTCTTCGGTACGAGAGGACAGATCCATATTTCCCGATGCGATTTGGCCTGCCGCGCTGGCGACCGCCTCGCTGGCGGTACGGATATTCCCGACCGTACCTCCAAGCTTGTCATTCATGTCCTTCAGTGCCTGCAACAGCTCACCGGTCTCGTCCCGGGACGTCACCGCGATCTCGCTGGACAAGTCGCCATCGGCCACGCGGCGCGAAATGGTGACGGCCAACTTCAGCGGACGGGTGATGCTCAGCGTCAGGTAGTACGCACAAATGATGCCCAGGACCAGGATGAGGCCTTCGAGCACGAGCAGCAGGGTACGGCTCTTTGCGGCAATGCCGTCGATTTCCCTGGCGGTATCGTCAATCGTCCGCCGCTGCACTTCCACCAACTGACGCATGGTGTCCTGATACGCGTTGGCAGCCGGCGTGAACACCTTGTCCAGGAGTCGCGTCGCGTCATCGACATTGCCCGCCGCCTTGGCCTTGTTGATCTCGTCGCGAGAGCTCAGGTAGGCCTTGCGCAATTCGCCGATCTTGGTGAACAGCGCCTTCTCCTCATCGTTGGACAGCAGGGTCTCCACCTTCTTCTGGAGTTCGCTCGAGCTCTTGGACGAGGCCGCTGCATCCTCTGCGAAATAGGGGCCCAGCGCAGGGTCAGAACTCTTCGCGATTGCGCTGGTGCGTCGGATGCCTGAGGCGAGGTTGGCATACCAGTCGCCAATCAGCCTTTCCTTGAGCAACGGCACCTTCATCATCTCGCGGGTCGCGGTTGAAACGTTGTCGAGCCGCCAGATGCCAATTGCGGTGATCACGATGGAGAACGCGAGAATAAGGGCGAAGCCCAAAGCCAGTCGCTTGCCGATTTTCATGCTGCCGATGAACGCCATTCTTTCTCCACTAAGCCTAAGCCGTTGGGCAATAGGTCCGCCTTCATTATTGTGTGTCCTGCCGCGTAGTTAACGAGCAAGGTGCCACCTGTCGCTTCCAGAACGGCGGTGCGGGCGACATTCTTAACCCGACTTTAGTGGGGTATGGGCGGTATGACGTCGTGGAGGGAGTGTCGAGGGCATCAACAAGGCAGAACATGTGATGCCATGCGTCTCGCGCTGAAGATCGGATCGTATGGTCCTCGATCTCCAGGAAGGTGCGAGTCTCACGAGCCCAGTCGCCACGCCTTGATTTGCACAGCTCGCGTTACCTGAGGATATCGGTGCGGCGCAGTGATTCAGTGCCGGTAGCCCCTGACGGGCACTTGCGTCTCAAGCTCCAGCTGCCCTGCTTGCCTGACGAGTGTGGCAAATGAGCCCGCTTGCATCTTCTTCATGATATGACCACGATGCACCTGCACGGTGTACTCAGTGATCCCCAGTACGTCCGCTGCCTGTTTGTTCAACATCCCCCCTGCAAGCAGAGGCAGAAGCTCCTGCTCTCTTGGGGTCAGGCTTTGGTACAACGCTTGCAGGGCAGCCGCTTCGGCGGCATTTCGTCGCTGCAAATGCGTCCTGGCAATTGCCGTGTCGACGGCTCGGAGTAGCGCATCCTCGCTGATGGGCTTGGCCAGGAAATCAACGGCGCCACTCTTCATTGCCAATACCGTGGAAGGTACATCGTTCCTTGCCGTGATGAAGACGATGGAAACATGAGAGTGATTGATGACGTGCTCCTGGACTTCCAGACCGCTCATGCCGGGCATGCGCATATCAAGGATCAGGCATCCCACGGTATCCCACTGAACGGACTCCAGGAATTCCTTCCCCGAGTGGAACGACTGCACGCTTTTTCCGTGGGCGCGCAGCAGGCTTTCAAGCGCTCCCCGGATGCTCGCATCGTCATCGACTATGCACACAGATTGGTCGGGCGATTCCACGGCTTCTTCTCCATCTTTGCGTCAGCGTGCCTGACTTCTCGCCGTGGCGACTCAAATGGTCAAGGCGACAATAGTCCTGCCGGCACACCCAAGGTCCGGTGCGCCGCATCGGTCATGCCGCACAAAAGCCGTGGTGTTCGCAGCCGTGGCGCGGAGTGGTGAGATGGGCACCAGACGGTGGTCTGGCGCCGGCATCTGAATGGCGTCGTGGCAGCGCCCTGGGCGAAGGATGGCTGACTCAAATTCGAATGTCCACGCAGTCAGTGCGTCTGATATAGCGTAGGCACGGCGATGCATTAAGGAAAATTAATATTCTTGGGGTGAAGATAAGCTTTTCCTTATGCAATGCCCGACCATCATGCCTTTGCCATCGATGGCTCGGTGTGAAGGCGGGCGCCAATCCCCCGACCGTTGCACTCCGCGCGCCGCAGCTTCTGGCAGTAGCGCAATCTTCATTTAGTCGCCCCAGTCCGGAATCGCCGCCTGCCAGATTCATGTAATGGCCCTGGCGAATACCTGCTCCTATCATCAAGCCTACTCGGGCCGTCCCGCCGCGCTCCCCGGGCGCACCGGAACTGCGGCATTTCTCTCTCACATTGGAGATATGACATGGCAACCATAGCTGCCGACTACATGGTTGGTGCGCTCGTGAACGCTGGCGTGAAGCGTGTCTATGGCGTGGTGGGAGACTCATTGAACGGCTTCACGGATTCCCTGCGTCGTGAAGGTTCGATCGAATGGGTGCACATGCGGCACGAGGAGAGTGCCGCCTTTGCCGCCGGTGCCGAGGCGCATCTCACCGGGCAGCTCGCGGTTTGCTGCGGAAGCTGTGGGCCCGGTAACTTGCACCTCATCAATGGCTTGTTTGACTGTCACCGGAACGGCGTTCCTGTTCTTGCCATCGCCGCGCATATCCCGAGCTCGGAAATCGGCACCGACTATTTTCAGGCCACGCACCCCGAGGTCTTGTTCAAGGAATGCAGTCACTATGTCGAACTCGTCTCAAGTCCTGACCAACTGCCACAGATTCTCGGGCGTGCCATCCGGACGGCCGTTGCACGTAAAGGCGTCGCGGTGGTCGTCATCCCGGGAAATGTCGCACTCGCCCCGCTCGCCAAAACCGCGCCGAGCTGGAGCGCGCCTTCGGCCCCGTTGATTCGCCCATCGAACCACGAAATCGTCAAACTCGCCGACCTGCTAAACCAGTCATCGCGCGTAACCCTGCTTTGTGGAGCAGGCTGCAAGGATTCGCACGCCGAAGTCATCGAACTCGCCCGCAGGCTGCAATCTCCCATCGTTCACGCGCTGCGCGGCAAGGAGTACATCGAGTACGACAACCCATTCGATGTGGGAATGACAGGGCTCATCGGGTTTTCATCCGGGTATTCCGCGATGAAGAGTTGCGACATGCTGCTGATGTTGGGTACCAATTTCCCCTATCGCCAGTTCTACCCCGAAGGGGTCACCATTGCGCAAGTCGATACCAGCGCGGAAGCGCTTGGCAACCGGTGTCCGATAGACCTCGGGTTGTTGGGAACCGTCAAGGACACGCTCGGCGAGCTGCTTCCCCTGATTCCGGAGAAGGATGACAGCCGATTTCTCGACCGGGCACTCGACGACTATCGCAAGGCCCGGCAGAGTCTTGACGCGCTGGCGGAGCTGGAACCCAACAGCAGCACCATCCATCCCCAATATGTGACGCGGCTCGTCAGCGAGCTTGCGGATGACGACGCCATATTCTCCTGTGATGTCGGAACGCCCGTTGCATGGGTCGCCCGGTATCTGAAGATGAATGGCAGGCGACGCCTGCTTGGATCGTTCAACCATGGTTCGATGGCCAACTCGCTCTTGCATTGCATCGGCGCCCAAGCTGCCTTCCCGGACCGACAAGTGATTTCGATGTCCGGCGATGGTGGCTTTACCATGATGATGGGTGAGTTTGTCACGCTCGTCCAAACCGGATTGCCGGTCAAGGTCGTCGTGCTCAATAACGGCACGCTGGGCTTTGTGGAGATGGAGATGAAGGCCAGTGGATTCGTCGACACGGGATGCGAACTGGAGAATCCGAACTTCGCCGCGATGGCCAATGCCATGGGGATCAAAGGCTTTCGCGTGGAGCACCCCGAGGAACTGGAGGGCGCGCTGCGCGAAGCATTCGCGCACCCAGGCCCGGCGCTGATCGACGTAGTCAGCGCGCGCCAGGAGCTTGTGATGCCGCCTTCGACCACTGCCGACCAAGCATACAAGTTTGGATTGTTCATGCTCCGTGCGGTGATGGATGGCCGCGGACAGCAGCTTGTCGACCTCGCAAAGGTGAACCTGTTCCGGTAGGCACCTCATGCAGGTGAATGCACGGGGAGAGAGGGATTCGTCTCGGCAGAACGCTCAGCGGCGCCGCCGCTGAGCGCTCCGCGCCTCGCCAGGATGGCCCGCGTCGCGCGCAAGGGGCAACTCCGCCTTCAACAGGCAGGCGCAGGCTGGCGAGGCTGACAAGCACGGGGGGATGAGATCCGTCCGATTCACGCGGTGCGCTGGCGGACTCCTGCCCAACCTCCGGTAGCAATCGACCACAAGATACAGCTGCCATATAGCAGCATGGCAAGGGCGCCCAGGGCAAAGTACTGCGCCAGCGACGCACCCAGACTGATTGCCACGCCCCCAACGCCGGCGAATAGCGCGAGACGCAGGGCACCACCGAGCAGCGGCCACTTGAGGCGACCCGCACCTTGCGAGGCGAAGTAAAGCGAAAAGCCCAGCGCGAAGAAGCCATAGACTGGGCCAACGATTTGCAGGTAAAGCGCCCCGGTTTCCAGGAGGTGTGCATCGGCGCCGAAAAGACGCAGCCAGGTCTCCGGCCAAAATGCCGCGGCCAACCCCACCAGTTCTGCCAGCACAAAGGCCATGCAACCACCGGTTATCGCAATGCGGCGGGCACGCTCGACTTGCCCTGCACCAATATTGGCGCCGACCAGGGCGACCATCGGTGCGCCAAGGCCAAAGGCGATTGGAATCAGCAGATACTCGAGGCGAGCGGCGGTTGCATAGCCTGCCAGCGCGGCCGTGCCGCCATGATGGCCGACCTGCGCTGTCGTGATCGCGATCAGTGCGTTGGTGAGGACCGGGTTCAGACAGGCAAGCCCGCCGACGACGAGGATGCTGCGCATCGGTGCCCACTGCAGCGTGCCAGCCGACAACCGTGCGGCACAGCGGCCCGACAAGCAATACCAGCCCAGCACCAGGGTCCCTGCAGCGTAGTACGCCACCAGCGCCCACGCGCCGCCAGCCACCCCAAGCTTGGGCAACGGACCGAGCCCAAAGATCAGGCACGGCGACAACGGGATCATCAGCAGCGCACCGACGCAAATCACCATGCCTGGTATCGCCATATTTCCCGTGCCACGGATCACGCTGGCGAGAGCGTTCATTGCCCACATCAACGGCAACGCCGCAAACAGCACGCGGCCGTACGTGCAGGCAGCTTCCAGCGCTGCGCCATGCGCGCCAAGCAAAGAGAATAGCGGCCTCGCGCCAACCAACAGAAGTAGCGAGAAGATAGTGCCAATCAGCACATTGATCGCGAGCGCGTGACGCGCGAGCTGCTCGACCAGAGCGGTGTTACCGGAACCAAGGGCGCGCGCCACTGCGGAAGAGATGCCCCCACCCATCGCGCCCTGCGACATGTTCTGCGTCAGCATCAGTACTGGCACCACCACCGCGACGCCTGCCAGCACGTCTGTCCCGAGCTTGGCAAGGAACCAGGTCTCGATCAGACCGGTGGACGACTGCGCCAGCATCATCAGCATGTTTGACCAGCTCATGCGGGCCAGCATGGGCACGATGGGCGCCTCAAGCATGGATCGCAGGCGAGGATTGGCGACGCGCGGCGCCGCGGCGTTAGTTGAGATCATGGTCACTTCCTGCTTTGCCCGGCACTATCCACCCCTTCGAAGTATTTGCATATGCACGCATCTTAATCTACTTGCATATGCCCGCATTCGTCAAGATCGACTACACTGACGGTGCTGCAAGCCTCGCATGGCGCCTGAGGGACGCGAGGCGGAGCGGCGAAACGATGGGAAGCAAGGAGGCCAGAAATGACGTCACCAACCCAGGACCCCCTGGTCTGCAATGGCGCGGCGCTGCGCAAGGCAACGCGGCGCATTACACAGCTTTATGACTCCATCCTTGCGCCTTGTGGACTAAGCGTTTCACAGCGCTCAGTCCTCTTGCATATTGCGAGGGGTGACCGCCCAACCATGACGGAACTGGCTCACGCCATGGTGTTGGACCGCTCCGCGCTGGCGCGGAGTATTCAACCGCTGGAACGCGAAGGCTATCTGTTTCAGACGCGTGACGAGGAAGACGGTCGCAGCCGCCGTGTAGAGTTGACGGAGGCAGGCCGCGCCAAGTTGACCGAATCGAACCGCCTGTGGCGACGCGCCCAGGAGCGCTTCGAATCCGCCTACGGTTCCGAGCGTGCCGCTGCGCTCCGCGTCGCGCTAGCCGAGATCTATTCCGACGAGTTCAGCGAAGCTTTCAACACCGGCACGCCCGTGCCGCAAAATCCTCGCTGAATCGCCTGTAGGCAGGGCAGCCGCGCGGCGTGTCAGGACCATCCTCCGCCCAGCGCCCGGAAAGCGGATACCGCGGCGCGTGCATTGTCTGCGCGGACCTTAGCGTTCTGGTCGCGAGCGGCCAACAGCTGACGGTCCTCGTCGAGCACTTCAAAGAGGCTGACCGCCCCGCCCTTGTATGCATCCTCCGCTGCCTGGCGCGCGCGTTCGTGCGAGCGGATTTCGTCGGCAAGGTCGTGGCTCTGGGCTTCCAGTTGTACAAGCGTCACGAGCGCATCTTCGACATCAGCCGTCGCCTGCAACATCGACTTGCGATACATGGCCAGGGCCTCTGCATTTGCACCCTTGGCGCCGGCAACCTCCGCGGCCACGCGCCCAAAGTCGAACAGCCGCCAGCGCAGGCCTGCGGTAGCAGCAGGCTGGAAGGCCTGGCCCGTGAACAGCTTGCCCGCCGAGAGGCTCTCGAACCCCAGCAACGCGGACAGCGATAGCTTGGGGTAGTACTCCGCCGTTGCCACGCCAATACGAGCATTCGATGCCGCCAACTTGCGCTCCGCCGCGATCACGTCTGGACGGCGCCGCAGCAGGTCGGCAGGCCCCTGCGCCAGCGCAACCTGCGGCACGGTCAGCTCGCTCGTCGAATCGCGCAATTCCGAGGCATAGGTGCCCGGCTGCGCGCCCATCAGGACATCAAGACGATTGAGCTGCGTTTCGAGCTCGATCTGCAACGGGGGGATCGTGACGCGGGTCTGGGCGAGCTGGGCTTCGGCCTGTGCCTGCTCACGCTGGGCACCGATGCCATCGGCCAGGCGCAGGCGCACAAGATCCAGCAGGCGCTGGTTGGTCTGGACCTGCTGGCGGGCGATGCCAATACGGGCCTGGGCTCCGCGCACGCGGAAGTAGGCGTCGGCAGCTTCGGCAGCCACCAGGATCCGCACGCCCAGGTGATTGGCCTCGGCTGCTTGCAGCTCCGCATCGGCCGCCTCCGCACCGCGCCGCAGTCCCCCGGCGATATCGATTTCCCACGTTGCTGCCGCGCCCACCGAATAGAGCGTCTGGCCACGCTTGTAGCCAGGCAGGTTGCTGCCGATCTTGCCTAACGGACTTTCCAGCGACTGGCGCTGCTTGCTCACGTCGCCGTATGCGCTGCCCTGCGGCAACAGTTCAGCCCCGGCAAAGTCCGCAGCCGCACGCGCCTGCGCCACACGCGCAATCGACGACGCCATGTCGAGATTCTGATCCAGCGCCCGCTGAACGATTTTCGTGAGGACGGGGTCATCGAAGCCGTTCCACCACGCGTCCAACCCTACCGGCTCCCGCGCGTCGTTGAGTGGGGCCAGTTCCTTCGCGTGCGGGTACACCGTCGGCATTTCACTTGCGGGCGCGTGGTAGTCGGGGCCTACCGCGCAAGCGGCAAGGCCCAGGGTTGCCAGCGTGGCAACCACAACGCTCACGGTGCGCTTGACCAGGCCATGGGGTGCTGCATTCGTCATGTCTATTCCTCTCATCAGATCCCACGCAAATTCTAACTTGCATGATGCTAGTTACTAGCCTAGACTAACTTTCATGATGATAGCAACATGTTTTTTTGCGAGCGAGATTTCATGATCAAAACGTCACACAAGGATGCGCCATGCCCGATGGCACGCGGCATTGCACGCGTGGGTGACGCCTGGGCGGTGCTGATCCTCCGGGAGGCTTTCTATGGCGCCACACGCTTTGACGAATTCCATAAAAGGCTGGGTATTGCTCCCAACATGCTGACGCGGCGACTGAATACGCTCGTCGACGAGGGACTGATGAGCCGCCGGCAATACAGCGCCCATCCGCCACGCGACGACTATGTACTCACGGACCTCGGCCGCGACTTCCGCCCCGTACTCCTGACCCTGATGGCATGGGGAAACCGCCACTTCTCGGATGATGGCGAAACCGTACGGCTGATCGAGCGCAAGTCCGGCCGTCCGGTGCGCATCGCGCTGATCGATGCCGACACCGGCGAGCGCATTACCGAAGGCACCCACTCCATCGCCCCCGGGCCGGCGGCAAGTGCAGGACTTCGCGCACGCCTTGAGCGCTTTGCGCAGACCCAACCTCTTGAATCAAACCTCTCTGCGCCAACCCATGGCGCGTTCCAAGCAAGCACGGAGCAACTTCATGACTAGCACGACCGCCACCGCCAACCGCGTCCCTTCCGATGCCAGCCCGTCCAAGACCAAAGGCAACAGGAAGGCACTACTGATCCGCGGTAGCGGCGTGCTGATTGCCCTGGCTGCGGCAGGCTACGGATACCACTGGTGGGCCGATGGGCGCTTCATGGAAGAGACCGATGATGCGTACGTCGGCGGAGACGTCACCCTGATCGCCGCAAAGGTGCCTGGCTATCTGGCCGAGGTTCTCGTGACCGACAACCAGGTGGTCCACAAAGGGGATCTTCTGGCCCGCATCGATGACCGCGACTATCGTGCCGCGCTGGCGAAAGCCGAAGGCGCCGTGGCATCGCAGCAGGCACTGCTCGCCAATCTCGACGCACGCGAAAGGCTCCAGCAGGCCGTGATCGCGGAGGCCAGGGCCGGCGTTGCCGCCGTCGACGCGGAAACGGTCCGTGCGCGTGACGACCAGACGCGCTATGCCAGCCTGGTCGAAAAATCCGCCGTATCCGTTCAGAGCTCCCAGAAGGCCGATGCCGACTACAAGGCATCGGTCGCCAATGGCCAGAAAGCCAAGGCCAGTGCCGAAGCCACACAACGCCAACTCGAAGTCATCGCCACGCAGAAGCAGCAGGCACAGGCGTCGCTGGCCCAGGCCATCGCCGAGCGTGACCTGGCCCAACTCAACCTGGGCTACACCGAACTGCGCGCCCCCGTCGACGGCACCGTAGGAAATCGTCGCGCGCGCGTGGGGGCCTATGCCTCCAACGGCGGCCAGCTTCTTTCGATCGTGCCGGCAACTGGGCTCTGGGTGGACGCCAACTTCAAGGAAGGCCAACTGGCGCATATGAAACCCGGTGTGCGCGCCACGATCGTGGCTGACGTCATGCCCGGCAAGGTGTTCCATGGCCGCGTGGCGAGCGTCGCACCCGCCACTGGTGCCCAGTTCAGCGTGCTGCCACCTGAAAACGCCACCGGCAACTTCACCAAGATCGTTCAGCGCGTACCCGTTCGCATCGTGCTCGACGCAGAAGACGCAAAGCTCGGCCTCCTTCGCCCCGGCTTGTCGGTCGTGGCGGAAGTCGATACCCGCGAGTCCAAGGAAGCGAGCAAGTCATGAGTACAGCAGTCTCCGCCAGCGCTGCCGCGTCGAATGCGCCGGCGCCCTTGCCCACGCTGTCGCCAAGCGAACTGCCGATGCGCACCAAGGTGTTCGCGTTCGCGACGATGTGCGTCGGCATGTTCATCGCTCTGCTGGACATCCAGATCGTCTCGGCATCGTTGCGCGATATCGGTGGTGGCATTTCCGCAGGCGCCGATGAAACGGTCTGGGTCCAGACCGCTTACCTGATCGCCGAGATCATCGTCATTCCGCTGTCCGGATGGTTGGCCCGCGTTATGTCGACGCGCTGGCTGTTCGCCGCTTCGGCCGCCGGATTCACGGTGACCAGTCTGCTCTGCGGGATAGCCTGGAACATCGAAAGCATGATTGCCTTTCGCGCGGCGCAGGGCTTTCTCGGTGGCTCGATGATTCCGATGGTATTCACCACCGCGTTTGCCTTTTTCGAAGGCAAACAGCGCGTAGCGGCGGCCGCCATCATTGGCGGACTGGCGTCTCTGGCGCCGACGCTGGGGCCAACCATCGGTGGCTGGATCACCGACAATTTCTCGTGGCACTGGCTCTTCTTCATCAACCTCGCCCCCGGCATATTCGTCACCATTGTGGTGCCCATCCTCGTCAAGATCGACGAGCCGGACTGGTCGCTGCTCAAGGGTGCCGACTATCTCGGCATGGTGCTATTGGCGCTCTTCCTTGGCTGCCTCGAATACACCCTGGAAGAAGGACCGCGTTGGGATTGGCTGGGCGACCACGTTATCCTGACCACGGCGTGGATATCGGGCATTGCGGGCATCGGATTTCTGTGGCGGTCCCTGACCTACAAGAACCCCGTCGTCGACCTGTCCGCCTTGAAGGACGTAAATTTTGCGCTCGGATGCGTTTTCTCCTTCGTCACGGGCATTGGCATCTTCGCGACGATCTATCTGACCCCGCTGTTCCTGGGGCAGGTACGCGGCTTCAGCGCATTGCAGACCGGGCTGGCCATTTTCTCCACTGGCCTGTTCCAGGTGATGTCGATCCCGATCTATGCGTACTTTGCAAACCGGGTGGATCTGCGTTGGCTGCTGATGTTCGGCCTGGCGCTCTTCGCGCTCTCGATGTGGAACTTCATGCCGATCATGCACGACTGGGGTGGGGCCGAACTACTCCTGCCTCAGGCACTGCGCGGTGCGGCTCAGCAGTTTGCCGTTGCACCCACGGTAACGCTCGCGCTCGGCGCATTGCCGCCCGCCAGATTAAAACTTGCCTCGGGCCTGTTCAACCTGATGCGGAACCTGGGCGGCGCGATCGGTATCGCCGCATGCGCCACGATCCTGAACGACCGGACAAACCTCCACTTCCTGCGCCTGGCCGAACACCTGAACATCCGCAACGAAGCGATGGCGGCCTTTCTGAACGACGCCACGACACGCCTGACGCTGCTGAGCAACGAAGTCAATGACGGCAACGCCGCCGCCGTCAAGCAACTCTGGTCTCTTGCCATGCGCGAGGCCCACACGCTCACCTACTCCGATGCGTTCCTGGCCATCTTCGTGTGCTTTGTCATTGCGACGCCGCTGGTGCCGCTCATGCGCAAGGTCGCCCCGCCGAAGGCCCCGTCCGCCGATGCCCACTGATCCCGACGGCAAATGAACATGAATCGACATCGTGCTGCACTGATCTTCCTTGCGGCGCTTGCCGCTGCAAGTCTGGCGCCTGCGGCCAATGCCACAGGCCGGCCGCCGAAAGACTCCGGCGTGGCGTGCGCCCGGACAGAAAACACGTACTGCAGGGTGGCCGACTCGCTTGGCCAGCCTGCCCGCCATCCCTACGACCTCAAGCGCTACGCTTGAATCCACCCAGGAGGTAACCGATGAATACCAAGGAAGTCGTACTCTGCGAACCTGTTCGCACCCCTGTCGGCGCTTTCAACGGCTCACTGAAGACCGTACCCGCTATAGAACTCGGTGCCACGGTGATCCAGGCAACCGTGGATCGCGCCTTGCTGAACCCTGAGCTTGTGGGTTCCGTTGTGCTTGGAAACGTGATCCAGGCGGGCAACAAGATGAACCCGGCGCGCCAGGCGGCCATCAACGGCGGCATTCCGAAATCCGTCCCGTCCCTCACCGTCAACCGGGTATGCGGGTCTGGCGCACAGGCCATCGCCTCCGCGGCGGACGAGGTCCGTCTGGGCTATGTGGACATCGCCATCGCGGGCGGCATGGAGAACATGGACCGCGCGCCCTATCTGATGCCTGCGGCCCGCTGGGGCCAGCGCATGGGCGATGCTACCTTGCATGACAGCGTGCTGATGGACGGTCTCGTCGACGCGTTTTCCGGCGAACACTCCGGCTGGCATACGGAGGATCTCGCGCAGCGCTACGAACTGAGCAGGGAGGCACAGGATCGCTGGGCCGAGCGCTCCCAACAACGGTTCTCTTTTGCGCAGGCTCAGGGAAGATTCGAGGAACAAATCGTCGCCGTGCCTGTGAAAGGGAAGACCGGCACGACATCGTTCGCGAAGGATGAAACAAATCGGCCCGACACCACGGTCGAAGGACTCTCCAGGCTGAAGCCGGCATTCCGTCGCGATGGCACCATTACCGCGGGCAACGCACCGGGCATCAACAGCGGCGCAGCGGCCATGATCGTCGCGGACCGTGCCATCGCGGAAAAAAGAGGTCTTCGGCCTCTCGGACGCCTTGTTGCATATGGACTCGGCGCGGTCGAACCCGGGATGTTCGGACTGGGCCCCGTGCCGGCAGTTCATCAGGCACTGGCGCGCGCCCAATGGTCGCTGGGCGATGTCGAACGATTCGAGATCAATGAAGCGTTTGCCGCCGTGCCTCTCGCCATCGCGGCGGAGTTGGGGCTGCCTCACGACATCATCAACGTCGACGGCGGCGCGATCGCGCACGGCCACCCGATCGGTGCTACCGGTGCCATCCTCACCACACGCCTCCTGCACAGCATGCATGCCGATGGAATCCGGCGGGGCATCGTCACCCTCTGTATTGGAGGTGGGCAAGGTATCGCGCTTGCCATCGAAGCACTGCTGTAGAAGGAAGCCTTCAACGCTGCTGTCGCAATGGATCTGCGGGGTGCAACGGCCTCATATGCTGAGCACGTTGCACTCCCCGATCACATCTCAAACCGTTTTCAGTTTCCGCATAGGGTAAGCACGGATGCGGTGGTAGCGATTCAAGCTTGACCAGTACGGTCGATATTTCTACGATGTTAACATCGAATACATTGCAGGACAGACTAAAGGAGGCAACGTGGAATTCAACGGCTCACAGCATATTGGTGCGTCACGAGCGGAAGTGTGGAGACGCCTTAACGATCACCAAACCTTGCAGGAATGCTTGCCGGGCTGCGAGCAATTTCAACTGCAGGATGACGGCGCTTACGACGCCGTGATCGTCGCCTCGATCGGCCCGATCAAGGCGCGCTTCAAGGGCATCGCGCGATTCTCCAACCACGAAGAGCGCGTCGGATACCGCATCGAGGGTAATGGGAGCGGTGGGATTGCCGGCTTCGGAAAACTCAATGCAAACATCCGTCTGGAGGATTCCGACGGCGGGACCACATTGCATTACCTGGCGACGGCTCAGTTGGGCGGCAAG
Organism: Cupriavidus sp. 01L415; assembly: GCF_056400065.1. Lineage (NCBI taxonomy): Bacteria > Pseudomonadati > Pseudomonadota > Betaproteobacteria > Burkholderiales > Burkholderiaceae > Cupriavidus > Cupriavidus sp. 01L415. The sequence continues at coordinate 4,726 of NZ_JBFTSP010000021.1, read as the reverse complement.
CTCGCGCAGATTGGCTCGCGCCTGGTGGGCTCGGTGGCCAACAAGCTTCTGGCGGACTTCTTCTCGCGGTTCGAAAGATTGGTGAGCGAGCGCCAGGAGACCGCTTCGCCTTGACGTATGACGATCGTCGTTTCACCGAGACAAGCAAACAACGAGACAAGATGGCACTCATGCAGATACATAACACTGTCAATGGCACGCCACGCACGATAGAGACGGAACCCAGGCGGCTTCTTGTCCATCTCTTGCGGGATTCACTTCGGCTGACCGGCGTGCATATTGGCTGCGACACCTCGCAGTGCGGTGCCTGTACCGTACTGATCGATCAGAAGTGCGCCAAGTCATGCACCGTGCTGGCTGTGCAGACCGACGGCAGCAGCGTGCACACGATAGAAGGCATGTCAGAGGATCCGGTCACCACGGCGCTGAAGCGGGCATTCAACGAGTGCCATGGGCTCCAGTGCGGCTTCTGCACGCCGGGCATGCTGATGGCCGCGCGGGCACTGCTGCTTGCCACGCCACATCCTTCGGAGGAAGCGGTACGCGAGGCGCTGCACGGCAACCTGTGCCGCTGCACCGGGTATCAGCACATCGTTGACGCGGTTCTCCTTGCCGCGAGCTTCCTTGAGGCGAGCGCGACTCAGTCCGCGCAGGAGGCCTGCCATGAGTGAAGGACAGCAGGACCTCGCCACGCGCCACATCGGCAAGCCCGTAAAGCGGCGTGAGGACCAGCGCCTGATGAGCGGACAAGGCCGCTTCACCGACGATTACCAATTCCCCGGCATGGTCTTTGCCGCCTTCGTCAGGTCGCCGTTCGCGCATGCGCGAATCCGGCATATCGACACGAGCGCCGCGCTCGCATCGCCTGGCGTGGTCGGTGTGCTGACCCATGCGGATATCGCCGGAAAGGTCGGCGACATCCGCCCGAACTGGGTGGTCGGCGATTCCAAGGTGCCGCCCCATCCGCCGCTACCTGCCGAATGCGTGCGGTATGTTGGCGAGGCCGTCGCCATGGTGGTGGCGGAAACGCGCGAACAGGCGGCCGATGCTGCCGAACTGCTGCTGGTCGACTATGACGAACTGCCTGTGGTGGTGCAGGCGGAAGCCGCGCTGCAGGACGGCGCACCGCAGCTCCATGACAACGTCCCCGGCAACCTGATCGGTGTATTCAAGCTGAAAGGCGGTGACTACGAGGCAGCTGTCCAGGCGGCCGACCGTGTCGTGTCGATTCGTCTGGTCAACCAGCGCCTGATTCCCAGCCCGCTGGAACCCCGCGCGCTCTGCGCCAGCTACGATGCCGCCGACGAGCGGCTTACCTTCATCCTGCCGAGCCAGGTGCCGCACATGTCCCGGCGGTGGCTCGCGGAGACGCTGGGCTGGCCCGAGCATCGCATCCGTATCGTGGCGCCCGATATTGGTGGCGGTTTCGGGTGCAAGATGCACTTCTATGTGGAGGAGGTGCTGGTGGCCTTCGCCTCCCGACATTTCGGCCGCCCCGTCAGTTGGACCGAAACCCGCAGCGAGAATCACGTGGCCACCACGCACGGGCGCGCCCATTTGGAATACGTGGACGCCCCGGTCACGAAAGACGGCAAGGTGCTAGGGATCAGGGTCAGGTCCTATGCCAATCTGGGTGCCTACCTGTCCAACATGGGAACCGGCATCCCCACCGTCAACACGGCCAGCTACGTCACCGGCAATTACCAGATCAACTCCGTGGACGTACAGGTCAACCTGGTGACGACCAACACCACGCCGGTCGATGCCTATCGCGGCGCGGGCCGGCCAGAAGCCGCCTACATCGTCGAGCGGATGATGGATGCGGTTGCCAACGAACTGGACATCGACCCGGTTGCATTGCGCCGGCTGAACCTGGTGCGGGCCGACCAGTTCCCCTATCAGCCGCACAACAACGCACGCGGCAAATGGGATAGCGGCGACTACGAGGCCTGCCTGTCCCAGGCCACGGAGATGATTGACTACAACGGCTGGCGCGAGCGCCAGGCTTCTTTGCGTCAGCAGGGCCGGTATGTCGGCATTGGCGTGATCTGCTACCTGGAGCTGGTTGGCATGGGCAACTCGCAGTTGCTGCACCGGGTTGGCTTTGACCGCGGCGGTTGGGAGAGCGCCCACCTGCGGGTACATTCCGATGGCAAGGTGACCTTGTTCAGCGGCTCCATGCCGCAAGGCCATGGCCACGCCACCAGCTTTGCCCAGATCGTGGGCGACGCACTGCAGTTGCCGATGGAGGACATCGACGTCGTGCAGGGCGATACCGACCGGGTCCTGGCCGGCCACGGCACGTTCAACTCGCGCTCGATGCCGGTCGGTGGTTCCGCGGCGTATGTAGCGGCGGGGAAGATCCTCGACAAGGCCCGCAAGATCGCGGCCATCATGCTGGAGGCTCCGGAAGACAGCGTCTGCTATGCCAACGGAGCATTTTCCACGGAGGCCGGCGCCTCGGCGTCCTTTGCCGAAGTCGCCAGGATGGCATATGTGGCAAGCAAGCTGCCGCGCGACATGGAGGCTGGCCTGGAAGAGCGCGTGTTCTATGAACCGACCGCGATGGGCGCACCCAACGGCTGCCACGCGGTCGTCGTGGAGGTGGACGCCGACACAGGCATGGTGCAGATCCTTGACTACGTCGCGGTCGACGACGTCGGCGTGCTGATCAACCCGCTACTCTGCCACGGTCAGATGCATGGCGGCATCGCGCAGGGCATCGGCCAGGCACTCCATGAAGAAGCCATCTATGACGACGCTGGCCAACTCCTGTCGGGGTCTCTGCTCGACTACGGGTTCCCGCGCATCGAGCAGGTTCCGCGCATGCGTACCGCCTTCCAGGTCTCCCCTTCCCCGACCAATCCCCTCGGCGCCAAGGGCATCGGCGAGGCCGGCTGCGTCGGCGCGCCGCCCGCCATCGTCGCAGCCGTCTGCGATGCGCTGAAGCCGTTCGGCATTGTCCATCTCGATATGCCACTAACGCCGCCAAAAGTCTGGCGCGCCATCCAGGCCGCTACCAGGAGCCCGGCATGATCCCCTACCCTGTTGAATACGTCAGAGCCACCAGCGTGACGCATGCGCTCGAATTGCTCGCCAGTGACAGCGATGCCAAGCTGCTGGCCGGCGGGCATTCGCTGATCCCGCTGATGAAACTGCGTCTGGCCAGTACCCCCCTGCTCATCGACATCGGCAGGTTGCCGGAACTGCACGGCATCGAGATCCATCCGGACCACGTTGCAATCGGCGCCGCCACCACCCATGCCGAACTGGGCGATCATCCCGGGCTGGCCGAGCTTCTGCCATTGATCCGGCTGGCAGCCGGCGTCATTGCCGATCCGACCGTGCGCAACCGCGGCACAATCGGCGGCTCGCTGGTCAATGCCGACCCATCGGCAGACTGGCCTGCGATCATGCTGGCGCTGGACGCCCGGATGGAACTCATCGGCGCCGGCGGTACGCGCGACGTAGCCGCCGATGCGTTCTTTGTCGGCTTCATGTCGTCGGCGGCGCAGCAGGACGAGATTCTGGCGCGCATCCGCATCCGCATCCCCTTGCCCGGCCCCGATCGCGTGGCCTATCGGAAATTCCGTCATCCCGCCTCGGGCTATGCCGTGGCCGCAGCCGCCGTCGCCTTGCAGTACGCCGGCGATACCTGCACGCGCGGCAGGATTGGCGTGACGGGGCTGGCCGCAACAGCGTTCCGTGCCTCTGCGGCCGAAGCCATGCTGGGCCGTGGGTTCACGGGATCTGCAGAAGAGATCGGCCGTCTCGTCGAGACGGCCTTCGTCGACGTGAGGCCGCTGGAAGACAACTTTGCGAGTGGCGACTATCGCATCCAGCTTGGCAAGGTCATGCTCAAGCGGGCACTGGAAGATGCCGTCTCACGGGCGTGACGGCACCGAATCATGAAAGCAGCCAAATTTCTCCGCTACGCACCACTCGCCTGGCTAGCGCTGGGACTCGTCCCAAGCCTTAGCGAAGCGCAATCCGCTATGAAACAAGCCGACCGACTCATCAGCGCGTCAACGCCGCATGCCGTTAGCGTGACGCATATGACGCTAGACGTTAGCGTTCCATTCGAACCGTTCACCCATCATTTCGAAGCCCTGTTAGGGCGTTTCGATCCATCCGCGACGAAGCTCATCGCCTCCGATCCCGCAGCCGCCGAAGCTCGATTGGCACAGATGGAGGGCGATCAGGGACTGATGATCTTCATGATTCAGAATCATGGCGCGCTGTTGGCGCTGGCCGGCCTCAAGGGGCATGCCAAGCGCTATCACGTCGGGAACCCGCGAATCGCGTTGCAAATGACCAAACACGACATTCGTGCCGGGCTTTACGCACCGCTTTCCGTGCTGGTATATGAAATGGCGCCTGGGCGAATCCGGGTCGAGTACGATCAACCGTCGACGCTGTTCGGCCAGTTCGGCAATCGAGACGTCGGCGCAATGGCAAGGCGCTCGACGACAAGCTGGCCAGGGTTATCGAGCACGCGGCACAACTTGCGGCAAATCCCTGAGTACAACCGTCTATCAGACGATGGAAATTGAAAAGGCCCTGCGCAACCAAGCGCAGTGAACTGCACCCCAAAAGTTGGACATACATCCAACCTTTGGGGTGTTTTTCATGACGAAGTACGATGAGGCGTTCAAACGCCAAGTGGTCCAGGAGTATTTGTCCGGCTTTGGAGGGGTCATGTCGCTGAGTCGGAAGCACAGTATCA
>NZ_JBFTSP010000020.1:0-100666 GCF_056400065.1 Cupriavidus sp. 01L415 | reverse complement strand
CTCCGAAATTCGCTTGCGCGAATTCCTCGCTCGCCCAGTCTGTCGTGTCGTCCTCGATTGCCAACCCGCTGCCGCAAAATGAACAGGATGCGCGCAAGTTAACACCGTCTGCCGAGGTTTACAACCGGATTTGTGGGTAATCCTCAGGCGCACTGGCGGGGGGCTTGTCGCGGTAAAGCCGTCTGTCGCGCTGATCCGCGACAAGGGCGGGCACGCGATTGGGGTGGTGCTTGTGCTGCACGATGTCAGCATGGAGCGCGCCCATGCGGCGCAACTGGCGCACGAGGCAAGCCACGATGCGCTGACCGGACTGGTCAATCGCGTGGAGTTCGAGCGTCGGCTGGCGACAGCCATCACGCGGGCCCGTCAGGAGGCCTGCAAGCATACGCTGATGTACCTCGACCTCGATCAGTTCAAGGTGGTCAACGACACGTGCGGCCACGCGGCGGGTGACGAACTGATCCGGCAGATTGCCGAGGTCATGCGCCAGCAGCTGCGCAAGGGCGATACGCTGGCGCGGCTGGGCGGCGACGAATTCGGTGTGCTGCTCGAGCATTGCGCGGCGGCCGATGGCGAGCGCGTGGCCGAGGCGCTGCGGCGTGCCATTGCTACCTTCCGCTACGCCCACCGGCAACGGACGTTCACGCTTGGTGTCAGCATCGGCCTGGTCAACCTCGACCAGAGCACCGGCAAGCTTGAAGAGGCCTTGAGCGCAGCCGACGCGGCGTGCTACATGGCCAAGGAGGGCGGCCGCAACCGCGTGCAGGTCTATCACACCAACGACAGCGTGGTTCGGGCGCGGCATGGTGAGATGGAGTGGGTCAGCCGCATCCACGCGGCGCTGGCCGCCGGCCGTTTCTGCCTGTATTCGCAGGACATCGTCGCATTGAATCCGGCGGCTGGGCCCGCTGGCCGCCATGTCGAACTGCTGCTGCGGCTGATCGACGAGCGCGGGCAACTGGTGCCGCCGATGGCGTTTGTGCCTGCGTGCGAGCGCTACAACCTGATGCCGATGATCGACCGCTGGGTCGTGGAGACGGCGTTCGCCGCGTTGGGACGTGTGCATGCCGGGCGGCCCGGCGACATCGCGATGTGCTCGATCAACTTGTCGGGCGCGTCCCTGGCCGACGACCATTTTCCGGAATTCGTACGGCGCCAGGCCGAGCGCCATGACATCGCGCTGTCCGGCATCTGCTTCGAAATCACCGAGACGGCGGCGATCAACAATCTCGCGCAGGCGGCTGCGTTCATTCAGCAGCTGCAGGCCATCGGCTGCGCGTTCGCGCTCGATGATTTCGGCGCGGGGATGTCGTCGTTCACGTACCTGAAGCATTTGCCGGCGGCCTACCTCAAGATCGACGGCAGCTTTGTACGCGACATGCTGGAGGATCCCGTCAACGCGGTGATGGTGGAGGTAATCCAGCGCATCGGTCACGCGATGGGCAAGAAGACGATCGCCGAGTTTGTGACCTGCGATGCGATGCGCACGCGCTTGCAGGAGATGGGGGTGGACCTTGCGCAGGGCGCGCTGTTTGGCGGACCGGTGCCGTTTGCTCGGGGTACGGGTTTGTCGATAGCCGGCGCGGAGCGATTTGCCGTCACGCTCTGAAGCGGCCCCGACTACGGCTGCGGCGGTGCGGGCGGTGTAGCCGACGAGACCAGCGGGTCACGGAATCCCGTATCGAGGGGTGCCGAGGCCGAAGGCGCAGTGGTTGCGCCAGCGCGCCGTGATTCGTTCCAGGTCTTGTAGGCCCAGTAGCCGGCGCCAGCGACCATCCCGTACTTGGACACCTTCCAGGCCGCGCGGCCGATGGCCGTTCGCCGCAGCAGCGGCATGGCCAGCGTGATGGCAGTGCTCAGCATCGGGTATTCGCGCGTGACGCCCAGCAGCTTGAGCCAGCCGGACGGTCGCGCGAGGCGCGGCAGCCATGAGCCGAGATTGGTCATGCGGCGCGCGCCGCCCCGGACCTGGCGCAGAGCCTGGATGGCGTCGTAGCGCTCCAGCGCGGCACGCGTGATCAGCAATTCCTTGCGTACGGCCAGTGGCAGCCGTACTTCCCGCGTAAAGCGGACCGGGCGGGGGTGCTCGCGGCGCGGACGGTTGTCGATGTTGTCGTCTTCGGGCGTGGTCATCGGCGCAGCATCTCCCGGTCTTTATCGAGTTCGGCCAGTGTGGATTCGAACAGCGGCGGCGCGTTGCGAACCTTCTGGCGCGCGATGAAAAGGCAGATCGCGGCGCAGATCACGTAGAACACCACGATTGCTCCGATGGCTTGCCAGCGATAGCTTTCCCAGAACAGGATGGCGATCAGCAGCGTGAAGGTCATCAGCGCCATGCTGAAGAACACCAGTCCGAAGCAGGCCAGAAGGGCTACCTTCATCAGGCGGGTGCGTTCCTCGGCCAGCTCGACGCTGGCAAGCTCCAGGCGTGTCTGCAGCATCGACACCACTGAGCCGGTGAGGTTGCGGAGGGATTCCAGGAACTTGGGGGAAGGGGACTCGCTCATGCGGCTCCGGCGAAGAATCGATGCGCCGGCATTGGCGGCATCTGCGACGAGCGACCGGTTGCGCGGCGGATGGGCCACGGAGCCGGTCCGTTGGCGGCGCCCGGCATATAGCGCGGGCGCGGCCGGATCCGGGGAGGCGCGCTGCACGCGCCGGGCGTTGTTGCCCGGCGTGCCGCCCCGGTCAGCGACGGCTTACTTGCGGTTGAGCAGCAGGCCGATCAGCAGACCCACGCCGGCCGCCACGCCCACGGCGCGCCAGGGATGGTCATGCACGTAGTCATCCGTGGCGCGGGCCGCGGCCTTGCTCTTGGTCACTACGGCGTCCTGCAGGTCCTGCGCCTTTTCCTTGGCCTGCTTCAGCAGGCCCATGCCACGCTCGCGCAGTTCGGCAGCTTTTTCGCCGGTGGTCGAGGCCGCTTGCTTAAGCAGTTCTTCGGCGTCGGACAGAACGGTCTTGACATCGCTCATCAGTTTCTCCTGTTTGCGGGCGGTTGGTTCAAGTGGTGACATTTTGCCTTGCTCGCTCTGGCTTGTGGCGTTTCTTGTCTTCCAAGTAGCATATGTGGCGCCGGCCCATCGTTTCAAGCTTGCTCACCCATACTTTGCAATTCCGTGTCACGCAAATGGCAAGCGTGGCACCCACATCCAGAAAAACCCAGGCAAATGCATGCATCTAGCTTGCATTCACATTCGTCGTCTTTATGACTTCGAGTGATTTTATAGTGACTTTATATTCGTTTGGGTTGGATCGCAATCCAACTAAGCTGGTTTCACTCGTTTTCCCCGACTATTTGGAGGCTTTCAGGCATGACACTGCGTCTTGGCGATATCGCACCGGACTTTGAGCAAGAATCGAGCGAGGGCCGCATCAGGTTTCACGAATGGCTCGGCGACAGCTGGGGCGTCCTGTTCTCGCACCCGGCGGATTACACCCCGGTTTGCACGACCGAACTGGGCCTGACCGCCAAGCTGAAGGAAGAGTTCGGCAAGCGTGGTGTCAAGGCGATTGCGCTGTCCGTGGACAGCGTGGAGTCCCACAAGGGCTGGATTCACGATATCAACGACACGCAATCCACGTCCGTCAATTTCCCGATCCTGGCCGATGGCGACCGCAAGGTTTCCGAGCTCTACGACATGATTCACCCGAACGCCAACGAGACCCTGACGGTCCGCTCGCTGTTCGTCATCGACCCGAAGAAAAAGGTAAGGCTGACCATTACCTACCCGGCCAGTACCGGTAGGAATTTCAACGAAATCCTGCGCGTCATCGATTCGCTGCAACTGACTGACAACCACAGCGTGGCCACGCCGGGCAACTGGCAGGACGGCGACGATGTGGTGATCGTGCCGTCGTTGAAGGATGAAGAGATCATCCGCCAGAAATTTCCGAAGGGGTACAAGGCCGCGCGTCCGTATCTGCGTCTGACGCCGCAGCCGAACAAATAAAAAAACCGGGCCGGAGGACATGTCCCCTGGCCCGGTCCAGTACTGACCGATGTCGTAAAACGGCGGGCTTGCCCGTCGTCTCCTCGGTTGTGTGCTTGAGCCCGGCCTGATCGCCGGGCTTTTTCAAGGGCGGTTGCCGGGAATCAGAAGAAGGCCTGGATGCCGGTCTGGGCACGGCCCAGGATCAGTGCGTGGATATCGTGCGTGCCTTCATACGTGTTGACCACCTCGAGGTTGACCACGTGGCGGATCACGCCGAATTCATCGGAGATACCGTTGCCGCCGAGCATGTCGCGCGCCACGCGGGCGATGTCCAGCGACTTGCCGCAGGAGTTGCGCTTCATGATCGAAGTGATTTCCACCGCGGCGGTGCCTTCGTCCTTCATGCGGCCCAGACGCAGGCAGCCTTGGAGGCCCAGCGTGATTTCGGTCTGCATGTCGGCCAGCTTCTTCTGCACAAGCTGCGTGGCGGCCAGCGGGCGGCCAAACTGCTTGCGGTCCAGCGTGTATTGGCGGGCGGTGTGCCAGCAGAATTCGGCGGCACCCAGCGCGCCCCAGGCGATGCCGTAGCGGGCCGAGTTCAGGCATGTAAAGGGACCCTTCAGGCCGCTGACGCCCGGCATGAGGTTTTCTTCCGGCACGAAGACCTGGTCCAGCACGATTTCGCCGGTGATCGAGGTGCGCAGGCCCACCTTGCCGTGGATGGTCGGAGCGGACAGGCCCTTCCATCCCTTTTCCAGGATGAAGCCGCGGATGTGTTCCTTGCCGTCGTCGCCGGTCAGCTTGCCCCAGACCACGAAAACATCGGCGATGGGCGAGTTGGTGATCCACATCTTGGCGCCGGTGAGCTCGTAGCCGCCGTCGACCTTCTTCGCGCGGGTGATCATCGAGCCCGGATCGGAGCCGTGGTTCGGCTCGGTCAGGCCAAAGCAGCCGATCCATTCGCCGGTGGCCAGCTTGGGCAGGTACTTCTGCTTCTGAGCTTCGCTGCCGAATTCGTAGATCGGCACCATCACGAGCGACGACTGCACGCTCATCATCGAGCGGTAGCCCGAATCCACGCGCTCGACTTCACGGGCGATCAGGCCGTAGGCCACGTAGTTCAGGCCGGGGCCGCCGTATTCCTCGGGGATGGTCGGGCCCAGCAGACCCAGTTCGCCCATCTCGCGGAAGATCTCCACGTCGGTCTTCTCGTTGCGGAACGACTGCAGGACGCGCGGCATCAGCTTGTCCTGGCTGTAAGCAGCGGCGGCGTCACGCACCATGCGTTCGTCGGCGGTCAGTTGCTGGTCCAGCAGCAGGGGATCGGCCCAGTGGAATTCGGCGTTGGCAGCCATGGAGGTCTCCTTCTTTGGTAGCGCGATGGGGGCGATGGGCCCTCGGATATACGGGAAAACGTGGAATGCGGAAGAAATTTCTAGTTCCGCATTGCGGAACCTTGTTCCGATGAGCTAGTATAGCCGAACCGATCCGCGGTGCAACAGGGGATTTCTCCCGGGCCTGCGGAAACTGACCTTTGGAGCCACGTCTTGGCCACTTCCCCGACCTCTGCCATTTCCGCCGCGCCCCCGGCCTCGCTGGCCGCCGAACCGGGCCAGCGCGAGAGCGATCCGAACTTCGTCACCGCGCTCGCGCGCGGCCTGGAGTTGCTGCGCTGCTTCCGCACTGGCGAGGCGATGCTCGGCAACCAGGATTTCGTGCGTCGCACGGGATTTCCCAAGGCCACTGTCAGCCGTCTGGCTGGCACGCTGGTGCAGCTTGGCTACCTGCGCTACGACGAGAGTCTGGGCAAGTACGCGCTCGATGCGGGCGTGCTGGCGCTGGGGTATTCGTACCTGTCTGCGTCCGATGCGGTGGCGCTGGCGCGCCCGCACATGCTGGCGTTTGCTCAGGCATACGGCGTGTCGGTGTCGCTCGGCAAGCGCGAGCGGCTCGAGGTGATCTACCTGGAATCGATTCGGAACGATGCCGGCGTCATGCTCGGGCTGGGGGTGGGGTCGCGGCTGTCGCTGGTGTCGAGTTCGATGGGCCGTGCCTACCTGGCGGCGTTGCCGACGGCGCGGCGCGAGCGCGTGCTCGCCGAATTCGCTCAGGCGTTTCCCGAACAATGGCGGCAGCAGGAAGCGTCGATGCGCGTGGCGCTGGCCGAGGCCGAGCGCGATGGCTACTCAGCCTCGTTCCGGGACTGGCATCCGGCCATTCATGCCAGCGCGGTGGCTTTCCGCCCGGTAGGGGAGAAGGATCTGCACATGCTTAGTTGCAGCGCATCCTATGGTGCGGTGAGCGAGGATGTGTTCCGCGAGAAGCTCGCACCTGCGCTGCAGGCGCTGGCGGCGCGATTGTCCGATCCGTCCTCCGGACGCATCTGAGCAGCCAGTCGGACGACGCACCGCGCGACGCGCTGCGTTCCTGACCGATCGGCGGCTCGAAAGGCACGAGGGACCCGTGGGCTCATTGGGCCCAACGGGTCCGAGGATCCCGATGGACCGATGGAATCGCTCAGAGGTCCGTTCGCAGCTTCCACAGTTCCGGGAACAGCACCACGTCGAGCATCCTTCGCAAGTAGCTGACACCCTCGGTGCCGCCCGTGCCGCGCTTGAAGCCGATCACGCGCTCCACCGTGGTGACATGGCGGAAGCGCCATTGCCGGAACGCGTCTTCCAGGTCGACGAATTTTTCGCCAAGTTCGTAGAGCTCCCAGTGCGCCGACGGGTTGCGATACACCTCGAGCCATGCTGCTTCCACCGAAGCGTTGTAGGCCGTTGGCTGCGTCCAGTCGCGCTCCGCCACGTCAGGATCGATCCGAAAGCCGCGTCGCACCATCAGGCGGATCGCCTCGTCATACATTGACGGCGTATGCAGCGCGTCCTCTACCAGCTTCAGATGCTCGGGCCGGTGCGCATGCGGGCGCAGCATTGCGGCGTTCTTGTTGCCGAGGATGAATTCGATCTCGCGGTATTGGTAGGACTGGAACCCCGACGACGCGCCGAGGTAGGGCCGCATCGCGGAGTACTCCGGCGGCGTCATCGTGGCCAGCACGTTCCACGCCTGCACCAGCTGGTCCATGATCCGCGACACGCGCGCCAGCATCTTGAACGCCGGACGCAGCTGATCCGATCGCACGCCTTCGCGCGCCGCGCGCAACTCGTGCAGCATCAGCTTCATCCACAGCTCGGTGGTCTGGTGCTGGACGATGAACAGCATCTCGTTGTGGTCGGGCGACAGCGGATGCTGGGCGTTCAGGATCTGGTCCAGCCCAAGATAGTCGCCGTAGCTCATGTCGCGCGCGAAGTCCATTTGCGCGCCGTGCCAGCTATCGCCTTCCGTGACTTCCCCGGCCGTTGCCGCACCATGGCCCATCGGGCATCCCTTGATTTCGCTCATGATTCGCTCCGCTCAGGTCACCGCCGTCCGCACGGCAAACCGCGCGTCGCGATAGGTGCCGCTGTCGAGCACGTCGCGCAGGATTTCCACCGCATCCCAGACTTCCGCAAAGCTCGTGTAGAGCGGCGTGAAGCCGAAGCGGGCAATGCCCGGTTCGCGATAGTCGCCAATGACGCCCCGCTCGATCAGCGCGGCCACCACGGCATAGCCGTCCGGATGCGCAAAGCTGACCTGGCTGCCACGCCTGACGTGTTCGCGCGGCGTGACCAGCGTCAGCGGGTGCTGGCCGCAGCGCGCCTCCACCAGCTTGATGAACAGGTCCGTCAGTTGCAGCGATTTGGCACGCAGTGCGGTCATGCTGGTCTGCGCGAAGATGTCGAGCCCGCATTCGACCATCGCGAGCGACGTCACCGGTTGTGTGCCGCACAGGAAGCGGCCGATACCCTCGGTCGGCTGATACTGCGGCGCCATCGCGAACGGGGCACGATGCCCCCACCAGCCAGACAGCGGCTGCCAGAACTGGTCGCGCAGCGCCGGCGCCACCCAGACGAAGGCCGGGGAACCGGGGCCACCGTTCAGGTACTTGTACGTGCAGCCGATTGCATAGTCGGCTTTGGCAGCGCTGAGTGTCACGGGCACCGCGCCGGCCGAGTGGGCGAGATCCCAGACCGTCAGCGCCCCGCGCGCATGGGCGAGTTCGGTGAGGCCGGCCATGTCGAGCATCTCGCCGGTCTTGTAGTTGACGTGGGTCAGCATCAGCACCGCGGTATCGGCGCCAACGGCGGCGTCGATCTCGTCCGGGCAGTCCACCAGTCGCACCGAATAGCCCTGCTGGAGCAGGTCGGCGAGCCCCTGCGCGATATAGAGATCGGTCGGGAAGTTGCTGGCTTCGGACACGATCACGCGGCGCGCCGGGTCGCGTTGCTGCTGCACGCGCAGCGCGGCGGCCAGCACCTTGAACAGGTTGATCGACGTGGTATCGGTCACCACCACTTCATCGTGGCCGGCGCCGATCAGCGGGGCGATCTGGTTGCCCAGGCGGCGCGGCAGATCGAACCAGCCAGCCGTGTTCCAGCTGCGGATCAGGCCATCGCCCCATTCGGTGGAGACGACTTCGGCGGCGCGCGCCGCGGCCGCCCGCGGACGGGCACCGAGCGAGTTGCCGTCGAGGTAGATCACCCCGGCGGGCAGCGCGAATTGTTCGCGCAGGGCGCGCAGCGGGTCACCCCGGTCGAGCGCAAGACAGTGTTCACGAGTCAGAGACGTCATAAGGCAGATTCTGTTGAGGCCTGGGGGCAGGCGATATCAGACAATTCGTAAAGATCAGGGCAGGGCGCGCAGCACGGCGCGCACGGGACTCGCGTCCAGCGTGGCCAGGCGCAGCGGCAGTGCAATCAGTTCGTAGTCGCCGGCGGGCACGTCGTCGAGCACGATGCCTTCGAGAATCGCAAAACGGTGATCGCGCACGGCGTGGTGCGCATCCATCGTCTTGGATTCCTGCGGGTCCAGCGAGGGCGTATCGATGCCGATCAGCTTCACGCCATGACGGGCGAGCAGCGCGATGGTCTCGGGCGCCACAGCGCAGAACGCCGGATCCCACGTATCTCGCGGCGCTTGCTGGTACGTCCGCAGCAGCACGCGCGGCGGTACATCGCCGAGGGCGTGTTCGATATGGCGCGGTTCCACGCGCGGCGTGGCGCCGATGCAATGGATCACGCGGCAGGGGCCCAGGTAGGCGTCCAGCGGCACGGCGCCGATCGGTGCGCCATCCGCCGCGTAGTGCAGCGGGGCATCGGCATGGGCGCCCGTGTGCGGGGACATCGTGATACGGCCGACGTTGACCGGGCAATGTGCATCCATCTGCCAGGCGGGGTCGTGGCGGAACGGCGTGTCGCCGGGCCAGACCGGCGTGGACGGCGATACAGGCGGGGTGATGTCCCAGATGAGGCGGGGATCGGGGGCGTGGGGCATGGTCTCCGGGGATCGTTTCGATCAACGATTCAATGACCGCATCATAGACAAAACCCCCGAGAAGAGGCTTGCGAAATGGCCCGTCAAAGTGCCCATTTTTCGCATAGAATTGTGTGAGTCGGATAAAAAATAGTGGTTTCTGCGAAATGACCCTCGATCCTATCGATTTACGCATTCTGGCCTGCCTGCAGGAGAACGGCCGGATCAGCAACCAGGACCTGGCGGACCGCGTGGCGCTGTCGCCCTCGGCGTGTCTGCGGCGCGTGCGTTTGCTGGAAGAGGGCGGCGTGATCGGCGGCTATCGCGCATGGTTCGACGCGGAACAGCTAGGGCTGGAGATCGAGGCGATCGTGCAGGTGTCGATGCGGCATGACGTGGAGGGCTGGCACGACACATTTAACGCGGCGGTGCAGGCGTGGCCGGAGGTACTGTCGGCCTATGTCATCACCGGCGACAGCAACTACATCCTGCGCGTCCAGGCCCGGAACCTGAAGCACTACTCGGATTTCATCGTGAACCGGTTGTACCGCACGCCAGGCGTGATGGACATCCGCTCCAACATCGTGCTGCAGCGGATCAAGACGGACGGATCACCTCTGGCCGTGCTCAAGGCGGGTCAGGGCGAGGCGTCGTAGCTGGCTAGGAGAGTGCGCCGTCAAAGGCGCGGCGAGGAAGCCGGGGCGCGGCAGTGGGCAGGGCATGCGCCCCGCCGGTCAGCGATCCAGTGGTCCCAAAGTGGAGAATTGCCCACCCTGGAAGACCAGCGGCTGGCAGCCCTGGTCCTGGATACCGCAACGTTCCACCTCGCCGACGAAGATGACGTGATCGCCTTCGTCGTAGCGGCTGCGGTTGTGGCATTCGAACCAGGCCAGCGCGTTGGCCAGGATCGGCAGGCCGGTCTCGGACAGACGGTAGTCCACGCCGGCGAAGCGGTCGCCCTTTAGTGAGGCGAAGCGCTGGCACAGGTCCAGCTGCGAGGCCGCGAGTACGTTGACGATGTAGTGCGAGCCGTCGCGGAACATGGGCAGGCTGTTGGCCCGCGTGGCCATGCTCCATAACACCAGCGGTGGATCCAGCGAAACCGAATTGAACGAGCTCGCCGTGATGCCGACAAACGGCGCGCCATTCGTGTAGGGATGGTCGACCGCGCGCGTGGTGATGACGGTCACGCCGGTCGCAAACTGCGACAGCGCCCGCTTGAAGTGTTGCGAATCGAAGTCGGGAGAAGCGGCCTTGGGGCCCGTGACGGGGGCTTCGGCCTCAGGCATGCCCATGTCTCGGGCTCCACACAAATCCATGAGTTTCATTTTCTGGTCTGCCGGCGCGCTCGTTTGCAGACTCAACCTAATCCCCTCGCGGGGGACGCATCGGTTGGATTTCGCACAAATCGCGCCCGCGCTTCAGGCAGGCGCTTGCCAGCCCTGAACTGCCCCGATTGTAGCGGAGTCCGGACAACCTTCCCGGCAGCGTCGTTATTGCCGCTTTTGGGCGCGGAAGTTTGCATTTTTGCCAGCAAGTCCGTTTCCGGTTGCTTATGCTAGGAAATGGCTGCCTGCAGAGCCAGCGGTTTGCCGTCAAGGCATGACACGAGAAAGGGAGCTTGCAGATGGAACACGGGCTTGAGATTGCCACCTTGGGCGGTGGATGCTTTTGGTGCCTGGAGGCGGTGTACCAGCAGGTCGATGGCGTGCGTGCCGTGGAGTCCGGCTACACGGGCGGCCACGTCAGCCATCCCACCTATCGTCAGATTTGCGAGGGCGATACCGGCCACGCCGAAGTCGTGCGGGTAACCTTCGATCCGTCCGTGATTACGTATCGCGAGATCATCGAGATCTTTTTTGCCATCCACGATCCCACGCAGCTGAACCAGCAGGGCAATGACGTGGGCACGCAATACCGTTCGATCATCTTCACGCATTCGGAGGCACAACGCGCCGTCGCCGAATACGTGATGGGCGAGCTCGTTGCCAACAAGGTCTTTGACGCGCCGATCGTGACCCAGATCGAACCCGAGCAGCCTTATTGGCGCGCCGAGGCGAGCCACCAGAATTACTATCAGGAGCATCCGGCGCAGGGCTACTGCGCGTTCGTGATCACGCCCAAGCTGGCCAAATTCCGCAAGGATTTCGCCAGCCGGATGCGTCGCTAGCACTAGTGCCCTAGGCCGCCACCTCGAGCCGATCCGCAATCGCCTGCGCCAGCCGCACGATGCTCTGCGGCGCGCAGCCTTCCGCGTTGTTGCTGACGATCACATAAGCCGGCTGCCCCGTGCGCAGCGTGCGTGCGACCACGTCGGCGATGGCATGGCGCGTCTCGATGTCCTCGTCGACGATCTTGTCGAACGGCGAGTACGCCTGCTCGGCCATCGCATATGACCGGCCTTCACGCAGCATCCAGCGCAATACCAGCGGGCCAGGCGCGCCATCGTCCATCAATGCCTATGCGGCGGCCTGGCGCGGCACGGGCGGCAGCCGGTCGCGCGCGGCCAGGCAGAAGCGCACGCCACGGTCGCGCAGCAGGCGAATGTAGCGCGGCGTCAGCAACGTCGGATCGCGCATTTCCACCGCATAGCACGCGTAGGGCGTGAGTGCGGGATCGAGTGGCGGCAGGGCGGCAAGAAACGCGTCAAGCCGGGCGAGGAGCGCGGGGCCGTCGTCGGCCATGCTGGCCAGCGGCGACAACTGGAACAGCAGCGGCCCGCAATGCTGGCCCAGGCCCCCTGTGGCCGGCACGATGAAATCGCGGATGGCGATTTCCGGATTCAGAAAGGCCGCATTGTGCAGCCTGCCCGCGCCGTCGGGCCCACGCAGCCACGCATCGCAGACGCTGGCGGGCGCCTTCACCAGAAAGCGGAACCCCTGCGGCACCTGCGCCGCGTAACCGAGGTAGTCGGTCAGCGGAATCGGGCCGTAGAAGCCGCGATCGATGCCTGCTGCACGCAGCAGTGGATGCTGGCCGCAGGCGCGCAGGCCTTTGCGTGACAGCAGGCTTTCGGTGTATTGACCGTCATAGACCATGCCATGCCAACCCGGGTAAGACCAGGATGAGGTGCCGAAATACAGGTTGGGCGGCAGGCGTTTGCCGAGGTCGATCAACGCCGCGTCGGGTGTCCACGGCTGGACGATCTTGCCGACGGGCTTTTTCTTCGGAGCGGGGGAGTCCGGCGCGGTACCGGCATCGCCCGCCGCGGCCGGAGGCGTAGCGGCGGGCCGGGTGGCGGTCGTTGCAGCGGAAGGCGACGCGGGCGCGTCGCCGAACAGGTCGAGATTCTCAGTCAATCGTCAGATAGGGGTGCCGAGCGCAGGCTCGTAAATATACCGGCGCGACCACGGCAGCGTCTCGGGCGGGCGGCCGGCCTTGTGACACACCACCTGGTAGATCGACATCTGGTCGGTCGTGAATGCGTGGGCGCAACCGGCCAGGTACACCCGCCAGATGCGGTACTTCTTTTCGCCGACCATCGCGCGGATGGTGTCACCGTTCGCTTCGAAATTATTGGCCCAGTGATGCAGCGTCTGCGCGTAGTGCTTGCGCAGCAGTTCCACGTCGAAGGCTTCCAGGCCGCCCTTCTGCAGGGTCTGCAAGACCAGGCCGATATGGGGCAACTCGCCCTGCGGGAATACGTAGCGGTCCATGAAGCCCGAGCCGTCCATCGGCACCACGCCGCTGTCCGGGTCCGTTGACGTGATGCCATGGTTCATCGCCACACCGCCGTCGATCAGCAGTTCCCGGATGCGTCCGAAGTAGCCCGGCAGGTTTTCCTTGCCCACGTGTTCGAACATGCCGACGCTGGTGATGCGGTCGAACTGGCCCGCGGTGTCCCGATAGTCCTGCAAGCGGATCTCGATGCGGTCCTGCAGGCCGGCGGCCTTCACGCGCGCCGTAGCCAGGTCGAACTGGTTCTGCGACAGCGTGATGCCCACGCATCTGGCGCCGAATTTCTGCGCCGCGCGCAGCACCAGTGCTCCCCAACCGCAGCCGATATCCAGCAGCGTCTGGTCCGGTTGCAACCGGATCTTGGTCAGGATGTGGTCGATCTTCTTGAGTTGGGCAGCGGCCAGGTCTTCATTGCCGTGCTCGAAGTACGCGCACGAGTAGACCATGTTGGGGTCGAGCCAGAGCTTGTAGAAGTCGTTGGAGACATCGTAGTGATACTGGATGGATGCCTTGTCTTCCTGTCTGGTGTGCGTGAAGTGTTGCGCTACCCTGGCGAGCGCTCCGCCGGCGCTGCGTGTGGCGGCGGCGGAAAAGCCGTAGGCCACCTTGATGATGTCGGCCAGACGGCCTTCGAAATCGATCTTTCCCTGGACGTAGGCCTCGCCGAGGTTGTCCAGGCTAGGTACCAGCAGCAGGGGCAGCGCGGTGGCCTCGCGCACCGTCAGCGTGACGTCCGGCTTCTCATCGTTGCCCAGCAGGTATTCGGTGCCATTCCACAGCCGGAGCCTGACCGGCAGGTTCGCGTGCTTGCGTACGTCGGCAATCCAGCTGTCGAGTTGCTTGTCCAGAGCTTGCTTGAAAAACATGCGGCTTCCTCCCGATTGGTTGCGGCATACCTCTCGAACGAATGCCCCATGGCGGGTTCGCCTGTGCGTGGCGCGAGCCGTGGGGGCCGCGCCGGCCAGACGTGGCCAGCGCGACGACTCTAAAACTTTACGCCAAATCCTCGAATTGTGCAGTGCGGGTCCCCGGCGGGACCGGGGGCCGGTGTACCTGTCTGGTCGGGCAAACAATGTGTCAGGCGACCCGTGTCGTCGGGAACATCATGACGGGTGCGGCCGGACGCGCCGCGCCTGTCAGGGCGACAGTCGGACGATGTGCCAGCTGCCGTCGTCCTGTTTGCGATAGCCGATGCGATCATGCAGGCGCGAGGGGCGGCCCTGCCAGAACTCGATCCACGTGGGCACGACCCGATAGCCGCCCCAGTGATCCGGTCGCGGCGGGTTCTCGCCAAACTTGTTGCGGAAGTCGGCCTCGCGGGCCTCCAGCACTTCGCGTCCGGCGACTTCGCGGCTCTGCTCCGAGGCCCATGCGCCCAGCCGCGACCCGAGCGGTCGCGATGCGTAATAGGCATCACTCTCGGCGGCATCCACTTTCTCCACGATGCCTTCCACGCGCACCTGGCGCTCCAGCTGGACCCAGTGGAACAACAGCGCCGCACGCGGGTTGGCCAGCAGGTCCAGGCCCTTGCGGCTTTCATAGTTGGTGAAGAACGTAAAGCCGTCAGCATCCATGCCCTTGAGCAGCACGATGCGTGCGGACGGCTGGCCGTCGGCATCGACGGTTGCCAGTGTCATGGCGTTCGGTTCGGGCAACTTGGCCTGCATGGCCTCGTCGAACCAGGACTTGAACTGGCGGATGGGGTCGGGGGCCACGTCGGATTCGGAAAGCGCGCTCAGCATGTAGTTGCGGCGCAGGTCGGCGAGTTGGGTCATGTCGCTATCACGAAGGACGAAGGGGAAATGTCCGCGCGAAACACGCGGATGAGGATGATTCGAGTATAGCGAAAGCGCCGCACAGCGAGTTTGCGCTGTCGCAACCGGCTGGGGGCGTTGCGCCCCGCTTTCATCACGAAATGGGTGTCTGGTCGGACACGCGGATCTTGCGCGCCTGGTTGCGCGAGTAGTAGCCGGCCATGCCCATCGCACCAGCCATCGACAGGAAGATCGGTAGCATGCCCAGCGCGGTGCCCACGACGCCGAACGTGAGCGGCCAGACCACCTGGCTGGTGTTGAGCACGGCTGAACGCAGCCCCAGCGCCTCGCCCGCCCGGCCGGATGGCGATGCGGTATGGAGGATGTTCATGACGTTAGGCTGCGCGCTGCCCAGCGCCAGGCCCAGTACGAAGGCGAGTCCGCACATCAGCCAGAAATGGGCGACGAAGGGATAGACCAGGTAGGCCATGGCGCCCACCATCAGCGCGACGCGAATGATCTTCCATTCGGACAGGTGGCGCGACACCATCGGCATGGCCACGCGGATCGCGAATGTGGCGATCGCGAACGCGCCCAGCACCCACCCGATCGACGACGGCGACAGCCCGATGCGCGAGCCCTGGATCGGGATCAGGAACGCGTGGAGATCCCACGCGGCGGACAACACCGCGCTGGCGATGAAGACCGCGCGCAGCTCGGGATGCTGGAGCAGGTCCAGTGTGGAGTGGCGGCTGCCGTCCTCGATGGCGATACGCCCGGCATTGCCGCCCGTGGCCGGCAGCCGGGGCCGCACGTACTGCAGGCCCGCCTGGCCGATCAGCGCAACCACCACCAGCACGCAGAACGCCGCGCGGAAGCCGGCGTGCTCGATGACATAGCCCATCACCACGGGACCCAGCGTGCCGGACACCGACAGCCCCAGCGCATGCAGCGTGTAGTTGCGCAGCCGCGTGTCGTTGGTCGAGACCTGTCCGATCAGCAGCTGCATCGCCACCTGGACCAGCATGAAGCCGACCCCGATCAGCGCGCACGCGGCATACAGCGAGGAAATGTCATGCCAGACCGCCGGCAACAGCGTGCCGGCCACCACCATCAGGGACCCCGCCGTCATCGGCAGGCGTGGCCCGATCTCGTCGATGCGCTTGCCCGCGCGGATCGCCAGAAACATCGGCAGCAGCGCATAGAGCGACATCAGGATGCCCAGGGTGACCGTGGACGCCTTGAGGGAGATGGCAAACAGGGAAACGACGACGCGGCTGGCGTTGAACGCTACGTGATTGCACACCGTCAGGGCGATCAGCCAGCTGATCGGCGGGACGGCGGCGTGAGGCAACGTCATGACGGGGGCGGAAAAAGACTTGCGTGGATCGCGCTGCCGGCAAGGTCTCCGTTCCGGTCAATAAAAAGCGCGAGAAAAAATGAGTGCGGCCGAGGCCGCACCTGACAATGGCCGCCGACGGCCGGACTGGAACCGGCATCGGGAACCGATGCACGCCATCTCTTCGTAAATTGCTTGTAAATGGCCGTTTAATTATGCGACTGCCCGTGGGCCGGGCACAACGGCGAAGAAGGAGGGGGTGCAAATCCGCAACACTTTCGAGGCGTTTGTGTTGCGGATTTGCCAATCGGATGCGGCCCGTCGGCCCGGCGGATGCCTACCGGATCATTCAGGCGATGCCTCAGCCACCCTGGTAGAGCCGGACATCGTTGGCCGGGCGCGACGGATTCTGCTGGACGGTCGGGGCGGGGACGCGCGGTGTGGTGGGTGGCGGGCCGGCTTCGCCCTGGGCGGCGGCCGACTTCGTCGGCGGTTCGGGGATCGCCGGGCCGGCTGTCTGCTTCACCCCCTTGCCGGAGGCCGGGTCCTGATAGGTCTTGCCCGGCGGCGGGGCGGTTGGGCGCTTCTTCAGTTCGGCCAGGAGCTTGCCGCACTGGCTCTCCTCGCCCGGGGAGATGTCGAGCAGCGGCACCAGCATGGCCACCGGCGCCGTCAACGCCAGGGCCAGCGCGCCGCCGGCTCGCAGCGCCAGCACGGCAATGTTCGGGCTCACGGAGGGGTTCTTGAACGTGCCGCCCACATACAGCGGCGAACGCAGCGAAATGATCCGCAGGCCCTTGGAATCCGGATGGATGGTCAGTGCCAGCCGCTCGTCGCGCATGTCGATGGCGCCCTCGGTGTTAATGACCGCATCCTGCGTGTCGAGCACGAACGTGCGGGCGCGCGCCACGCCGTCCTTGAACGCGAAGTCGCTGACGCCACAGTTGATTTGCACGGGCTTGTCGCCGAACAGTTTGGAGATCACCACGCTGCCCACGTTCAGGCCGATCGCCTCGAGAATGAACTTGCTGACCGTGCCGTTCTCCACCAGCAACCGCGCCTCGCCGTTGGACGATGCCATCAGCGCGGCGACGGAATTGCCCGTGGCCGACAACCTGGCGCTGCCGTTGACCTCGCCGATGCTCGCTCGCATCGTGTCGATTTTCGGAAACATCTGCTTGAGCTTCAGGTGGCGCGCGGTCATGTCGATCACGGCGCCCATCGGCTCGCGCTTGCCGTCCAGCCGGATCGTGGAGACCAGGTTGCCGCCGGCCACGCCGAAGTTGAGCGGATCCAGCAGCAGCACGCCGTCGGTCAGCTTCAGGTGCGTGGTCAGGTCCGTGATCGGCAGGTCTTCGTCGCGCACGATGCGCTTGCCGGTGAACTTCACGTCGGCATCGATCTCGTCCCAGCGTTCGGTCCGGAACGGGGCCACCGGCAACGCCTTGTTGGCGGGCTGCTTCACGGGGCTCTCCGGCGCGGCCCGGCCCGGCTTGGCATCCGCACCGATCAGCGGCGCCAGGTCGGAGAACAGTAGTTGCTGAGAGACCAGTTCGCCGGAGAGCAGCGGGCGCGGCGAGCGCTGCGCGAACGTGAGCGTGCCACCCAGGTCGCTGCCGCCCACCTTGCCGGTGAAATTGCGGTAGGTATAGGTGGAGGCGCCCGGCTTGAGCGTGCCCACCAGACGGCCACGTGTTTCATACGGCGGCGTCGAGGGCAGCACGATGCCGGTGAGTGGATACAGCTTGGCCATGTTGTCGCCTGACAGTTGCAGGTGCACGTCCAGCGCGCCGATATGCGCCGGATTCGTGAGCGTGCCTTCGATCACGGCGCGCGTATTGCCCACGCGGACGTCGGCCTGGACCGGGTAGGGTGTGTTGGTGTCGCGCAGGCTCAGCACGGTGCCAGCCTTGCCGCTGGCGTTGATCGTGGCCTGGTTGTAATGGCCGACGGCCTTCCAGCGGATGCCATAGCGGCTGTCCCGCGCGTCCGGCCTGCTGTCCTTTGCGTCCCTGGTGACGCTGTCGCCGGCCGGGCTGGATGTCGGGGTCGAGGCCGATGCCACGGGCGCGGAGGCCTCTATCGCCGACGCATCGGTGGGCGGCACCAGCGCGCCGTCGCGCGCCCTGTCATAGAGCGCCTGGTCCCCCACGGTATCCAGTGTGGCCTGCATTTCGATCTTCTCCGCGGCATCCGCCAGCGCCAGGTTGCCGCGCTGCAGGACCACTTCGCCGATATCGAGATGCCATTTGCGCTGGCCTGTGTCCGGCCCCGTATCGAAGGTCCAGTTGTTGCGCTTGTCGGCCAGCCGCTCCAGCCATACGGCCGGGCTATCGACCACGATCGTCGGCACGTTGATCTCGTGGGCCAGCAGCGGCACGGGTCGAAGCACGAAGATCAGCTCACGGATGTTTGCCATGTTGGGCGACTTCGCCCAGTCAGGATTGCCCACGGTGATGTCGCGCGCGGACAGTCGTGGCCAYGGAACCAGCGTTTGCCAGCCGGTTTCGCCCTGCGCACGCTTCCAGGTGACAACCAGGTCGCCATTGATGGCGAACGGACGCCCGATGGCCTGCGTGACCTTGTCGTTGATCCACGGCTTCAGCCGGTTCCAGTCAAAGGTCAGGATGACAACGAGGAGGATCGCGATCAGGGCGATCGGCGTCAGTGCACTCCATAGGACGATCTTTTGGCGGCGCGAGGCGGGCATGGGGTTGGACTCCTGTTGACGCGCGGGCAAGGGGGCATACCCCGTTGGGCACGTGTGCGGGGCCATGCGGCGGATCAACCACTGCAAGATCATTGTAGGGGCCACCGTCCCCGCCCGTTGTCAGCCTCGCGCTGACAATTCGGTCGCAAGCTCGCCTATTTTTACGGCCAGCCCGTTCGGCCCGGGTGGCATAAAATGCCGGCACGGCGCGCCAGCGGGCGCGCTGTCGCCACAGATTCCGACCGTCATGACGATTGCCCCGACCCCCCTGGCCGATATGCCGGGCCTGCCCGAGCCCCTGACCCACGAGAGCCCCGAGGACGACGACTACCATCGCCGCTTTGGTGGCGTGGCCCGTCTGTACGGTGCAGAAGGAATGGCGCGGCTCGAGGCGGCCAACGTCTGTGTCATCGGCATCGGCGGAGTGGGTAGCTGGGCGGCGGAGGCGTTGGCCCGCAATGCGGTGGGCCGCGTGACCCTGATCGACCTGGATCACATTGCGCTCTCCAACACCAACCGCCAGATTCATGCGCTGGGTGACGCCTATGGCCGTGCCAAGGTGGATGCCATGGCCGAGCGCATGGTGGCCATCAATCCGCGTTGCCGGGTGACGCAGATCGACGATTTCGTCACTGAGGACAATGTGGCGGCGCTGCTCGGCGGGTTTGACTGGGTGATCGATGCGATCGACGCCGTGAAGATCAAGACCGCGATCCTGGGGTGGGCGCGCCGCGAGAGTGCGCGCGTGATCACCTGCGGGGGCGCCGGTGGCCAACTGGACCCGACGCGCGTGCGGATCGAGGATCTGGCGCGAACCGTCCAGGATCCACTGCTGGCGAAAGTGCGTGGCAACCTGCGCCGGCAATGGGGATTCCCGCGCGATCCGAAGAAAAAATTCGGCATCCAGGCCGTGTATTCGGATGAACCGCTGCGTTATCCGGAGCCCGAGCAGCAAGCGTGCGAGATCGACGAAGTCCCGCCCACGCACCGGCAGGGGCCGCAGGGGCTGGCCTGTGCCGGCTTCGGATCGTCGGTGGCGGTGACGGCGGTGTTTGGCTTCGTGGCCGCCTCGGCGGTGATCGGCGCGGTCGTGGCGGGCTGAATCCGGGCGGTCAAATCGGGTGCCGGTTTATCGCCGGTTCGGCATCAGTCCAGCACCCGTGCGGCTCCAGCGCTTGTGCCGCTTGTGCCAGGTCAGGAGGCCAGCCGCCGCAGCAGGCTGTTCACCGCGTCATCATCGGGCGCCAGGTTGTCGAAGAAAATCAGTTCGGGATACTCGGCCGGATCCGGCATGAAGCGGCGTGTGCGATACGCTTCCCAGTGCGCCAGCTTATAGGCGTCGTTGGGGTTGCCGCGCCGGATGATGCGTGCGTGGGCCTCGTCTTCGGGCAGGTGCACCCAGACGATCTGCGTCTGCGTGCCGGCCGGCAAGTGCAGCCACTGCGGATCGGCCAGTTGATGCGCGCGAGTCTCGCGCGACAGCGGCCCGATCACGATCACGCTGATGCCAAGCATCAGGTTCTCGCGCGCGGTGTCGAGCAGGCCCTGATATTCGGGATCGCGCAGGTTGTCGAGGTAGGCCGGACTGTCGCGGTCATTGGGGTCGCCGGTGATGGCACCCATCGCCGCGGCGCTGTAGCGGCCGTAGAGCGTGTCCTTGTCCAGCAGGCAGAACGGCTCGCCGGTGGCCTGCATGAGCGGCCCGATCAGCCGGTGGGCGAGCGACGTCTTGCCGGTGCCGGCGTGGCCGCAGAAGAAGATCAGTCGTGGCATGGGCGAGGGCGTTCCAGGCGAGGGCGGAAGCGCCAAGGATAACCCGCGATTGCGGAAAATCAGATCGGCCGCGCGGGAAATCGGTATCCTTGCCGGTCATTCCAACGTTGCCGGCCAACCATGTCCGCCACTCCCCATCACGAACCCAGCGCCGAACCCAGCGTTGAACCCAGCGCCGAACTCGGCACCCCAGCCACCGAGTTCAGTGCCGTCGCCAATCCCTATGCAGGGCTGTCGTCTGAAGGCCTGCCCGCCGATCTCCATCTCGGAGAACCGGTGACCGACGCCACCCACGCCGAATTCCTCCAATTGCTCGACGCCACCGCGAAAGCTGACGATGCGGGCTTCCTCTCGGCCTACGATGCGTGGATGGACCACACGCGGCATCACTTCGCGCAGGAAGAGCAGTGGATGGAGGCGATGGGTTTCGGGCCGCGCTATTGCCATGCGGGCGAGCACCAGCAGGTGCTGGCCGTTGCGCAAGCCGTGCGGGACAAGGTAGCGGGGGAGGGAATGGTCGACCTGGGCCGCAGGTTGATCGGCGAGCTATCCGGCTGGTTTGACCAGCACGTGAAGTCCATGGACACGATGATGGTCGAGCACATGAAGGCCAACGGCTTCACGCTCGTCGAAGGGCCTGCCGATCAGCCAGCCTGACGGCCCGATGGCCTGAAGGTGGCGCCCTATGGGCGCCCCCGAATCAGGTAGCCCTTCAAGCCCACCTTCAGGCAGGCATTCAGGCGACGTTCAGTTCAGCGACGTGCTGAGCTGGCGGCGCCAGCGTGAAACGGCCTCGGGCTGGTCCGCCATCAGTTCGAACACCGACAACATGGTCTTGCGGCCGATGTCGTCTTCAAAGCCGCGATCCTTGCGGACGATCGCGATCAACTGCTCCAGCGCCGGTTCGTACTGGCGGCGGGCAATCAGCATCTTGGCCAGGTCGAGCCGCGCGGCGAGGTCGTTCGGATTGGCGTCCACGCGGGCGGCCAGTTCGCCAGGATCCGGCAGATCGCCCATGCCTTTCATCGCTTCCAGTCGCGTTTGCAGCGCCGCATAGGCATCGTCCTGCAATGCATGTGGCGACAAGAGACCGAACTCGGCTTCGGCGTCGTCGATGGCATTCTCGTCCAGCAGGAAGCCGATATACGCCAGGCGCGCACCATCCGCACCCGGATCGAAGGCCAGCGCCGCCTGGAACGCGGCCCGGGCACCGTCCCGGTCACCCGCTGCGGCCGCTTCTCTTGCCTCGCGCAATGCCACTTGGCCCGGGTTGGGCGACAGGCCCTCCAGAAACCCTCTCAACTGGGATTCCGGCAGCACGCCGATGAACTGGTCGACGGCGTTGCCGTCGGCAAATGCCACCACGTGCGGAATGCTGCGCACGCCAAAGTGCGCAGCCAGTTCCTGGTTCTCGTCCACGTTGACCTTGGTCAGCTTCCATTTGCCGCCGGCCTCGGCCTCCAGCTTTTCCAGCATCGGGCCCAGCGTCTTGCACGGGCCGCACCACGGCGCCCAGAAATCAACCAGCACTGGAACCTGGCGCGACATCTCAATGACGTCGGCTTCGAAATTCTGCAGGGTGACGTCGCTCATGTTGTGCACCTCGGAATGGACGGCCACGCAAAAGTGGCCTGATTTCCCTATTGT
Organism: Cupriavidus sp. 01L415; assembly: GCF_056400065.1. Taxonomy (NCBI): domain Bacteria; kingdom Pseudomonadati; phylum Pseudomonadota; class Betaproteobacteria; order Burkholderiales; family Burkholderiaceae; genus Cupriavidus; species Cupriavidus sp. 01L415. Next base: position 78,478 of record NZ_JBFTSP010000020.1, on the reverse strand, counting down.
GAGGGCAGGGCCGCAAAACACAACGGGGCGTACCCGCGGAATCCCGCGTAGCGCGGGAAAACCTGTGGTTGAAAATAGAACGGTCGTTCAGTTATATTGCTTGACCGTTGACCAATCCAAGAACATCGGTCCATGAGGCCGACTGCAGGAGACACCATGACCACCAAGCCCGCGCGTCCGCATTTCCAGTTCTGGCCCAAGCGAGTGCCAACCGAAATCGTGCTGCCGGAGACCTCGCTCTGGTACAACCTGGAGGTCTCCGCACACCGCTTTGCCGACAAGCCTGCCATCCGCTACTTCGGCAATGCCATCACGTTCCGTGAACTGGAATCGCAGGCCACGGCGCTGGCGGGTTGGCTGCAGCAGAAGGCCGGCGTCAAGAAGGGTGATCGCGTGCTGCTGTACATGCAGAACTGCCCGCAATTCCTGGCCAGCTACTACGCGATTCTGCGCGCCGATGCCGTGGTGGTGCCCGTCAATCCGATGAATCGTGCCGAGGAATTCAAGCACTACATCACCGATGCTCAAGCGCGCGTAGCGATCTGCACCGCGGACCTCATGTCCGGCGTGGCGCAGGCCAACAGCGAGGTTGATGCCGATCAGCGCCTGCAGCACGTGCTGGCGTCCCAGTACGCCGATGCGTTGCCCGCGACGTATGAATTCCCGGAGGACGCGCCGCCCGCGTGGCTGACCGTGGAGCATCCACTGCCCGCCGGCACCACGGCATGGTCCGAGGCCATCGGTGCCGGATTGCAGCCCGGCCCGCATACCGCTGGCCCCGACGACATGGCGGTCATGCCGTACACCTCGGGTACCACCGGGTTCCCGAAGGGATGCATCCACACGCATCGCTCCGTGATGCACAACATCATCGGTGGCGCCACGTGGTCCGGCAGCGGCGCCGAATCGGTGATCCTGTCGGTGCTGCCCCTGTTCCACGTCACCGGCATGCAGTACGGCATGAACGGCCCGATCTATTCCGGCGCCACGGTGGTGATGCTGCCGCGCTGGGACCGCGAGGTGGCCGGTCGCCTGATCTCGCGCTATCAGGTCACGCACTGGACCAACATCCCGACGATGGTGATCGACTTCCTGGGCAGTCCGAACCTGGCGTCGTTCGACCTCGGCAGCCTGCGCTACATCGGCGGCGGCGGCGCGGCCATGCCGCAGGCCGTGGCGGAACGCCTGAAGACGCAGTTCGGCCTGAGCTACCTGGAAGGCTATGGCCTTTCCGAGACGATGGCGCCGACGCATAGCAACCCGGCCGAGCATGCCAAGCTGCAGTGCCTCGGCGTGCCGACGTTCAACACGGACGCGCGCGTGATCGATCCTGTCACGCTGCAGGAACTGCCGCCAAACGAAGTGGGGGAGATCATCGTGCGCGGCCCGCAGGTGTTCAAGGGCTACTGGGGCAAGCCCGATGCCACGCGCGATGCATTCATCGAATTCGAAGGCGAGACGTTCTTCCGCACGGGCGACCTGGGCCGCGTGGACGAGGATGGCTTCTTCTTCATCACGGACCGCCTCAAGCGCATGATCAATGCGTCGGGCTTCAAGGTCTGGCCGGCCGAGGTGGAGAACCTGCTGTACAAGCATCCGGCCGTGCAGGAGGCGTGCATCATCGGCACGCGCGACGCCTATCGCGGCGAGACGGTGAAGGCCGTGGTCGTCCTGCGCACCGATGCGCGCGGCAAGACCAAGCCGGAAGACATCATCGAATGGGCCAAGGAGAACATGGCCGCGTACAAGTACCCGCGCGTGGTGGAGTTCGTCGATGCGCTGCCGAAGTCGGGCACGGGCAAGGTGATGTGGCGCCAGTTGCAGGAATCGGAAAATACGCGCAACGCGGCGGCTTGAGGCCGCTTGAGGCCGCTTGAGGCGGGTGCGGCGGTGTGTGCCCGGGGTCAGTGACCGCGGGCGCGCATGAGCATCTTCACCATCGTCTTGTAACCACGCTCGCGCGCATGGCGCGAGGGCGTGATCCCTTCTCGGTCGGCCAGGTTGGCGTCGGCCCCCGCGTCCAGCAGGAGCTGGACGATTTCCTCGTAGCGCGTACTGCCGTCGCCCAGGACGATGGCCTCCAGCAGCGCCGTCCACCCGAGCTGGTTGACCTGATCCACGGCGATCCCGGCCTTCAGCAAGAGCTTCACGACTTCGACATTGCCGTGCTGGCTGGCGGCGATCAGCGCGGTGCCGTCGTAGCGGTCCGTGCTCCTGAGGTCGGCGCCATGCGCAAGCGCAAGCCGTACCACATCGATCTGCCCCGTGGCCGCCGCCAGCAAGAAGGCGCTGTTGGCCTCGCCGTCCTTGCGGTTGACGTCCGCACCTGCCTGGATCAGCGCGCGCGCGACGTCGCCTCGCCGGTTATAGACGGCCGCGACCAGCGCCGTTCGGCCGCGTTCGTCCACGGCCTGCGCGGAGGCACCCGCAGCCAGCAAGCGGTTGACGAGATCCAGGTCGCCGATGCTGGCGGCCGTAATCAGGTTGCGGTCCAGCGCCGCCATGCCGTCGCCGCGTGGAGGCGTCAGGCCAGGTTCGGGGGTGCGCGGCGCGCGCGAGGGAGGCGGTGCCGAGGCGCCGCCCATGCCGATCGACCGCGCCAGCGTCTGGCCGCCCTGTCCGGCCAGCAATCCACCTCCCATCAGCAATCCCATGAGCCCGAGCATCTCGGCAAGTGCCTGGCGACGGGGGCGGGTCTGGGAGCGCGTCATGGTTCGTGGGCGATCGGATGGACTCAGACGGTTTCGTGGGGCGCGGTCGTCGCAGCCACTGCTTCGGCGGAATCGGCCTGCAATGTTGGTGCGGGCTTCGTGTGTGGTGCGCCGGCCTCGGCAGCCTCGCCCTCCTGCAACTGGCGCCACAGGCGGCCGAGGTAGGGGTCATCCACGCCATTGGTGGCCAGGCCCAGCAGCGTCTGCTGCAGATATTCGCGCGCCGGACCGTAGAGGCCCGTGGCGTGGCGCAGACAGGCCACCACGCGTGCGTCGGGCAGGCGGCCCGCATAGCCCGTGTGTTCGCGATTCATCACGAAGGCAAGGGCTCGCTGTTCGGCGCCGCCCGGCTGGTCGTCGACCTTTACGCGCAGCCAGCGCGGATGGTAGGCGCCGGTCATCATTTCGCGGCGCCACAGCACACGGAATTCCTGTTCGATCACATGGCTCGGGATGCGAAACACCATGCCGGTGCAGCAACCGCCGCGATCGAGTCCCAGCACCAGGCCAGGATTGTCCCAGGTGCCGCGGTTGATGCGGGAATAGAGATAGAAGCCGCGGTGATAGCCATGCACGGTGGCGAGCCGCCGATCCGTGTGCACCACCATCGGGTTCCAGATCAGGGATCCGTAGCCGAAGAGCCACACGTCACCGTTCAGGTCGGCGCCATCGGGCCGGGCCGCCAGCGTGTTGCAGAGCGAGCGCTCGATATCGGCCTCCGGCAGGAGTGAAGACGCGATCGGTGTGCTGCACAGCGATGTGCGCAGCCGATCCGATTCGAGGTCCTGTCTGGTGATGGCCATGCGTGCAAGGATAATCCAAAGCCGAAGAGTGTGTCGCACGGAAACCACGCGCGCGGGTGCGGTGTGTGTCGCAGGCAACGGTCGGATCTTGCGGGATAGCTCGTCCGGCCGATTCCCAGGCGCTGCCAAGTCACTACAATAGGGACCTCATCCTCGGAGAATCTCGGAGAACCGGTCATGGCGCGTACGCTTACCGTGGTGTTCGGCAGCGGCAAGGAGTTTGAATTCACGCTCGGCGATGCCGAGCTGGCGGCGGTGACGGAGGACGCTGCGTGGCGCTGGTTCGACCGCGAATACGCGGAGCTGGATTGTCAGGCATCCAGCCCGGTGGGGAAGGTGCTGGTGATCGACAAGATCCTGAACGTGGCCAAGTTCTCGGGCGAGAACCGCTTTGCCGGCAATGCGGAATGGGCCCAGGATTTTGCCCGCCACGCCGGCCGCCTGCTGGGCCGCGACAAGGTACGTGTGGACGTGGGCAACGCCGCCATCGGCTTCTGACCGCGCACTGGCCGCACGAAAACAAAACGGACGCGCGAGAGGCGTCCGTTTTGACTTGTGGCGGGCGGGAATCAGACCGCCAGCAGCTCCACTTCGAACAGCAGCGTGGCGTTCGGCGGGATCACGCCGCCGGCGCCGCGCGCGCCGTAGCCGAGGTCGGCCGGAATCACCAGGCGGCGCGTGCCGCCGACCTTCATGCCCTGGACGCCTTCGTCCCAGCCGCGAATCACGTGGCCGGCGCCCAGCGGAAACACGAACGGGTCGTTGCGGTCCTTGCTCGAATCGAACTTGCGGCCTGCCTGGCCGTTCTCGTACAGCCAGCCGGTGTAGTGCACGGTCACGTGCTTGCCCGACGTGGCTTCGTCGCCCGAACCGACGACGGTGTCTTCAAACTGCAGGCCGGAGGGAGTAGTTTGCATCGCAATCTTCCTTGTTGTGTGGCAGTGGAATCATCAGGCGCCGCAGCGCCGCTCAGCCGGTGGCGCGCTGCAGCACGTCCAGCGTGAGTTGGACGTTGTGGTCGTCGTCGCTGACCCAGATCTCGCCGTCCTGGATCGTGACCGACAGTCGCATGGCGCGCTGCGCCAGGCCGGCCAGCGCGTCGACGGCTTCCGACGGCACATTGTAGATGGTGACGTTGCGCAGCTTGCTAGCTTTGCCGGCCATGCCCTTCCACCATTCACGCGCGCTGGCGCTTTGATACGTATAGACGGTCACGCGCCCGGAGCGGGCGGAGGCGCGCCGCAGGCGGGCCTCGTCGGGCTGGCCCAGTTCGACCCAGTGTTCGATCTCGCCGGTCAGGTTCTTGTCCCAGAGGTCCGGCTCGTCGGGTTCGTCCAGGCCACGGGTGAAGGCAAGAGACTCGGAGGCCTCGCAGGCAAACGCCAGCAGCCGGACCATCATGCGCGCATCGTTTTCGGACGGATGCTGGGCGATGGTCAGGGCGTGGCTGCCGTAGTAGGGCCGGTCCATGTCGGACACGGACAACTCGGCTTTGAAGATGGTGGACTTGAGCGCCATGAGATCAGGAAAGCGGGCGGCGCCAGCGACGTTGCTCGGCGCGCGGAAGGCCGCATCATACGTGATCCGGGCGCCGGCGCGATGGAATCCGCCGCCCGTTTGCGTGCGCTGGCGCGCCCGCGCGGCAATGCGTCAGGACTTGCGGTAGTCGCTGAGCCAGAAGCGCAGCAGTGCGGAAGCCAGCACGAGCGTCAGGAAGGCCGCCGCGGCCACCAGCGCCACGCCGCCATGGCTGTTGATCTGGCCAGTGATGGCGGTCCTGGCCAGCAACGAGCCGACGACCATGGCCAGCAGTGGCAGCAGCAGGGCGCCTCGTCCATAGGTCTTGTAGGCCCAGAGCGGGAAGCGGCGCAGGAAATCGGCAGGAATGCTGCAGGCCAGGCACGCGCCGGCCGCGGCCAGCGACGCCGCAACGACGTCACCCGCGTGAATGTGGATCATCTTGACTCACGTTGTCGCCGGGTGCGCTGGGGGCGGAACGCGGCAGGATGGATTTGCAAAGCGATGATTTTACGAGAGATTTCGCCGGCAAAGGTGACGCGTGGTCATCATCCGGAACGGCAGCCCGCCCTTATTGCAGCTCTTATTGCGGCGCCGGCCCGGCAGGTGACGCCTCGACGGAAATCTGCAAGGTGACCGTATCGCTCACATCGGGCAGGAAACGGGTCATGCCGAATGCGCTGCGCGTCAGTGTGGCGTGGAAGTCACCGCCGCAGACGTCGCGCCTGACGCCGAACAGCACGGTCTGGCCGCAACTGAAGCGGTCGGCCTCCAGCCGCAGCGGTTGCGTGACGCCGTGCAGCGAGAAGGTGCCCTCCACAGCCACGAGCTTGCCGCCTTCGACGATAAAGCGGTTTGCCTGCAGGCGTGCCACGGGGAAGGTCTGGGCGTCGAGAAACTGTGCGGAACGCAGCACACCGTCAAGGCTGCGATTGCCCGAGTCAACCGAATCGGTATCGACAGTGAAGTCGATGGCTCCCGCGCCGGTTGCCGGGTCGTAGATGATCCGGCCGTCCAGCTTGTTGAAACGGCCGCGCACGGTAGTGCGGTCGAAATGGCTGGCGCCGAAGTGGACCGTGGTGTGTGTCGGATCGACGGTGTAGGTGGTGGGTGCCGCAAACGTCATGCCGCTGGCAACCGTTGCCGCGATAGCGGCCGTGGCCAGGCCCAGCCTCAGAGTGGGGATCTGCATGGCGATGCGGCGATCAGTGGACGAAGACCGGTAACAGGAAGATCCCGATCACGGTCAGGAAACCCACGGTCCAGCACAGCGTGCGCAGGGTGGGCCGGTCGGTCAGGTAGCAGACCGTATAGAGAACGCGCGCAACGAGAAATACCACCGCCAGCTCGTTGATCCGGGCCTGTGGCGCGGACAGGTAGCTGGCCGTCAACACAGCCGCGGCAAAGAACGGGAAGGCCTCGAAGTGGTTGCGGTGCGCCAGGTCGGCGCGGCGCGCGCGGCCGCTTTGCTTTTCGAGCCAGCCGCGCGGGTCGTGGTTGTCAAAGCCGCTGCGCCCACCGGCCTTGGCGATGGTTACGGTCAGGACGGGCAGGAGGCCCGCCACCAGTACACACCAGAACGCGATCGGCATTGAATGTCCTTTTCGTCAGGTGAGACCGGAACCGACAGGCTTCCGGCAGGGGAGGCAACCTTTCAGGCCGCCACCACCTTGATGCGTACGCCGGCCACGCCGACGACCTGCCCGGCGCGGATCTTGGCGGTCTTGCGCGACTCCGCCGAACCGTCCACCGAGACCTCGCCGGCTGCGACGAGCGCCTTGCCGGCGCCGCCGCTGTCGCAGATGCCGGCCAGCTTCAGCAGGTCGTTGAGGGCGATGAACTCGCCCTCGAGCGGAAACGTGATGGTCTGCGTCATAGTCACTTGCCCCAGCTGTCCTTCAGGCCGACCGTCCGGTTGAAGACGGGCTTGCCCGGCTGCGAATCCACGCGGTCCGCCACGAAGTAGCCGTGACGCTCGAACTGGAAGCGGTCTTCCGGCTTCGCATCGCGCAGGCCCGGTTCCAGATAGGCCGTGACGACCTTCTTGGAATCGGGGTTCAGCGCGTCCAGGAAATTCTTGCCGCCGGCGTCCGGGTTTGGATCGTTGAACAGGCGGTCGTAGAGGCGCACCTCGGCCTCGTACGCGTGCGCCGCGCTGACCCAGTGGATGTTGCCCTTGACCTTGACGCTGTCCGCGCCCGGCGTGCCGCTCTTGGTGTCCGGCAGGTAGTTCGCATGCACGGCGATCACGTTGCCATCGGCGTCCTTGTCCACGCCCGTGCACTCGATCACGTAGCCATAGCGCAGGCGCACCTTGTTGCCCGGGAACAGGCGGAAGTAGCCCTTCGGCGGGTTCTCGTTGAAGTCCTCGCGCTCGATCCACAGCTCGCGCGACAGCGGGAACACACGACGCCCCAGCTCCGGCTGCTTGGGGTGCACCGGCGCCGAGCATTCCTCGCTCTGGCCTTCGGGATAGTTGTCCAGGATCAGCCTGACCGGGTCCAGCACGCCCACGCTGCGCGGCGCGCGCGCGTCGAGATCGTCGCGCACGGCGCCTTCCAGCGTGCTCATGTCGATCCAGCTGTCGGCCTTGGAGACGCCTACGCGGTCACAGAACAGCTGGATCGATTCCGGCGTGTAGCCGCGGCGGCGGATGCCGACGATGGTGGGCATGCGGGGATCATCCCAGCCGTCCACGCGCTTCTCGTCCACGAGCTGCTTGAGCTTGCGCTTGCTCGTGATCGCGTACGTCAGGTTCAGGCGGGCGAACTCGTATTGATGCGGCAGCGGATCGCGGAACACGCCGGACTCGCGCAGGTGCCCGAGCACCCAGTCATACAGCGGGCGATTGTTCTCGAATTCCAGCGTGCACAGCGAATGGCTGATGTTCTCCAGCGCATCCGAGATGCAATGCGTGAAGTCGTACATCGGGTAGATGCACCACTTGTCGCCGGTCCGGTGGTGATGGGCGTGGCGGATGCGGTAGAGCACCGGGTCGCGCAGCACGATGTTCGGCGCGGCCATGTCGATCTTCGCGCGCAGCACATGTTCGCCGTCGGCGTACTTGTCGTCGCGCATCTCGCGGAACAGCTTCAGGTTTTCCTCGACGGAGCGGTCGCGGTACGGCGACGGCTTGCCCGGCTCTGAGAAGTTGCCGCGCGTGGCGGCGATCTGCTCGGCGCTCTGGCTGTCCACGTAGGCGGCGCCGCGCTCGATCAGCGTTTCGGCGAATGCATACAGCTGGTCGAAGTAGTCGCTGGCGTAGTAGAGGTGCGGAGCCGCGCCGGCCTTGGTGGCGTCCCACGAAAAGCCGAGCCAGTGCACGGAGTCGATGATCGAATCGACGTACTCCGTGTCTTCCTTGACCGGGTTGGTGTCGTCGAAGCGCAGGTGGCAGCGGCCGCCATAGTCGCGGGCCAGACCGAAGTTCAGGCAGATGCTCTTGGCGTGGCCGATGTGCAGGTAGCCGTTGGGCTCCGGCGGGAACCGCGTGATGACCGGGGGCAGCGGCTCGCCCTGCTTGTCCGCGCGGCCGGCATACGTGCCGGCGGCCAGGTCCTGGTCGATGATGCTCCGCAGGAAGTTGGAGGCGGCGGGCGTGTCGTTGGGCTTGTTGTCTTGGCTCATGGTGGCGCCGCATCGGGTGCGGCTGGATAGCATTTGGCGGACGGCCAGGCAAGGATTGACCCGGGCGCGTCCTTGGTGTTCCTTGGAATGGCGGGATTTTACCGTGCCTTGGGGGTCAACCCGACAGCGGACCGCCATTTTGCGAATCGGCTCACTGCGGCGGGACCCGAAGTGGGGCAGAATCCACCGCAGAGTGATCGAGTGCCGTCCTCGGGGCGACACCTCGGCATGACGCTTGGCATGGCGCTCGGTATGGCGTCATCCTCGCACGATCCCCCGGGCCTTGTTGCTGGAACACACCCCATGAAACCTGCTTCCTCCCCCGATTCCATCCCGCCGGCCGATGTGGTGGCGGCGCTCTGGCAGGGTGCCGGCATGGCGCCGGAGGCGCTTGCGCACCTGCACCTGACCGGAGCGGATCCCGTCCTGCCATCGAGCTTTGCCATCGGTGCCGCCGCACAGGCCAGCCTGGGCGCGTCGGCGTTGGCCGCCGCCGCGCTGTGGGCCCGGCGCACGGGCCGCTGGCAGGACGTGTCCGTCGACATGCGTCATGCACTGGCCGAATTCCGCAGCGAGCGCTATCTGCGCGTGAACGGCGGCCCCGCGCCCGAGCTCTGGGACAAGATTGCCGGGCTGTACCCCTGCGGGGACGGCCGGTGGGTCCGGCTGCACACGAACTTTCCCCATCATCGCGACGGCGTGCTGCGCATCCTCCACTGCGCGCACGACAAGGAGGCCGTGCGCGCCGCGCTTGGCAAGTGGGAAGCCGAGGCTTTCGAAGCCACGGCATCGGAGGCGGGCCTCGTGGTCGCCGCGATGCGGACCTTTGACGAATGGCAGGCGCATCCGCAGGCCGAAGCCATCCGCGCGCTGCCGCCGGTGACGATCGAAAAGATCGGCGAAGCGCCGCCGGAGCCGCTGCCGGCCTTGCCTGCTCACGCGGAAATCAATGTCGACGCGCGGCCGCTCACGGGCGTGCGTGTGCTCGATTTCACGCGCATCATCGCGGGCCCGGTCGCGGGGCGCACGCTGGCCGCGCATGGGGCGGACGTGTTGCTGGTGACGGCGTCGCATCTGCCGTCCATCGCCCCGCTCGTCATCGACACGGGACGCGGCAAGCGGTCCTGCCACCTGGACCTGCGGGATCCGGACGACAAGCGCACGCTGCACAAGCTGCTGCATGGCGCGGACGTGCTGGTGCAGGGCTATCGTCCGGCAGGGCTGGCCGAACTGGGCGCCGGGCCGGAAGCCGTGGCACGCGCCCGGCCGGGCATTGTCTACGTGTCACTGTCGGCATATGGTCACGTCGGACCGTGGTCGGGCAAGCGCGGCTTCGACTCGCTCGTCCAGACCGCGACCGGGCTGAATCATGACGAAGCCCAGGCCGCCGGCAGCACCGACCCGAAGCCATTGCCGGCTCAGGTGCTCGACCACGCCGCGGGCTACCTGCTGGCGTTTGGCGCGATGGCGGCGCTGCATCGGCGCGCCGTGGAAGGGGGAAGCTGGCATGTGCGCGTGTCGCTGGCACAGGTGGGGCAGTGGCTGCGCAGCCTCGGGCGCGTGCCAGACGGCCTCGGCGTACCGGATCAGCACATCGACGAGATTTCCGACCTGCTGGAAGTGCTCGAATCCGGTTTCGGTGAACTGACGATTGTGCGGCACGCCGCGAAGCTGTCAGAGACGCCCCCGTACTGGGCATTTCCGTCGGTGCCGCTGGGCACGCACCCCGCCGAATGGTTACCGCGCCGAACGTAGGACGCTTGCGCTGACGTCGGCCAGCGAGTGTGGCAAGACCCCGCAACGACGCCAGAATATTTTTGAAACGGCCTCTCAGTAGAGCGTGTTGCGCATGCGCTCGGGTTGCTCGCGGTCGTAGGTCGGGCCGTCGATCGCGTGCTGGCTGAGTTCGGCCACGATGGTGCCGTTGCTGGGCAGTGCCTCGCGTGGAATCTGCGCATCGGGCGACCACAGGTGCGAACGGACCAGCGCGCGGGCGCACTGGAAGAACACGGATCGCACCGAAACGACCAGTACCGTCGTCGGGGCCTTGCCATGTGCCTCGCATCGGGCGATCAGGTCCGGGTCGGTCGATATCGTCGCGGTACCGCTGATGCGCAGCGTTTCATTGACCCCCGGCACGAGGAACAGCAGCCCCACGCGCGGATCGGCCACGATGTTGCGCAGGCTGTCGATGCGATTGTTGCCGCGTCGGTCCGGCAGCAACAGCGTGCGGTCGTCCAGGACCTGCACGAAACCCGGCGCATCGCCGCGCGGGGAGCAGTCGCCACCCTTGTCGCTCATCGTCGACAACAGGCAAAACGGCGACGCTTCCACGAACGTGCGGTAGTACGGGTGCAGGTAGTCGACTTCCTTGGCGAGGGAGGCGGCGCCGGGCTCGGCGTAAAGCGCTTCCAGGTCGGTGAGCGCGGCGATGTCGTGGGACGTCATGGCAGTGGGGCGCTGAAGTTGGCGGGGCAATGGAGGACCAACAGGAACAAGGGGAAACGGGGCAAACCGGCGAAAGCAGCCGGAAACGGAAGTATGCCCCTGAATTGTGTCCGTGAAGCGTGACCCTCCCGGGTGGATCAGAGCGTGATCGTGCCGCGGCCGATCTCGATTACCCGGCCGCCGACCCGGATGGCACCCTCGGCGGTGACCGCCAGGTCCAGCCGGCAGTGGCGACCCACGAACTCGCCCTGATCCACGGCATAGGCCGCCGGCAGCGCGTGGCCGGTGGCCAGCAGCCACCCGCCGAGGTTGGCGCACGCGGAGCCGGTGCCCGGATCTTCGGCAACGCCACCGCCCTGCTTGGTGAAGAAGTAGCGCACCAGCACCTTGCCAGGCTGTTCCGGATCGAAGGCAAACACGTAGGCTGTCTTGCGGCCCAGACTGCTCTGCGGCCAGCGGTCAAGGCGGCTGCTGTCCGGCTGCGCGCGACGTACGGCGTCCGGCGTCCTGACTGGCACCAGCAGTTGGTCGGCGCCGGTGTCGACCCACATCGGCGATCCCGCGAGGTCGTCCACGGACAGGCCCAGCAGCGATGCCATCTCGGCGTCGGGCAGGCCTGCCGGCGCAGTCTTTGGCTGGCCCTGATGCGGCGCCGTCAGCGTCCAGCGGTCTCCCTCGGCGGTCACCGGCACCACGCCGGCCTTGAACTCGAGCGACAACGCATCGCCGGTCCTTGCCAAGTCGCGCACCACGTGGGCCGTGCCCAGCGTCGGGTGGCCGGCGAAACGCATTTCGTAGCCGGGCGTGAAGATGCGCACGGCGGCGGTCGCGTTGTCAGACGGAAATACGAACGTGGTCTCGGACAGGTTGAACTGCAGCGCCAGCGCCTGCATGGTGGCGTCGTCCAGGCCGCGCGCGTCTTCGAACACGCACAGGGGATTGCCGCCGAAGGTGGATTCGGCGAAGACGTTGACGATGCGGAAGGCGTAGTCGGTCATGGTAGGAGGCGCGGTGAGTGGTGTGGTGAACGACGCGATGAGTAGCGACGAATGGCGACGAATGGCAGCGGAGGCAACGGCGCGAGGAACGAGTGGGGAGTCGCGGCGAATCCGGCAAGTGTATGCGAGCGGTTGGCGGGCGCCATGCACAGTTCCGCACGCGCGGAGCGGAACAGTTGAGGCCGGCGCGACACCCTGGCCCCCATTCCCCGGGCCCCATTCGCCCGGCCCTCCCGGCCCAAATTCACCGCCCCGTCTTCCCCGCCCCGTATCCACCATCCCCGATGCCTGCTTCACACGCCCATGAAAAAAGCGCCCGGGGGATGGACCCCCGGGCGCCTTGCAGGACAACGACTTCAGTACAGCTTCGGTGCTGCGGTACTACGAAATCATTCGCCAGTCCGGTGTCAGAAGCCCACGGCCTGACCGTCGCGACGGCTGTCGCTGGCGGCCACGTAGCCTTGCTCGGCGTCATCGGACAGGCGCCAGATGAACTGGCCGGAGCCGAAGTCCATATAGGGATCGTTCACGGACTTGAGCTGGTGGCCGCGTGCCTTCAGGCCCGCCAGCGTGGCCGGGTCCATCGTGCCTTCCACGTCCAGCGTGAAATCGCGGTTCACCTTCCAGCGCGGTGCGCAGCAGGCGGCCTGCGGCTGCTGCTTGTAGTCCAGCATGCGCACCACGGTCTGCAGGTGGCCCTGCGGCTGCATGTCGCCGCCCATCACGCCAAAGCTCATCACGGGCTGGCCGTCCTTCGTCAGGAATGCGGGGATGATGGTGTGGAAAGGACGCTTGCCGCCTTCCACCACGTTGGCGGACTTCGGATCCATCGAGAATCCCACGCCACGGTTCTGCAGGCTGATGCCGGTGCCCGGCACCACCACGCCCGAGCCAAAGCCCATGTAGTTCGACTGGATGAACGAGATCATCATGCCGTTCTCGTCGGCGGCGGTCAGGTAGATCGTGCCGCCGACCTTCGGCATGCCGAAGTTGAAGTGGGTGGCGCGCTTCATGTCGATCAGCTTCGCGCGGGACTTCAGGTAGGCATCGTCCAGCATCTGCTCGGGCGTGACCTCCATGCTGCGCGGGTCGGCCACATAGCGGTACAGGTCGGCGAAGGCGAGCTTCATGGCCTCGATCTGCAGATGCTGGGAATCCACGGAGTCGACCGGCAGCGAACCCACGTCGAACTGGTCGAGGATGCCCAGCGCCATCAGCGCGGCAATGCCCTGGCCGTTCGGCGGAATTTCGTGCACGTCATGGTCGCGGTAGGACTTGCTGATCGGCTTGACCCAGTCAGGACGATAGTTGCGCAGGTCGTCCAGCGTCAGCGCGGCACCGCACTCCTTGCTGAAAGCGGCGATCCGTTCGGCGATCTCGCCTTCGTAATAGGCACGGCCCTTGGAGGCGCCGATCTTGCGCAGCGTGTCGGCGGCGGCCTTGAGGACGAACTTCTCGCCCACCTGCGGCGCGCGGCCGTTGGGCATGAAGGTGTCGGCAAAGCCCGGCTGGTTCTTCAGGTCCGGCACGGCGGCGGCCCACTTGTGCGCGACCACCGGCGGCACGGCGTAGCCGCGCTCGGCGATCTCGATCGCCGGCTCCATCAGGTCTTCGAACGGCAGCTTGCCGAAGCGCTCGTGCAGTGCGGCCCAGCCGGCGATCACGCCCGGCACAGTGACCGAGTCCCAGCCGCGGATCGGGCGGTTGGCGTTGCCGTTGGCATCCACGCCATACTTCTTCTTGAAGTAGTCGGTATTCCAGGCGGCCGGGGCCACGCCGGAGGAGTTCAGGCCATGCAGCTCCTTGCCGTCCCAGAGGATCGCGAAGGCATCGCTGCCCAGGCCGCACGACACGGGCTCAACCAGCGTGATCGCGGCCGCGGCGGCGATGGCCGCGTCGACGGCATTGCCGCCCTTGAGCAGCATGCGCAGGCCGGCCTGTGCGGCCAGCGGGTGCGACGTCGACACCACGTTGCGCGCGAACAGCGGAATGCGCACGGTGGGATAGGGGTTGGTCCAGTTGAAGTTCTGCATGGTCTGTCTCGTAAATGCGGGCCTCGGGAGGCCTCGGGACAAAATATCCTGCGCGGCATCACGCACCGCGATGTCAGGAAGGAATGTGGAAGGATAAGGCCGGCGTCGCGCGCCGGCCCGATGCCGATCAGTCGACCTGGATCTTCCGGTCCTTGATCAGCTTGCCCCATCGGGCGCTGTCCTTCTTCACCATCGTCGCGAACTGCGCCGGCGTGCCGCCGACGGGCTCGGCGCCCAGCTTGGCCAGGCGGTCCTTGACGTCCTGCGACTGGATCGCCTTGTTGAACTCGGCGTTCAGGCGACTGACGACGTCAGCCGGCAATCCCTTCGGGCCGTAGATGCCGAACCACGTATCGGATTCGAAGCCGGGCAGGCCGGATTCGCTGGCCGTCGGCAGGTCCGGTGCCAGCGGGGAACGCTTGAGGCTGGTCACGGCCAGGGCCTTGAGCTTGCCGTCCTTCACGTGCGGCATGCCGGACACGATGCTGTCGAACAACACCTGCACCTTGTTCGAGATCAGGTCGGGCACCGCCAGCGCCGTGCCGCGGTACGGGATATGGGTGATGAACACCCCGGCCTGGGCCTTGAAGGCCTCGGCCGTCAGGTGGACCACCGTGCCGTTGCCGCTGGAAGCGTAGTTCAGCTCGCCCGGATGCTTCTTGGCGTAGTCGATCAGTTCCTTGACATTCTTGACCGGCAGGGAGTTTGGCACGACCAGCACGTTGGTTGCCGTGGCCACCTGACCGATCGGGGTGAAATCGGTCTCGGTGTTGTACGGCAGGTGCGTGTTGATGTACGGGCCGATGGAGTGCGTGCTGGTGGTGGCGATCAGCAGCGTGTAGCCGTCAGCCGGGGCCTTGGCGGCCATGTCGGAACCAATCGCGCCGCCCGCGCCGGGCCGGTTGTCCACCACGATCTGCTGGCCCAGGTTGGCGCCCACTTTCTGGGCGATGGCTCGCGCCAGCAGATCCGTCGCGCCGCTGGCGGGGAAGGGCACGATCAGGCGGATCGGCTTGCTGGGGAAGGTGTCGGCGTGCGACGGTGCGGCAACCAGGGTCAGGCTCGTGGCAAGGCCGATGCCGATATGGCGTAGCCAGGTTTTCATTCTTCGCTCCGGTACGGAAGATCAAACAGTCAGGCGGGGGCAATGCAAGGCAGGAAAAACCGAGCCAAATCAAGGCCCGACCATCATTATTCCGCGCGGCCGATCACAATGAAAGCTAATATTCCTTTTGTGATTCACAAGAAAACCTTGTGAGTGGATGCACCACAATCGAGCCTGACATGAGCACTATCCGTTTCCTTCGTACTCTTGTGGCCGTCGCCGAGCAGGGGTCCTTTGCCGCCGCGGCCGGCCAGGTGGCGCTGACCCAGGCCGCCGTCAGCCTGCAGATGCGCTCGCTGGAGCAGGAGTTGCGGCGCGAACTGTTCGACCGCAGCGGCCGCGTGGCCGTGCTCAACGCGGACGGGCGGGAGCTGTTGCCACGGGCGCGCCAGCTGCTGGCGCTCTACGACGAGATGCGCTTGCCGCTGGCGGCGTCCGAGGCCATGGCCGGGGCGGTGGCCGTGGGCGCTGTGGTGTCGGTGATGGGGGGGCTGTCGCACGTGGTGGCACGGATGAAGCGCGCCTACCCCGCGCTGGATGTGCGGCTGGTGGGGGCCAAGTCAATCGACCTGGCGGCGCAGGTGGAAAGCGGCGAGCTCGACGCGGCATTCCTGGTGGAGGGGTCGGCCCGGCCGGCCGGCGCGCTGCGCTGGACGCCGCTCTATCAGGAGCCGCTGGTCGCCATCGCCGCGCGCGGCAGTCCGGGCGAGACGGCACGCCAGGCGCTGGCCGCCAATCCGTTCCTGCGCTTCGACCGCGGCCAGCGCACCGGTGCGCTCGTGGAGCGCGCGCTACGCCGCGCGCACCTGCGGACTAACGAGTTCCTCGAACTCAATTCGATCGAGGCGCTGGTGGAGCTGGTACGGCAGGAAGTGGGCGTGACCGTGGTGCCTTTGCTCAAGCGCGCGCGCTGGCGCGACGACGATGCGCTCCGGATCCTGCCGCTGCAGGCCGCCGGGGACCCGGTGGTGCGTACGATCGGCATGCTGGAGCGGCGCGATCACGGCCGGGGACACGTGACGGAGGCAATCCGCGCGGCATGCGCCGGCCTGTTTGGCGGCTGACGCCAGCGTAGGCGGCCGGGGCGAGGCCTCCGGACGCGGAATAAAAAAAGGGCGCCTTGCGGCGCCCTGAGCTTGCGTTGTGTGGCCGGTAACCCCGGCCTGGCTACTGCTTATTCTTCCTGGAACGCTTCTTCGCGCTTGGACTTGATCGCCGGCATCGCCACGATCGCCACCAGGACCGCCGCGGCGATCAGCAGGCCCAGCGACAGCGGACGCGTCACGAACACGCTGAAGTCACCACGCGACAGCAGCAGCGAGCGGCGGAAGTTCTCTTCCATCATCGGTCCCAGCACGAAGCCGAGCAGCAGCGGTGCCGGTTCGCACTTGAGCTTGATGAACAGGTAGCCGATCACGCCGAAGGCCGCGGTCTGGAACACGTCGAACGTGGTGTTCTGGACCGAGTACACGCCGATGCAGCAGAACGTCAGGATGGCCGGGTACAGGTAGCGGTAAGGCACCTTCAGCAGCTTCACCCAGATACCGATCAGCGGCAGGTTCAGCACGATCAGCATGAAGTTGCCGATCCACATCGAGGCGATCAGGCCCCAGAACAGCGCCGGGTTGCTGGTCATCACCTGCGGGCCGGGCTGGATGTTGTGGATGGTCATCGCACCCACCATCAGCGCCATCACGGCGTTAGGCGGAATACCCAGCGTCAGCAGCGGGATGAACGAGGTCTGTGCCGCGGCGTTGTTGGCCGATTCCGGACCTGCCACACCTTCGATCGCGCCCTTGCCGAATTCATGCGCATACTTCGACGTCTTCTTTTCCAGCGAGTAGGCTGCAAACGAAGCCAGTGCCGCACCGCCGCCGGGCAGGATGCCCAGTGCGGAACCCAGCGCCGTGCCACGCAGCACCGCCGGGATCATGCGCTTGAAGTCCGCCTTGGTCGGGAACAGGTTGGTGATGTGGTCGGTAAAGGTCTCGCGGGCATCCTTCTGTTCGAGGTTCGCGATGATTTCCGCGAAGCCGAACACGCCCATGGCCACCGAAACGAAGTTCAGGCCGTCGGTCAGTTCGGGTACGTCGAACGAGAAGCGCGCCGCGCCCGAGTTCACGTCGGTACCGACCAGGCCCAGCAGCAGACCCAGCACGATCATGGCGATTGCCTTGACCAGCGAACCCGAAGCCAGCACCACGGCACCGATCAGGCCCAGCACCATCAGCGAGAAGTACTCGGCGGGGCCGAACTTGAATGCCAGTTCCGACAGCGGTGCGGCAAAGGCGGCCAGGATCAGCGTAGCCACGCAGCCGGCGAAGAACGAGCCCAGACCGGCGGTGGCCAGCGCCACGCCGGCACGGCCACGTCGTGCCATCTGGTAGCCGTCGATGGTGGTCACCACCGACGACGATTCACCAGGCAGGTTCACCAGGATGGCGGTCGTGGAACCACCGTATTGCGCGCCGTAGTAGATACCGGCCAGCATGATCAGCGCGGCCACCGGGGGCAGCGTGTAGGTCACCGGCAGCAGCATGGCGATGGTGGCCAGAGGCCCCAGGCCCGGCAGCACGCCAATCAGGGTGCCCAGCACGCAGCCCAGGAAGGCGTACGCGAGGTTCTGGAAGGACAGGGCGGTAGCAAAGCCCAGTCCGAGGTTGGAGAGTAGTTCCATGTTGGCGGCTCCTTAGCTTGCCAGGAAAGCCGGCCACACCGGCATCTGCAGGTTGATGCCGTACACGAATGCGCCCAGGCTGATCACCACGAGGATGATCGCGTTCAGGACGGTACCCTTCCAGCTGAATTCATGACTGGCCATCGAGGAGACGAGCACCAGCACCAGCACCGACAGCACCATGCCCAGCGGCTTGAGCAGCAGGCCGAACAGCACCACGGCGCCCAGGATCCAAAGCAGCGTCTTGATGTCCCAGCGGGCCAGCTGGTCTTCTTCCATCTTGGAAGACAGCGAGCCCCACAGTACCAGCGCGCCCAGCAGGGCGAGCACGACGCCGAGCCAGAACGGGAAGTACCCCGGTCCCATCTTGGCGGCTGTTCCCATGGAATAGCCACGGGCGACGAAGGAAAAGCCGAATCCGACCAGGATGAACAACAGGCCGGAGGCAAAGTCCTTTTGGCTACGTATGCGCAAAATGATTCTCCTCGATATTGACTGCTTGAAATCGTCGCGGCGGAGCCGGATCGTCCGGCTTCGTGCAAGGCAGGAAGGGACAATCTCCCCCGACCCCGCCACGGGCAGGGTGGAAGTTAAAAGCGCATCCTTTCAGCTACCTTTCATATGTCTGCAATCAGGGGCAACTTCAGGGTATGTCCCTAGGGAGACGTCTGAAAGGACGCAGTAAGTCGTTGACGTTGCAACGAAAAAAGGAAAACAAAGGGGTAGACAAGGGGCGGGCGGACGGCGCGAAAAACGCGTGCGCTATCATCAACCGCACAAGTGGATGCGGGCGCGCTGAAAGGAATCGAAAGGAGTCATTTGGAAAGTATTGACCATGCCATCCTGATCGGCGCCGTGGTGATGACGCTCGGTATCGTCGTGGGGGCGTTCTCGGCGCGTTTCGGCGTGCCGTTCCTGCTGGTCTTCCTGGGCGTCGGCATGCTGGCCGGCGTGGACGGCCCGGGGGGCATCCGTTTTTCCAATACCTGGCTCAGCTTTCTGGTGGGCAATATCGCGCTGGCGATCATCCTGCTCGACGGCGGGTTGCGCACGCGCTTTGCCACGTTCCGCGTGGCCCTGCGGCCCTCGCTGGCACTGGCCACGCTCGGCGTGGTGATCACGGCGGGCCTGGTCGGCGCCTTTGCCACGTGGGTCCTGAAGATCGACTGGAAGCTCGGGTTGCTGCTGGGCGCGATCGTCGGGTCGACCGACGCGGCGGCGGTGTTCTCGCTGCTCAACAGCAGCGGCATCCGGCTCAAGGAGCGCGTGGCCAGCGTGCTGGAGATCGAATCCGGCATCAACGATCCGATGGCCATTTTCCTGACGCTTACGCTGATCGAATGGATCACCGCGCCGCAGTCGCTGTCTGCGGGCGCGCTGGCATGGCGACTGGTGGTGCAGTTTGGCGTGGGGGGCGCGTTGGGCGTCGGCCTCGGCTATTGCCTCGCGAATGTGCTCGAGCGCGTCAACGTGGGCGAGGGGTTGCAGGCGATCCTGGTCTGCTCGGGTGGCGCGATGGTCTTTGCGATCGTCCAGAGCGTCGGCGGCAGCGGGTTCCTGGCCGTGTACCTGGCCGGCATGATCATCGGCAACCGCGAGCGCGCGGTCACCGCCGACACCATGCGCGCGATGGACGGCATGGCCTGGCTGGCCCAGTCGGCCATGTTCCTGCTGCTGGGGCTGCTGGTAACGCCACACCGGATCTGGGAAGTAGCCCTGCCAGCTGCGGCCGTGGCACTGTTCCTGATGTGCGTGGCGCGGCCGCTGGCGGTCTGGGTGTCGCTGCTGCCTTTCCGCTTCAGCGCGGGGGAGAAGGGCTTCCTGGCCTGGATGGGCTTGCGCGGGGCCGTACCGATCGTGCTGTCCCTCTTCCCGCTGCTGCAGGGCATGGAGGATTCCGGCCTGCTGTTCCGCATCGCCTTTGCGGTGGTGCTGGCCAGCCTGCTGTGCCAGGGGACGACCGTGGCGCTGGCGGCGCGTCTGGCGCGCGTGCTGCGCCCGGCCTACACGGAACCGCTGTCGCGCGAACGGCTGCAAGGCACGCGCGCGCCGTCGCTGGAGCTGATGCAGTTCCTGGTGGCGGCCAATTCGTCGGTGGAGAATTTGCGCGCCGATCAGCTGGAGCTGCCACCACGCAGCCGGCTGATGACGGTGGCGCGCGACGGCGTGCTGGTGCCGCTCGATCAGGTCATCCTGCGCGCCGGCGACGCGGTGTCGGTGGTGGCGCCGGGCAGCACGGTGCCGCTGCTGTCGCGCCTGTTCCTGACCGCGGCCCGGCCACCCGCATGGGATCAGGTATCGCACGACTTCCTGCTCTCCGGCGACGCCTTCCTGCGCGACGTGGCCGCACTCTATGGCACCCGCGCGCTGACACCGGCCGAGCATGCGCTGACGCTGGAAAACGCCATGCTGTCGGCGTTTCCGTCGCCGCCGGTGGAGGGCGATGCCGTGGAGATTGCCGGATTGCGGCTGACGGTGACCCGCATGGACGGGCCCCGGATCGTGCAGGTGGGATTGTTGCTGCCGCGCGGGCCGGCTGCGGCCGACACGGCCAAGGACAGGTTGTGGCGCCTGCGGCGAAAATCGCCGGGCGCCACGGATCACGCGTAGCGGTCAGCCGATTATCAATCGACCTTCGCGCCGGACACCTTTACCACCTGTCCGTACTTCTTCAGTTCCTTCTGGATCAGCGCGGCAAACTGTTCCGGCGTGGTCGGGGCCGGCTGCGCGCCGATGCGGGCCAGACGGGCGCGCATGTCGTCGGTCTTCAGGATCGCCACGATGTCGTGGTTGAGGCGGTCGACGATGTCACGCGGCGTTCCGGCCGGGGCCAGCACTCCAAACCACGTGGAGATGTCGAACCCCTCCAGCCCCAGGCCCTTGCCGGCTTCCGCGATGGTCGGCAGATCCGGGAACGCGGCGGCGCGGCTGGCCGTGGTCACGGCAAACGCCTTGAGCTTGCCAGCCTTGATGTTGGCCGACGCCGAGGCAAGGTTGTCGAAGATCAGGTCAGTCTGGCCGGACAGCACCGACAACTGCGCGGGCGATGCGCCGTTATACGGAATGTGGACCATGCTGACATGGGCCATGCTCTTGAACAGCTCGCCCGACAGGTGCCCGGCGCTGCCATTGCCGCCGGATGCGTAGTCGAGCTTGCCGGGATGCTTGCGCGCGTATTCCACCAGGTCGCGTACGTTGTTGATGTGCAGCTCGGCGGCCTTGCCCGGATGCATCACCAGCACGTTGGGCACGTCGGCGACCAGCGTCACGGGCGCGAAGTCCTTGACCGGGTCATACGGCATCTTGCTGAATAGCGTCGGGTTGATGGCATGCGTGGCCACCGCGCCCATCACGATCGTGTAGCCATCCGCCGGTTGCTTGGCGACGTAGTCCGCGCCCAGGTTGCCGCCCGCGCCGGGCTTGTTTTCCACCACCACGGGCTGCCCCAGGCTGTCGCGCAGTTTTTCGCCGATGGCGCGCGCCACGGTGTCCAGCGGTCCGCCGGCCGGGTAGGGCACCACGAACTTGATCGGCTTGGTCGGCCAGTTGCCGGCGGCATGTGCGGGCGTGGCCATCGGCAGGGTGGCGGCCACCAGCGTGGCCATGGTGGCGGCCATCTTCGTGGCCGTGAAGAGAGTCTTCAGCATATGGGATCGGAACGACGGAACGATTGGGAAAGCGGGGGGCCGGGACGTACGTGGCGCCCCGGCGCTGGCCGGGCAGTTCAGTGGATGCCGATGCCGCGCGCCATCATCACGGCGCAGAGCGGCAGCAGGATAAATACGTGGGCTTCGATCATGACCCAGCGGCGGGCCTTTTTGATCTCGGCGGGCGTCGGCACGAAGTCGGGCAGCTTGCGCGCCTGCTTGCGCCAGCGCGCGATGGCGAACGTCGGCGGCAGCGAGCTCAGGGCGATCAGCACGAAAATCGTGACCTTGGCGTGGAACCATGGGTTGTGCAGGTAGAAATCCGCACCCTTGGCGCCATAGAACAGCCGCAGCAGGCCGGTGGCCAGCACGACCATCGCCGACAGGAAATAGAACAGGTCGTACAGCGAGAGCCGCCGCACGGTGGCCGGCGTCATTTCAGGCCGCAGCACGACGGCTTCGGCGGCCAGCAGCGTGACCAGCACGAAAATCGCGAGGAAATGGAAGAACGCCAGCAGGGCATCGGTCAGCATGAATTCTCCTTGGGCGAGTCGCGGCTGCGCTGGCGCGCGCTTTCAGACCGCGGCGATTGGCTTGCAAACTTCGCTTTCAATGGGAACTGCGGGGGACGACTTTGGACTT
The DNA here is from genome assembly GCF_056400065.1 of Cupriavidus sp. 01L415. Taxonomy (NCBI): domain Bacteria; kingdom Pseudomonadati; phylum Pseudomonadota; class Betaproteobacteria; order Burkholderiales; family Burkholderiaceae; genus Cupriavidus; species Cupriavidus sp. 01L415. The sequence goes on along the minus strand of NZ_JBFTSP010000020.1, from coordinate 56,269 downwards.
CTGGTTGTCTCGCCCGGTCCGGGGAAGGCCCCGGACCCTGCCTGCGCCGGTCTGTGCCGGTTCAGAGGTTGCTTCATAAATGAAGCGAAGCGGTCCTGGCCAGGCCGTGCAGCGACGCCAGGATCTTCCTGAAGCGACCTCTTAGAGCACGCCCTTGGCGCGCAAGGCGGCGATGTGTTCGGCACTGTAGCCGAGTGTCTCGCCGAGCACCACATCGGTGTGCTCGCCCAGCAACGGTGGATGGCGCAGTGCCTCGGGCGGCGTGACGCTCATCCGCATCGGGCTGCCGACCAGCTTTACCTCGCCGGCGGTGGGGTGCGGCAGATCGACGCGCAGGCCGCGCGCCAGGACCTGCTCGTTCTCGAAGACTTCGTCGAGCGAGTTGATCGGGCCGCAGGGCACGCCGGCACGCTCCAGGTCCAGGATCCATTGCTGGCGCGTGCGCGGCAGCACCATTTCGGCCAGGATCGGCACCAGCTCGTCACGGTTGGCCACGCGCTGCGGATTGGTGGCGAAGCGCGGGTCGTCGGCCAGTTCCGGCCGGCCGCCGGCCGTCACGAACTTGCGGAACTGCCCGTCGTTGCCCACGGCCACGATGATCCAGCCGTCGGCGGCATGGAAGGTCTGGTAGGGAACGATGTTCGGATGGGCATTGCCCCAGCGCCGCGGCGCCACGCCGCTGGCCAGGTAGTTGGTGTTCATGTTGGCCAGCATGGCCACCTGCACGTCCAGCAGCGCCATGTCGATGTACTGGCCCTCGCCGGTGCGGTCGCGGTGGGCAAGGGCGGCCAGCACCGCGATGGTCGCGTACTGGCCGGTCATCAGGTCGGAAATCGCCACGCCGGCTTTCTGCGGGCCGCCGCCGGGCAGGTCGTCGCGCTCGCCGGTCAGGCTCATGAATCCGCCCATGCCCTGGATGATGAAGTCATAGCCCGGGCGCTGGGCATACGGGCCGGTCTGGCCGAAACCGGTCACCGAGCAATAGATGATGTCCGGCTTGACGGCTTTCAGCGACTCGTAATCCAGCCCATACTTGCTGAGCTGCCCGACCTTGTAGTTTTCCAGCACCACGTCGCTTTTGGCGGCCAGTTCGCGCACCAGTTGCTGGCCTTCCGGCGTGCTGATGTCGCAGGTCACGGAGCGCTTGTTGCGGTTGGCGGCCAGGTAGTAGGCGGCTTCGGCCGTGTCGCGGCCGTCTTCGGCCTTGAGCCACGGTGGACCCCAGGTGCGGGTGTCGTCGCCGGGACCGGGGCGCTCGATCTTGATGACATCGGCGCCGAAGTCGGCAAGGTTCTGGGCGCACCATGGCCCGGCGAGGACGCGGGTCAGGTCGAGGACGCGGAGATGGCTCAAGGCTCCCATGGCAGAGACGGCAAGGCGTGGAGGTGGGGTGAGTGGGGCGGAGCGGCCGCGCGGCGCGAAAGGCCGTGGCGGAGCCCGGGCGGACAGCCTGCACTCTACCACCCGGCAGGGCGGCCGACGCACTCCGGTGGGGCATCCGTGGGCGATAGCCGGCCAATCGTCGCTCACCCGGCCGCCGTCCCGCCACCGGCCGGCTGTCCGGCGGCTGCCGGGCGGACACGGGCCGCCCGCGAGACTGCCCCGGGGCGGGGCTTGCCCGTATAATCAACGGTTTGCAAATCCAACCTGACTGACTGCGCCCTGCCACGACGCGGGAGGCGCCCGATATAACATGAAAGTCTCCGACATTCGCAGCAAGTTCCTGCAGTACTTCGAGTCGAAGGGCCATTCCGTGGTCCGCTCGTCCAGCCTGGTGCCGGCGAACGACCCGACGCTGCTGTTCACCAATTCGGGCATGGTGCAGTTCAAGGACGTGTTCCTGGGCACCGACAAGCGTCCCTACACGCGCGCCACGTCGTCCCAGCGCTCGGTCCGCGCCGGCGGCAAGCACAACGACCTCGAGAATGTGGGCTATACGGCTCGCCACCACACGTTCTTCGAGATGCTCGGCAATTTCTCGTTTGGCGACTACTTCAAGCGCGAAGCCATCCAGTACGCCTGGGAGCTGCTGACCAAGGTCTACCAGCTTCCCGCCGACAAGCTGTGGGTCACGGTCTACGCCGAAGACGACGAGGCCTATGACATCTGGGCCAAGGAAGTGGGCGTGCCGGCCGAGCGCATCGTGCGCATCGGCGACAACAAGGGCGCGCGCTACGCGTCCGACAACTTCTGGCAGATGGCCGACACCGGCCCGTGCGGCCCGTGCTCGGAAATCTTCTACGACCACGGCCCGGAAGTGTGGGGCGGCCCCCCGGGATCGCCGGAGGAAGACGGCGACCGCTACATCGAAATCTGGAACCTGGTGTTCATGCAGTTCAACCGCGACGAGCAGGGCAACATGACGCCGCTGCCCAAGCCGTGCGTGGACACCGGCATGGGCCTGGAGCGTATTGCCGCGGTGCTGCAGCACGTGCACAGCAACTATGAGATCGACCTGTTCCAGGCACTCATCAAGGCTGCTGGCCGCGAGACCCACATCGACAACCTGAACCAGAATTCGCTGAAGGTCATTGCCGACCACATCCGCGCCTGCTCGTTCCTGATCGTCGACGGCGTGATTCCCGGCAACGAAGGGCGCGGCTACGTGCTGCGCCGGATCGTGCGCCGCGCCATCCGCCACGGCTACAAGCTGGGCCAGAAGAGGCCGTTCTTCCACAAGATGGTGCCGGACCTGGTAGCGCAGATGGGCCAGGCCTATCCGGAACTGGCCGAGGCGCAGACGCGCGTGGTGGAAGTGCTGAAGGCCGAGGAAGAGCGCTTCTTCGAGACCATCGAGAACGGCATGTCGATCCTCGACGCCGCCGTGGCCGAGCTGAAGACGCGCGGTGGCAAGGTGCTGGACGGCGAACTGGCGTTCAAGCTGCACGACACGTTCGGCTTCCCGCTGGACCTGACGCAGGACGTGGCGCGCGAGCAGGAAATCACGGTCGACGAGACCGCGTTTGACGCCGCGATGACCCGCCAGCGCGAGCAGGCCCGCGCTGCCGGCAAGTTCAAGATGGCGGCCGGCCTCGAGTACACGGGCGACAAGACCGTGTTCCACGGCTACGATTCGCTGGGCGTCGAGCGCGCGCGCGTGACGGCCCTGTACGTGGATGGCGCCGCCGTCGACACGATGCAGCCGGGCCAGACCGGCGTCGTCGTCCTGGACAACACGCCGTTCTATGCCGAGTCCGGTGGCCAGGTGGGCGACCAGGGCACGCTGGTGTCGGGTCCGGCGGTGTTCAGCGTGACCGACACGACCAAGATCCAGAACGAAGTCTTCGGCCATCAGGGCACGCTGACGAACGGTCCGCTGAAGGTCGGCGACACGCTTGCCGCGCAGGTGGATGCCAACCGCCGTGCGCGCACCGTGCGCAACCACTCGGCGACCCACCTGATGCACAAGGCCCTGCGTGAGGTGCTGGGCACGCACGTGCAGCAGAAGGGTTCGCTGGTCGATGCCGACAAGACGCGTTTCGACTTCTCGCACAACGCGGCGCTGACGGACGAGCAGATCCGCCAGGTGGAAGAGATCGTCAACGCCGAGATCCTGCGCAATGAGGCCACCCGTGCCGAGGTCATGCCGTTCGATGACGCGGTGAAGGGCGGCGCGATGGCGCTGTTCGGCGAGAAGTACGCCGACGATGTGCGCGTGCTGTCGATCGGGACGTCGAAGGAGCTGTGTGGCGGCACGCACGTGTCGCGCACCGGCGATATCGGCCTGTTCAAGATCGTGGTGGAAGCGGGCGTAGCCGCCGGCATCCGCCGCGTGGAAGCCATCACCGGCGACAACGCGCTGCACTACCTGCAGGCGCTGGACGCGCGCCTGAACGAAGCCGCTGCCGCGCTGCGCGCCCAGCCTTCGGAACTGGTGCCGCGTATTGGCCAGGTGCAGGACCAGGTCCGCGCGCTGGAGAAGGAACTGGAGAAGCTCAAGAGCAAGCTGGCGTCGTCGCAGGGCGATGAGCTGGCCGCGCAGGCGGTGGACGTCAAGGGCCTCAAGGTGCTGGCGGCCCAGCTCGACGGCGCCGATGTGAAGACGCTGCGCGAGACGATGGACAAGCTCAAGGACAAGCTCCAGAGCGCGGCCATCGTGCTGGGCGCCGTGGCCGACGGCAAGGTCAGCCTGATTGCTGGCGTGACCGCCGACGCGACGTCGAAGGTGAAGGCTGGCGATCTCGTCAACTTCGTGGCCCAGCAGGTGGGCGGCAAGGGTGGCGGCCGTCCGGACATGGCGCAGGCGGGCGGCACCGAGCCGGCCAATCTGCCGAAGGCGCTGGCCGGCGTCAGCGAATGGGTGGCGACCAAGGTCTGATGCCTTGATCCACGCATGACAAGGGGCGCTTCGGCGCCCCTTGTTTTTGCATCCCTTCTCTTTGCATCCCTCGTTCTTACTTCCGTCGTTCCTGCATCAAACCTCGCGCTTTCCGACGACGGCCGCCAGGCCGCTCAACAGGTCCATCGGCAACGGAAACACGATCGTCGAGCTCTTGTCCCCGGCGATCTGCGTCAGCGTCTGCAAGTAGCGCAGTTGCATCGCCTGAGGTTGCTGGGCGAGCATTTGCGCGGCCTCCAGCAGCTTCACGGAAGCCTGCAACTCTCCCTCCGCGTGAATGATCTTGGCGCGGCGTTCGCGTTCCGCCTCGGCCTGGCGCGCGATCGCCCGGATCATCGATTCGTTCAGGTCCACATGCTTGATCTCGACGTTCGACACCTTGATGCCCCACGCATCGGTCTGCGCGTCCAGCACCTTCTGGATGTCGAGGTTCAGCTTCTCGCGCTCGGCGAGCATTTCATCGAGTTCATGCTTGCCCAGCACGGAACGCAGCGTGGTCTGCGCGAGCTGGCTGGTCGCCTCCATGAAATTCGCCACCTGGATGATCGCGCGCTCCGGGTCCACCACGCGGAAGTACACCACCGCATTGACCTTGACCGACACGTTGTCATGCGAGATCACGTCCTGCGGCGGCACATCGAACACGACGGTCCGCAGATCCACGCGCACCATCTGCTGGACCGCAGGAATGAGCAGTACCAGCCCGGGCCCCTTGACGCGCCAGAACCGGCCGAGCATGAAGACGACGCCGCGCTCATACTCGCGCAGCACGCGGAACGCGGCCACGACCAGCAGGACGAGCAGGAAGATCAGGCCACCGAAACTGAATCCGAATGCCATGTCAGGCTCCCTTGTTGTGGGGGGAAGTTGCAAAGCCGGCGTCGCTGGCCATCACGTCCAGCACCAGCCCACGCCGCGCCGTCACGCGCACCTGCTGGCCGCGCGCCAGCGGCACGGTGCTGTGGATGCGCCATTGCTCGCCTCGCACCATGGCCCAGCCGTCGGCCTGCGTGTCGTCGATCACGATGCACACGGTGCCGAGCAGGGTATCCGCGCCACTGACGACCGGCCGCCGCCGCGAGCGCAGCAGCAGCGCGGACATGCCGAAGAGGAAGATGGCGGAGATACCCGACAGCGCGCCGATCAGCGACAACGGCACGCCAAAGCCGGGCACATCGGTATCGATGAGCATCACCGCGCCGAAGGCAAATGCGATGATCCCGCCCACGCCGAGCGCGCCGAACGTCGGCAGGAACATCTCCGCCACCATGCAGCCGACACCCAGCGCGATCAGCGCCAGCCCCGCGTAGTTGACGGGCAGCATCTGCAGCGCGAACAGACCCAGCAACAGGCAGATCGCCCCCGCGATGCCCGGCACTACCATGCCCGGCGTGGAGAATTCGAAGATCAGCCCGTAGATGCCGATCATCATCAGGATCAGCGCGACGCTGGGCTCGGTGATGACGGCCAGGAACCGGCTGCGCCAGTCGGGTTCCAGGGTCACCACGGGGGCGTTCGCGGTGCGCAGCACGCGCGCGGCGCCTGCGGCTTCCACGCGTTTGCCGTCCACTTGCCGCAGCAGCGTCGGCAGGTCCGCCGCCACGAGGTCCGCCACACGCTGGGTCACGGCCTCTTCGGCCGACAGGCTCACCGCCTCGCGCACGGCCCGCTCGCCCCATTCGGCATTGCGGTGGCGCAGTTGCGCCAGGCCGCGGATATACGCGGACGCGTCGTGCATCTGCTTGCGTGCCATGGTGTCCTCCGGCGGCGCGCTGGCCGGGGCGGAAGCGGGGGCCGGGGCGGCTTCGGGCTTGGGCCCGCCAACGCCAATCTGCACGGGACTGGCCGCGCCCAGGTTGGTGCCGGGCGCCATGGCGGCGATGTGGCTGGCGTAGAGGATGTAGGTGCCGGCGCTGGCCGCCCGCGCGCCACCCGGGAATACGTAAGTGGCCACCGGCACCGGCGACGCGAGGATGGCCTGGATGATGTCGCGCATGGACACGTCGAGCCCGCCCGGCGTGTCCATTTCCAGCACGATCAGTTGCGCGCCTTGTTTCTGGGCCAGCGCCATGCCGCGCACGGCAAAGCTGGCGCTGGCGGGGCCGATCGCACCCTTGACCGGAATGACATAGACGGGAGGTGTGGCGGGTGCGGTGGCGGACGTTGCAGCGGAATTCCCGGCCGACGGGGTCACGGTTTGCGCCAGCGCCACGAGCGGCCCCGCCATCGCCAGGATCATCAGAAGGCAGGCGGGCCAGGGCGCAGCCAGCCGGCGGGCCAACGACCGTATCAACGCAAGGGCGAGTGTCATGGCAGGACGTCGCCACGGGATATGCCGTGGTGACGCCACTTTCAGTGTAGGCGACCGGCCACATATTGCACGCTGTGCTGCGTGCGCCGGCGGCCCGCGTCAGGCCGCTTCGCGTGCGATATCCGTCGCCACGATGTTCGGCAGCATGTCGGCAAGTGCGGTCAGCGCCGCGCTGGTCATGGCGGGATGCCATGCCAGCACCGTCGTCACGCGGCCCGCTTCCCCGAGCGGATGGATGCTGATCTGCGGCAGATTGCGGTAGAGCGCCAGCACGGAGCGCGGCACGATCGCCACGCCGATGCCCGCCGCCGCGCAGGTCACGATGGCGTGGTACGACCCAAGCTGGATCACGCGTCGCGCCGCATTGCTGTATTGGCTGTACCAGTGTTCGAAACGCGTGCGGTAGTTGCAGCCGGAGTCGAAGGCGAGCAGGGTGGGGCGCTCGATGTCCTCGGGCGTGCGGATCGGCGGATGCTGGGCGCTGGCGATGATCACCAGTTCCTCCTCGAAGCCCGGGCGGCTGACCAGGTCCGGATTGCCGAGCGGCTCGGCCACGAATGCGCAGTCCACCTCGAAGCGCTGCAGCGCGTCCAGCGACTCGCGCGTGGACAATGTCACGAGTTCCAGTTCCACCTCCGGCCACGCCTGGTGGTAGGCCGCCAGCACGGTGGGCAGCCGGCTGGCGGCGGTGCTCTCCATCGACGCAATCCGCAGCCGGCCGTGCGGGCGTGCCGGCTGCACGGCGTGCCGCGCCTCGTCGGACAATTGCAGGATCCGGCGCGCATAGTCGAACAGCGTCTGGCCGGCCGGCGTCAGCACCATGCGTTTGCCGTCCCGCACGAACAGGTCCACCCCCAGCGATTGCTCGAGCTGGCGTATCCGGGTGGTCACATTGGATTGCACGCGATGCAGCCGTGCGGCGGCGCGTGTGATGCCGCCAGCCTCCACGACAGTGCGAAAGATTTCCAGCGCCGCCAGGTCCATGGCAGTCTCCTTTCTCAAATTGAGATGAAAGGCATCTCGATAATTCATTATCCGTGATGGGGTTTGCGGCATAGCATAGGGGAAACTCAACCGTTCAGCCAAGGCGCCTCGTTGCAAGGTGCGGGTTCCTCCATGTCTCTCGTGAATATCGATCTCCCCGCCGGGTGCGTTGCCCGGCCAACCGCCGGCCCGTGGGCCGTGGCCATGGCCGGCTTTGTCTCGCTGGCACTGGCCATGGGCATCGGTCGGTTTGCCTTTACGCCGTTGTTGCCGATGATGCTGCACGACGGCTCCGTGACGCTGGCCGAGGGCGGCGCGCTGGCCACGATGAACTACATCGGCTACCTGCTGGGCGCGCTGCTGTGCCTGTTCATCCGCCCCGATCCCGTGCGGATCGTGCGCGGGTCGCTGGTGCTGACGGTCGTCCTGACGCTGGCCATGGCGCTGCCCGGCGGCATGCCGGCCTGGCTGACGTGGCGCACGATTGCCGGCGCCGCCAGCGCGGTGGTGATGGTCTACGCCACCGCGTGGTGCATGCAGCGGCTCGCCGAACTCGGTCATCCGACGCTGGGCGGGATCATGTTCTGCGGACCGGGCATTGGCATCGTGGTCACGGGCGTGTCGGTCTTCGGCATGGTGGGCGAGCACTGGCTGGCCAACTGGGGCTGGATCGCCTTTACGGTACTCGGCGCCGTGATGCTGGCGGCGGTCTGGCGCGTGTTCGGATCGCCGGCCCCCGCCGCGCATGCGGCATCCGGCCAGCCGGTGGCCGCCACGCCGGCCACGTCGGTTGTCACACCCGAGCTCAACCTGGAAACCTGGGCGCTGACCCTGGCGTACGGGCTGGCAGGCTTTGGCTACATCATCACCGCCACCTTCCTGCCAGTGATTGCGCGGCAGGCGATGCCCGGCACGGTCTGGGCGGACCTGTTCTGGCCGATCCTCGGCGCCGGCGTGGCGGTCGGCGCCTGGCTGGCCACGCGCGTCGGCATGCATCACGACAACCGACGCATGATGATGATCCTGTACACGGTGCAGGCCATCGGCGTGGGCGTGGCCGCGGTCTGGCCGACGGTCGCCGGATTCGCCCTGAGCAGCCTCCTGGTTGGGCTGCCGTTCACGGCGCTGGTGTCGTTTGCGATGCGTGAGGCGCGCCGGCTCTGGGGCGCCTGCGCGCCAAAGCTGATCGGCCTGATGACCGCCGCCTACGCCCTCGGCCAGATTGCCGGGCCACCGCTGGCGACGGCGCTGGTGGCGCGCACCGGCGGATTTGCCGCATCGCTTGTCGTGGCGGCCGCGGCGTTGCTGGTCGGGGCCCTGATCTACCTGTGGATGTGGCGTGCGATGCCGGTGCGGGCGGCCACCTCGCGCTGAGGACTGCGCTACAGTATTGGCTTCGCCGCTCACTCGACCGGGGTACATCCGCACCGGCGCTGCAGGGCGGCGTGCGGAGAATGCGTCCCCATGTCTTTTGCCTTGCAGCCCGGGCGTGCCGCGGGCCCGGCTCTTCCCATCAGCGCCGAGGAAGCGCGCGTGCGCGTCGACCTGGCCGCCGCCTATCGGCTGGCAGCGCTGGAACGCTGGGATGACCTGATCTACACCCACATCTCGGCCACCGTCCCCGGCGAGCCGGACCACTTCCTGATCAACCCGTTCGGGTTTGCCTTCGACGAGATCCGCGCGTCCGATCTCGTCAAGATCAACGGCCGCGGCGAGGTGGTCGGCGAGACCGTACATCCCGTCAATGTCACCGGTTTCGCGCTACACGCCGCCGTGCATGCAGCACGCGCCGACGCCCATTGCGTCATGCACCTGCACAACACGGCGGGTATCGCGGTGTCCGCGCAGGCGGAGGGGCTGCTGCCGCTGTCGCAGCACGCGATGCGCTTTCACGGCCGTATCGGCTATCACGACTACGAGGGCCTGGCGTTCACGCCGGCCGAGGGGGCGCGGCTCACCGCGTCGCTCGGCGACCATCCCGCGATGCTGCTGCGCAACCACGGCACGCTGACCGTGGGGCGCACCGTGGCGGAAGCCCACGTGCTGATGGCAACGCTCATCAAGGCGTGCGAGATCCAGCTTGGCGCACAGCTTGGCAGCGCCACCGTGCAGCCGCTGGCGGCCGTGGTGGACAAGACGTCGCTGCAGCTCTACGACAACGGCGCCGTGGAGGGCGAGATGGAATGGCCCTCGCTATTGCGCAAACTCGATAGAATCGATCCCTCCTACCGGGACTGAATACCCGGTTTTCTGACAGAGCACCCGCAAAAACCAAAGGAGTCACGAGAAATGCCCACGTTTCACGTCGAGATGTTCGAAGGCCGCACGGTCGAGCAGAAGCGCAAGCTGGTCGAGGAAGTGACCCGCGTCACCTGCGAGACGCTTGGATGTTCCGCGTCGGCCGTGGATATCATCATTACCGATATCAAGCGCGAGAACTGGTCCACCGGCGGCGAACTCTGGATCGACAAGAAGTAAGCCATCCGCGCCAGTTCACCACGCTGGCCCGCCTTCCACGTTCTTCGCCGCCTCCCGCCATGCAGCATTTCGCCTCTGACAACTACGCCGGCTTCTGCCCGGAATCGCTCAAGTATTTCCTGGAAGCCAACGCGAGCGGCCACGAAAAGGCCTACGGCGACGACACCTGGACGCAAAAGGTCTGTGATCGCATTCGCGACCTGTTCCAGACCGATTGCGAGGTCTTCTTCGTTTTCAACGGCACGGCGGCCAATTCGCTGGCGCTGTCGTCGCTGTGCCAGTCGTATCACTCGGTGATCTGCCACGAACTGGCCCATATCGAGACCGACGAATGCGGCGGTCCGGAGTTCTTCTCGAACGGCTCCAAGCTGCTGACGGCGCCGGGCGAGAACGGCAAGCTGACGCCCGATGCCGTGGAGGCGCTGGTCACGCGCCGCACTGACATCCACTACCCGAAGCCCCGCGTGGTGTCGCTGACCCAGACGACGGAAGTCGGCACGGTCTACACCGTGGAAGAGGTGCGGGCGATTGCCGCCATCGCCAAGCGCCGGCAATTGCGCGTGCATATGGATGGCGCGCGCTTTGCCAATGCGGTGGCGTCGCTGGGCGTGCATCCGTCGGAAATCACATGGCGCGCCGGCGTGGACGTGCTGTGCTTCGGCGGAACCAAGAACGGCTTGCCGGTGGGGGAGGCCGTGGTGTTCTTCGACCGGCGCCTGGCGGAAGACTTTGCGTACCGCGTGAAGCAGGCCGGCCAGTTGGCGTCGAAGATGCGCTTCATTTCGGCGCCCTGGCTGGGCATGCTGGAAAACGACGTGTGGCTGGCCAATGCGCGCCATGCCAACGCGATGGCGCAGTTGCTGCATCAGCGCATCGTCGATATCCCCGGTGTGCGGATCATGTTTCCGACGGAGTCGAATGCGGTCTTCGCCGAACTGCCGCTGCCGGCGATTGAAGCGTTGCGCGCGAAAGGCTGGTTGTTCTACACGTTCATCGGCGCGGGCGGATGCCGCCTGATGTGTTCGTGGGACCTGCAGCCACAGACGGTGGAGGTGTTTGCCGCGGACATCCGCGCCGCCTGTACCCGCTGACGTAGCGATCGAACGGGCGATCGGAGGAACGATCGCTCCAGACGATCGACCTTGAATATCGAACCTGAACGGGCGCGACAGACGCCCAGGAGCCCTCGATGGAACCCTACCGATTCTGCCCCCGGTGCGGCTCGCCGCTGGAGCATTTGCCGATGTCAGGGCGCTGGCGTCATGCCTGCGTGCAGGATGGCTGTGGCTTTGTGCACTGGAACAACCCGCTGCCCGTGCTGGCGGCCGTGGTGGAGTATGAGGACAAGATCCTGCTGGCCCGCAACGCGGCCTGGCCGGAGAAGATGTTCGCGCTGGTGACGGGTTTCATGGAGCGCGACGAGACGCCGGAACTGGGCGTCGCGCGCGAGCTGAAAGAGGAAACCAACCTCGACACCGTTTCCGCGTCGCTGATCGGCGTCTACGAATTCATGCGCAAGAACGAGCTGATCATCGCCTATCACGTCAAGGCGACGGGGCGGATCGAACTGTCGGAGGAACTGGCGGAATACAAGCTGGTGGCGCCGGAAAAGATGCGGATCTGGAACGCCGGCACCGGGTTTGCCGTGGCGGACTTCCTGGAGCGGCGCGGCCTGCCGGTGCAGTTTTTCGACCGGGCGACGGGGGAAGACATTCCCGACCCACGCCGGCCGACTGACTTCAGCCAGGTCGGGGCTTCGTTACAATACGGCATCGACCAAAAATAGTGGGATGAGAGGAATGGACTTCCAGAAAGAAGTGGATGCGCGCGGACTGAACTGCCCGCTGCCGATCCTGCGGACCAAGAAGGCGCTGGCGGACATGGCCAGCGGCGACGTGCTCAAGGTGCTGGCGACCGACCCGGGCGCAACGCGTGATTTCCAGGCGTTCGCCAAGCAGACCGGCAATGAGCTGCTGTCGCACGCGGAAGTGGACAAGGTATTCGTGTTCTACATGAAGCGCCGCTGAAGCCCGCGCCTCCGGGCAAAGAAAAAGCCGCCTCGCGTATGAGGCGGCTTTTTCGTTTCCGGCTTGCGGCGCTTACCCGCGATGCGCCAGATAAGCGCGGAACTCGTCACGTACTTCCGGGTGCTTCAGGGCAAACTCGACGGTCGCCTTGAGGTATCCGAGCTTGCTGCCGCAGTCGTAGCGCACGCCGTTGTAGCGGTAAGCGAGCACCTGCTCCTGGCCCAGCATCGACTGGATGGCGTCCGTCAGCTGGAACTCGCCGCCAGCGCCGGGCTTCAGCTCGCGGATGTGATCGAAGATGCGGGGCGTCAGGATGTAGCGGCCGACCACGCCCAGGTTGGACGGCGCGTCCTCGGGCGCTGGCTTTTCCACGATGGCGGACATCTTGATCACGCGCTCGTCCCACTCGCGGCCATCGACCACGCCGTAGGACCGGCTCTGTTCGGGCGCGATTTCTTCCACGCCGAGCACCGAGCAGTTGTAGTGGTTGTAGACATCCACCATCTGCTTCATGACCGGCACGTCGCCATCCAGCAAGTCATCGGCCAGCATGACCGCGAACGGCGTGTCGCCCACCAGCTTGGCGGCGCACAGCACCGCGTGGCCCAGGCCAAGCGCCTCGGGCTGGCGCACGTAGTAGCACTCCACGTTTGCCGGCTTGATCGAGCGGACCACATCGAGCAGGGCCCGCTTGTTCTTGGCTTCCAACTCCATTTCCAGCTCATAGGCCTTGTCGAAGTGATCCTCGATGGCGCGCTTGGAGCGGCCGGTCACGAAGATCATTTCGGTGATGCCTGCGGCCATGGCTTCTTCCACGGCGTACTGGATCAGTGGCTTGTCCACCACCGGCAGCATTTCCTTGGGACTTGCCTTGGTTGCGGGGAGGAAACGGGTGCCGAGACCGGCGACGGGAAAGACGGCCTTGGTGACGCGGTTTTCCATTTCAGATTCCTTTTCTATCCGGTGTAATACCGTGCCGTATGGTGAGGGCGCCGTCTGTCCGGTTCCGTCCGACCCGGCGGGCGGCCGGGTCCGGAATCGCTGTCTGACCGCGCCGGAAGCTAACACGGCCCGTTACAACCAGCCCCGCAACTTCCGTGCCGGTCAGGCAGCGGCGTACAGGGCCCGTCAGGCCGGCAGACGCTGTAGTTGACCCTGCAGCTTGGCCAGCGTCTGTTCGAAATCCGACAAACGCTGCGTCTCCTGCGCCACCACGGCCGGCGGCGCCTTTGCCACGAAGCTCTCGTTGGACAACTTGCCACGGCATTTGCCGATTTCGGCGCTGATCCGCTCGACTTCCTTGGAGAGGCGCACACGCTCGGCCGCGACGTCGATTTCGATCTTCAACAGCAGGTGATTGCCGCCGACGATGGCAACCGGCGCCCCAGCCCCCTCCTTCTGAAGGGTGGCATCATCTTCGAACACCTTGACCTCGGAAAGTTTCGCCAGCGCCTGCACTTGCGCCGCCGCTTCCTTCAGGAAGGCGCTGTCGCCGTGGGCGTACAACGGAATCCGCTGGGCCGGGGAGATGTTCATCTCGCCGCGCAGGTTGCGGGCGGCGTCCACCACGGCCTTGAGCTGGGCCACCCAGGCTTCGGCGGCTTCATCGATCTTGGCCACGGCGGGCAGCGGGTAGGCCTGCAGCGCCAGGGACTCGCTGCCGTCACCCTTGGCACGGCCGGCCAGCGGGGCCACCTTCTGCCACAGTTCCTCGGTGATGAACGGGATGATCGGGTGGGCCAGGCGCAGCACGGTCTCCAGCACGCGCAGCAGCGTGCGGCGCGTGGCGCGCTGTTGCGCTTCCGTGCCGGTCTGGATCTGCACCTTGGCCAGTTCCAGATACCAGTCGCAGTATTCGTCCCAGACGAACTTGTAGATCGCGTTGGCGATGTTGTCGAAGCGGTACTCGTCGAAGCCCTTTTCGACTTCCGCTTCCACGCGCTGCAGCAGCGACACGATCCAGCGGTCGGCCTGCGAGAAGTGCAGGTAGCCGTCCGGGCCGCAATCGTTGTTGCACGGGCCCATGCCGCAGTCATGGCCCTCGGTGTTCATGAGCACGAAGCGCGTGGCGTTCCAGAGCTTGTTGCAGAAGTTGCGATAGCCCTCGCAGCGGCCGGTATCGAAATTGATGTTGCGGCCCAGCGTGGCCAGCGAGGCAAACGTGAAGCGCAGCGCGTCGGCGCCAAACGCGGGAATGCCGTTCGGGAATTCCTTCTTCGTCTTGGCCTCGATGCGCGGGGCATCCTTCGGACGGCGCAGGCCCGTGGAACGCTTCTTCAGCAGCGGCTCCAGCTCGATGCCGTCGATCAGGTCCACGGGGTCCAGCGTGTTGCCCTCGGACTTGCTCATCTTCTTGCCTTCGGAATCGCGCACCAGGCCGTGTACATACACAGTGTGGAACGGGACCTTGCCGGTGAAGTGCTTGGTCATCATGACCATGCGCGCCACCCAGAAGAAGATGATGTCGTAGCCGGTCACCAGCACCGACGAGGGCAGGAAGTGCTGCATCTCGGGCGTCTCTTCCGGCCAGCCCAGCGACGAGAACGGTACCAGCGCCGACGAGAACCACGTGTCGAGCACGTCTTCCTCGCGACGCAGCGCGCCGGTGCTGCCGGCGGCCTGGGCCTTGGCCTTTGCCTCTTCCTCGGTGCGGGCAACGAAGCAGTGGCCCGCATCGTCGTACCACGCCGGGATCTGGTGGCCCCACCACAGCTGGCGGCTGATACACCAGTCCTGGATGTTGGCTAGCCACTGGTTATACGTGCTGTTCCAGTTTTCCGGCACCAGCTTGATCTCGCCGCTCTGCACGGCGTCCAGCGCCACCTCGGCGATCGAGCGGCCCGGGAAGTAGGTGCCTTCCGGCGCCGGCTTGCTCATGGCGACGAACCACTGGTCGGTCAGCATCGGCTCGATCACGCTGCCGGTGCGCTCGCTGCGCGGCACCATCAGCTTGTGCTTCTTGATCTCGCCCAGCAGGCCCTGTGCCTGCAGGTCGTCGACCATCTTCTTGCGCGCGTCGAAGCGGTCCATGCCGGCGTAGGCTGCCGGCGCGTCGGCCACGACCTTCGCGTCGAGCGTCAGGATCGACAGTTGCGGCAGGTTGTGGCGCTGGCCCACCGCGTAGTCGTTGAAGTCGTGGCCCGGGGTCACCTTGACCACGCCGGTGCCGAACTCGCGGTCCACGTATTCATCGGCGATGACCGGAATCGTGCGGCCGGTCAGCGGCAGGTGCACGAATTTGCCGATCAGGTGCGCGTAGCGCTCGTCTTCGGGATGAACCATCACGGCGGTGTCGCCGAGCATGGTTTCCGGCCGCGTGGTGGCCACGGTCAGGTGGGTCAGGCCGCGCACGGTATCCGGTTCGGCCAGCGGGTAGTGGATGTGCCAGAGCGAGCCTTCTTCCTCGATGCTGTCCACTTCCAGGTCGGACACGGCCGTGCCCAGCACCGGGTCCCAGTTGACCAGCCGCTTGCCGCGATAGATCAGCCCCTGCTCATGCAGGCGGACGAAGACCTCGGTCACCGCCTTCGACATCTCGGGCGACATCGTGAAGTATTCGCGCGTCCAGTCGATCGACGCACCCATCCGGCGCACCTGGCGCGTGATGGTGGAGCCGGACTCTTCCTTCCAGGCCCAGACCTTCTCGGTGAATTTCTCGCGGCCGAGGTCATGGCGGGACACGCCCTGCGACTCGAGCTGGCGCTCCACCACGATCTGGGTGGCGATGCCGGCGTGGTCGGTGCCGGGCAGCCACAGCGTGTTGGCGCCGCGCATCCGGGCGTGGCGCGTCAGGCCGTCCATGATGGTCTGGTTGAACGCATGGCCCATGTGCAGCGTGCCGGTCACATTCGGCGGCGGCAGCTGGATCGCGAAGTCGGGGCGATCGGGGTCGAACGTGGGCTGGGCAATGCCGCGGCGCTCCCACTCTGGGCCCCATTTCGCCTCGATGGCGGCGGGTTCGAAGCTCTTGGCAAGGGACTGGTCTTCTGCGGTCATGCTGGGGATGTGGAGGTATGCGTGTCAGGGCGGTGGCCGGCAGGCGGAAATCGGCGCGCCGCGGCATCGGGCCGGGAAAACATCAAATTATAGGGGAGGCGGGGTGCCGGTGCGCATTTCCTGCTTGCGCGCGCGCCGGAAGGGCCACCTCGTTGCCGATGCGGGCCATGGCCCGCCGGTATAATTGCCGCCATTCCTCCCGGCCCTCTCCCGATGTCCAGCCTGCTCGCCAATCTCAATGCCGAACAACTCGCCGCCGTCACATTACCTGACGAGCCGGCCCTGATCCTGGCGGGGGCGGGCAGCGGCAAGACCCGCGTGCTGACCACCCGGATCGCTTGGCTGATCCAGAACGGGCGCGTCTCGCCGGCCGGCATCCTGGCGGTCACCTTTACCAACAAGGCGGCCAAGGAGATGCAGACCCGCCTGTCGTCCATGTTGCCGATCAACACGCGCGGCATGTGGATCGGCACCTTCCACGGGCTGTGCAACCGGATGCTGCGCGCGCACTTCCGCGACGCCGGGCTGCCCCAGACCTTCGCCATCCTCGATTCGCAGGACCAGTTGTCGGCGCTGAAGCGCCTGCTCAAGTCCTTGAACGTGGACGACGAGAAGTACCCGGCCAAGAATCTCCAGTACTTCATCAACAACGCCAAGGAACAGGGCCTGCGCCCGGCGGACGTGGAGGCCAACGACGACTTCAACCGCCGCTTCGTCGACCTGTACGCTGCGTACGACCAGCAGTGCCAGCGCGAGGGCGTGGTCGACTTTGCCGAACTGCTGCTGCGCTGCTACGAGCTGCTGCGCTACAACGACGCGATCCGGCAGCACTACCAGCACCGCTTCCGCCACGTGCTGGTGGATGAGTTCCAGGACACCAACGTGCTGCAGTACCAGTGGCTCAAGCTGCTGGCCGGCTATGGCACGGGCAATACGGCATCGGTCTTTGCCGTCGGGGACGACGACCAGAGCATCTATGCGTTCCGTGGCGCCAACGTGGGCAACATGCGTGATTTCGAGCAGGAATTCCGTGTGCGCCACATGATCAAGCTGGAGCAGAACTATCGCTCGCATGGTCACATTCTCGATTCGGCCAATCACCTGATTTCGCATAACGCGCGGCGGCTCGGGAAGAACCTGCGCACCGATGCCGGCCATGGCGAGTTGGTGCGCGTGTTCCAGGCCGGCACGGACGGGCAGGAGGCTTCGTGGATCGTCGAAGAAATCCGCGACCAGATCGCCCAGGGCATGCAGCGCTCGGAAATCGCGATCCTGTATCGCAGCAACGCCCAGTCGCGCGTGATCGAGCATGCGTTGTTCTCGTCGGGCATTCCCTATCGCGTGTACGGCGGCCTGCGCTTCTTCGAGCGCGCCGAAGTGAAGCACGCGCTGGCGTACCTGCAACTGATCGAGAACCCGCGCAACGACGCCTCCTTTGGCCGCGTGGTCAACTTCCCCACGCGCGGCATTGGCGCGCGAACCCTGGAACTGCTGCAGGACGCGGCACGCCAGTACAACTGCTCGCTGGCCGAGGCGGTGGCGTATGTGCCGGGCAAGGGCGGCAGCTCGCTGGGTGCGTTCATCCGCCTGATCGAGCAGATGCGCGCCGAGACCCGGCGCATGACGCTGGCGGAGACCGTCGAGTACGTGACGAATACCAGCGGCCTGATCACGCACTACCAGACCGAAAAAGAAGGCCAGGACCGCATCGAGAACTTGCAGGAACTGGTGACCGCCGCGCAGGCGTTCGTGGTGGAAGAGGGCTACGGGCTCGAGGCGCTGGCCAGCGTGCTGCCGGCGAACCGCGTGGGCGATGCCCCGCCGGTGCTTGCCGACGGCGACCAGGCGCAGCAGGTGCTGGACCCCGAGCAACTGCCGGTGGTGATGACGCCGCTGGTCGCGTTCCTGACGCACGCGTCGCTGGAAGCCGGCGACAACCAGGCGCAGGCCGGACAGGATGCCGTGCAGATGATGACCGTGCACGCCGCCAAGGGGCTCGAATTCAACGCGGTGTTCATCACCGGGCTCGAGGAGGGTCTGTTCCCGCATGAGAACAGTGCGATGGAGGCCGATGGCCTGGAGGAAGAGCGCCGGCTGATGTATGTGGCCATCACGCGCGCGCGGGAGCGCCTGTATATGTCGTTCGCCCAGAGCCGCGTGCTGCACGGCCAGATGCGCTACCACATCCGCTCGCGCTTCTTCGAGGAACTGCCCGAGACGTCGCTGAAGTGGATCACGCCGCAGGCCCAGAGCTATGGCACGTACGGCGGCGGCGGTGCCCGCCGCCCGTCATCGGAGCGTGAAAGCGCCTGGGGCCGCGACTGGTTCAGGAAGCCGGAGGACGTGCCATACACGGGGACGAAGCCGACCGGCGGCATGGATACCGGCAAGACCTACGCCGAGCAGAAACGCGCGGCCGAAACCGGGCTCCGGGTTGGCCAGAACGTATTCCACAACAAGTTCGGGGAAGGCAAGATCACGGCGATGGAAGGCGAGGGCGCCGATGCGCGCGCCAACATCAACTTCAAGCGGCATGGCGCCAAGTGGCTGGCGCTGTCGGTGGCCAAGCTCGATCCGATCGACTGACCGGGGAGATGGGCCCGGGCGCGCGCCGGGAGGCACCCGCGCGCGCCGGAGGGATATCGGTCCTGTATCAGCCTTGCGGGGCTTCGGCCGATTCCTCGGCAGGCACGATGTTGAAACAGCCACGATACGTGGCGTAGAACGAGCAATACAGGATCGCCAGCATCAGCAGCGAGTACGGCGTCACCAGGAACGACAGCACCGTCTCCGCGCCGAACGCCGCGAACACCGCTTCAAGGAACAGCGGAATCGCCACCAGCAGCATCGCAAACAGCACGGCATACGTGAAGAACGCGCCACGGTTGCGCCAGCATGCGGTCCAGCTGAAGAACAGCGCCTTGACCGGCGGCACGCTGTGCCACGCCGACAGCAGCGGCGCGAACCAGAACATCATCGCAATCGGCGTATATAACAGCGCGCCAATCAGCAGGGCGTAATAGAGCTGCCGGATTGCCTCGGCGGACGGCTCCTCGCCCTTGAGCACGATCGGTGCCAGCGTGCCGATATCGACCACGGTCGTCGCGACAAAGCTCAACGTGAACACCAGCGCCGCATAGATGCCGCCCAGCACCAGCAGGTTGCGCGTGGCCTGCTTGCCGTTGGTGCGGAACCCCGCCAGCAACACGGTTGGCATCACGCGCTTGTTCTGGATCACCTCGCGGCATGCCGTCATGACGCCAACCGACAGGCCGGGTGTCACCACCAGCAACGCGATGATGCCAAACAGCGGCACGAAGATCGCCAGTTGCGCGGCGATCAGGTAGATGAACAGCAGCATCAGGAATGCAAGCGGGTTCTTGCGGAAGAGCCAGATACCCTGTCGAAACCAGACGTAGCCTTCCTTGGCGGAAACTTCCAGTAGTTGCATGGGAAATCAGATCCAGGGGAGCGTCGCCGCGTCGTCGATGCGACGGCGCAGGATGCGTTCGAAGTGGGTCGGATCGTGCGGCTGCAGCATGTCGGCTTCGCGCGGCAGGAAAAAGTCCCACAGGCGCGAAACCCAGAAGCGCAACGCGCCCGCGCGCAGCATGTCCTGCCAGTGCGCGGACTCGACGGCGGTGAGCGGCCGCACGGCATGATAAGCCCGCAGCATGGCCTGCGCACGGTCGCGGTCCAGCGTGCCGGTCGGCAGGTCGATGCACCAGTCGTTGACGGTCACGGCCAGGTCGAACAGCCACTTGTCGTTGCCGGCGAAGTAGAAATCGAAGAAGCCACCCAGCTTGTGCCCGGAGGTGCCGTCGGCATCGAACAGCACGTTGTCGCGGAACAGGTCGCAATGGCACGGGCCGCCCGGCAGCGCGGCGTAGTCGGCGCCGGCGAAGAACGCGGTCTGGTGCGCGATCTCGTTGGCCAGCAGGTTGCGCTGGCCAGCGTCCAGGAACGGCGTGATCTCGGGCTCGGTCTGGCGCCACCAGGCCAGGCTGCGTAGGTTGGGCTGCTGACGCGGGTAGTCCTGGCCGGCCAGATGCATGCGGGCCAGCATCGCGCCGACTTCGGCGCAGTGGCCCGGCTGCGGCGCCAGCTGCGAGGCACCCGGCAGGCGTGTGACGATCGTCGCCGGCTTGCCCTTCAGCGCGCGCAGGATCTCGCCGTCGCGTGCGGGGATTGGTGCCGGCACGCTGATGTCGTGGCGCGCCAGGTGAGCCATCAGGTGCAGGTAGTACGGCAGCTGGTCAAACGTCAGCCGCTCGAAGATGGTCAGCACGTACTCGCGCGTGACGCCACCCTGCTCCATGGTCAGAAAGAAGTTGCTGTTCTCGATCCCGGAGGCAATGCCGCGCAGTGCGCGCACTTCGCCAAGATCGTAGTCAAGCAGCCAGCGGGCGATCTCGTCCTGCGAGACCGTGGTGAATACGGCCATACTGTTTTATTGGTGCGATTCGGGCGCGGCGGGCCGGTAGCCGGTTTGGCAAAAGCGATCCGCCGCGGCGGCATGACTGCCGGAGGGCCGGCGCGATCCAGCGAGGCCTGGGGCCCGGCCGGATCGTGGGTGAAAAGACAATCAGAACAACTCAGAACTTCAGGTTGACGGACGGCACACGATTCACGTCATGGTCGCGAATCTTGGGCGAGCTGTCTTCCGGCTTGCTCATTTCGTACTTGGTGCCCATGCCGGAGCGAACCTGGATGTCGGTGGCCTGCCCCTTGTTGCGATATTCGGTTACCTGGGTCCCGTCCCGTTCGCGCAGCACGAAGCTTGGCTCGCGCGGCTGGTTCAGCTGGCTTTTGGCCGCCGGTGCAATGGGCTGGTTATTGATCTGATTCAGTTCTTGTTGGGTCAGCGCGCTGCTTTCCTGGCTGCCTTGGGCCAGCGCCAGGCTGGACACGGACAGTGCCAGCACGGTCGCGGCAAGTGCCAGCCGATGTCCACGGCCGCCCGCGGCGGGATGGGCATCAGCCGGCATGGCAGCCGGGTGCGAAGGGGAGGTCATCTGAGGCTCCTGTGCGTGCGGGGCATACGGCACCGCGACGCGGATTGAAATCTGCGGCCCGGCGGCGCCGGACCTGGCAGTGCAGACAGGCTTCCATTCTAGCAATTCCTGCCGTCCGCGGGCCGCCGTCGTGGCGCCCGGGGCACCTCGCTTGACAGCTGCCAGCCCCGGTGCCAGCCGGGGCGCAATGCCTTACAGATAGAACATTTCTTCCTTCGGCGGGATCGGGCGGTCGCCGCCGCGCTTCTCGTAGTAGTCGTAGACCGCTTCCAGCACCTCGTGCGGTTCGTCCACGATCTTCATCAGGTCCAGATCGTGCTCGGCGATCAGGCCCATTGGCAGCAGCGTGAAGCGGAACCAGTCCAGCAGGCCCTTCCAGAAGCGGCTGCCGTACATGACCACCGGAACCGACCGGGACTTGCCGGTCTGCACCAGGGTCAGCACCTCGGCCAGCTCGTCGAGCGTGCCGAAGCCACCCGGCATGACGATGAAGGCGTCGGAATTCTTGACGAAGGTGACCTTGCGCGTGAAGAAGTGGCGAAAGCGCATGGCAATGTCCTGGTACGGATTGCCTTGCTGCTCGTGCGGCAGTTCGATGTTAAGGCCCACGCTGGCGGATTTGCCCGCGTGCGCGCCCTTGTTGGCCGCTTCCATGATGCCGGGGCCGCCGCCGGAGATCACCGCGAAGCCGGCGTCCGAAAACAGCCGCGCGATCTCGATGGTCTTCTGGTAGTACGGCGAATCCTCGCGCAGGCGCGCGCTGCCGTAGATCGATACGGCCGGGCGGATCTCCGAAAGGTACTCGGTCGCCTCAATGAACTCTGCCATAATCGTGAACATTTGCCACGAGGCACGTGCCTTCTTTGCGGTGGCGCGGTCTTCGTCCGCCAGCGCCCGCAGGCTCGGAATCATCTTGCGTGGATTGGCGCGCGCGGCAGCTGCCGCGGCGGCCGCTTCCTGGGCTTCGGGGCTCTTGCCCGCTGCCGCCGCATCGGCTTTTGCGGCGATGGCGGCAGCGTGCGCCGAGGCTTGCTCGGGCGGCGGGTTCACGGTATCGCCGGAAATGTCGGAAACGTCCGTATCAGCGAGGGGGCCGGCAGCAGCGCCGCCAGCGGGGGCACCAGTCAATTTTGAGTCCATGGGAATGTCGGATAGTCCAAAAACACTCTTGCTCGTCGATGGATCGAGCTATCTGTATCGCGCGTATCACGCTCTGCCCGACCTGAGGAATGGTGAGGGGCTGCCCACAGGGGCAATCTACGGCATGATCAACATGTTGCGCAAGCTGCGCAACGATTACCCGGCAGAGTATAGCGCCTGCGTGTTCGACGCCAAGGGCAAGACGTTCCGCGACGACCTTTATCCGGCGTACAAGGAACATCGCCCGTCGATGCCCGAAGACCTGGCCCGGCAGATCGAGCCGATTCATGAGGCCGTGCGCGCGCTGGGCTGGCCGATCGTGGTGGTGGAGGGCGTGGAGGCCGATGACGTGATCGGCACGCTCGCCCGCCAGGCGACGGCGCAGGGCGTGCGCACGGTCGTTTCCACTGGCGACAAGGACCTGGCGCAACTGGTCGATGACCACGTCACACTGGTCAACACGATGAGCGGCGAGGTGCTGGATCCGCCCGGCGTGGTCGCCAAGTTCGGCGTGCCGCCGGAGCGCATCGTCGACTATCTCTCGCTGATCGGGGACGCGGTGGACAATGTGCCCGGCGTGCCCAAGGTCGGCCCGAAGACCGCGGTCAAATGGCTGGGGGAGCACGGCACGCTCGACAACATCATGACCAGCGCGGCCAGCATCAAGGGGGTGGTGGGCGAGAACCTGCGCAATACGCTTGACTGGCTGCCGCGTGCGCGTGAGCTGGTGACCGTCAAGACCGACTGCGACCTGACCGATGCCGTCAAGGACTTCCACGCGCTGCGCGAACTCGGCGAGGACAACGAGAAGCTGATCGCGTTCTTTTCGCGCTACGGCTTCAAGACCTGGCTGCGCGAGGCCACGGGCGAATCCTTGCCCAATCCGCGCGCCGCGGCGCGATCGAAAGCCAGCGCCGCGCCGTCCGCGCAAGGCGGATTGTTCGATGGCCCGGCCGACACGCACGACACTGCGGCCGAGACGCCTGCCGCCGACAACGCACCGGCCGAGATCCGCTACGAGACCGTGCTCACCGAGCTCGCGCTCGACGCGTGGATCGCGAAGATCGTCGATGCGCCGCTGGTGGCGATCGATACGGAGACCACATCGCTGGATCCGATGCAGGCGCAACTGGTGGGCATCTCGCTGTCGGTGGAACCGGGCGAGGCCGCCTACATCCCGGTGGCTCATCGTGGCCCGGACGTGGCTGGCATGGAGAACCACGGCCAGTTGTCGCGCGAGTTCGTGCTGGAGCGCCTGCGTGCGTGGCTGGAAGATCCGTCGCGCCCCAAGCTGGGCCAGCACCTGAAGTACGACTCGCATGTGTTTGCCAACCACGGCATTACGCTGCGTGGCATTGCGCAGGACACGATGCTGGAAAGCTACGTGCTGGCGTCGCATCGCAATCACGGCATGGACAGCCTGGCCGAGCGCCTGCTGAACCTGAAGACGATCACCTACGAAGAAGTGTGCGGCAAGGGCGCCAGCCAGATCGGCTTCGACCAGATCGACCTGCAGCGGGCCACCGAATACGCGGCCGAAGATGCCGACGTGACGCTGCGCCTGCATCGCAAGATGTATCCGCAACTCGAGGCGGCCAAGGGCCTGAAGCACGTCTACGAGCAGATCGAGATTCCGGTCTCCGTGGTGCTGCAGAAGATCGAGCGCAACGGCGTGCTGATCGATGCCGATCGCCTGGGCGCGCAGAGCGCCGAGCTGGGCCAGCGCATGATGGAGATTGAAAAGGCCGCGTACGACGCCGCCGGCCAGCCGTTCAACCTGGGCTCGCCGAAGCAGATCGGCGAGATCCTGTTCACCCAGATGAAGCTGCCGGTGGTCAAGAAGACTGCCAGCGGTGCGCCGTCGACCGACGAAGAGGTGCTGCAGAAGCTGGCGGAGGACTATCCGCTGCCGAAGCTGCTGCTCGACTACCGGGGCTTGTCGAAGCTGAAGTCCACCTACACGGACAAGCTGCCGAAGATGGTCAACCCGCGCACCGGCCGTGTGCACACGAGCTATGGCCAGGCCACGGCGGTGACCGGCCGCCTTGCCTCGACCGAGCCCAACCTGCAGAACATCCCGGTGCGCACGGAGGAGGGCCGTCGCATTCGCGAGGCCTTTATCGCGGCGCCGGGCAACGTGATCGTATCGGCGGACTATTCGCAGATCGAGCTGCGAATCATGGCGCACATCTCGGGCGATGAAAACCTGCTGCGCGCGTTTGCCAACGGCGAGGACATCCACCGTGCCACGGCGTCCGAGATCTTCGGGGTGGAGCGCGAGGCGGTGAGCAGCGAGCAGCGCCGCTACGCCAAGGTGATCAACTTCGGCTTGATCTACGGCATGAGCGCATTCGGCCTGGCCAGCAACCTCGGCATCGAACGCGAGGCGGCCAAGCACTACATCGACCGCTACTTCATGCGGTACCCGGGCGTGGCGAACTACATGGAAGAGACGCGCCAGATGGCGCGCGAGCAGGGCTACGTGGAGACCGTGTTCGGCCGCCGGCTGTGGCTGCCGGACATCAACGGCGGCAACGGCCCGCGCCGCCAGGCGGCGGAGCGTGCCGCCATCAATGCGCCGATGCAGGGCACGGCGGCGGACCTGATCAAGCTGTCGATGATCGCGGTGCAGGACTGGCTGGAGCGCGACAAGCTTGGCACGCGGCAAATCATGCAGGTGCACGATGAACTGGTGCTGGAGGTGCCGCAAGGTGAACTCGAACTGGTGAAGACCCGGCTGCCGGAGTTGATGTGCTCGGTGGCGGACCTGCGCGTGCCGCTGGTGGCCGAGGTCGGCAGCGGGACCAACTGGGAAGAGGCGCATTGAAGCCGGCCAGTTGACCGCCGTCCGTGAGCAGAAAGATACAAGATGGTCAGCCTGACCGAAACAGCCCGATCGGCTTACGCTGATCGGGCTGTTTCCTTTTTCCAGGAGATCATCATGGGCACCGCGACGTTGATCGGCATCGATCTGGGCAAGCACTACTTTTTTCTGCACGCACAGGCGGCAAGCTGTACTGCCACGCCGGATGGCGCGCTGTATGCTCCATGGATCGCGATTGCGCGTGAGTATCGATTGAAGCGACTGCTGGGTCGGTGAATGCCCTCACATCACGGCTTGTCAGTTCTGCTGCTCTGCAGCAAACTGGAGCCATCGACAGCAGTGCCCAGAATAATGACCACGCGGCGCGAGACCACAACATAAAGCTCGCCGACGGGGCCTCCGGTTTTCAAATTGAAAACATCGGGTAGACCATGAGCACCACAGACGGCAGAGAGGAAAGCACGGGCAGGAGCACGGCACACAACGGTACACAACGCGACACACCTCGCGATGTCCATCGGATCATCGTCGTCGGCGGCGGGGCAGGCGGGCTTGAGCTCGTGACCCGGCTCGGCGACAAGCTCGGCAAGTCCGGGGCGGCGCAGGTCGTCCTGGTGGACCGCTCGCCGACGCACATCTGGAAGCCGCTGCTGCACGAGGTGGCAGCCGGCAGCATGGATCCGAACACCCACCAGCTCGAATACGTGGCACAGGCGCGCTGGCACTACTTCGAGTTCCAGCAAGGCGAACTGACGGGCGTCGATCGCACGCGCAAGGTCATCCAGGTGGCCGCCTGCGTGGACCTGGACGGCACGGAACTGCTGCCTGCCCGCGAGTTGCCCTATGACACGCTGGTGCTGTCCATCGGTTGCGTCACGCACTTCTTCAATGTACCCGGCGCGCCCGAGCATGCGATTGCACTCGATACCGTCGACCAGGCCGAGCGCTTCCGCCGCAAGCTGATCGCCGCCTGCGTGCGCGCGCAAAACGGCCGTGGACGCGTGGGTGAGGATGGCCGGCCGCGTGTGGACGTGGCGATCATCGGCGCCGGTGCGACGGGCGTGGAGCTGTCCGCGGAACTGCGCAATACCGCGCATGTGCTCAATGCCTATGGCCTGCATCAGCTCGACCCGCGCCGCGATGTGCGCATCCACGTGATCGAGGCCGGCCCGCGCATCCTGCCGGCGTTGTCCGAGCGCGTGTCGGCGGAGACCACCAAGCTGCTGCGCAAGCTCGATGTGGACGTGTTCACGTCCGAGCGCGTGACGGAAGTCACCTCCGACGCGGTGCTGACGGCCAGTGGCAAGCACATCGACGCCGACCTGACCGTATGGGCCGCGGGCATCACCGCACCGGACGTGCTGCGCACGCTGGGTCTGCCGGTCAGCAAGATGGGCCAGATCGTGGTGGGCCCCACGCTGCAGAGCGAGGCCGATCCGGACATTTTCGCGTTCGGCGACTGCGCAAGCTGCCCGTGGCCGGAAAAGCAGACCGCCGTGCCGCCGCGCGCGCAGGCCGCGCACCAGCAGGCCACGTTCCTTTACGACGCGATCCGCGCCCGGCTGGCCGGCAAGCCGCTGCCACGGTTTGGCTTCAAGGACTTTGGCTCGCTGGTGTCGCTGGGCCACTTCAGTGCCGTGGGCAGCCTGATGGGTGGTCTGATCGGCGGATCGATGTTCATTGAGGGGCTGATGGCGCGCTTCATGTACACGTCGCTCTACCGCATGCACGTGCTGGCGTTGCACGGTGCCATCGGCATGGGCGTGGACACGGTGACGCACTGGCTGCGCAGCAAGACCAGCCCGCGCGTGAAGTTGCACTGAGGGGGCAGGGGAGTTGAGCCGGATCTGGAAATGGGTGGTGGTCGGCCACGCTGTTGTGCGTGGTCGGCCAAGTTTGCTTAGAATCGACGAGTCGCGTTTGCATCACTCATCGCCACTCATCGCTACCCAAGGAGACCGCCCCCATGCTGAAGCCCGAAGTGGAAAGCCTCGTTCCCGGCCAGACATTTGATCGCCGCCGTTTCGTCAAGACCGCGCTGGGCTCCGCGTTTGCGGCGGCCGCGCTGCCGGTGGCCGCGGAAACCATCAAGACCAATTTCAAGGGCCTGACCGCCGGCGAGGTCACGATTCCGTCGGGCGGCTTCAATATGCCCGCCTATTGCGCTCAGCCGGAAGGCAAGAAGAATCTCCCGGTGGTGCTGGTCATCAGCGAGATCTTCGGCGTGCACGAGCACATTGCCGATGTTTGCCGCCGCTTTGCCAAACTGGGCTTTCTGGCCATCGCGCCCGAACTGTTTGCCCGCCAGGGCGATCCGGGCAGCTTCGGCACCATTCAGGAACTGCAGGCCAACATCATTTCCAAGGTGCCGGACGCACAGGTGATGGGGGATCTGGATGCCGCTGTCGCCTGGGCCGGCGCCAATGGTGGGGAGCTCAACCGCCTGGGCATCACCGGTTTCTGCTGGGGTGGCCGCATCACGTGGCTCTATACGGCGCACAGCAAGCGGGTGAAGGCCGCCGTGGCCTGGTATGGCCAGCTGGTTGGCGCGCCCACGGCGCTCAAGCCGCGCAATCCCGTGGATATCGTCAACGATCTGCACGCGCCGGTGCTGGGCCTCTACGGCGGCAAGGACGCCGGCATTACGCAGGAGCATGTGGGGACGATGAAGGCGGCGTTGGCGGCATCCGCGAACCCAAATGCCAAGGCGTCTACCTTCGTGGTCTATCCGGAGGCTGGCCACGCCTTTCATGCCGACTACCGCCCGAGCTATGTGGAGTCGGCGGCCAAGGATGGCTGGCAGAAATGCCTGGCGTGGTTCAAGGAACACAAGGTTGGCGGGAGTGCCGGCGCGGATTATTGATGCACAGGGCCTGCCCGGCTGAGGCAGCGGGTCTGGCCCGTTCCGCCGGTTCCGCGCCGGTCATTGCAAAGTCGGCGCGGACGTACGTACAATGCGGCTTTCAAGTTTTTGCAACCATGTTGCGTTAATCGGCCGCGTGATGTCGCGTTGTGTTCCCGCGCACTGCTCCGGGCCGGTTTCGGGAGCCCACTATCCATTCCACGCTTCTGTACATCCTGCTGGCGGCGACCATTTCCGGCGTCGGCAGCATTCTCGGGGCGGCGCTGCTTTCGCTGACCGTGGCCTCGCGCGTGGTCGAGCGCATGGTGAGCTTCTCGGTGGGCGTGTTGCTGGCCACGGCGCTGCTGCATTCGCTGCCGGAGGCGTTCGAGTCCGGCGCCGATCCGCGCGCCTTGTTTGGCACGCTGCTGGCCGGCCTGCTGGGTTTCTTCCTGCTGGAAAAGATTTCGCTGCTGCGCCACTCGCATCACCACGAGGGCGACGGGCACCACCACCACCACGGCCATGACCGCGAGGAAGCCGGCCGCAGCGGCATGACGATCCTGGTGGGCGACACCTTCCACAACTTCGCCGACGGCATCGTGATCGCCGCGGCTTTCCTGGCTGATCCCCATATCGGTATCGTCACTGCGCTGGCAATCGCGGCGCATGAGATTCCCCAGGAAGTCGGCGATTTCATCGTGCTGCTGAACGCGGGTTTCTCCAAGGCGCGCGCGTTCGCCTTCAACCTGCTGTCGAGCCTGGCGGCGGTGATTGGTGGCGTGGTGGGGTATTTCCTGCTGGATCAGCTGAGCGGCTGGATCCCGTATGTGCTGGTCATTGCGTCCAGCAGCTTCGTCTATATCGCGGTGAGCGACCTGATGCCGCAGATGCAACGCAGGCCGCGGCTGAAGGAGTCGGCCGTGCAGGTGGTGCTGGTAGCGGCCGGCATCGCGGCGATCGTCTTCATCACCAACGGCGTACACGAGTCGCACGCCCATCGCCACGACGTGGACACCAAGGCAGGCTCGGCGGCGGCGTCGAACTGACGCCGCCTTGCCAGATCAGGTGCCCGTCGCGACCGGGCGCTTCGGGTCGGCGCACCACTCGCTCCACGATCCCGGATAAAGCGCCGCGCCGGGCAGACCAGCAACTTCCAGCGCCAGCAGGTTGTGGCAGGCCGTTACTCCCGATCCACACTGCATCACCGTTTCCGCCGGGGCCTTGCCGGCGAACAACTTCCCAAACTCCGCACGCAGCGTCTCGGCCGGCTTGAAGTGGCCGTCCGGGGACAGGTTGTCCTTGAAGAAGCGATTGGCCGCGCCGGGGATATGGCCACCAACCGGGTCGAGCGTTTCGTTCTCGCCGCGGAAGCGGTCGGCCGCGCGGGCATCGACCACCAGCACGGACGGCTGGGCGATATTGGCAACCAGCGACTCCGCATCGACCGTGCGCACCAGCGACGTCTTGCGCGTCAGGTTGCCGGCGGTATCCGGGTCGGGCGTGGCGCCGCGTTCCAGCGGCAGGCCCGCCGCCACCCATGCGTTCTTGCCCCCATCGAGTACCGTCACGGCCGCATGGCCGATCCAGCGCATCAACCACCAGAGCCGCGCCGCGTACATGCCGCCCTGCGCGTCATAGGCGACGACCAGCGAGTTGTCGCTGACGCCCAGCGCGCGCAGTCGCGCGGTCAGGATCTCGGCATCCGGCAGCGGATGGCGGCCGTTGACACCGGTCTTCGGGCCGGACAGCTCGTTGTCCAGATGGAGGTAATGGGCACCGGGCAGGTGGCCCTGGAGGTAGCTCTCGCGGCCGGAGGCCGGATTGGCCAGGTCGAAAGAACAGTCGAAGACGACGATGTGCTGCGTGCCCTTGGCGCGCAACGAGTCCAGCTCGGCAGAAGTAATCAGGGGTGTCGGCATGTAGGGAACCTGTCAGCAAGTGATAGCCACGCGGTTCGCAAATGCTACACCTCGGGGTGCACTTCCGCCTCCGCGGACTTCACCGGCGTGGCCGGCGTGGGGTGCTTGTCGGTGTCGCGCGCGCGCGTGAGCGTAGTGGCGATGCCGCTGGCGATGATCAGCGCCATGCCGAGCCAGGAGATCCAGTTGAGTTTGTCGTCCCAGACCAGGATGCCCCAGAGGCTCGAGAACACAATGCCGGCGTACTGCAGGTTGGCCGTCAGCAGCGTGTTGCCGCGCTTGTAGGCGCGGGTCATCGATGTCTGGCCCAGCGTTGCCAGCACGCCGATGGCCAGCAGCAGGGTGGCACCGTGCCAGGTATGCGGGGTGGGCCCCGTGTACAGCATCCAGGCCAGCCCGCAGACCATGCCCACGGCGGAGAAGTAGAACACGATGCGACCCTCGGGCTCGCCCAGTTGCCCCAGTTGGCGCACTTCGACATAAGCCAGTGCCGTGAATACGCCGGAAATCAGGCCGATCAGTCCGCCAGTGAGCTGATCCTTGCCGACTGATGGCTGCAGCAGGCAGAGCACGCCGGCGAACGACAACAGGATCGCGCCGATCAACTTGCGGTCCGCCGCGCCAGCCGTGCCGGCCAGTGCGGCACTGGCGCCGAGGATCAGCGCGATCCAGACCGGCGACATGTAATTCAGCGTCATGGCCGTGGCCAGCGGCAGCAGAGTGATCGACGTGAACCAGAGCAGCAGGGCGGTTACGCCGAACACACTGCGCTTGATGTGCGTCGCCATGTGTGGCGTGCGGACCGAGATGCCTTGGGACGCCAGCATGATCCACATGATGGTCACGCCGATCAGGCTGCGATAGAAGACGATTTCGCCGGTGGTGTAGAACTCGGAAGCCAGTTTGACGCCCACCCCCATCAATGAAAACGAGAAGGCGGCGAACAGCATCCAGAGCGATTGCATGGCGAGGGCGAGGTGAAAACCGAAAGCGAGGGTCGGGTACGACGCGCATGCGCGGCTTCATGCGCCGGGCGCTGCGGTTGGGGGACCACGGACCAATGGGGCGCCGGCCATGGGAAGGGTCGGCGATGGAAGGCCAATTGTAACAGTGCGTAGATGGCCACTCCAATGCAAAACGGACCATTTTCACGGTCCGTTTCGGAGGATGGCGGCAGATACCGGGCGATAGCCGGTCAGTCGCTCAGCCCGTGTAGTCCATGGTGCGGCGATACCATTCGTGGAAGTGCTGCATGCCGTCTTCCATTGGGGACTGGTAAGGGCCGGTTTCGCTGACGCCGCGTTTCATTAGCGCCAGGCGGCCGGCATCCATGCGTTCGGCGATCTCGTCGTCCTCCACGCAGGTTTCCATGTAGGCGGCGCGCTCGGCCTCGACGAATTCGCGCTCGAACAACGCTATTTCCTCGGGGTAGTAGAACTCCACCACGTTGCGGGTCTTGCGCGGGCCGAGCGGATGCAGCGTCGAGACGACCAGCACGTTCGGATACCACTCCACCATGATGTTCGGGTAGTAGGTCAGCCAGATCGCGCCGTGCTTGGGCAGCGTGCCGTTGTTGAACCGCAACACCGCGTCGTGCCACTTCTGGTACGTCGGGCTGCCCGGCCGCTTGAGCCCGGCATGCAGGCCCACGGTCTGCACGCTATGCCAGTCGCCGAACTCCCAGTTCAGGTCGTCACAGGAGACGAAACTGCCCAGGCCCGGGTGGAACGGCACGACGTGGTAGTCCTCCAGGTAGACCTCGATGAAGGTCTTCCAGTTGTAGTCGCACTCGTGGACTTCCACGTGGTCGAGCATGTAGCCGTCGAACTTCAGATCCCCGGCCACGCCTAGGCGGGCCAGGTCCTCGCGCACGTCGCGCGCACCTTCGAACAGCAGGCCGTTCCAGTTCTGCAGCGGCGAGCGATTCAGGTGGACGCACGGTTGCTCCGCGAAATGCGGCGCGCCGAGCAGTTCACCCTTGAGGTCGTAGGTCCAGCGGTGCAGGGGGCAGACGATGTTCTTGGCGTTGCCGCGGCCGTTGAGCATGATGGCCTGGCGGTGGCGGCACACATTGGACAGCAGCTCGATGCCCGCGGGGTTGCGGACCAGCATGCGGCCTTCGTCTTCGGCGGCGAGCGTATGGAAATCGCCCGTCTCCGGGATCATCAGTTCGTGACCGACGTACCCCGGGCCTTTCCTGAACAGCAGTTCCAGTTCTTGTTGATGCAGCGCCTCGTCAAAGTAGACATCCACAGGCAACTGCGAATCAGCCGGCGCCAGCTTGAGCGCGGTGCTGAGATTGGACATTATCCCCACTCCCTATGACAGGCGAAAGCAGTGAACAACCCAACCATCGAAATATGAAATCGATTTGGGAAACCCTGTCAGACGAGTGGAGCGTGGTCCGGTTTCCTGCGGCATTGGCCGGCACGCGCGGAGGGCGGAGACGGTACACAACGGCCGGTCGACGGGACGCGAAAACCGGCATTTTTGCACGGCAATGGCGGTCCGGGCGGCGATGCGGGCACGGTCGGCGCCAACTCGCTGACGAGCCGGGGATTGTACCCGAGGCCAAAACTTAAGGGTCTGATTTTTTTGCCTTTTTAGCGTAAAAGTCGACCCGGGTCGTCATGGAGGTGCCCTTTGGAGCGCATTCGGAATGACGACCCGGGCGCACACGTCACTTCCACTTTGGGACCCGCCCGCGAAAGGCCTGGCCGAGGGATGACACAGGTTGGCCAATGCATATCTGCGGGTAAGTCCGGGTTTGGCGTAAAATCCCGGCTTCCCCTGATCAAGGCCTGACATGCCAAAAACGACGACCGCCCCGGTCCAGCCTGAAGAATTGCCGGCAGCCAGCGTGCCGCCGGCATCCTACGAGGCCGCAATGGCCGAGCTGGAGACGCTGGTGGCGAGCATGGAGAGTGGCGAACTGCCGCTGGAGGCGTCCCTCACCGCCTACCGCCGCGGCGCCGAACTGGTGCGCTATTGCCAGCAAAGCCTCGAGCGGGTCGCGCAGCAGGTCAAGGTACTGGAAGGTGACACGCTCAAGCCACTGGCTGGCGAGTCACGCACAGATAACAACAGCAACGGCGCAGATTTCGAATGAGCGATTTCGCTACCTGGATGCGGGCGCAGGGCGCCCGGACCGAGGCCGCCCTGGACGCGGCACTACCGTCCCCTGACACAATTCCACACACCTTGCATGAAGCCATGCGCTATGCTGTCCTCGGCGGTGGCAAGCGGGTTCGCCCGCTTCTGGTCCACGCGGCCGGCGAGGTGGCTGATGCAACACCCGAGGCCTGCGATGCGGCCGCGTGTGCCGTGGAAATGATCCACGCCTATTCGCTGGTCCACGACGACATGCCCTGCATGGACGACGACGACCTGCGCCGCGGGCGTCCCACGGTCCACAAGGCCTATGACGAGGCCACCGCACTGCTGGTGGGCGACGCACTGCAGACGCAGGCGTTCATCCTGCTGGCCCAGACCCCGGCTGTCGCCCCCGAGGCGCGACTCAAGCTGGTGGCGGAACTGGCGGTGGCATCGGGCTCGGTCGGCATGGCCGGCGGCCAGGCCATCGACCTGCAGAACGTGGGCCTGGCCATGTCGCGCGACGCGCTGGAGGCCATGCACCGGATGAAGACCGGCGCCCTGTTGCGCGCGAGCGTGCGCATGGGGGCGTTGTGTGGAAACGTCGATTCGGTTGGACTGGCCGCGCTGGACCGCTATGCTGCGGCCGTGGGATTGGCGTTCCAGGTGGTTGACGATATTCTCGACGTCACCGCGGATACGGCGACACTCGGCAAGACCGCCGGCAAGGATGCCGCCAATGACAAGCCGACCTACGTGTCCCTGATGGGACTGGATGCCGCACGCGCACTGGCCGCCCAGCTGCGCACCGACGCCCACGAGGCGCTGGCGGGATTCGGCGCGCGGGCACACCGGCTGGCCGAACTGGCCGACCTGATCGTGCTGCGCTCAAACTGAACTGAAAAAGCCGGACGCAAAGAATCCGGCGGCCGAACGGACACCATGACCTACACGCTGCTCAATAAAATCGACGACCCCGCGGACCTGCGCAAGCTGGATCGGCGCCAGCTCAATACGCTGGCCGAAGAACTCCGCGCCTATGTGCTGGAATCGGTCTCCCAGACCGGCGGGCACCTGTCGTCCAACCTCGGTACGGTGGAGCTGACCATTGCGCTGCACTACGTCTTCGACACGCCGGCTGACCGCGTGGTCTGGGACGTGGGCCACCAGAGCTATCCCCACAAGATCCTGACCGGCCGCCGCGACCGCATGTCCACGCTGCGCCAGTACGGCGGTATCTCGGGGTTCCCGCGCCGCGCGGAAAGCGAGTACGACACCTTCGGCACCGCGCACTCGTCGACGTCGATCTCCGCCGCGCTGGGCATGGCGCTGGGCGCGCGCACCAAGGGCGAGAAGCGCGTGGGCATCGCCGTGATCGGCGACGGCGCGATGACCGCCGGCATGGCCTTCGAAGCCATGAACAATGCAGGCGTCTACAAGGACCTGCCGCTGCTGGTGGTGCTCAACGACAACGACATGTCGATCTCGCCGCCGGTGGGCATGCTGAACCGCCACCTGGCCCGCCTGCTGTCCGGCCAGTTCTACGCGGCCACCAAGAAGGGCATCGAGCGTGTGTTGTCGGTGGCGCCGCCGGTGCTGGAGTTTGCCAAGCGGCTGGAAGAACATGCCAAGGGCATGGTCGTGCCGGCCACGCTGTTCGAGGAATTCGGTTTCGACTACATCGGTCCGATCGATGGCCATGACCTCGATTCGCTGGTGCCGACGCTGCAGAACATCCGCCAGCGCGCGCTGGAAGGCCACGGCCCGCAGTTCCTGCACGTGGTGACCAAGAAGGGCCAGGGCTACAAGCTGGCCGAGGCCGACCCGATCCTCTATCACGGCCCGGGCAAGTTCAACCCGGCCGAAGGCATCCGCCCGTCGGGCAAGCCGTCGCGCAAGACCTACACGCAAGTGTTTGGCGACTGGCTGTGCGACATGGCCGCGGCAGACAAGCGACTGGTCGGCGTGACGCCGGCCATGCGCGAGGGCTCGGGCATGGTGGAGTTCGAGCGGCGTTTCCCGGAGCGCTATTACGACGTCGGCATCGCCGAGCAGCACGCCGTGACGTTTGCCGGCGGCCTGGCCTGCGAAGGCCTGAAGCCGGTCGTGGCGATCTATTCCACGTTCCTGCAGCGCGGCTATGACCAGCTGATCCATGACGTGGCGTTGCAGAACCTGCCGGTAGTGTTCGCGCTGGATCGCGCCGGCCTGGTTGGCGCCGACGGTGCCACGCACGCGGGCGCGTATGACATCGCCTTCCTGCGCTGCATCCCCAACATGATGGTGATGACGCCGGCGGACGAAAACGAATGCCGCCAGTTGCTGACCACCGCGTACCAGCAGGACTGCCCGACGGCCGTGCGTTATCCGCGCGGCGCAGGCGTCGGCGTGGCCACGCAGGCCGAGCTGACCGGGCTGCCGTTGGGCAAGGGCGAAGTGCGCCGCGAAGGCAATGCCCGCCCCGGCCAGCGCGTGGCCTTCCTGGCCTTCGGTTCGATGCTGCACCCGGCACTGGGCGCGGCCGAGGTGCTGGACGCCACGGTCGCCAACATGCGCTTCGTCAAGCCGCTGGACGTGGAGCTGGTGAAGCAACTGGCCGCCAGCCATGACTACCTGGTCACGGTGGAAGAGGGCAGCGTGATGGGCGGCGCTGGCAGTGCCGTGCTGGAAGCGCTGTCCGAAGCCGGCATCGACATTCCCGTGCTGGTGCTTGGCCTTCCCGACAAGTTCATCGACCACGGTGATCCCGCCTTCCTGCTGTCGCAGTGCGGGCTCGACGCCGCCGGCATCGAGCAATCGGTGCGCGAGCGCTTTTCGATCTCGGCACAACCGGTCAAGGTGGCCACGCGCGTCGCCTGACGTCGCTGTCCCGCTGAACCAGGCCAAACCGGCGCGGCAATCCCGCGCCGGTTTGCTTTGTGGGGCCTGGAAATGGTGATCTTCCGCGTCAGCTCGCGGGCATCCGCACGGATCATGCGGATTTGGGCCGCATTGCGACAGGGTTATCCAATTCCCGCTAAAATCGCCCTTTCATTTTTCGTGTTCGCAGCTGCGGGCCGGCCCTTTACTGCCGGGACCCGTCGTTTCACACTCGTTGCGCGGCGTGGATAAGTCCTGCGAAAACGCCGCGACCGTAAGGATGGCCGACACCCCCTGCCGACGTCCTGGAGGAAACCGTAGATGAATGACATCAATCCCGCCTTTGTCATGCCCGACGTCCAGTCGAGCGTGGATACCCGCCAGATCGTGATCCAGCGCGTGGGCGTGAAGGGCGTGCGCTACCCGCTCACGCTGAAGACGCCGGCCGGTGTAGTGGCGACGGTCGGCACGTTCAACCTGGACGTACGCCTGCCGGCGGATCAGAAGGGCACGCATATGTCGCGCTTCGTGGCCCTGCTGGAGGAAAACCAGGCCCCGCTGGACGTGGACGCGTTCCGCGCGCTGCTGGACGGCATGCTGCTGAAGCTGGAAGCCGATGCCGGCCGCATCGAGGTTACGTTCCCGTATTTCATCTCCAAGACTGCGCCGGTGTCGGGCGTGCAATCGCTGATGGACTACGAGGTGACGCTGGCCGGTGAAGTACGCGATGGCGAGACGCGCGTGTTCCTGACCGCGCTGGTGCCGGTGACGAGCCTGTGCCCGTGCTCCAAGAAGATCTCGCAATACGGTGCGCACAACCAGCGCTCGCACATTACGATGCGGGTGGAACTGGCGGGCGACCGCGGCGGCGACATGAGCGTGGAGACGCTGGTGCGCATGGCGGAGGAAGAAGCGTCGTGCGAACTGTGGGGCCTGCTCAAGCGGCCGGACGAGAAGTTCGTCACCGAGCGTGCCTATGAGAACCCGAAGTTTGTGGAAGATCTGGTGCGCGATATCGCCGTGCGCCTGAATGCCGACGACCGGATCGTGGCGTACACGCTGGAAGCGGAGAACTTCGAGTCGATCCACAACCACAGCGCCTATGCGGTGATTGAGCGCGACAAGCGCGCGACGGAGCCGTCGCTGTAACAGCCAACCTCTGCAGCGACACGTTGGACAGGTGGGACCCATCGGGGGCAGTCACGACGACTGCCCCCGATTGCATTGGACGGCGGCTCGCGTGATGCCTCCGCCGGAACTCAGACCTGCATCGTCCCGGCTTCAGGATTGAACGCGGCAAAAAAACAAAACCCCACGCGGATGAGGCGTGGGGTCTGTTTTCGATGCATTGTCACCCGATGGGTGACGGCGCTTATGCCGGCAGCCGGATGTCGGCCAGGTCCCAGCGTGGCGTCACGCCGTAGTCGTAGCCGCGCTGTGCCAGTTGCGGTGCGGCCTGGAGTCGCATCGCGCCGGCAAAAGCGATCATTGCGCCGTTGTCGGTGCAGAAGGCCAGGTCGGGGTAGAACACCTCGACCTGGCGACGCTTGCCCATCTCGTCGAGTCGTTCGCGCAACTGCCGGTTGGCCCCCACGCCACCCGCCACGACCAGCCGCTTGTGGCCGGTCTGCTTGAGGGCGTTAAACGACTTGGCCGCAAGCACGTCGACGATGGCATCGACAAAGGACCGGGCCAGGTTGGCGCGATCCTGCTCGCAGGTGTTGGCCAGTTTGCGCGTCTGCGTCAGCACGGCGGTCTTCAGTCCTGCGAACGAGAAATCGAGATTGCCCGAATGCAGCATGGGACGCGGCAACGTGAATGCGCCGGGCGTGCCGAACTCCGCCAGCCGCGAGACTTCCGGCCCGCCCGGGTAGCCGAGGCCGAGCAGCTTGGCGGTCTTGTCGAAGGCCTCACCCGCGGCGTCATCGAGCGTTTCGCCCAGCAACTGATAGTCGCCGATGCCTTTCACTTCCATCAACTGGGTATGGCCACCGGAGACCAGCAGCGCCACGAATGGAAATGGCGGCGGTGCATCGGTCAGCAGCGGCGAGAGCAGGTGACCTTCCAGGTGGTGCACGCCGACCATCGGCACATCGAGCGCGAAGCCCAGTGCGTTGGCCACCGATGCGCCCACTAGCAGCGCGCCGGCCAGGCCGGGGCCCTGCGTGTAGGCGATGGCGTCAATGTCATCGCGCGTGCGCTGCGCTTCGTCCAGCACCTGCTGCAGCAACGGCAGCACGCGGCGAATGTGGTCGCGCGAGGCGAGTTCGGGTACCACGCCGCCGTAGTCGCGGTGCATGGCGATTTGCGAGTGCAACGCGTGCGCAAGCAGGCCGGCCTCGGTGTCATAGAGGGCCAGCCCGGTTTCATCGCAGGAGGATTCGATACCAAGGACGAGCATGGGGAAAATGGAGCGGCCAGCGGCGATCTGCGGGGATCGTGCCGGCAAAATCTGAAGGCCAGCAGGTTAGCACACCGGCGCCGGCTACGCTGTCCGCAGGGTCGGCGCACGGCTTTTCGCTACAATCGGCGCTTCGTTAAAAAGGCAGGTATGACAAAAAGCAGGACAGACCGGTTCGATGTGGCGGTGCTGGGCGCGGGTGCGGCCGGCATGATGTGTGCCGCCGTGGCCGGACAGCGCGGTGCACGCGTGGTGTTGATCGACCATGCCACGCGGCTGGCCGAGAAAATTCGCATCTCGGGCGGCGGCCGTTGCAACTTCACCAATTTGCAGGCCAGCCCGACTAACTACCTGTCGTCTAATCCGCACTTTTGCCGGTCGGCGCTGGCGCGCTACACGCCACAGGACTTCCTGTCGCTCATGCGCCGGTATGACATCGGCTGGCATGAGAAACATCGCGGCCAGCTGTTCTGCAACGACAGCGCGGAGTCCGTGATCAACCTGCTGCGCGCCGAATGCGAGTCGGGCGGCGTGCACTGGCAGACCGGCTGCGTCATTGAAGAGATCCGGCGCGAGGGCGATGACTTCCTGCTGCTGACCACTCAGGGCACGATTCGCGCCGGGGCCGTGGTGGTGGCCACCGGTGGCCTGTCGATTCCGAAGATCGGCGCATCGGATTTTGGCTACCGCATCGCCCGCCAGTTCGGCCTCAAGATCGTCGACACTCGGCCGGCCCTGGTGCCGCTGACATTCGATGGGCAGGCCTGGCAGCCTTTCGTCCCCCTGGCCGGGGTATCGATGGAAGTGGACATCGCCACCGGCAGCGGCAAGACCGCCGGCGCCTTCAAGGAAGACCTGCTCTGGACGCACCGCGGCCTGTCCGGCCCGGCTGTGCTGCAGATTTCCAGCTTCTGGCGGCCCGGCACACCGATCGAAATCGACCTGTTTGACGGGGAAGAGGCCTCGGACTGGCTGATCGCCCATAAGAAGGGCAGCCGCAAGCATCTCGCCAATCTGCTGGCGGAACGCCTGCCGTCCCGGCTGGCCGATGCCTGGTGCGCGGCGGCCGGCCTGCCTGGCGCGCAGTCGGTGGCCGACCTGCCGGACAAGCCGCTGCGCCAGCTCGGCGAGGCATTGAACCGCTGGAAGCTGGTGCCCTCCGGGACTGAAGGCTACAAGAAGGCCGAGGTCACGCTGGGCGGCGTGGATACCCGGGGCCTGTCTTCGACCACGATGATGGCGCGTGAGGTCGATGGCCTCTATTTCATCGGCGAAGTGGTCGACGTAACCGGCTGGCTGGGTGGCTACAACTTCCAGTGGGCCTGGGCATCCGCCGTGGCCGCTGGCGAAGCCGCGGCGGAAGCCGCGCGCGGCGCCACGGCTGTTGCGTAGTCAGCACGCGGCGGTCCGGAGCGCCGGTCGTGCGCGTGCAGCGTCACAGGCCTTGCGCTACAATCGGCACCTCTCGTAAACGCTGGCAGGGCGCCGGCATCCTCTTCTTCCTTTTTGGCCAAATGACTACGATTCGCCTCAAAGACAATGAACCGTTTGAAGTCGCCATGCGACGTTTCAAGCGCACCATCGAGAAGAATGGGCTGATCACCGAGCTGCGAGCGCGAGAGTTTTACGAGAAGCCGACTGCGGAGCGCAAGCGCAAGCGCGACGCCGCCGTCAAACGCCACTACAAGCACCTTCGCAGCCAGATGCTGCCGAAGAAGCTGTACTGACCGCACCCCGAGTCAGCTTGAAACCCGCTGCGGGCACGGCTCCGGCGGGTTTTTGCGTTATGGTCTGACTTGTCGCGGCCGCACGCCGGTTCGGCGCGTAACCCCAAATTTTCGGAAAACTGCCATGTCCCTGAAAGCCCGCATCAACGACGACATGAAGGCCGCCATGCGCGCCCGTGAAGCCGACCGCCTCGGCACCATCCGCTTGTTGCTGGCCGCCATCAAGCAACGCGAGGTCGACGAGCGCGTGGAACTGGATGACAGCGCCGTGACGGTTGTGATCGACAAGATGATCAAGCAGCGCAAGGATTCGATCTCGCAGTTCGAGCAGGCCGGCCGCAACGACCTGGCTGACAAGGAAAAGGCCGAGGTCGAGGTGTTGACAGCCTATATGCCGGCCCAGTTGTCGGATGCCGAGGTTGCCGCCGAAGTCCAGAAGGCAGTCACCGAATCCGGCGCCACCGGTCCCCAGGACATGGGCAAGGTGATGGGTATCGTAAAGCCCCGCCTGGCCGGTCGTGCTGACATGACAGCGGTCTCGGCCCTAGTCAAAGCAGCCCTGACCTCCAAGTAGAATGCCGCTGGTCAGACCGGTGTCGTAAAAAGACCTTTAGGTCAGAAGTAAGCACGGTTAGCATGTGCGATGCGTGGAATTGCCGCCAGGTTGACGGGATTTGGCGGTCATTGTCAGCAATGTCCGGCGACGCGTTGCATCTGCACTACAATGATTCGATAGCCACCGGGCGTCGTTCCGGTCACGCATTCCAGAAAAGCGGCCGCCGGCGAGCCCGGCAGGCCTTGCCATCAGGACGGTCAGTCGGGTGATTCCGCAATCCTTTATTCAGGACCTGCTCAACCGTGTCGACATTGTCGACGTGGTGGGCAAGTATGTGCAGCTGAAGAAGGGCGGCGCCAACTTCATGGGGCTGTGCCCCTTCCATAACGAGAAATCGCCGTCATTCACGGTTTCGCCCACCAAGCAGTTCTATCACTGCTTTGGCTGCGGCGCCCATGGGTCGGCCATCGGTTTCCTGATGGAGTATTCCGGGCAGTCATACCCGGATGCGGTCCGAGAACTGGCGCAGTCCGTCGGCCTGTCGGTGCCTGAGGAGCGCGACCGGCTGCCACCGGCACAGCGCGCCGAGCAGCAGGCAAAATCCGTCGCGTTGTCAGATGCCATGACGCGCGCCACTGATTTCTATCGCAAGCAACTGCGCGGCGCGCCACAGGCCATCCAGTATCTGAAGGGCCGCGGTCTGACTGGTGAGATCGCCGCTCATTTCGGCCTGGGCTACGCGCCGGATGACTGGCAGGGGCTGGAGGCCGTGTTCGGCAGCTACCGTGATGACGCCATTGCCGCGCCGCTTGTGGAAGGCGGGCTGTTGATCGAATCCGCGGACAAGCGCGATGCCGATGGCAAGCCGCGGCGCTATGACCGCTTCCGCGATCGCATCATGTTCCCGATCCGCAATACCAAGGGGAATGTGATCGGCTTCGGCGGCCGCGTGATGGGCCAGGGGGAGCCAAAATACCTGAATTCGCCTGAAACACCGCTCTTCAGCAAGGGAACGGAGCTCTACGGCTTGTTCGAGGCTCGCCACGCGATTCGCGAGAATGGCTACGTGTTGGTGGTGGAAGGCTACATGGATGTGGTGGCGCTGGCCCAGCTCGGCTTTGCCAACGCGGTGGCTACGCTGGGCACCGCCTGTACGGCTGTGCACGTCCAGAAGCTGATGCGCCAGACCGATGCCGTGGTGTTCTCGTTCGACGGTGACGCCGCCGGCCGTCGTGCCGCGCGCAGGGCGCTGGAGGCTTGCCTGCCTCATATCGCCGACAACAAGACCATCCGTTTCCTGTTCCTGCCGGCCGAACACGATCCGGACAGCTACGTGCGGGAAGAGGGCACGGACGCCTTTGCGCGGCAGGTCCAGACGGCCATGCCGCTGTCGCGATTCCTGCTGCAGGTGGTGACGGAGGATCAGGACCTGCGCCAGCCGGAGGGCCGCGCCCGCGCCCAATACGAAGCCAAGCCGCTGTTGCAGGCCATGCCCGCCGGTGGGTTGCGGCTACAGATTGTGCGGGAACTTGCCGATGCTACGGGAACGACGCCTGCCGAAATAGAGGTGGTCTGCGGGCTGGGCAGCGATTCGTCGCGTGTCGGCCGCTTTGCCCAGCCACGGCCCCGTGCCCGCCGCCAGGCGCCGACGGGCCTGGAGCAGCGCGTGATCCAGTTGCTGATGTGCTACCCGGCCCTGGCAAGCCGGCTCGAGCCCGACGCTCGCGCGCTGCTGCTGGACGCCGAGCGGCCCGAAACCGAAGTGCTGGCGCATCTGGTGGAGGCTTGTGATGGTATACAGGGCGAAGTGAACTTTGCGGCATTTAGCGAGCAGCTGGCGCAATCGCCCTATGCCGAGGTTTATGCCGGCGCCCGAACCGCGGTGTTGAAGGAAGACATCGAAGAGGAGCCGGCAACGCTGGAATTTGACGGCGCCATCCACAAGTTACTGGCAGATCCGCTGCAGCGCGAGCTGGAAACCCTGCAGGCGGCCGTTGTGGCTGGTATCGCCGATGAGGCTGGCAAGGCGCGCATGCGCTGGCTGGTCGCGGAAGTCCAGCGCCGGCGCCAGCTCGGTTGGCGCCCCGGTTCGGCGGATGAAGGGTGAACAGATATACGGCTTGAGCGGCCTGCACGTGGCGCAAGACACGCTCCAGATTAGGGCGTGTCGAGCTTAAGCCTTGATTTTTCAGGTGAAAACCTCACCTGACAGGAAGCTGGGCGTTGGTGACGTGCTACAATGCCCGGTTTGGATTGCGAAATCTTTCTCTCCAGTTCTGGCGAAAGTGAGCGTGCCAATGGCAAAGGCCAAAGCAACCGAAAGGGTAGCCGAGAAGGCGCCCTCCAAAGCTCCCCAATCAGGGAGCGGCAAGGCGTCCGTGAAAACAACGGCGGCGAAGACATCGACCGCGTCAGTCAGGACGACACAAGCCCGGTCTGCGCCAGCAAAGTCCGTGCGCGGTGCATCAGCATCCGCCGAGACCACTTCCGCCAGGAATCGCACATCCAAAATTACCAAGCCCTCGACTTCGGCACGCGAGAGCGGCGAGAGCGCCAATACGAGCGGCAAGATTGCCGCTTCTGCACCCGTGAAAGGCAAGAGTATCACCGTGGCGAAACAGCAGAATACCGAAGTCGAGAGCAAGCGTGCGGCAACGACGGCCGGCACCCGGAATGGAGGCGCCAAGGCAGGCGCCGCCGCCGCGGCGCCCAAGGCCCGTGCCGCGACTCCCGCACCCGTTGCATCCGAGCGTCCCGCTGCCCCGGCCGTCAAGCCGGAGCCCAAGAAGCGTGGCCGCAAGCCCAAGGCCGAGATGCAGCAAGACGACAGCACTACTGAAGACGTGACTGAAGAGTTTTACGAAAACGATGCTCCCGCGGCCACCCCTGCTGCGGCGCCCAAGACCGAAAAGCAGAAAGCCAAGGACCGCAAGGCCAAGGAAAAGGCCCTGCTCAAGGAGTTCGCCTCGACCCAGCAGGGCACCGAGGAGGAACTCGAGGTCCGCCGCCAGAAGCTCAAGGCGCTGATCAAGCTGGGCAAGTCGCGCGGTTACCTGACCTACGCGGAAATCAACGATCACCTGCCGGACGACATGGTCGATTCGGAGACGATCGACACGCTGGTCGCCACGCTGAACGACATCGGCATCGCCGTCTACGAGCAAGCTCCGGACGCCGAGACGCTGCTGCTCAACGACAACGCGCCGTCCGCCACCAGCGAGGAAGAGGCCGAGGAAGAGGCGGAAGCCGCCCTGTCCACGGTGGATTCCGAATTTGGCCGTACCACTGACCCGGTCCGCATGTACATGCGTGAAATGGGTACCGTGGAACTGCTCACGCGCGAAGGCGAAATCGAGATTGCCAAGCGGATCGAAGCCGGCCTGAAGGACATGGTCATGGCCATTTCCGCGTGCCCGGTCACGATCTCCGAGATCCTGGCCCACGCCGAGCGCGTGGCCAATGACGAGATCAAGATCGACGAATTCGTCGACGGCCTGATCGACCCGAACGCCTCGGAGGTTGTAGAGTCCGCGGCCGCCCCGGCTGCTGCGGCTGACGATGAAGACATCGAATCCGACGAGGAAGGCGACGAGGAAGACGAAGACGAAGACGAAGCCGGCGCTGGCGCTGCGGCATCCGCACGCCAACTGGAAGAGCTGAAGCAGTCCGCGCTGGAGAAATTCCGCGTGATCGCCGAGCAGTTCGACAAGATGCGTCGTGCATTCGAGAAGGAAGGCTACAAGTCCAAGCCGTACGTGAAGGCGCAGGAAGCCATCCAGGCCGAGCTGATGGGCATCCGCTTCACCGCGCGCAATGTCGAGCGCCTGTGCGACACGCTGCGTGGCCAGGTGGACGAAGTCCGCAAGCTGGAACGCGCCATCCTGAACATCGTGGTCGACAAGTGCGGCATGCCGCGTTCCGACTTCGTGGCCCGTTTCCCCGGCAACGAGACGAACCTGGACTGGATCCAGACCATCGTGGCCGACAACAAGGGCTACAGCACGATCGTCGAGCGTAACGTGCCGGCCGTGCACGAACTGCAGCAGAAGC
Organism: Cupriavidus sp. 01L415; assembly: GCF_056400065.1. Taxonomy (NCBI): domain Bacteria; kingdom Pseudomonadati; phylum Pseudomonadota; class Betaproteobacteria; order Burkholderiales; family Burkholderiaceae; genus Cupriavidus; species Cupriavidus sp. 01L415. The sequence continues at coordinate 11,705 of NZ_JBFTSP010000020.1, read as the reverse complement.
TGATCGACCTGCAGGCCCGCGTGGTGCTGCCGCTGAAGGAGCTGAAGGACGTCAATCGCAAGATGTCCGAAGGCGAGAAGCGCGCCCGCGAAGCCAAGCGCGAGATGACCGAGGCCAACCTGCGTCTGGTGATTTCGATCGCCAAGAAGTACACGAACCGTGGCCTGCAGTTCCTCGACCTGATCCAGGAAGGCAATATCGGCCTGATGAAGGCGGTGGACAAGTTCGAATACCGTCGCGGCTACAAGTTCTCCACGTATGCCACGTGGTGGATTCGCCAGGCCATTACGCGTTCGATCGCCGACCAGGCTCGCACGATCCGTATTCCGGTTCACATGATCGAAACGATCAACAAGATGAACCGGATCTCGCGCCAGATCTTGCAGGAAACCGGCAACGAGCCGGATCCGGCAACGCTGGCCGAGAAGATGGAGATGCCGGAGGACAAGATCCGCAAGATCATGAAGATCGCGAAGGAACCGATCTCCATGGAAACGCCGATCGGTGACGACGACGACTCGCATCTGGGCGACTTCATCGAGGACACGAACACGCTGGCGCCGGCGGAAGCTGCGCTGCATGGTTCGATGCGCGATGTCGTGAAGGACGTGCTGGACAGCCTGACGCCGCGCGAAGCGAAGGTGCTGCGCATGCGTTTCGGTATCGAAATGAGCACGGACCACACGCTGGAAGAAGTCGGCAAGCAGTTCGACGTCACGCGTGAGCGGATTCGCCAGATCGAGGCCAAGGCACTGCGCAAGCTGCGCCACCCGAGCCGCTCCGACAAGCTGAAGAGCTTCCTGGAAGGCAACTAAGCCCTTCCAAGGGCCTCTAGCTCATGCCTGGTTAGAGCAGCGGACTCATAATCCGTTGGTGCCGTGTTCGACTCACGGGAGGCCCACCACTGCTGTCAAGGGTTTGCAGGTTAGCGCCTGCAAACCCTTTTTGTTTTCTGGCTCTCATGTAAGAGCGTTGTAAGTCGAATGCGGTGAATGTCGGCCGACCCGTGTGCGTGTCATCGCTGCCGACCTTGCGATGCTAGGCAAGATGAGCAACTTCCTCGGACTGCGCATGCGACTTAGTCACTTGGGCGTCTCGATATTGCCCCACCGTTACGCCACTACGGGCAGTTAAGCCTCTCGACCGTGATGTCGGCACGGGAGCCCCTATGACATATGCAAGCTGCAGCGTGGCAACCGATGCGTCCCCCGGCAGCAGAAACTCGAACTGAGCAGCGAGGTCGCTCCAAGCGCCGTCGAGCGGCAAGTCATAGCCGACTGCGTAGCTTCTGCCGTCGTCAAACGCGGCAACCGAAACACGCGGTCCTCTGCCAAGCTTCCAGGGGGCGGTAATTAAACGTGCCACGCCCTTGCCCCGACGGATGATGCGAATCCCTACGGGCTCCGCAGTAGTGTCACTTCGACGCCAGACGCCTATCTTCTCTTGCCACCAGCAGATTGGTGCCACCAATGTTAATGAGTAAGTATTCGCTAACTTAATTTCGCGGCGATAAAAAAATGGCTACCCACACGGTCGGCAAGGGCTCGGCCCTAGAGATTGGACGCCCCCTACCCATCTGGTGGCCTAGGTTGGGTTCTCTGTACTCGGAAAATTTCGCGCTTTGTTCGGCGTCCTAACGGTTTTTGGTGGTCGTTCGTTGCTTTTCTTTGCAGTCTTCCTAGCGGCAATGCTAAGTGTCTGATCGGTTCGAGCGCGCGCATCCAAAGCGAAGGCTCTGACTTCAACGGGGCCAGTTTCATTGCATATAACGCCAGCGGCAATTGATTGCAAATGATCCATCAGATTACTGAAATTCCAGATTAATCCATTCCGTCTCCATGTTTTCGCCGAGTGAAGGGACACAACCAAGATGCCATGTCTTCGCTTGTGGGTACGCAGGTAGTCTCGCGCTAGTTGGCCGCTAAGCGTGTTTTCGAGTTGAGTCACCGTCCAACCCTTATTGCCGTTCTTCACCTCGATTGCAACCTCGACATTTGCCGATGTAGAAGAGACGACAATATCCGGCTCATTCCCCCTAGCGACCTTCGGCTCTCGGTGGGCGTGGAAGCGCCCCCTCGATCGTTCATTTAGACGCTCTGCTAGCCACGTCTGCACTTGGTATTCGTCCTGAGCAAGCTCCAGTATGGATCTGCTACTTGCATCGGACTGAGCAAACGAGGTCGCAATATCCGATAGCACAGCAGTGACCACGCGAAGTAGGTCACTACCCGTCTTCGCGGGACCGGTTCCTGCTCGTTCAAAGTCAAGTACGTCCGATTCGCTCCAGGCAACTAAATCTCCATCGGATTCCGCCTTGCCATGTGCAAGCTCTAGGATGCGCAGACGGTCGCCGCCGAAGGTTGGGTCAGTTGCCAACTGTAATAGCGCTTGGAAGGCTTCAGTTCCCGGTCGAGCCACTAAGGCATTCAGTGCTGCGCTCTGTGCATCGTCGGCAGCATCACGAACCGTCCGCGTTCTTGCGCCGCCGCGTTCATCGGGGCGAGGTAAGCGGCTACCGTAGAGCAGTTTTAGAAGCGCCAAAAGCGAGGAAGCGGACAGTTGTGTCAACGTGCCAGACCCGTCGCGATATCCACGTCCAAAAAGATGTCCCAGCCATTTATGTAATCGCCCTTGCCACGCCGTCTCATTCTCTTGCTCGTTGCGTGCCATAAGCCCGCAAAGCTGATGCGCAGCGTCGTCCGGCGCTAGAAGCAAGTACAGTGCGTAGTACACCAGCGCACGTTTGTCATCTAGAGCATTCAGATGCGCGTCTAACCTGGTCTCGACAAGGAGGCGTAGGGCTTTTGCAGGCATCTCATTGCGACTGACTGCCAAGATATGGAGTGCTCTCTCCAATGTTGTCTCATCGGTCGGTTCGCTCTTTCTCAGTAGTCGGAAAACGCGAGAAGCCACCAAATTTCGCAAGGTCGTTGGGCCATTCGCGCTACCAACTAGAAGATCGCTACGCACTCCTTCGGATGCATACTCGAACTCCACCGATGTCTGAATCACGTTGGCAGCATCATTCATGCGGGTGCCAACAAGATGCTGGAACCAGTCCGTGCTGCAGTCGCCGACGTAGCAGCAATGCTTTACGGCAAGGCGGACTTCTTCAGAGGAGAGATTCTTAGCCCAGTCGGACACTTCCACGCTTTCGATGGCGAGGCCATGAAGTGCCAGCGTACTTGTGAACTTGGTGGAGAAGCTTCCGTTGCCGTGATAGACGGGGCGTTCGGCTTTGATCTGCCGCCAAGCTAAACACATGCCGTTCTTGTAGTGTTCCGCCACGTTATTGCCAAAAACAGGTCTCAGCACGCGCCATGACCTGGAGCTCTCGGGCGAATTATTACCAGTCTTGGCTTGAATCCATTTGGTAAGGTGATGCAGGCGATAAAGCCCAGCTTGCCAGCTGATAAGATTGGCTGGTGAATCAAGAAACTCGGGATGCTTCTTAAGCTCTTCGCGAAAGTCACGCCATGACTGCTTGTCGCTCTCCTCTTGTTGCTTGCGCGTTAGTTTGGCTTTTTCCAAACGTTTCGCATTGCCATCGGTTGGAGGCGGGGTTTCAAAGTGCGCTAGGTCATGAAGCAGGCATGGATTACCACCAGCGATATCTTCGAGTCGGAACCGCTCCGCTGGCAGTCGCTTAGCATTGTGCAGCACATGGTAGACGGCACTGAACGCCACGCGGCGCTCACTCTCATGAGGTCGCATTCTCGCGTCCTCCATAAGCCATTGAAGATCGCTTTCCCCGATGCCCCATAGTTGAGTGCCGTAAAACGGCCCTATCTGCCAGAAGTAGATTGGTGGATTATCGCGGGGCCTTCCTCGTATCCCAATATTCGCATTCGCCCACATCAAGTCTCGATTCAACTTTGCATCGCTGCGAACGCGATCGGTAAGCTGTATAAGGACATCGCTACTGTGATGATCCATCACGCGCTCGATAGCCATGAGTAGGCGAACTACACCGGGTTCGACATCCTCATGACGGCGACTCGCTAGTTCTAGCTGCGCGACTTCGGCAAGCCCGCTTCCTAGTTCCGCGTGCTCGTCCTCTGAGCTGGAATCCGTATCCTCTCCCGGAGACCGCTCCAAGCAAAGTTCTGCTACCCCAAAGGCAAACTGTCGAGCCGATGCAATGTCTGACGATGCTCTGAAGAGATCTGCGAGACGTGGCCCAAAGCCCTCGCTTTGAAAGCGGCGCGCAGGTTGAGATCGTGCAATAAGATCGAGTAGGTCGGCGGTTGTGAGATGGCTGGGATAAAGGATGGCACCGAATTCTGGCGCCAAGCGCGCATTTAACTTATCCGGGGCCGCGCGCACGTCACGAGCTAACAACCCGAGACCTACGCCGTCAGAGCAGGCGCGCAACGCGCGAGCCGCAATAGTTCGGCAATAGACGTTCTGACTTTGATCTAAGGAAACCTGTCGCGCGAGATCGATGCAACCAGGTATGGGACCCTCCTCGATGAAACGTAACAATTGCAGGCGAAAGTCGTTGCGAGCATTGCTGTTCCATGCGTCGTGGATTGCTTCGGCTAACTCTGGGTCTGAAAACATCCAGGCTGCACGATGGTCTATCATTTCAGCGTTGAGCTCACCTTTCGCATCCAGTTCTGCATAGGCTTGTAAGAGACGCGCTCGTACCGGTATAGGGAGCGAGCGGGGGTCGCCGTGAGCGATGAGGCAAACAGGCTCACGGCGGATAGCTTCGTCTAGTATGATCGGGTGGCTATAAGCAAGCCAAGCAGTGACTGCTCTAAGTGCGGGGCGAATGGTCTCGACCCCATATAGTTCAACGAACAGAAGCCGAGTTACTTCGTCCAAAGGGCAGTTTTCCCCAAGCAGGCGCTTTAGCCAAGAGGCGGTCAGATACTCTTGACTAGTCCGTTGGTGAAAGCGCACTCGGCCGTATGTAGCCGGGGCGAAGAGCCCGCGCCGAAGCAGAGCCCCAATCTGCGCTGGAGTCCAATCCGGCAATACTTTCAAAGGTTCGATTGCGCCATATGAAAGTTCAGGCTCCGATTCTTGACCTATCGCTCGCAGCGTGAAGGACTTTCCCAGAACAAGCGCTGCTGCTAGCCGCTCCGCGCCTTCGCGAGCTTGCTGGGGTGTGATTTCACCCGCGTCCGGCCGATATGCGTCTTCCTCAGTTAATTTACGACGGATCCCTTCTTCAGTCATTTCTCGAAGGGTGCCGAATGTGAGGTGCTCTTTCCAATAGCCGACAAGATCAATGAGGTCGCCGGGACGCTCCGTCATACGCAGCAGTCCCGAACGATCAGCCTCACGCAAAAACTCGTCGGGATTGGAAATTCCCGCTGCGTTGGCGAATGATCTCTTTTGCTCGAAGGTCAGGGGTACAAGTTGGACAACGAGCAATTCAGCAGGCACTTCCTTCGGCCGTTGCAGCGACTCACGATGAGCCGCGTTCTCAGTTGGCCTAAAAATCGGCGCCAACAGCTCTTCATCTGGGTCAAGCATTGCCGATGCGCTAGGAAGCACAACATGCGGAAGCCGATCTGCAATTAAATCTCTATCCCCTTTGCCATGCCAGTCACTGGCGCGGCAAGTAACTAGCACATGTGCTCGCCCGAGATTTTCACGTCCAAGTTCCTTGGAAAATCGTCGCAATGCCAAGTCAAAATTCTTCTTGTTAAGTCGAGCTTCATCGACCGAGTCCAGGAAGAACCATGCCGGTTCGCTTGTTGGCTTCCACTCGCGGAAGTCGACAGTGTCGGTCTCATCCAAGCTGGCTTCAAACCCATTATCTGCAAGTTCCTCGATGCGAACAAAGTATGCGTGCTTGCTTTGATTCTTGAGTTTTTTTGTTTGAAACAGTAGCTCTTGGGTTTTGCCGCTCAGGGCCTCCGCCAGTAGCACAACTCGTGGACGTTGTAGGAGTTCATCCCAGTTCTGCCACCCGCCGTACTTGCGCCCGGCCGCAACTCCCCATTCGAGGGTTGCCTCCTTGTCCTTAACTAACGGCGCGAACATGCGATCGAGATTTACGAAGTCCATGTGTAAGAGAATTATGTTGCGCCATTTGATAGCTGGGTTCGTCGCTTCGGTCAGGTAGTTGCTGAACTTACTGCAGACAGTCCCAGAAGGCGGCGTAGACGAGAGGCCTTGTCGCCATTCTAGCCTTGAACTGTTCCAGTAGGCTGCGAGCCTTAATCGGGCTCAACGATTGTTGCAAACCCATAAGCCAAAATTCGATGCTTCAATTTCGCCTGCAAAGAGCGAGTTATCGATTGTCACGGCAAGGCTTGGTTCTACAGTGCGGACAGGCGGTACCGTGGCGGAGACTGGCCCAAGAAGCCGACCAGCGGCAGCCGCACCGACAGAGCAGGCTGAGCGGCTCATTCTGGCCGACAAACTCGACAGACTCGACGCGTCCCCCCGCTTTCTCCATACACTGCCGAATCTTTGCAAGAGTTTCGATGTGATGCGTCGCTAGATGTTCGGCCTTCCAGCAAGCCCGACACCAGACGCCACGGTGAACCAATCGTGGTGACTTCTTCCACTCATGCCCGAGTGCACAGCGCCATAGTAGTTCGACGTTCTGCCCCAAATACTGCGTGCTTTCGCATGTTCCGCCGTGCGCGCGCGCCATCGCCTGGCACTGGGCCAATCGGTGATCCGTAACGATAGCGATTTGGTGTAGATCGACCGGTGGCCGATTACGCCAAGAAATGCACGTCACGCCGGTACGCTCCAGTTCCGATCGAATGTGGGCTTCGATCTCGTGGTGAGGAACGGTGTACGGAATTTCAATTAACGTGATGCCGTGTTCGCGGCAAGCGGCGCGCTTCAGCTTATCGCGAGAGCGTAGTGCGGCAAGCCGTCGGCCATCCATCCTGAATTGCTTGACCTTCGCAAAATGCTGTGCTCCCTGATATTCGAACGCGAGTTTCAGCGTCTCGCAGTACCCGTCGAGTTCGAGCGGCTTGCCGCGCTTGCCAAGCAGCCAGGGAGGACGTGCCTTCGGAAAGCGGGCGTCAAGTAGGTGCTCGAACACGGCCCTGCAAATCCGCTCGCTCAAGCCATGACGACACATGGGACACCATCGCCCTGCAATCACGTTTGCCGGCGCCGTTGACCACCGATGCCCGAGTGCGCACTCCCATTCAAGAGGGTGGTATGTGTTCCGGTAGTCCAAGGAATTGCATTTACCACCTTTCGCGGCAGCCAGCCGCCGCATGTCATCGATCGCCAGATTCGTGTTGTCTCGGCTTTTCTTCTCGTTCGCACAAATGACGCACCAGTGTCCGGAGAACACATTAGCCGGCTTCGTCGACCACTGATGCCTCCCTGCGCATTCCCAGTCCAATGGCGTGTCGCTATCCAAGTACGCTGCTGAAAGGCAACGCCCACCACGTTCGCGCGCGATAGTCTGGCATTTGAGGTATCCCCTGAAACGCCGCCGTCTCCGGCTACGCTCTTCTGCGCAATGGGGGCACCAATGTCCTGCGAGAACACTTTCGCCATTTGCTTCCCATTCGTGATTTCTACAGCAGCGCCATGGCAGGCGGGTTCTGCCATTGATGTATGTTTTGGCAAGGCACTGACCGCCGCGAAGTCTCGCAATCCGTTGCATTTCCTCCAGCGTGTGTGCCGGCTTTCCAGCTTTCCAGGATCGCATGACACATCCTCCACGTAGTTGTGAAGAAACCTTAGTCAAGAATTTCGCATTGACCAAATACGCCTCTCCTGCCAACAAGTTGGTAGGAAGCTGATTGCGTGAGAGCTGAACCTCTGGCAACTATATTTCGTGTCTCTGTGGAGCCGTGCTGTTGTACGAAACTCTCTCGGTAGTACCCCGCAAGAGAATTTTTTTGGGGGGGCAAATAGAGCGGTGTTTCATTGGCAACATGTTGGTTGCAGCACGGGCTATGTGCAGCTGATGCTGGATCCAATTTTGTGGCGACAGAAATACGCGGTTGCGCGCGTTGTCGGAAGATCGGCGGCCCTATTCCCTAGTGATTGTTCGCCTAGTGGGCTATCAAGCTAGCATAGCCTCGCAGGTCGGATTCCAGCGGCTATTGGTTGACAGCGATAGAGCGTAGGTAGCAATGGAAAGCGTCTTCCAGTCTCGCGCCGACCCTGATCGCGGCTGATCCGAGGGTTAGGATGACTATGCGTTCAGGTGTTCATACTTTTCTCGTTTGCATTCGATCTCGATCCAGCTTCGCGGCTAGGCTGTGACGAGTCGCAGTCGGTCGAGGTGGTGTTTCAACCTACCTGCGATCTGCCGTGCCGCTGCGCGCGGCTTAGGGTATGCTGCCGGCTTCCTGAATGTAAAAGAACGCAGAGACAAGCATGAGGCAGAAGCTGCTCGACCTGGTCGATTTCCGTGTCACGGAAGCGAAATTTATCGATTTGTTCTGCAATCGACTCATAACAGAGCAAGGCTATTCGCACGACAACTTCGTGCTAGAAATGGGTTTTGGGACATCGCTCAGAGCGGATCTCGTCATTGCAGATTCAAGGGATGCGCGAACACCGATCGCGATCATCGAATTCCAGCGTCTCCCAGAACGGAACACGCCGGATTTTCTGCGCAGGATGTCTCGCTATTCCAATATCTGTCCTGCCGCGCGTCTCTTTTCAATTTTTTATTCGACGAGGGAGCTGAGGATCCAAGAGCATTTCGTTGATGGTGGTCAACTGAAGTCAAGGAGCCTTGTTGAGTTCCCCTCCTTCGAGCAGCTGTCGCAGACCTCTAAGGCCTCGACTGATGCAGGGAAGATCTGGTCGGGACCGTTCGCATTGGAAAAGAATGACCTGTTGCGCCTAGTTGTCCAGGCGAAACGGAAGCTCGACGAACTATCCATCAACGTGACCGGTGAAGGAGGCGCGTTCGCAGCTTCCCATGCATCGGTGGCTGATGATTTGCGCTCAAAGTTGGACTTGAATTTTTCGGATCTGGGGGTGCCAGAGCCATGGAAGACCGACGACGACCTCTTTTCCGCTGTTCTTCTATTTTCGGAAGAACTCGATGCGACGATCTCAGGGGTGACCGCCAACGAGAGTCTGTATTCGCGTACGCTTACTTCGGTCCTTCAGGAATTGCAGGCCGGCCTGCGGAAGATCCTCACGTCCGATATCGTGAAGCAGTTGCCTGGGGTTGTCACATGGGGAAGCGGCAAATCATCGCCAATTGACGAGCAGTCCAATGCCGCCATCGATATCCTTGTCATTACCGCCATGCTTGAGCCGGAGTTTACAGAAGTACTATCGGTGATCGAGGATCAGACGCATGAGAAGCCGTATAGCACGGCGGACTATTCTCACCGCATCCGTGGCAGGTTGGCCGATACATCTGCTTCCGTGCTTGTCGCGACTCAGGACGATATGGGCATGGCCAATGCCGGTATTCTGGCGACGAAGCTCATTCTCCGCTATCGTCCGAAGTATGTGGTAATGACTGGCATCGCCGCCGGGATCGACAGCAAGACCCAGCAGGTAGGCGATATTCTCGTACCGTCCCACACCTATGATCTAGCCATGGGCAAGCTGGAGGAGGACGAGGATATGTCGTTTATCTTCAAGCCGAAGTTTTATCAAAAGGATGCCAGAGATCATTTTTCGCACGTCGGCGACATTCTTGGATCTGCACGTGACACAGATTTCCAGAATGCGTTGTTGTCTGTACTCCGCGCTGCTCTTCCCGATGCCTGTAAAAAATTGCTCAAACGCGGCATCCAGGTCCACCATGGATCGTTTGGCTCCGGTGGCACGGTAATTGCGGCCGAGGAGGAGGCTCAGTTTTATCGGAAAATCAATGGTGGTCTGATCGGCTTCGACATGGAGGCTCACGCAGTGGTCACGGCGGCGGCAGAGTGCGGGCTTGAGAACAAGCCATACGTCCTTGTTGCGAAAGCGATATGCGATTTTGCCGGCACCGACAAGAAGAAGAACAAGGATCTTAAGCAAAGGCTGGCAGCAAGGGCCAGTGCCATTTATTTCCATCATTTTTTTGTCAACTACGTCTTCGCTGACGACTGATCGACGATCTGACGCATCCACTCCTTCGGGTTCTGCGCCATATGCCGTTCAAAAAAAGCGGCGCCGGAGCGCCGCGTGGTGGATAGGAGGGAGTGGAGCCCCAAGGAGCAGTTTCGCCTGTGGCTAGAAGTAGATCATCGTCACGCCGCTTTCCATCATTACCTCGGCATAGGGTGCGGCTTTCTTGGCAACCGGAGCCGCTTGCTGCTTGGCGGCGATGGGCTTTTGCGCGATGGCACGCTTGATCGGTTGCGGCTTGACGGGCGGCACTTGCGTCGTACGCGGCTGCGGGGTTGGCAGGTCGCCCGGGTCGAGGACGCGATTTTCCTGCAAGACGTCCGAGAACTTGAGTTTTTCGCGGCTCAACGTCACCGCGCCGTCTTCATCAAGGCGCGGCGTCGGCAGCGAGAACGCGTCCAGCATCGGTGCCAGCTTGTGGGTCAGCGCGGTCAAGCGTTCGGAAATCTCGGCGCGGGTCAATGGCAGCAACGTCATGCGTTCGACCTCCGCTTGCGCGTCCTTCAGCGCCGTCGAAAGCGTGGACACTTCGTCGGCATTGGATTCGTACCGAACCGACTTCGCGCCCGTCCACGAATGGAGCGGGAACGTCGTAATGCGCGTCAGATGTCGCAATTTGTCCTTGGCGTCGTCGAGGTGCAGCCAAAAATCATCGAGCCGATTGTCGCGCGTATCGCGCAGCGCTTGGTGCAATTCGCTTGCTTCCGCGCCCTTTGACGCTTCGGCGGCGTACACCATGGCGCGGGCTTGCGTTTCCTTCTCACGTGCCGTCAGGAGGCGTGCTTCGGCCGCTTCCAGCGCACGGATTGCTGTTTCGAGCGTCGCGCCAGCAGCGGCAATGCCCTTGTCATGGCGCGCATCGAGGCTACCCAGGCGCTGGCACAGCACCTTGCGGTTATCAATGGCCGCTTGCTCGGCGCGGGCGATGATTTGCTCGGTTTCGGGGGCTTCAAGAATCTGACGAATAACCCGCTCGTCGTCTTTGCTGAAGGTGGCCTTGTTGAAGATGTTGAAGAGGGTCATGGTGTCTATCTCCAGAGTGGAATTTTGGGGTACTTCTTGTCGTACTGGACGGGCTTTACTCGGCAATCTGCCAGCCGACGACGTTGTGCAAGCGCAGCCCCGTGCGGGCGTCATACCAGTCGGCCCCCGAGGAACGAGCGGCGTACCGCGCGAGCCGATAAATCGGGTCGTTGTCACGGTGCGCGAGGTTGGTGGCGTCGACCTTCACGAGAACGTTGCTTACGCTACCTGCGCTGTCCAGCAACGCCGCGAGGCCGCTACCTGCATCAGCGGGGCTGTTCCAAGTCGGGGGTTGGATAGTTGTAGCCATTTCATTTCCTCCATCAAAAATGCGCCATGGGCGCGTGGGTTAGGCGCGTGTGTGTCCTGTCTGCGCGGCTTTATCCAGTCATAGCTAAGCCCTCCCATACTTGATTTAACGCTTCCCGAAATTTCCTGAACTTCCCGGAATCAGGCTTTTCCGGCTGGCCCAAATTTCCCGAAGTTTCCCGCCGCCCCTTTTAGGGCTGAGGATTACCCACAAATCCGGTTGTAAACCTCGGCAGACGGTGTTAACTTGCGCGCATCCTGTTCATTTTGCGGCAGCGGGTTGGCAATCGAGGACGACACGACAGACTGGGCGAGCGAGGAATTCGCGCAAGCGAATTTCG